>NZ_JARPAF010000001.1:1294622-1497743 GCF_029594735.1 Nitrospirillum amazonense
GGCGAAGACACGGGTGTAGGTGGGCGCGTTCGCCTTGGCCTTGGCCTGGGCGCCCGTCACCACGTCGAACCGGCCCACCGCGTGCAGCTTGTCGGCCGAGGCCTCGGCCGGGGCGTAGCCCTTGCCCTTCTGCGTCACCGCGTGGATCAGCACCGGGCGGCCGTTCGGTTCATCCCGGATGTTCTCCAGGATGGGCACCAGCTGGTCCAGGTCGTGCCCGTCGATGGGGCCCACGTAGTAGAAGCCCAACTCCTCGAACAGCGTCCCGCCCATGACCATGCCGCGGGCGTATTCCTCAACCCGCCGCGCCGCGTTCTGCAGCGGCGAAGGCAGGGTTCAGCACCAAAAAACGCTGCTGGCATCCGAGTGCGAACGCGCTGACGTCCACGAGGGCCGCCAGGTTTGGCGGACGCACCGTCAGCCGCGCATGCGCCAGGAGCCCCACCGCCTGGTCTTCATCGATGAGACCGCTACAACCACCAAGATGGCCCGCCTGCGCGGCCGAGCACGGCGGGGACAGCGCCTCAGGGCCCAAGCCCCCTTCGGCCATTGGAAGACGCAGACCTTCATCGCCGCCCTGCCCTGCGATGGTCTGACCGCTCCATGGATCATCAACCAGCCGATGAACCGGGTTCTCTTCGAGGCTTATGTCGAAACCCAGCTGGCACCCACGCTCAGTCCGGGCGACGTCGTCATCCTCGACAACCTGGCCAGCCATAAGAGCGAGAAGGCCAAGGCCATCCTCAAGGAGGCTGGCGCCTGGTTCCTCTTCCTGCCGCCTTACAGCCTTGATCTGAACCCTATCGAGATGGCCTTCGCCAAGCTCAAGGCCCACCTCAGGCGCATCAGCGCCAGGACCATCGACGATCTCTGGAAGGCCATCGGAAACATCTGCGACCTGTACGATCCAGATGAATGCTGGAACTACCTCAAGGCCGCAGGGTATGCGTCCAATTAAAGGCTCGATGCTCTAATTTATCTATGGGTGCACGTAGGACACTTGAGCGCGCACCTATAAAGAGCCCCGGAAGGAAACTCTTCAGGAAAGCGCATCTGTACCAGGGTCACGCCGGTACGCACTGAAGCGCTTGTCTTGCAATTGGCTTATTCAAGAGCCCCGCTTGATCGCGTAAAGTCGCTTCAATTCCTTAAAATCACCTCTTAACAGCCGGCTAAGTAGCCGAAATGGCAAAGTAATTCTCCAAGATGTGGAATGGTACATTCCGGCGACCTGGCTGGTAAGGGCCAAGACCTGATGGGTCAGGTTGGCATCATGCCGCTGCAACGCCGCAGCTTCGATGAGCAGCTGCTCCTTCTCCTGGCGTAAAGCCTGCCCTTCGCTGGTTAGTACATCGTTGATCGCGGCGAGATTGTTAACATGTGCGATAATGCGGTCCCGCTCCTGCAGCAGAGTATTCTTTTCCTGTGCTAGGCTTTCATTGATGTCGGTAATATTTCTGACATGTACAGCCATGCGGTCCCGCTCTTGAAGCAAGGCATTATTTTCCTGCGCCAGACCTTCATTGATTGCGGTAATATTTTTGACGTGATTGACTATGCGCTCCCGTTCCTGAAGCAGAGCATCTTTCTCGTGCGACAGGTTTTCGTTGATCGCAGTGAGGTTATTGACGTGAGTGACTATGCGCTCCCGTTCCTGAAGCAGAGCATCTTTCTCGTGCGACAGGTTTTCGTTGATCGCAGTGAGGTTATTGGCGTGGGTAACCAGGCGCTCCCTTTCGCCTTGCATCGCGTGAAGCTGAGCGTGCAGCTGCTCCAGCTGAGACGCCTGAGATTGGATGGCATGGGCGGCGCGGTCCCTTTCCTCCGCCAGCATGACCTTGCTGGCGCGTGCCTCTTTCGTAAGGTCGTTCAATTGCTCGGTTATGGTGGTAGCGTAAGCGGCCGCCTGCTCCCTTTCCTGGGCCAGCAGGATTTTTTGGGCTCGGGCTTCTTTGACGCTGGCTTCCAGGTTCGCTTTCAGCGCGGTGGACTGCTCCGCCAGCGCTGAAGTTTTTTCCCGCTCCAGAATCAGGTCGGTATCCAAGGCCTGGATTTCCGCTTGTTGATCGTCAATGCGCTGCTGAAGCACGAGTGGCAGGGGAGGTGACCAAGGACGGCTCCCCCCATCCGGGACAAAGCTTACCAGATAGTCCTCCAGGTTTTCCCCCAGCAGGCTGTGGGCCGCCAGGGCCACCGTCTCCTGGTGTGAACGCCCCATCCAGGAGGCTGGGGCCCAGCGCGGGGTCGCCCACAGCGCCAACCGCAAATCCTCACGGCTTTCCACCCGCTTCAGAATGCATCCGGCGACCCGCAGGTCATCATCCAAGACGGGCGCTTCGCTTCGTGTGGCCCACAGTCCGGCTTCATAGCCATAGGGGAAGTCGACCGGCTCTGCCTTTTTGAAGTTGTCAGCCGTTGTCGCTGGAAAGGCGAAATAATAAACGGAGAAGCCCAGATCCAATAGAAATTCGGCCAGATCCAGTGAACCGGGAACCTCATTGCATTCCAGCCACAAGGTGGTGTCGGACGTGTCCAGGAATTCTTGATCATCCTGTAGGATGGCAAGCTCCAGTCCCTCAACGTCAATCTTGATCAAGTCGAAGGGGCCGTGCTCCTGCCGCAGCGCCGCCAGGGTCATGTGGCGGGCGGCTACGGGCACGGCGATCCTGTTATCGTCAGCCGCCATCGCCAGTGAAAAGCTGCCGGCGTTGCCGGGAGCCATGGATGCCTCGAATGGCAGGTTGCCCGCCGGTCCTATAATCGCCGCCAAGGCGACGGCCGACTTAAGGGAGGCGGGCTTGTTGGCGGCGATGTTATGATGCAGGAGCGGGAAGGTGGATGAATTAGCTTCCACGCAACACAAAGCACGGAGCGGCCTCAGCCCGGCCACGCCCAGCCCGAAGGTGCCCAAGAAGGCGCCGATGTCGGCCACTGCGGCGCCATCGGCCAGATTTGCAGCGACGAACCGCGTCTCACAGGAGCCCCACTCGCCATATGTCGCCAGGACACGGCTAATCAGATCGTTCGCAGGATCGACGACCTTCAGCCGGCCATACCGCGTTTCAACTTCCTGCACTTGCTTCTTACTCCCGTAACCAAGACCGTCATTGGCCGCCGGTTATTGCCAGCAGCATCAGTGTCGACCGGAGGTGATCCATGTGGTGGGACGTCAGCGTAGCCCTTCAGCCGCGCACCACGCTTGATAGCCGCTCGGACCGGACAGGAAGGGATCCTTAAAGTGATTACGCACATCCCAGCGCGCACGCCAAGTCAGCCGATGGGAACGGGGTATAGTCGTGCCATCGGCATAGGTGCCATATATCCACCATCGGTCGGGCAGCCCATCTGCCTTGTGGGCTGACAGCCGTTCACGGTACCAGCGCAATAACTCAAAAACCTCGGTGTCACCGTAGGAGTAGCGGGCCAGCATCCCCTCCCCGGCGGTGTTGACCTTCGTGAAGTGGAAGAAGCGCAATACCTCCCCGCCGGCGCGGATCATGCCGTCATCCCCAATAGTGATCGGCCGATTCCCCAGGTTCCACGATGCCACGTTATAGGCCGGATTGTGCAGGATCCCCACATCACGGAATAGGGCCGGTACCAGATCACACCACCGTTGATCCGTGAACAAGCCATTGGGGACGTCGTCGTGGCAGAACTGCAGCAGCCGATCCCGCCACCACCCGGCGAAGCGCTTGCCCTCGGTGCAGGCGCGGACAGCGACAAAGCCCAGATTGTAGACGCCGTGTTTGAGCGAACCGATTTCATTGTCCAGGATGCCGGCCAAGGACGATTCCGGCGTCGCGATGTGGGGGGTTAGAATCACGGAATGCCGCCCCAACATGTCCACGACATGATCAAGGGGAGAAAAGACGGCGATGTCCGGATCCAGGTAAACGACAAATTCAGCGCCTTCGCTGAGGAGCTTGTGCATCATCGGCCCTTTGACCGCCGTGCACAACTCCACCACATCATGGCCGAAAGCCCAGCTGCGATAGTCATCTATGCCCAGGTCACGGATGTTGACGACGTGGTCGAAATCTTCTTCCGCCAAGTCGAAACGGAATCCCGGCGGTGCGTCATCCGACAGCAGCAGCCACATCGTCCAATCTGGATGATGCCGTCTGACGGTTTCCGCCAGGACGCGCGCCCGGTCCAGGTAGCTGAATGAAATGCTCGTATAACAGTGGACCTTAGGCATCGCCGCTCTCTTGAAGCAGAATGGCACCCGTCCCCTGGCTGGGGATTAGGTGGCCGGTGCGGCGATCCGCCCCGGCCGCCAGTTCCAGAATATGGCCTTCAGCGAACAAGGCTTGCAACTCGACCTCCGTTTCGATCACGCAGGCGCGGTTGGGCGCCACGGCAGTCACCAGAGACCCGACGTTGCCCGCCCCCTTGCGCGCGATGACGAAGGCGCCGCCGGCCACCGCCTCCATGGCGGTGAAACTGAAGCTTTCGTAACAGAGGGACCAATTTATCGCCACGTCCACACCGGCCTCGATCACGGCTTTCACCATGGCGTGACGATCTTCCCGGCTGACTTGGGTGTAGATGTGGCGAATGTTGGGCACGTCTAGGGTCAGGGTTCCAAGCTGAATGAATTCATACCGCGGATCGCCCTGGTGCCAGCGGGCCAGCGATTCAAACGCCTGCCAACCCTTGGCGAATAGGGGTGCGCCCAGATGGCCCACGCGTAAGGGCCGCCCGCGGTTGAAAGGCGCTGCCTCCGACTGGAACTCTACACGGCACGGCGGGACGACGCGCGTCGGACCCGTGAAGCCCGTATGCCGCTGCCAAACCTTCAGGATGGTGGCGGAAGGGGCCAGCACCGTGGGGCACGTATTGGCCAGGAATGCACCCATGCGGGTGACATGGCCCGGTCGTTCACTTCCGGATGGGCAAATTCCGCAGGCGGGCGAACCGATGGGCGGGCTGCCGCAGAACGAGATGTCATTGCGCAGCAGATGGACACTGGGGCAGAGGGCGAAGAGATCGTGCGCCCAGAACACCGTCTGCGCATTGGGGCAGGCCGTGACCAACGCGGCGATCAATTCAGGCGCGTGGCCCAGCAACTGGTGAATGATGAATGTCAGGTTGCGATGGGTCCGGCCCAAAAGCGTGACGGTCGTCGCCACGTCAGCCATTGTAACAACGCCCAGCCGTACACCGTTCAGCGACGCGACCAAGCGCATCATGTGCGCCGGCACGGGGTCCGAAAGCATGGGCAGGGGCTGCACCGGACAGAAGTGTAGGTAAGTCCAGCCGGCGTGGCGCAGGGCTGCTTCCTCGTCGTTCATGCAGTTCTGCGTGCCACCGAAGACCGTGAGGTAGTGATCGTGGCTGAAAACGACGGCCCATCCGGCCGCCTGGGCGACACCCGCGTCTTCCAGCGCACTCAGCAGTTCCTCTCGGGGCAGCGGATCTTCCCGGGTCACAGGCTGCCAGTGCGCGGCGCGCGCGCGAGGCGAGATCGCGTGGTTAATTGTTTCGCGTGCCGGATCGCGGCGCAGCCGATAAGCCCAGCCCTCCAACGTGGGTGGAACTATCACCCCGCGCCGATCATAGTCATTCGGAATAGCATCCAATTCAATCTCCGCATAGCTATTAAGAATTACGCCCCGCAGGCAGCAGAACAATCCTCGGCAATATCTGGTGTTGGCACAGTTGGAGTCACCATTTGGAACATGCAACCCTTGGCGAACCTATGGCGAATTCTTCTCGAAATGAGCTTCCTATTTAAGCGCTCCAAGAATGAGGAGAGATGAGGCAATATAACAAAAAAGACCCAAGCAATTGACCAACGAGGAAAAATTACAGCAAGTTCAATGTTATTGAATGTTTATTTCTTTGTTTCGCCGCCTGACTTCATGGCACATTCTTGCGTTCCGTCATGTCTGCGTACGCCCTTCGGCGACGGAAATCACCGCCAAGTCTGTATTTTTAGTTGGAGAAGCGCGCGCCAATCAATGTCGACATGTGTCACCCCAAGGCGTCCTTCAGTAACATGTCCTTATTACGGGTTGCGCCCCAACTGTCGAAATTCTTGAGTGCAGCGACGGCGCCCGCCACGGGCTTGCCCGGGCGCCCCAACAGATCGACCAGCGGCCACGCCGTTTCCAGGGGCAGGGTCTTATCGGTCGTGGCGGCCGACCCGGACGCGCGCGCAGCCACCTGATCACGGGCATAGGCCTGCATGCCTTCGGCGACGGCGGCCGCAGCCGCAGACAATTCCCCTTTGGGATCGAACCGCCCGTCCTCAAGCCAACGGACGCCAGCGGAGCCCGGCTCCAGCCCGATTATGGAGTTATGCGGGGCGGTGAAGAATAGCTCGATCAGCACCCGATTGTCGTAAAGCCGACGTACTACGCTGTCGGCAACGCTGTCGGTGGAAAACAGCCCCCTCATAGCGTGGCGCCGTCGACGGCGTGCGGTGTCTGGGCTGTCGGCCAAGCAAAAATAATATCCCTGGACGCTCACGTCGACCATGGGCCGGACCGCAGTCTCAAACGCCTCCTGCGTGGTGCCATGCCAACCCACGTCGACCAGAGCGACGCGGGTGCCTCGCTGCAACTTCAGCTCTTTCAGATAATTGAACAGGCCGCGCCGATTGCGCCGGCAAACCGCCATGATTTCGAAGCGGTATTCATGCAGGAAGGCGTGCATGCGGGCGTGCAAGGCGGGCGACAGCATAACATCGTCCCCCAGCCCATACTGCTTCATCACTTCCGCAGCCGGCGCGGGCACGCCAATGCGCTCCAGCACCTCGTAAGGCGACAAGCCGTCGGATCCGGACAGGAGATAAGGAAGATACGTGGGAAAATTCTGATCGTTGATGGCGGCCAGGGTAAACGCGGTCCGGGAACCACCAAAATAGCTGCAGCGCGGCAGGTCCCAGGCTCCCAGGTTTTCACGGACGATGCGGTCCATGACATAACCATCGCGCGCCAGGAACAGTACATGATCGATACCGTCCTCGCGCACCTGCCGTTCCATCCAGTCCAGGAAAGCAACCGCGCAGCGCCCGCCTAAATTATATCCCAGTTCCCGGGGATCCACCGGCACTTCGTCGCAGGGCTTCGGCGCGACGGGGGACGTCACCGTCTCGCGCCGATAAAGGAAGGTGGCAAGACCCTTGGCATTGGCCTGGGCGATGTCGCCATGGGGATTGTCGCCGATATGCA
This sequence comes from Nitrospirillum amazonense, assembly GCF_029594735.1. Taxonomy (NCBI): domain Bacteria; kingdom Pseudomonadati; phylum Pseudomonadota; class Alphaproteobacteria; order Rhodospirillales; family Azospirillaceae; genus Nitrospirillum; species Nitrospirillum amazonense. The sequence goes on from NZ_JARPAF010000001.1 coordinate 1,301,804, forward strand.
GAAGCCGGGCTCGGGGCACCTGCAGGTAATCGGCCACCAAGTCGAACAGGTCACCGAAATCGCGCTTGGTGGCATCGCAGGCGCTGGAGATGAACAGCGGTACGGACGGAACACCGTAACGTTCCAGCGCATCCTTGAAAAATGGCTCCGTCAAATACATGTCGGAGGTAATAACGACCGGCTTACCCAAATTCAGCGCGTGGTGAAGCGCCCCCAATACAGTGGGATCGGGACGGATGACGTCAAGTTCCAGCGCATATTCCGCCGCCTGCAGCGACCGCACCAGAGCTTGGTCCAGGGGCAAGCATTCGTATATGCCGGTCAGCGAGATTTCATTGCGCCCGGCCTTGTGCATGCGGGCGAACGCCTCGGCTTGGGCAGCCTTCCGCTGCGCCCGGAAGTCGGGTAGGTCGAAACGGCGACCGATGATGTCGAAGACATCATCCGGGCTATCGACAATGCGGTAGAACAGCGTGTCAAAGAAATCGAAAGACACCGCATCCGCGGTGGCGACCGCGTGGTGCAACGCTGCCGCCATGCCTTCGTCCCCGCCCCGCATGTCGACAGTCGTGGCCATCGTCGTAGCAGCCGCGGCGCCACCCTGCATCACCACCGTCATCGCGCCGCCTCGAAATAGATCCCGTTGGGATGCAGGTTGGGGTTATGGAAGGGGTCGTGCTGATAGAAGTTGGGATGCAGGTCATACAAGCGGCGGCGATCACGCACCAACCGCTCCCTCTTTTCTTCGTTCATATGATCCACACCACGGCTGACGGATTCGTGATGGATCAGCCGCACCGCCTGGCACATCACATTAAAATATCCCGCCTCGTGCAGGCGCATGCAGATATCGATATCGTTGTACGCAATCGGCAGGCTGACGTCGAAGCCACCGATGGCCTGGAATTTCCGCCGTTCCACCATAAGGCAGGCGCCAGTCACGGCTAGCCAGTTGTATTCCAGGAGGTTGCGCAGGAAATAGCCAGGCGCGTCGGGATCCTGCCGCCAGAAGGCATGGCCAGGCCCATTCTCTAAATTGAGTACGCCGGCATGCTGCGTCTCGCGTCCGCCCGGATACAGCAGCTTCGCCCCCACGGCGCCCACGTGGTCCAACTGGGCATAACCGGTCATACGCTCGACCCAGTCGGCGGTCACCACTTCAGTGTCGTCGTTCAGGAACAGCAGCACGTCACCTGTGGCCGCTTCGGCCCCCAGGTTATTCAATTCCGAATAATTGAAAGGTGCATCATGGCGCACAACCTTAACCTGCGGCCAACCACGGATGCGGTTCAGATACGCCAGGGACGGCGGATCCTGTGTCCCGTTGTCCAAAACCACGATCTCGTACTTGTCATAGGAAGACTTGGCGCGGATGCTGTCGATGCAAGCGGACAGCACCCGCCAGTTGTCTCGCGTGGGGATGATGATGGAGACGGTTGGCGCGCCCCGCACATTGTACCGTACGCGGTAGTACCCCGGGACCTGGGGCAGAGGCTCCAGCGTGCCGTCCAGACCGCGACGGTTCAAGGCGTCCACGCGCAGCCTCTCGGACATGGCGATGGCATAAGGTTTGGCGTTCAAGTCGGCCGCGATGGATTGAGGAATGATACGCCAGTGGTAAAGGACCTTGGGGACATGCCGGATGCGGGTCGTCTTTTCCGCGATCCGCAGAACCATGTCCCAGTCCTGGCAGCCGTCATATTCCGACCTGAGACCACCCAATTCCTGTAGCAACGACCGGCGCACGCAGCTGACATGGCACGTGTACATCGTGCTCATCATCGTGTCGGGCGACCAATCCGGCTTGAAGAAAGGTTGGGCAAAGCACCCATCTTCCGTAATTTTATCTTCGTCGCTGTAGACGAAGTCTGGATCGTCGCGATCAATACACTGCGCCAGTTCGTATAAACAGTCGGGCGTCAGCTCGTCATCGTGGTCGAGAAAGACGATGAAGTCGCCCGTCGCCACCGCCAGGCCCGCGTTGGTCGCGCCCGCGATACCCCGGTTCTCCGTCAGCCTCAGCACGGTGACACGGGGGTCTCGCACCCCATCCAACACGGCGCTGGTCGCAGGGTCGGTGCCCGCATCGTCCACTAGAACCATCTGCCAGTGGGGATACCATTGCCCCAAGACTGAGCGCAGCGCCGCTTCCAGGATGGTGGGGGGCGTATTGTAGACGGGCACGACAATCGAGAATGTAATCGACCTGGACAGGGCGGAGATTGATGCCATCAAGTCCACGGGCGGACGGGGCATGCGGTAGGCATAGCCATCCGGCCCCAGACCGCACACCGGCGGAGCGTCGTTCTGGAGCACGGATACCGGCACGGATAGCATGCCGGGAGCAACACCGTGCAGCAGCCAGAACTTGATTCCGGGCACGCCATGATCGCGGCGTATGCGTAACAGATCGACGACAGGCGCCAGAAGGCCGTGGTTGCGCGCGGTGCGTGTCAGAGTTCGCAAGGCCACCTTGACCTGCCGGGCACGACGGGAGCTCCAGCGCAAAGGGGTCGTCAAACGCCAGCTGCGGGACTGATAAATTCGGGCCAATTCCAGACCTAGGGCCGTCTTGTCGGCCTCGATCGCTTGCAACTGATAGGCGCGCTCATCAACCAGCTGATTAAGACGCCCAATGTTGAGGTCACGATCCTCCAGCTGACGGATGAGTTCGGCGATACGCTCGTCCCGCTTATCCAAGGGGGACGCCAAACCGCCAGCCTTAAGGGAGGTCGGCATTCCTGTCAGGGCCATCGCGATTACCAAAATTTATTTCAAATAAATGTCTTCCAGCCCACAGGACTGGCACGATTACTTCAATGAGCAGGATAGACAAAGAAGCTGCGGCCAAGCTATATGGAACAGGCATTTCTGTCAACGAACGGGCTGGTTATTCAGTTACGGCGACGGCCACTGCGGTGACCGGGCCCGGTGCGCCGAACCGCCGTGCGACCGCGGCCCAGCCCTCCCGCCCCGCCGTGACCGCGGCGTCGGCCAGCGATAGCACCCGGTCGCGCTGCCGGTTCGGGGCGGCGCAGGCAGCGTGCAGCGCCTCGCCCAGCGCCTGCAGTTGCTTGAGGCCGGCACTTCCGGCGGTGGAGATGAGGTCGTGCGCCTCGGCGCGCAGCCCGTCCATGTCGCCGCGGGCGCGCAGCGCCGCCACTCGGTCCAGGCGTTCGCCCCCATGCGTCACCAGGCTTCTGACGAGACTCTGGAACTGCTCGCGGCCGGCGATAAGCTCCAGCCGCAGCAGCACGCTTTCATCCAGGACCGTGGCAGCCGGCAAAGGAGTAGCCGGCATGGCCGGCGCCACCTCGTGGGGTGAGGCTTTGGTCCATCGCGCTACGGTGCCCAGGAACTTGCGCTGGTCGAAGGGCTTGGCCACCACGTCGTCCATGCCAGCGTCCAGATATTCCTCGCGCATGCCGGCCATGGCGTTGGCCGTCAGGGCGATGATGGGCACACGCACGCTGCCCTGGTGCGCACGGATGAGCCGCGTGGCCTCCAGCCCGTCCATGCGCGGCATCTGCACGTCCATCAGGATCAGGTCGAAAATGCCACCCGGCGCGGTCGCCGCGCGCACGCCATCCTCGCCGTCTTCGGCCAGGGTGACCTCGTACCCCTCTTTCCGCAGCATCAGCAGCGCCACCTGCTGGTTGATCTGGTTGTCTTCCACCAGCAGCACGCGGCGGCCGGCGCCGGTGCCCACCTTGGCCGGGTCGGGCTTGACCGGGGACGCCGCCACTTGGCTTAGGAACAGGCGGCTCAACACGTCCAACAAGGTCTGCCGGCGCACGGGCTTGGCCAGCACGGCGGCGAAGACGTCGACTTCGGCGTTGCCCCGGTCCATGACCCCAAAGGACGAGATGAGCACCAGCTTGGTTTCGGCGAACCGGCTGTCGTCGTGGATGCGCTGGCCCAGCTCATCACCCCGGACGTCAGCCATGGAGAAGTCCACCAACACCAGATCAGGCGGCCGGCCCGCTTCCCAGCTTCTTTCCAGCGCCGCCAGGGCGGACGCCGCGCCGTCGGCCAGACTGACCACCAGGCCCAGATCGCTGAGCGCGCGGCTCAAGATCTTCTGATGCAGGGGGATGTCGTCCACCACCAGCACCCGCAGGCCTTTGATGCCGTCCACCAGAGTGTCCTGGTCCACCAGGGTGGCAACCACCGGTCGCAAGGGCACGGTGAACCAGAAGGTGCTGCCCTGGCCGGGAACACTGTTGACGCCGATCTCGCCCCCCATCAGCTCCACCAGCTGGCGGCAGATGGACAGGCCCAGGCCCGTGCCGCCGAAACGGCGGGTGATGGAGCTGTCGGCCTGGCTGAACTTCTGGAACAGTCGGGCACGCTGTTCCTCCGGGATGCCGATGCCCGTGTCGCTGACGGCGATGCGCAGCCGGCGGCGGCCGTCCGCGCCAACGGCGGCGCCGGGTTCCTGGCCGATCTCGATGGCGACACTGCCGGTGGTGGTGAATTTGATGGCGTTGGACACCAGGTTGGCCAGGATTTGGCGCAGGCGGGTGGGGTCACCGCGATAGGCGCCGCGCGCCGCGTCCTCCACATAGCAGACCAGGTCCAGGTCCTTTTCCGCCGCCTTGGGCGACAGCAGCATGGTGACGCTGTCCGCCAGCTCATCCATGGAAAAGTCGATCTCCTCCAGCTCGACCTTGCCGGCCTCGAGCTTGGAGACGTCCAGGATATCGTTGATGATGGACAGCAGCATTTCGCCGCTGTCATGGATGGCGGCGGCCAGTACCCGCTGCTCCGCATCCAGCGGCGTATCCAGGATCAGCTGCGCCATGCCCAGCACGCCGTTCATGGGCGTGCGGATCTCGTGACTCATGTTGGCCAGGAATTCCGACTTGGCGCGGCTGGCCGCCTCGGCCGCCAGGCGCGCCTGGTCACGCTGTTCCGCCAGGGTCGCCATCTCCAGCGCCTGGTGCTGCAGGGTGGCCTCGGCCCGGCGCCGCTCCGCCACCTCGACCTCCAGCCGGGCGACCGTGGCCGTCCGTTCCTCCAGCAGCATCTGCTTCTCATGGAAGCTGAGTTGCTTGCCCAGGGCGCCGCCCAAGGCCTTGGCCATCATTTGCAGCAGGGCCACGTCCTCGGCCGTGAAGGCGTCGGGTTCCGTGCCCATGACCTTCAGCACGCCGACCACGCGGCCCGCCTCGGACAGCGGCGCACAGATCATGGAGCGCACACCCACCATCCGGCAGGCGTTGCGGTCCACGCGGTCATCGGTCTCGCTGTCCCGGCACATCAGGACCTTCTCGGTCTCGACGCAATAGCCGGACAGGCTGCCCTTGCGTTTCAGGCGCACGCCGACGAACTGCGACACGGCACCGCTGGCGGCGCGGTAGACCATGTCGTCGCCCTCCGCCAGTTCGACCACGGCGCCCTTGGCGTGCATAAGGCGCTGCAGGCGGTCCACCACCGTCTGCATGAAGGCATCCAAGTCCAGGTCGGAATCGGCCAGTAAAGACTGGGTGAGCACCACTTCGCTCAGGCGCTCCACCTGATGCTCCAACGCACGGATGCGGTCCGCCTCGGACTCCGACCGGGTCACGCCTGCCTCTTTCACGCTCAAGCCATCGAACCTAGCCATACCAAGGCGCCACTATACGTGCACCTCGCCCTGCGAGCAGCGTTCAAGTTGGGACGCAAGGACTATCTTTGGCAGTAAATGGCAGGCGCCGCCAGCCAGGGCGCGCCCCGACGCTAGCCACGGCCCAAGCTATGGATCATGGTTCATGCAACCTTAACCTGGACGCTATATCGCTATATTTGGCGGAAAGCGCCCTGTCCACGTCAGGCTAGGTCCACGTCAGGCAAGCCAGGAGGTACCCCGGTGAACATCAGCAAGACCGTCTTGTCGGGGATCGGTGGCGTCGCCGCCCTCGCCGTGGCCCTATCGGGCATCATCGCCTTCGTCGCCGCCCGGGACCTGGCGGCACAGGCCGACGCCGGGCGGAACTTGGCGGCCTATAGCGACACCCTCAGGTTGGGCGCCCTGCTGGCCTCGGAACGGGCCGCCTGGAATGGCGCCTTCAGTGCGGACGGCCCGGCTGACACCGGTGCCAGCAGCGCGCCGGCCAGGGCCATGGCGGCCACGGACGCCGCCCTGACCGCCGCGCAGAGCAGTACCGCCGCCGCGCACCTGGACCTGGCCGGCCTGGGCCAGGCGGAAAAACTGCTGACCGACATGCGGGCCGGCGCCAAGACCGAAACCGCCAAGGCAAAAGCCGACCGGGCGGCGGACGGCGCGGGGCGCATGCAGGAGGGCATCGCCGCCGCCGCCGCCGCGGTGGACCATGCCGCCGACCTGGCCTTCCGCCGTACAGCCGCCTCGTCCGCCGACCTGACGGTACCCCTGCAGATCGCCGCCATGGCGCAGGACCTGCGCGCCGCTGCCGGTACCCGCTCCGCCATCCTCAGCCTGTTCCAGGCGGGCCAGGCGCTGGACGCCAAGCGCCTGCAGACCGCCACCCAGTTGACCGGCCAGGTGGCCACCCTATGGCGGCTGCAGACCCAGGCCGTGGCCAATCTGGGCAGCCCGGCCAAGCTGGCCGAGGCGCTGACCACTGAGGAGGCCACCCTGATGAAGGAGGGGGAGCCGCGCTATCAGGCCATCCTGGAGGCGGCTCGCACCGGCGCGACCAGCCCCATGGAAAACGCCGCCTGGCGGGCCTGGACCAGCCCCATGCTGGACAACGCCCTGATCCTGCGGGACCGCGCGCTGGAGACGGCGCGTGACATGAACCGCGACGCCCTGGCGGAGGCGCGCCTGCGCCTGGTGCTGGGCGGCCTGACCCTGGCCTTCGTCGCCGTCATCACCGCCCTGGTGGCCTGGGTGCTGCGCCGCCGCGTGACCCAGCCCATCAAGGACCTGACCCAGGCCATTACCCGCCTGGCGGAGGGCGACCTGGAGGTGGCCATTGCCGCGCCGCGCGTACAGGACGAGGTGGGTGCCATGGCGGTCGCCCTGACCGTGCTGCGCGACAACGCCGCCCAGGCCCGTGCGGCCGAGCGCGAGGCCGCTTCCGCCCGTCAGGCGGCGTTGGACCGCGCCCGGGCGGTGGACGGGCTGTGCCGCGACTTCGACAGCCGCGCCACCGTCGGCTTGAACGCCATGGAGGAGGCGGCGGATCATCTGGCCGCTACCTCCGCCGCCATGACGGAGACGGCTCAACACTCCAGCCGCCAGGCATCCACCGTGGCCAGCGCCGCCCAGACCGCGTCCAGCGGCATCAATACCGTGGCCGCCGCGGCGGAAGAGCTGTCAGCCTCCATCTCCGAGATCAGCCGGCAGATGGCCCAGTCCACCACCATCGCCAACGACGCCATGGCCAAGGCGGAGGAGACAGACCAGGCCATCGCCGTCCTGGCGGCCGCCAGCGCCAAGATCGGGGAAATCGTGGGCCTGATCACGGCCATTGCCAGCCAGACCAATTTGCTGGCCCTGAACGCCACCATCGAGGCGGCACGGGCGGGCGAAGCGGGCAAGGGCTTCGCCGTCGTGGCGGCGGAGGTCAAGAACCTGGCCAACCAGACGGCCCAGGCGACGGATGAGATCACCCGCCAGATCGGGGAGATCCAGTTGGTGACGCGCAGCGCCGTGGCCGGGGTGCGCGCCATCTCCGATGTCATCCACACCATGGGCGGCATCACCGCCGGCATCGCGGCGGCGGTGGAGGAACAGGGGGCGGCGACGCAGGAGATCGCCCGCAACGTGCAGGAGGTGGCCATGTCCACCCACCAGATCACCGCCAGCATCGATGACGTGCGCACGGCCGTGGAACAATCCACCACCGTGGCGGGCGATCTGCGCCAGGCGGCCACTTCCATGACCGACCGGGCGGAACGGCTGAAGGGCGACGTGGCCGGCTTCCTGGGCGGCGTGCGCACGGCCTGAGCTGGCCTGGCGGCCTGCTTGGCCGTACAAGGATTCCCAATGCAAATGGGGAATCGCATGGATCTGACCGACCGCTTGAGCCATCGGCCGCTGACACAGGATGACCTGGACCTGGTGTGCCGGCACCGCGCCGCCATGTTCCGCGAGTCTGGCCGGCCGGAGGACGCCATCGCGTCCATGGCGGCGCCCTTCCGCGACTGGCTGGCGCCCCGCCTGGCGGACGGGCGCTATTTCGGCTTCGTCCTGGAAGATGCGGATGGCGCGGCCGCGGCCGGCATCGGCCTGATGGAGATCGACTGGCCGCCCCATCCCGCACATCCCGGGGAAGCCCGGCGCGGCTATGTCCTGAACGTCTATGTCGAACCCACCCACCGCCGCCGGGGCCTGGCCCGCCAGCTGATGACTCTGGCGGAGGCGGAGTTCCGGCGGCGCGGCGTCGCCTATGCCATCCTGCACGCCACGGCGGCCGGCCGGCCCCTGTATGAGCAAGCCGGCTGGGCCCCGACCACCGAGATGGCCAAGGCCCTCACCTGACCGGATCAGGCCCGCGCCAAGCCCAGGCCCTCATCGATCCAGCCCGTCAGCCCGCCAATCATCTCCTTCACCGGACGGCCCATCCTGGCCAGCTTCAACGCCGCCTTGGTGGAGCCGTTGCAATGCGGCCCGGCGCAATAGACGACGAACAGCGTGTCGGCAGGGTAGTCGGCCAACCGCGCCTCGCTCAGCTGCCGGGTGGGGATGTTGACGGCACCCGGCACGTGGCCGGCGGCGTACATTGCCGGGGTGCGCACGTCCACCAGCACGAAGTCCCTGGTCTCATGGTTGGTGGCGTACCAGACGTCGGCGCAGTCGGTCTCAAACGCCAGCTTGGCTTCGAAATGAGCCGCGGCGGCCTGGGATGAGGCGGCTGGCGCCTTGGCGACGACGGAAGGGGAAGCGGGGATGTAAGCAGCGGTGGTCATGATCGGTATCCCTGTGAGACGATGGTGACGCGCACTTTGTCGCCCGGCGTCCGAATTCCCGCCAGTGGCGCGTCCGCCAATAGGCGGGCACTTCCAGCCAAGCGGCGCCTAACGGAAAAAGGCTGGCGCGAAGGCCCCGGATGCCCCACATTATGTCCCTAGATACGGGTAATTGATGAGGCGGCCATGGGCTCGCATGTGGCCTTCCTGGCGGAAGTGATGGCATCCGACGGCTTGGTCGCCACCGACCGCCTGGCAACCCAATTGCGCATCACCAAGACCGAACTGGCAGGCGCGATGGGCCTGTCCCGCGACGCCGTCTCCAAATCCGGCCGGTTGCGCGCGCCCAGCACCCAGGCCCGGCTGCGCGACGGGGTGGAGATCATCAATCGCATCCTGGCCTGGTCAGGTTCCCTTCCGCAGGCCTTCGCCTGGTACCGGGCGCAGCCCATCCCGTCCTTTGGCGATCAGACGGCCGAGGACCTGGTGAAGGAAGGCCGGGCCGAGGCGGTGAAGCGATACCTGAGCCGCATCGCCATCGGCGGCTACGCGTGAGGCTGACGGGCCTGGTCTACCGGGCACACAACCCGCGTTGGGCATTCCTGCCGGACTCTGGCGACGGGGCTGCCCGGTTCGGCGGACGCTTCAACCCGCCGGGAATGCCAACCCTCTATACCGCGCGCCGCCTTGAGACGGCTTGGCTGGAGGCGCAGCAAGCCTTCCCCTTCAAGGCGCAGCCCATGACGATGGTGGCCTATGAAGTGGACTGTGCGGGCATCGTGGATTTGACCGACCCCGCCGAACGGGCTGCCCATGGCATCGATGGGGCCGACTTGGCCTGCGCCTGGGAGGACCTGGCCGATCGGGGTCAGATACCAGGCAGCTGGCGAATAGCGCAGCGGCTACATCAGGCGGGGCATGTCGGCATCGTGGTGCCCAGCTTCGCCCCCGGCGCCAGCGCCATCGACATCAATGCCGTCTTCTGGACTTGGGGACCGATGCCGCCCCATCAGGTGCGGGTGATCGACGACGCCGGGCGCCTGCCCCGCAACGACCTGTCGTGGCGCTGATGCCCCGGGGGCCGATCCTGCTGACAGCTTCTGTCACCCGGCGCGGCTAGGAAGGTCCGACCAGACAAACGCAGGACAAAGGCACGCGATCCCATGCCCCGCCCCAACTACATCGAGCTGCCCACCCGCGACATCGCAGCATCACAGCGCTTTTACGAACAGGCATTCGGCTGGTCGCTGACCGGCTTCGGCCCCACCTACGCCTGCACCATGACCGGCGACGTGGACATCGGCCTGCAGGCCGACGCGGCGGAGGCGACCAAGGCCCCCCTGACCGTCATCGAGGTGGATGATCTGGAGGCGGCGCTGGCCGCCGTGACCGCCGCCGGCGGCACCATTGTCCGCCCGACCTTCAGCTTTCCCGGAGGCCGCCGTTTCCAGTTCACCGACCCCTCGGGCAATGAGCTGGCGGTGATGCAGCCGGACGCCCATCAGGATTGACCCGCGCGTAGTGTGCAACGCTGGGGCGGCACAGTCCTGCACCATGGGGTGGCGGGGCTGCCTTAAAATGCCCCCATCGCGGGTGGCCCCGGTCGTCATGGGGAGCCACCCGCGATGGGAGGTTCATATGGTTCATGCCCATTCCCTGCACAGCTTGGCCCTGCTGTTGCTGATTCTGGGCGGGCTGTTCGCCCTCGGTTTTGGCTTCGTGCTGTTTCACGTTCCGGGGGAGCCGGCCGATCGGCGCGCCATCCTGCCCTATTACTGTGCGGCAATTGTCATTCTGATGGGCACCGCGCTGCTGCTGGACCTGGGTCTGGCCAAGGGTTGGCCTGGGCTTTTGTTCCTGGTCGGCCTGGGGGTCGTGGCCTTGGCCACCTCCCGTGTCTGTAGCCGCTGCGGCATCGCCGTCCTGCCCCGCAGCTTGGTTCCGCCCGAACACTGCGCCCATTGCGGCCATGCGTTCGGCGGAGGGAGAGACGACCGATGACACCGGACTGGACCATCATCGGCACCATCCTGCTGGGCCTGGCCGTGGCACAGCTGGCCGCCGCCATAGCCTGGTGCCATCTGGTTCCCGGTAACCCGGTGCGGCGCAACCGGACCTACCACTGGTTCTATGCCGGCATCGCGCTGGCCGTCTTCCTTTACGCTTGGGTATGCTGGGGCTGGGCGCAGGCTTGGCCGCTGGCGGTGGCCACCCCCTTCATGATCGGCGTGGCATTGACGGGATTCCGGTTGTGCCCCACCTGCGGCGTCATCAGTGGTCACGTCGTCCGGCATTGCCCGCGGTGCGGTGCCGCGATGAAGGCCCCGGACGGTGAGGGCGCGCCACCATAGCCGTTCCGCCAATAGGCGGGCATTTCCCGCCATGGCGGCGATGCCCCCTTGGCGCCCCCGCCACGCCGGTGTTTCATGGGATGCCATGACCCTGCGCCGCCCCGCCCCCGCCGCTCCGCCGCCCCCGCGCAACCGCACGGTGGCCGTCCTGGCCTATGACGGCTTGTGCACGTTCGAGTTTGGCGTGGCGGTGGAGGTGTTCGGTCTGCCCCGGCCGGAGATGGTGGATTGGTACGAGTTCCGCGTCTGCGCCGCCGACACCGGCCCCATGCGGGCCATGGGCGGCATCCAGGTGCTGGCCGACGGCGGGCTGGAGGAATTGGCGGCCGCCGGCACCGTCATCATCCCCGGCTGGCGCGGCATGGATGCCCCGGTGCCGCCGGCCCTGCTGGACGCGCTGCGCCGGGCGCACGCCGCCGGGGCGCGGCTGGTGTCCATCTGTTCCGGGGTCTTCGTCCTGGCGGCGGCCGGCGTGCTGGCCGGCAAGCGCGCCACCACCCACTGGCGTTATGCCCAGGCCCTGGCGGAGCGATTCCCCAACATCCGCGTGGAACCGGACGTGCTGTACGTGGACGAGGGATCCGTACTGACGTCGGCCGGCAGTGCCGCCGGCCTGGATTTGTGCCTGCACATCATCCGCCGCGACCATGGCGCCCGCATCGCCAACCAGGTGGCCCGCCGCTTGGTCATCCCGCCCCATCGCGACGGCGGCCAGGCCCAGTTCGTGGAGGCGCCGCTGGCCGACGAGGCCGCGCCCTTGTCCGCCCTATTCGACTGGATCCGCCGCAACCTGGACCAGGACCTGCCCCTGGCCCGCCTGGCATCCCAGGCGCGCATGAGCGAACGGACCCTGGTCCGCCGCTTCCGCGAGGCCGCTGGCACCAGCCCCAAGGACTGGATCCTGACAGAGCGGCTGAACCGCGCCCGCACCCTGCTGGAAGCCACGTCGCTGCCGCTGGAGCAGGTGGCGGCCGACTGCGGCTTCGGCAGCGCCGATACCCTGCGCCACCATTTCCGCGCCCGCCTGCGCACCAGCCCCGCCGCCTACCGCGGCCGTTTTGCCGACGCGGCGGAGTGACCGGCTACAACCCTCCGCCAGCGGCATTCACGGCAGCCAGTACGGCGGCGACGTCCTCGGCCACCGTCTGATGGCCTCCGCCGACCAGCAGCGTCGCCTTGGCCGTGCCGCCCGGCGGGACCTCCGTTGGCAAAGGCGGGCGCAGCAGCGACACCGCCGACCCCCGCACCCACAGCGCCGATCCGTCCGGCCGCGTCAGGCGGGCGAAGTCCGACCCAAGGCCCAGGCGGGCCAGCAGGGCGTCCGGCGCCTCCGCCGTTGTCACCCCTTCGGCCAAGCCGCCCAGCGCCGTCCCGGATGGACCACCAACCAAGGTGCTGATGCCGCCGGCATCGATATGGATGGTGGTGCCGGCGGATGTCTTGATCTCGGCCATCGTCTTCCTCCTGACAGGGATTTTGCTCCAGCCAAACCCAGGGCTGCATCGGCGGCCTAGACGCGCATTCGGCCATCAGCCATCCGGCCTTGCCGCCAGGGCCGCACAAACCGGTTGCGCCAGTCCGGGCCAAACCCTAGAGTGCCCGCCATATGACAAGGTTGTCATATGCCCCGTCGGGCCCCCTCCGGCGGCAATAAAACTAGGGAGTAGACGTTCGTGCCCCATGCGCCGTTTGGGTCCTGCCTGCCTTCCACGCCCCGTGCCTTAACCCGCCGCCTTGCCGCCGGTGCCGCCCTCAGCGCGCTGATGATTGGGGGGGTGCCGACCTCGCCGGCCCACGCCCAGATCGCGCTGGAGGCCGAGATGTCGGCGCGGGCGACCGCCGCCGCCGTGCCGCCCACCCCGTCGGTGCCGGGGCCGTGGATGAACACCAAGCTGTCGCCGGATGAGCGCGCGCGCCTGCTGGAAAGCCAGCTGACCCTGGATGAGCGCATCGGCATGCTGCACGGCATCATGGCCCTGCCCTATAAGATCGAAGGCCTGCCGGACGGCGTCGTCTGGTCCGCCGGCTACATCCCCGGCGTGCCGCGCCTGGGCATCCCGGCCCTGCGCGAGACGGACGCCAGCCTTGGTGTGGCCACCCCCCACCGCCTGCGCCCCGACGGCGCCACCGGCCTGCCGGCCGGCCTGGCCATCGCCGCGACGTGGAGTCCGGAACTTGCCTACCAGGGCGGCGCCATGGTGGGCGATGAAGCGACGCGCAAAGGCTTCAACGTCCTGCTGGGCGGCGGGGTGAACCTGACGCGCGAGGCGCGGAACGGCCGCAACTTCGAATATCTGGGCGAGGACCCCCTGCTGGCCGGCACGCTGGCGGGCCAGGCCATCCGCGGCACCCAGGACCAGCACATCGTGGCGACGGTGAAGCACTTCGCCATCAACAGCCAGGAATCGAGCCGCCGCGCCGTGAGCGCCGTGATCGACGAGGCGCCGCTGCGTGAGAGCGACCTGCTGGCTTTCCAGTTCGCCATCGAGGCGGGCAAGCCCGGCTCGGTCATGTGCTCCTACAACCGGGTCAACGGCCCGTGGGCCTGCGACAGCGACTTCCTGCTGAACAAGGTGCTGAAGGGTGACTGGGCCTATCCCGGCTGGGTCATGTCCGACTGGGGCGCCACCCCGGCCCTGAGCGCCGTCACCAACGGCCTGGACCAGCAGTCGGGTGAGCAGATCGACAAGGAGGTGTTCTTCGACAAGCCGCTGAAGGCGGCAGTCGAGGGCGGCCAGATCCCGGCGGCCCGCGTGTCGGACATGGTGCGGCGCATCCTGCGCTCGCTGTTCGCCACCGGCGTGTTCGACGTGAAGGCGCCCACCGGCCCCATCGACTTCCAGGCCCACGCCGACATCACCCGCACGGTCGCCGAACAGGGCATCGTGCTGTTGAAGAACAGGGGCGACGTGCTGCCCTTCGCCAAGGGCAAGCGTATCGCCGTCATCGGCGGCCTGGCGGATGTGGGTGTGCTGTCGGGCGGCGGCTCATCCCAGGTGCTGGCGGCTGACGGGCCCAACCATGACTACAAGAACGGCGCCTTCGTCCACATCGGCGGCACCGGTGAGCTGGTCCACATCTCGGACGCCGTCTACCAGCCCGACGCGCCGCTGAAGGCCATCGAGGGCAAGGCCGGCAAGGACAACGTGTTCTTCGCCGACGGCCGCTACGTCAGCGAAAGCGTGGCCGCCGCCAAGGACGCGGACATCGCCATCGTCTTCGCCACGCAATGGAACATCGAGGGCCAGGACGTGCCGGATCTGAGCCTGCCCCAGGGCCAGGACGCCGTCATCGCCGCCGTGGCCGCCGCCAACCCCAACACCATCGTGGTGCTGGAGACGGGCGGCCCCGTCGCCATGCCCTGGCTGGACAAGGTGGCGGGTGTGGTGGAGGCCTGGTACCCCGGCACGCGCGGCGGCCAGGCCATCGCCAACGTGCTGTTCGGCGACGTGAATCCCTCGGGCCACCTGCCCATCACCTTCCCCAAGGATGAAAGCCAGCTGCCCAGCCCGGTGCTGGCCGGCTTCTATGAGCGCGACCGCACCAAGCTGATCGACGCCCATTATCCGGAGAAGTCGGATGTGGGCTACCGCTGGTACGCGGCCAAGGGCCTCACGCCCCTGTTCCCCTTCGGCTACGGCCTCAGCTACACTACCTTCGCGCAAGGCGGGCTGAAGGCCGCCGCCGGCACCAAGGCGGGTGAGGCGATGAAGATCAGCTTCACGGTCACCAACACCGGGAAACGCGCCGGCCAGGATGTGGGGCAGGTCTATCTGGTGTCGGGCCCGCAGGGCAACCGCACGCGCCTGCTGGGCTTTGGCCGCGTGGACCTGAAGCCGGGCGAGAAAAAGACGGTCAGCGTCAGCGTCGATCCGCGCCTGCTGGCCGATTTCGACGCCCAGGCCCATGAGTGGAAGGTGGCGGCCGGCAGCTACACCGTGGCCCTGGGCAGCGACGCCCTGAGTCTGGGGGAGAAGCAGACCGTGACGCTGAAGGCCCAGACCCTGAAGCCGTGACGGGATCGCCTGGCAAGTCGCCCCGGCGCTTGCCAGGCCCCACCCCTGGGGCCGACACTGGCGGCAAAACAGCCGCCTGGGAGAACGCCTCATGTCCGCCGCCGCACAAGCCGACATCTTCGACTACGTCGTCGTGGGCGCGGGGTCGGCCGGGTGCGTGCTGGCCAACCGGCTGTCGGCCGACCCGGCCGTGCGCGTGGCCTTGGTCGAGGCCGGCGGCAAGGACGACTGGATCTGGTTCCACATCCCCGTCGGCTATCTGTTCGCCATCGGCAATCCCCGCGCCGACTGGATGTTCAGGACCGAGGCGGTGCCCGGCCTGAACGGCCGCAACCTGGCCTATCCGCGCGGCAAGGTGCTGGGCGGCTGCTCCGCCATCAACGCCATGATCTACATGCGCGGCCAGGCCGCCGACTATGACGGCTGGCGCCAGATGGGGTTGCAGGGCTGGGGGTGGGACGACGTGCTGCCCACCTTCCTGGCGCAGGAGGACCATGTGGCGGGCGCCAGCCTGTTCCACGGGGCCGGCGGCGAATGGCATGTCGACCATCCCCGCGTCCGCTGGGCCCTGCTGGACGCTGTCATCGAGGCGGTCGAGCAGTGCGGCATACCCCGCACGGAAGATTTCAACCGCGGCGACAATGAGGGCTGCGGCTATTTCCAGGTGAACCAGAAGGGCGGCCGGCGCTGGAGTGCGGCCCGCGCCTTCCTGGACCCCGTCCGCCACCGCCCCAACCTGACCGTCATCACCGGCGCCCTGGCCGACCGCCTGGTGTTCGAGGGCACGCACGCCACCGGCGTGCGCCTGCGCGCCCCGAACGGCGTCCGCACCCTGGCGGCGCGGCGGGAGGTGGTGGTGGCCACCGGCGCCGTGGCCACGCCCGCCTTGCTGGAACGCTCCGGCATCGGCGCCGGCCAACGGCTGCGCGATCTGGGCGTGGAGGTCATCGCCGACCGCCCGGGGGTGGGGGAGAATTTGCAGGACCACCTGCAGCTGCGTCCCATCTTCAAGGTGACGGGCGTGCCCACCCTGAACCTGCTGTACAGGTCCCTGCCCCGGCGGGCGTGGATGGGTCTGCACTATGCCTTGCGCCGGCGCGGGCCGCTGACCATGGCGCCGTCGCAACTGGGTGCCTTCACCCGCAGCGGGCCGGAATACGCGACCCCCAACCTGCAATTCCACATCCAGCCCCTGTCGCTGGACAAGTTCGGCGACGCCCTGCACCCCTTCGGCGCCTTCACCGCCAGCGTCTGCAACCTGCGCCCCACCAGCCGGGGCAGCATCCACGCGCGCAGCCCCGACGCCACCGCCGCCCCCGTCATCCAGCCCAACTACCTGGCCACGGAGGAGGACCGGCGGGTGGCGGTGGACAGCCTGCGCCTGGCCCGCCGCATCGCCCAGGCCCCGGCGCTGGCCGCCTTCAACCCCGAGGAATACAAGCCCGGCACCCATCTGCAGAGCGATGCCGACATCGCGCAGGCCGCCGGCGACGTGGGCACCACCATCTTCCACCCCGTGGGCACCGCCCGCATGGGCGCCCCCGACGATCCGCACGCCGTCACCGATGCCCGCCTGCGCGTCATCGGCGTGCGGGGCCTGCGTGTGGCCGACGCCTCCGTCATGCCACGCATCACCTCGGGCAACACCGCCTCCCCCACCATGATGATCGCGGAGCGGGCGGCGGCGATGATACTGGAGGATGCGCGCTAGCGGGGACGGCGAACTCTATACCCGGACCTGCGCGTAGGCGCCCAGGATTGCCGCGATAAGGCCCGGGAAGCGCTGATCCACCTCGGAACAGCGCGAATGGTTGCGCATTTCCACGCCGTGCCGCTCGCACCGGATCAGCCCGGCCTCGCGCAGCACCTTGATATGGTGGGACAGCGAGGATTTCGGGATGACCTTGTCACCCACCACTGCAAATGCGGAGCACGCCTCCACACAGCCCTGCCCAGAAATCTGGGTAAAGATCGCCGCGCGCACGGGATCGGACAGGGCGTGGAGGATGGCTTCCGGTCGCATATCTCCGACCGCGGGGTGAAAGAGGGGCCTCATGATTTTTTTAATATGAGGGGGCTTGTTGCCTGCTTCAATAGTTCCGATATTCCGAACTATGGGACGAAGCCGGCATCCTGCGGCTGCCCCGACTCAAAAGAGGGAATGGAAAACATGGGAAAGCTTACCGGTAAGGTCGCCGTGGTGACGGGCGCCTCCAAGGGCATCGGCGCCGGCATCGCCAAGGCGCTGGCGGCGGAAGGCGCCGCCGTGGTGGTCAACTATGCGTCGAGCAAGGCCGGCGCGGACGCGGTGGTCCAGGCGGTCACGGCGGCCGGCGGCAAGGCAATCGCCGTGCAGGGCGACGTCGCCAAGGCCGACCAGGCGCAGGGCCTGATCGACGCAGCGGTCAAGGAATTCGGTCGCCTGGACATCCTGGTCAACAACTCCGGCGTTTACGAATTCGCCGCCATCGAAGAGGTGACCGAGGCGCATTACCGCCGCATCTTCGACGTCAACGTGCTGGGCCTGCTGCTGACCACCCAGGCGGCCGCGAAGCACCTGGGCGAAGGTGGCAGCATTATCAACATCTCGTCCGCCGTCACCAGCGTGCTCATGCCGAATTCGGCCGTCTATACCGGGACCAAGGGCGCGGTGGACGTCATCACCGGCGTGCTGGCCAATGAACTGGGCCCGCGCAAGATCCGGGTGAACGCCATCAACCCGGGCATCGTCGAGACCGAAGGCACGCATACCGCCGGGGTCATCGGCTCCGAACTCGAACAGGGCTTTGTGGCGCAGACCCCATTGGGCCGCGTCGGCCGGCCGGACGACATCGGGGCTGTCGCCGTCTTCCTCGCCTCCGACGACGCCCGCTGGCTGACCGGTGAGCGGCTGACCGCCAGCGGCGGCCTGCGCTGAGCGTCATGCCCCGTCTCGTGCGCTCCCCTTCACGGGGGGAGCGCACACTTACTCCGCCTGGCCCGGCTGGGCCGGCGCGCGTCAGGCGGGGCGCCCGAAGGCCAGACGCAGCCAGACCAGGGCGGCGATGGCGATCACCACCAGCGAGACCAGCGAGCCTTCGACCCCGAAGGCCCCGCCGGTCAGCCACGGCGCGCCGGCCAGATCCCCGCGCACCAGGCCGGACGTGACGGCGTGGCCCGACACGGGGACCGAGAACACCTGGCCCACGCTGTAATTCCAGGCGACATGGCTGCCGATGCACAGCCACAGGCGGCGCATCTTCATGTAGATGGCCGCCTGCAGCAGGCCGAAGGCACAGGCGGCGGCCACCGCCAACAGGGAAATGCCCTCGTTGGGCAGATGCACCAAGCCGAACAGCAGGGCGGAAATGGCAAGGGCGGTGCGGCTACCCCAGGCCCGTTCGGTCACGCCGAACACGATGCCGCGGAACACCGCCTCTTCCGCCAACGCGACCAGAACCAGTTCGGCCAAGGGCAGGAAAAGCGCCAGGCTGGCGCCATTCACCCCATCGACCCGATAGACGCCCAACAGGGCCAGCAGCGCGAAGACAGCCGTCACCATGGCGCCACCCAGCAGCAGGCCAAGGCCCAGTTCGCGCGGCGCTTGGGGCAGCGCCAGTTCCATCACCGGGCGCTTTTCAATGCGTCGCACATAAAAGCCATAACCGAACCAGACGAGGACCGCCGCCAGCAGCTGCGGCCACACGACGCGGTACGACTTATCCACCAGTTTGGTGGCCAGGATCATCACCATCGGCACCGGCGCGAAGGTGAGCAGCGTGCCAATGAGGATGCGCACCAGCGGGTGGGCCATCAGACGTGTGCCGAAGCGGGGACGGGGGACGGCCAGGGCCAAGGTGTGATCCATCATTCGCTTTCCGGGTTGGGGGATGAGGTGGCATCAGGCCGTGAGTGGCGGGCGGCGCGGATACGGTCGCCGAACGGGCGCTTGTGCAAGGCCTCGATGGCCTCGCGCAGGCATTGGGACAGGGGATAGGGCAGATCGGCATCCAGGCTGTCGGCGGCCTGGCGGGTCCTGTCCCAGCATTCCTGCAGCCGGCCCAGCAGGGACACGCCATGGTCGCTGAGCCGGACCAGGCGCTGGCGCGCGTCGCTGTCGCTGGCGGTGATGGACACCAGCTTGTCCGCCTTCATCAGCGCCAGTGTCTGCGTTACGGCCGGCTGAGTGATGCCGGCCAGTTCGGCGATGCGCCCCACCGTCAGGCTGCCGTGCGCCGCCAAGACCCGCATGACAGGCGTGTAGCGCGGCCGGTAGTGCAGCCCCGCCTCGCCGTAGGCGGCATCGACCGCCCCGTCGAGCAGGTCGATCAGATGCCGCAGCTGAGTTCCCAATCCCTGTTTCATGCGGTGATAATATCACCACTTATATAAGTGGTGATATAATTTTCTTCGATACGGTTTTGATACTGGTGGCCCCCCTCTGTAGACGAGACTCCCTAATCCAAGCCCCTTCCCAAATCGCCGCCCGACCGCTATAAGCGATTGCGAGTTATTTGCAATACCGGCGGTGGGACGCCGCCCGGGGGATGTGACAGTGACCAGCGTGACCAGAGACCAGGCCGGCGGCGACGCCGTGGCCAGCCAGAGCATTCGTGCGCCCGGTGAAGCGCGCCGGTTGTCGGTGAAGGGCCCGGCGGGCGGCGTCACGGGGCGGTGGGTGGTTTATCAACTGCACTGGCTGCTGGGCATCACGCTGGGCTTTGTGCTGGCCCTGATGGGCATCACCGGCGCCACCATGAGTTTCGAAGACCAGATCATGCGGGCGCTGAGCCCCGGCGTGATCACGGTGGCGCCGCGCGAGGCGCCGGTGCTGGCGCCCGACGCGCTGCTGGCCCGGGTGCGGGAGCAGCGGCCCGACACGCGGGTGGAGGGGGTGTTCCTATCCGCCCGCAAGGATGAGGCGGCGCGCGTGCTGTTCGCCGGCGGCATGGGTGGCAACCGGGGGGAACGCGCCTATGTCGACCCCTATGACGGCACGGTGCTGGGCCGCGCGACGGGGGAGGAGTTCTTCGCCTTCGTCCGCCGGCTGCACCGCTGGCTGGCCCTGCCCGGCAACGGCGACGGCGTCGGCCGGCAGATCACCGGGGCGGCCGTCATGGCCCTGCTGTTCTTCTGCCTCTCGGGCCTGTATCTGCGCTGGCCCCGCCGGCCGCTGGACTGGCGGGCCTGGCTGGCGCTGGACACGGGGGCCAAGGGCCGCGCCTTCCTGTGGTCCTTGCACGCCGTCATCGGCACCTGGGTGCTGCTGGTCTATCTGGTCATCGGCCTGACCGGGCTGTGGTGGTCCTACGACTGGTACCGCGACGCGGCCGTCCAACTACTGACCGGCCAGCCGCTGCCGGCGCACGAAGAGGGCCCGAAAGGCGAGAAGGGCGGCCGGGAACGGGGCAAGATTGAGGCCGGCCCCGTCTCCGTCGATACCGCCTGGGCCGCCTTCCTGGCGCGCGAGGGCGACCATTACGCCATGGCCCTGCTGACCCCGCCGGGCAAGCCGGGCGGCCCCACCCGTGTGCGTTATCGCCCCCTGGGCGCGCCGACGGACCAGGCCTATGACGAGATGGTGTTGGACACCGCCACGGGCGCCGTGACGTCGGAAAGCCATTACAAGGACAAGAAGCTGGGCGCTCAGTTGCTGGCCGGCGTGCTGACCGTGCACCGGGGCACCTATTTCGGCACCGGCGGCGCGGTGGTCTTCATGCTGGCCGCCGGGGCCATGCCCCTTTTCACCATCACCGGCCTGCTGATGTACCTGGACCGCCGTCGCAAGCAAAAGGCGGTGCGCCTGGCCCGGGGCGGTGCCCAGAATGCGGCCATCGCCGCCCTGCCGCCCACCGCCGCCAGCACCACCCTGACCATCGCTTACGCCAGCCAGACGGGCACGGCGGAACAGCTGGCCTGGCGCACGGCCGGCGCGCTGCGCGACGGCGGCCTGGCGCCCGAGGTGCTGCCGCTGGCCAAGCTGGATCCGAAGACCCTGCGCGGCCGCCTGCTGGTGGTGGCCAGCACCTATGGCGAGGGGGAGCCACCGGACGACGCCCGCGCCTTCGCCAGGAAGCGCATGGGCAGCCCCGCCGATCTGGCCGGTGTGGCGTTCGCCGTGCTGGCCCTGGGTGACCGGCAGTATGAGACCTTCTGCGGCTTCGGCCGCGCGTTGGACCGCTGGCTGGGCGACAGCGGCGCCACCCGCCTGTTCGAGCCCGTGCTGGTGGACGACAACAACGCCGAGGCCCTGCACCAGTGGCAGGAGCAGCTGCGGAGCATCGGGGCCGGCACCGCGCCTGACTGGGCGCCGGACGCATACGGCCGCTGGCGCCTGGTGGAGCGCCGGCTGCTGAACCCAGGCAGCCCGGGCGGCCCCGCCTATCACCTGTCGCTGGAGCCCCTGGACCAGCCCCAGCCCCTTTGGACCGCCGGCGACATCGCCCAGATCCTGCCCGGCAACGACGCCAGCGCCCATCACCGCGACTATTCCATCGCCAGCCTGCCCTCCTCCGGCCGCCTGGACCTGCTGGTGCGCCAGCAGACGCGGCCCGACGGCACCTTGGGCCTGGGTTCCGGCTGGCTGACCGCCGGTGTCGCGGTAGGGGATGAGGTGCGCCTGCGCCTGCGGCCCAACCCCAGCTTCCACGCCCCGGCGGCGGCGGTGCCCATGATCCTGATCGGTGCCGGCACCGGCTTGGCCGGCCTGCGCGGCCACCTCAAGCACCGCCAAATGCTGCGCCAGTGCGACGCCTGGCTGCTGTTCGGGGAGCGACATGCCGCCACCGACGCCTGGCATGCTGAGGAGATCGCTGCCTGGCAGGCGGACGGCACGCTGGCGCGCGTGGACCTGGTCTATTCCCGTGACGGCCAGGGCTATGTCCAGGACCGCCTGGCGGCCCTTGGCGACACGGTGCGCGAATGGGTGGATCGGGGCGCCGTCCTCTATGTCTGCGGCAGCCTGGAAGGCATGGCCCCAGGCGTCGACCAGGCGCTGGAGACCATCCTGGGCCGCGACCGCCTGGACGCGCTGACGGCCGAGGGGCGCTATCGCCGGGATGTGTACTGATACCTGCGCGCGATTACGTCGCGCGCACGACTAACCTAGTCGGCAGGATCAGCGAGTCCGGATGCTCGCCATTGATCAGCGCCAGCACGGCCTGCGCCAGCCGTACCCCGCCCTCCGTCCAGTCCTGGTGCACCGAGGTCAGGGCCGGCGTGTGGAAGGCGGCCATGGGGGTGTCGTCGTAGCCGATGACGGACACGTCGTCCGGCACGGTCAGCTTCGCCTCTGTCAGGGCGCGCATGGCGCCCAGCGCGATGGCATCGCTGCAGGCAAAGATGCCATCGAATCCACCTGGCGTATCGGTCAACAGGCCCCGCACCGCCGCCACGCCGGCGTTGAAGGTGAAGTCGCACGGCGCCAGCGCCACCAGCACCGCCCCGGCCGACGCCAGGGTTTCGGTGAAGCCGTGCAGGCGCTCGGCATTCTCGCGGTGACGGGTGTCGCCCAGGAAGACCAGGCGGCGGCGGCCGGTCTCGATCAAGCGGGCGGCAGCCAGCGCCCCGCCCTGGTGATTGTCGCTGCCCACGAAGACGGGATCCACACCCGGCTGGGGGGCGCCCCACACCACCAGCGGCACGCCCATGGGCAGCAGCTGGCGCACGGCCGTGTCGTCGGCGCCCTGGCCCAGCAGGATTGCGCCGTCGGCCGCCTGCACGGCGGCGGCCGGCTGCGACTGCCCCGTGGTCAGCAGCACGTTGTAACCGGCCGTGGTCAGTTCCTGGCAGATGCCGCCCAGCAGATCCAAGGGAAAGGGACCGGACATGGGGCGTTCCGGCGTGGGTTTCATGTCCACCACCACGGCGATGGTGTGGCTGCGCTGCAGGCGCAGGTTCCGCGCCGTGGCGTTGAAGCGGTAGCCCATTTCCCGCGCCAGGTCCTGGATGCGGCGGCGCGTGTCCTCACGCACGGACGGGCTGTCCCGCAGGGCGCGGGACACGGTGATGATGGACACCTGCGCCCGTTCCGCCAGGTCGGCCATGGTCAGGCGCGCGGCGTCACCGGGGACAGCATCCGCCATTAAGGACGAGGCCGCCGGGCGGCTGGACTTGGCGGGGCGCGGGCTCATCAGCGGGTCCGAAACGAGAAAGAAAGCCGGGAAGAAGGAACATCCCCATAAACGGACATTCCGGGTGATGACTGTTTCATAAACCCACTGTGCTTGCCAGACGAGGCCTTGCCAAGCGCGGGCTGGTCCTGCCCGGCGGCGGTATCGAGTCGCCGTCCAGTCCCATATGCGGATAGACGTTCCGCCCGGCCCAATCCCCTATCCTCCCTCTTTCCGCAGGTGGACCCGCGCCCATTCCCGGCCAGGGTCTACGCTTGTTCCACAGCCCAGCCCTAGCATTGAATGACATCGATAACAATAGTAACGGCCCACCTTACCCCGCATGAGGGAAGGAGGACGATACTGATATGCCAAGAGTTTGAAGGAAACGCGACACATCCAGGATTTATGCTGCGTCTGCGAAGTGCAGGCGCAGCAATATTGGCCCCGTCCACGCCCCTGGTGTTGCGCCGTTGCATCGCCCACCGCCCTCGTGAATTCCAAATGACATCGATGTCTTGTTATCGATGTCATTCGATGTTATCGATGGCCCCATTCAAGCAGGGGTGGTAGGCGACCCAACCAGGGCGTGCCATCCCGATAAGAAGCCTTGGGTCAGGGCGCGACGGGGCGAGCCAGTCCAAGTCACGATCACCACCAAGACATAAGGGGAGGGAAGAATGTCACATCCTCACAGGATAGGTGCGTTGTTGGGCGGCGTCGCGTTGGCCGCCCTGCTGATGCCGGCCGTGGGCTTGGCGCAAACGGCGGCCACCACGGCCACAAACACCGCACCGGCGCCGCAGGCCGCCGGCGCCGTGGACGAGCTTCAGGAAATCATCGTCACCGGCACCGCGCGCAGCGACGGCATGAAGAAGCTGGACGCCAGCTTCGCCATCAGCACCATCAAGGCCGAGGACATCGTCGCCCAGCAGCCCAACGGCACCGCCGACCTGCTGAAGCTGACGCCGGGCCTGTGGGTGGAATCCACCAGCGGCACGGCCGGCCCCAACATCGACGTGCGCGGTTTCCCGGGCGGCGGCGACGCGCCCTTCATCACCATGCAGATCGACGGCTCGCCCATCTACCCGGCACCCACGCTGTCCTTCATGGACAACTCCACCCTCATCCGCCTGGACGACACGGTGGAGCGGGTGGAGGTGCTGCGCGGCGGTCCGGCCACCGTCTTCTCCAACGCCCAGCCGGGCGCCACGGTCAACTTCATCCAGCGCAAGGGCACGGACACCCCCGAGGGCAGCATCCGCCTGACCGTGGGTGACGAGGGTCTGTACCGCGTCGACACCTACTACGGCGGCCCCATCACCAAGGACCTAAACTTCATGGTCGGCGGCTTCTACCGCTACAATGAGGGCATCCGCAGCACCCAGTTCCCTGCCGATGACGGCGGGCAGGTAGTGGCCAACATCACCAAGAAGTTCGAGAATGGCGAGTTCACGTTCTACGGCCGCCGCACGGACGACAAGAACGCCTTCTACACGGCCATCCCGCTGGTCAGCAGCAACGGCGGCAAGAACATCTCGGCCTTCCCTGGCACCGATCCGGGCACCTTCAGCCTGTACAGCAACGACGTCCGCAACGTCACCATCGAGACCGGCCCCGGCCAGTCCAAGAACGTGGACATCGGCGACGGCCGCGGCATCCAGCTGACCACCCTGGGCAACACCCTGGATTTGGACCTGAAGGGCTGGCAGCTCAGCAACAAGATGAACTTCGTCACCGGCCGGGCCTTCACCCAGTCGGAATTCACGGGCTCCAACCCCGAGACGCTGGGCCAGTTCATCAGCGACACCGTGACCTCGGCCAACGCCAACGCCGCCGTGGTGGCGGCGGCCGGCGGCATCGCCACCGGCGGCTCGGCCAAGATCGTCGGCTCGGGCGCCGCCCTGACCAACATGAACCAGCAGGTCATCGCCGTGGGCATGTGGTCGGTGGACAAGCGCATCCAGTCCTTCACCGACGACGCCCGCCTCAGCCATGAGCTGTTCCCCGGCAATACCCTGACGGTGGGCGCCTACTTCGCCCAGTATTCGTCCAAGGACCAGTGGTACCTGGGCAACAACTACCTGCTGACCATGCAGAACCACCCGCAGGCGGTGGACGTGGTGCTGAACAACGGCGCCAAGGCCTCGCGCGGCGGCCTGACCTCCGGTTCCTTCTACGCGCTGGACGCCAGCTACGACGGCACCGCCGTGGCGGGCTTCATCTCCGACGAATGGAAGATCACGCCGGACCTGCGCCTGGACGCCGGTTTCCGCATGGAACACCAGAGCATCAACGGCACCATCAGCAACGACAGCACCGGCGACCTGGATAACAACCCGCTGACGCTGTACGACAACGCCGCCAGCTACACCAACGGCACCTACTACGGCGTCAGTTCCCACCGGACGGAGCCGTCGTGGACCGTCGGCGCCAACTACTACCTGACCGACGACGTCAGCGTGTACGCCCGCGTCAACAGCGGCCACGAGTTCCCGCAGTTCGACGCCCTGCGCGGCGGCGACTACCAGATGGTCAACATCCGGCAGCAGGAAGTGGGCCTGAAGACGTCGTCACACTATTACAGCGCCTACGTCACCGGCTTCCACAACACCTTCTCCGGCCTCTTGTACCAGGCCGAGGTGGTGAACCCCGACGGCAGCGGCAGCCTGATCAACGAGATCTATGGATCGGAAGCCTGGGGTGCGGAGTTTGAACTGGCGGTGCGGCCCGTCACCAACCTGACGGTCAGCTTCCGCGGCACCTATCTGGATGCCAAGTACCAGGACAACCCCACTTTCAACGGCGACCAGGTGCTGCGCCAGCCCAAGTTCCAGTTCTCCATCGCGCCGTCGTACGAGATCCCGCTGGACTGGGCCAGCCTGCGCCTGTTTGGCACCTACACCCATGTGGGCGACCGCTACGGCGACCCGAACAACCAGCAGCCGCTGCCGGCCTACGACACCCTGGACCTGGGCGTCTCGGCCGAGTTCGACCGCTACACCGTCCAGCTGACCGGCACCAACCTGACGGACGAGTTGGGCATCACCGAGGGCAACGCCCGCGTGGTCGGGTCCGGCACCAGCAGCAGTGGCGTCTTCCTGGGCCGCCCGCTGTTCGGCCGGTCCATCCACCTGAGTGCCGCGGCCAAGTTCTGACCGCGGATTGATTAGGGGCGCCGTCCGCGGCGGCCCCCTCCGGTACGGGGCCGTCGCCCCGAAGACGGCCTCTGGGGATGGGCGGGCATTGCCCCGATCTTTGCCCGCCCATCCTCCTTTTCCATTCGGCTCCTTTTCCTTCGGCCTACAGTGAAGGTGACCATCCCGTGTCCAGCGCCGCCTCCCTCACCTCCGCCCCCCCCGGCCCGCCCGCGTTGACGGAAACCGACATCCCGGCCCGGCTGGATCGCCTGCCCTGGGGCCGGTTCCACAGCCTGGTGGTGGCCGCACTGGGCATCACCTGGGTGCTGGACGGGCTGGAGGTCACGCTGGCAGGTGCCGTCGCCGGCGCCATGAAGGAAAGCCCGTCGCTGGCGCTGAATAACGCCCAGGTTTCGGCCGCCAGCAGCGCCTATCTCATCGGCTGCGTGCTGGGCGGCCTGTTCTTCGGCTGGCTGACCGACAGGCTGGGCCGCAAGAAGCTGTTCAGCATCACCCTGCTGGTCTACCTGACCGCCACCGCCGCCACCGCCTTCAGCTGGGATTTCACCAGCCTGCTTCTGTTCCGCTTCATCACCGGGGCCGGCATCGGCGGCGAATACGTGGCCATCAATTCCACCATCCAGGAACTGATTCCCGCCCGCGCGCGCGGCTGGGTTACCCTGGTCATCAACGGCAGCTACTGGCTGGGTGCCGCCCTGGGCGCCATCGGCGCCGTCGTCCTGCTTGATCCGGGCTTGCTGGGGCCGGACATGGGCTGGCGCGCCAGCTTCTTCACCGGCGCCGTGCTGGGCCTGTTCATCCTGCTGCTGCGCCGCGCCATCCCGGAAAGCCCGCGCTGGCTGATGACCCATGGCCGCGTGCCGGAGGGTGAGGCCATCGTCGCCCGCATCGAGGCCGGCATCCAGGCCCAGGGCCTGACCCTGCCTCCCGCCGGCCCGCCGGTGCGCCTGCGTGAGCTGCGGACGGTATCAACCGCCGCCGTGGCCCGGTCGCTGCTGCGCGATTACGGCCGGCGCACGGTACTGGGCCTGTCGCTGATGACGGCCCAGGCCTTCTTCTACAACGCCATCTTCTTCACCGAGGCCCTGGTCCTGACCTCGTTCTTCGACGTGCCATCCAGTTCCGTGGGCTGGTACATCCTGCCCTTCGCGGCCGGCAACTTCCTGGGCCCCCTGATCATCGGCCGCTTCTTCGACACCATCGGCCGCGTGCCCATGATCGCCGGCACCTACGCCCTGTCGGGTGTGCTGCTGATCGGCACCGGCATCCTGTTCCAGCAGGGCCTGCTGACCGCCACCACCATCACGCTGGCGTGGAGCGTCATCTTCTTCTTCGCCTCGGCCGCCGCCAGCTCCGCCTACCTGACGGTCAGCGAATGCTTCCCGTTGGAGATCCGCGCCGTCGCCATCTCGCTGTTCTTCGCCTTCGGCACCGGCCTGGGCGGTGTCTGCGGCCCACTGGTGTTCGGCGCCCTGATCGACACCGGCTCCCGCACCAACGTGCTGTGGGGCTACGTCCTGGGCGCCGGCCTGATGATCGCCGCCGCCATCGCCGAACTGGTGCTGGGTGTGAAGGCGGAGGGCCGGTCGCTGGAAGACGTGGCTGCCCCGCTGTCTTCCACCCCGCACAGCTGAACCATCCCTGCCGGAGGGAACCCAGGCCCCCTTGCCCGGGTTACCCCCCAGGCCACCTGCAGATCGAAACCCCGCAGATCGAAACCACGTGGATCGCCCGTGACAGCCTCGCTCCCCCCCTTCCCCGCCATTCCGTCCGCCACCGATCCCTGGGTGGTCATTGCCCAGGGCGACAGCCCGGCGGCACTGAAATGCACCGAATCCCTGTTCACGCTCGGCAACGGCTTCATCGGCGTGCGCGGCGGCGTCGAGGAGGATGCACGCTCCACCGCGCCCGTCGTGCATCTGAACGGCGTCTATGAGATCACGCCCATCACCTATCACGAGAAGGCGCCGGGCTTCGCTGAGGCCAGCGACACCCGCATCCCGGTGCCGGACGGCACCCTGATCGGCCTGACCGTGGAAGGCGAACCGCTGGATCTGGCCACCGGCACCGTACTGGAGCATCACCGCTGGCTGGACCTGCGCACCGGTGTGCTGCACCGCGCCCTGCGCTGGCGCTCGCCTGCCGGCCGTACCCTGCGGCTGGCGACCGAGCGCCTGGTGGTGGAGGATCACCCCGGCCCCGTGGTCATTCAGTACCAGGTGACGGCGGAAGACTTCACTGCCGAGGTGGTCGTGGATTCGTGCCTGGCCCCGCACCAGCCGCCCTCGGGGGACGAGAGCGGCGTGCATGACCCCCGCGTGGGCCCGCAGCTGGCGGCCCTGGCCTTCCGCCGCTGGATCGAGGAAGACGGCAGCGACGGCATGGTGCTGCGCACCGGCCGCAGCCGCCAGGGCGTGGCCGTGGCCATGACCCATGGCGTGACCGTCACCGGCGACGCCCCCATCCTGACGGCCAGCATCCGCGACCAGGGCATCGTCAGCCACACCGTGCGCACGACCCTAACGCCGGGATCCGTGCTGACCCTGGTGAAGTGCGTGGCCTATGCCGCCGACAAGGGCGTTGACGGCACCCCCGCCGATGACGAGGCGCTGGCCCGCGCCGCCGTGGCCGCCCTGGCCCGAGCCAACGCCATCGGCCTGCCCGCGCTGCGCCAGGCGCGCACCCAGGCGCTTCAGGATTTCTGGCTGTCGTCCGACCTTGACATAGAGGGCGCGCCGGAGCTGGAGCGCGCCGTGCGTTTCAACCTGTTCCAGCTGCTGCAGGGGGCGGGGCGCGATGGCCTCACCTCCGTCGGCGCCAAGGGGCAGAGCGGCGAGGGCTATGAGGGGCATTACTTCTGGGACGCCGAGATCTTCGCCCTGCCGGTGCTGGTCTACACCCGGCCGGCCGTAGCCCGCGCCATCCTGGAATACCGGCACCGCACCCTGGACGGCGCCCGCGCCCACGCGCGCGCGATGGGCCATCGCAAGGGCGCCCTATACCCTTGGCGCACCATCGGCGGCGCCGAATGCTCCGCCTATTTCCCGGCGGGTTCGGCGCAATACCACATCAACGCCGACATCGCCCACGCCGTGCGCCAATACATGGACGCCAGCGGCGACGACGATTTCCTGGTGCGCCACGGCGCCGAAATCCTGTTCGAGACGGCGCGCCTGTGGCTGGACATGGGGCATTACAACCCCCGCCGCGGCGGCCGCTTCTGCATCCATGAAGTGACCGGGCCGGACGAATACACGGCCATGGTGGACAACAACCTCTACACCAACGCCATGGCCCAGGCGCATCTGGAGTATGCGGCCGAGGTGGCGGCCCGCCTGGGCCGGGAGAAGCCGGAGGCCCTAGCCCGCATCGCTGCCGCCATCGGCCTGGGCGCGGAGGAGCCGGAGGGCTGGCGCCAGGCGGCGGAGGCCATGTACCTGCCCCATGACGAGGCCAGCGGCATTTACCCGCAGGACGACAGCTTCCTGGACAAGAAACCCTGGGATTTCGCCGGCACGCCCGCCGACCACCATCCCCTGCTGATGCACTACCATCCCCTGGTGCTGTACCGCCACCAGGTGTGCAAGCAGGCGGACGCGGTACTGGCCTTCTGCTTGCTGCCCCACCGCTTCGAGCCGGAAGCCATGCGCCGGTCCTTCGCCTTCTATGAGGCGGTGACGGTGCATGACAGCACCCTGTCGGCGGGTGTGTTCGCCCTGCTGGCAGCGCGGCTGGGCCAGATGGACAAGGCGCTGGCCTATTTCAACGATACCGCCCTGGTCGATCTGGACGACCTGCACCGCAACACCGGCCATGGCCTGCACATGGCGGCCATGGCCGGCAGTTGGATGGCCCTGGTCCAGGGCTTCGCGGGGCTGCACGCCCTGGGCGGCACCCTGCGCTTCAGCCCCACCCTGCCCCCGGGCTGGACCGGATACCGCTTCCGCCTGGAGTTCCAGGGCAACCGGGTGGAGGTGGCCGTCGGTTGCGACGCCGCAACCACCTATCGCCTGCTGGCCGGCCCCGGCCTGGCGCTGAGCCATCACGGTCAGGTCGTGCACCTGACGCCAACCACCCCGGAACAGATGGCCCCGGAACAGATGGCCCCGGAACAGGTGATGGAGGGCGCCCGCGATGCCACGCTTTGATGCCGTGCTGTTCGACCTGGATGGGGTGCTGGCCGACACCGCCCACATCCATTTCGCCGCCTGGCGCCGCCTGGGGGAGGAACTTGGCATCCACCTCGAACCGGCCTTCGAGGAGAAGCTGAAGGGCGTGGACCGCATGGGGTCGCTGGAGTTGATCCTGGCCCATGGCCGTGTGGAGCGCACGGCGGAGGAAAAGCGGGTGCTGGCCGAGCGCAAGAACGGCTATTACACAGCCGCCATTGCCGAGCAGACGCCCGACGACCTGTTGCCCGGCGCCCGCCGCGTGCTGGAGGAGGTGCGGGCCGCCGGGCTGAAGATCGCGCTCGCCTCCGCCAGCCGCAACGCCCCGCCCCTGCTGCGACAGCTGGGCATCGCCCCATTGATCGACGCCATCGCCGACCCGGCGGCGGTCAAGGCGCCCAAGCCGGCGCCCGACCTGTTCCTGGAGGCGGCACGCCTGGTGGGCGCCGCACCAGAACGCTGCCTGGGCATCGAGGATTCGGTGGCCGGCATCATCAGCATCAAGGACGCTGGCATGGTCGCCGTCGGCATCGGCGACCCCACCGTGCTGACCCGGGCCGACTATGTCGTGCCCACGACCGAGCAGTTCCACATCGGCGATTTCCTGTAACGTGCCGGGCCATCCTTACGCCCCGGGGGCATTTCCCCCGAGGCGTAAGGGTATCCGTTCCCGCATATCCCTCCCGACCCGGCACGGACGGCGCCGCCGCCTGGCTTTTGGGTAAGGTCAGGCGACCGGTTCCGGCATCCGGCCCGCCGCCTGGGCGTGATGGAAGTAGGAACGCCCCCAGGAGGTGCGGATTTCCTCATGCCGGGGGGCGCGGTCGAAGCCCGGCTGGCGCAACGGCAGGGCCAACAGTTCGTCGCCCTCGCGCAGCAGCAGGTCCAACGCCTCCAGCTCCGCCACCGCCGCCGAAACGGCGGCCTCGCCAAAGCGGGGTGCCAAGGTCTTCAGCAGCGGGCCGGCACCCTGGATTTCGGCGCAGGCATCCAGCACCGCCGCGGCGACGGCAGTCAGCGCGTGTCGCCGGGGGGTGGCACCCCGGCCATCCTCCACCACCGCCGTGCCGTCATTGGCCGGCGTCAGGGTCAACGTCGCGTCGCCCCGGCGCCATAGGTCCAGCTGAACGGCGAGGGCGGCATGACCAGCCGCCAGATCCTCGTCCGGCCGCGCGGGCGTCATGTCGAAGTGATAGGCCAGGCGCGCGATGCCGTCCTCGTCGTGCGGGAATATGTGGCTGTAGCCGGGCACGGGACGGATGGTGACGCCGAAGGCCGCCGGGGTGTTGAAGTAAGGACTGAAGCGGTCGGCGCGCACCCGGTGGAAGCCGCCGGGCGGATGCAGGTGGGTGATCTTGGGCACCACCGCCGCGGCGGCATGGTAATGGGCCGCCGTCTCCCCCGGGAAGCCATAGAGGTGAGACCAGTCCACCAACACGCCCGCCTCCGCCGCCAGGCGCAGGGTCTGAACGTTGCGCAACAGGGTGGTTCCCTTGCGCATCAGGGCCAGCACCGGGGTGCTGAGCGATTCCACACCCGGTTGGATCTTGCGCACCCCCGCCTGCCCCAGCAGGGCCAGCTGGGCCGCGCGCAGGTTGGCCTTGACCTCGTAATGCAGCAGCAGCGGCCGGTCCAGCGCCGCCAGGCGGGGCAGGAAGTCGCCGAAGTAGCGGCTGTCCAGAATGTTGTCGACCACCATGATCTCACGCCCATAGCGGTCGGCCACCTCTGTCAGCTCGGCATAGGCGCGATCCTGGCTTTTGCTGCGATAGGCCATGCCCAGGCCGTTCAGGCCGCAGAAGGTGCAGTGGTGTTTCTGCCCCCACCAGCAGCCCCGGGCGCTTTCGAACAGGGGGAAGGCCGGGAAACGGTCAGCCACCGCCGGCAGGCGCGCCCGGTCGGCATAGAAATCGGCATAGTCCAGGGGCGGCAGGCTGTCCATGTCGGTGACCATGCCGGCGGGCACGGTGGCCGGAAGGGTCGTCCCATCGGCGGCGCGGATGGTGGTGCCGGGCAAGCCGGCCAGATCCAGCCCCGCCGCGTGGCGACGCACCAGCTCGGGCAGCACCTCCTCCGCCTCGCCGCCTACGACAACGTCGATGAAGGGATAGCGGCGGTGCAGCTCCACCCCCATCTCGTCGCTGCAATTGGCACCGCCGAAGACGATCAGGATGTGGGGATGCGCCGCCTTGATCCGCCGCGCCAGCGCCAGCGAGGCCATGGTCTGCTGGAAGGAGGTGGAGAAGCCCACGACGGCATAGCGCGACCAGTCGACCAGGCCGAAGCAATGCTCGATGAAGCCCGCCGCCTTGTTGCGGGCCGCCAGAATGCCCATTAGCCGCTGCGGTCCGAAATAGCGGCCGTATTCCCCGGTCAATAGGCCGTTCAGGAAGGTGAACGGCTCCCCCTCCGGCGCGCCCCCCTCTGGCGTGCCATGGGCGGCGCCGGCGAACACCCAGTCCCCCACCATGGCCAGGAAATAGCGGCTGTCCTCCACTGCGGCATAGACGTCGAAGCCGATATAGTCGGCGAAATCCAGGTAGAAATGGCGGATGTCCGCCGCCACGCCTTGGCGGGCCAGCGCCCCCTTCAGCAGGGACAGGCCAATGACGGGATAATGCAGGGCGGCGACGGGCATGGCCACCAGCAGGGTGCGGCCGTCACCGGCCTTCATCATTCCCGATCCATCGGCCATGCGCGTGCCTTGAAATTCCTCAGAACAAGCGATGCGTCCTACTGAGTTTCTCACTAGGGCGCGTCGCCCATGATCAAATCAGTACCAGACACTGGGAATCGGAAGGTTCGCAGCGGGCAGCATTTCCTCATCTTGAATGTCGCGCTCTTTAAGAGCACGGAGGAAAGCTTCGCTCGCCTCGGAAGCAGAGAGGCCGAAGGCTACCAAATTTTGCTCAATATCAGCAACGATCTGCGACATAGAAGTATCTCCCGATCTTTTGGTTTACTGGATGTGAGCAAACAAGAACCCCAAACCACAGGTGGGTTCATCTGAATACTAACGTCAATTATGCTAATATATTAAGGATGGGGCCCGCCACTTAGAGCGGGCCCTTATCTTTAGGACTGTCAGAACCAGGAATTGGGCAGCGGATTGGCCGCGAAGAAGCCCTCGATATCGCTGGCGGCATCGCTGAAAGGCTGGTTGCCCAGCTTGGCGAAGAAAGCCAGGGCTTCGGGCGAGGCCTTGAAGCCAAGGGTGGCAAGCGTTCCCGGAATGTCAGCCAGGAACTGCTTACGGAAACCGGGCTCCAACAGCGCCCGTCCCAGGACCTTTTGCACATCCTCGGGAGACATTTCACGTAAAAATTGCGTCATTTTCCCCTCATCTTTCACGCACAAGGCAAATTATTGCGCATCTTATACCATGCCCCATGCGAAACATAGCTCTTAATGAGTGTCAAACATCAGTATAGCACCCTCATAGAGGGTAGATTTCTTATACTGTCAATGGCGGTATTTGAATCGTTACGTGGGTACCACCCTCCGCTTCGCTCGCTACCACCAGACTGCCTTTTAGCCGCTGCGTCACCTGATTGAAGGCGACATGCAGCCCCAATCCCGGATGGCCGCTGCCACGGGCCGTGGTAAAAAAGGGCTCGAATACATGAGCAAGAACGTCGGCGGGAATGCCACAGCCATTGTCTGCGACTGTCAAGACCACGCTGCCAAAAGTATCCATCACCACGGAAACCATAACCTCGCCGCCCTGCCGGTCTGAAAAGGCATGGTCAATGGTATTCGCCAGAATGCGCGTCAAAGCATCCGTCAGCAGCTCCGGCACCGTGCGTATGCAAAGCCCATCCTCTATTTTAAGAGTCAGACCAATACCGCCCTTGTCGAAAGCGGGCCGAAATAGAGCGACCACATCCGTCAGCAAAATGGACAGATCGGTATCCAGGATGCGGCCGTCGCCCTCGGCAACGGCAACGGCGGAAAAACTTTTGACCAAGGTAGCGGTGCGGGCGGCATTGCGTTCCACGACCATCGCCAAGTCGCTCCATTCGGCAATACCTTGCTCAAGGGCGGCGCGAGTCAGCCTGCCCTGGCCCATTGCGGCCTTTAGATCTGCGACCCCGCCATGCAGACTTCCCGCGGCCGTCAATACGATGCCCAAGGGCGTGTTGATCTCATGCGCCACGCCGGCGACCAAGCGGCCGAGTGACGCCATCTTCTCCTGCTGGACGAGCTTGTCCTGAGTCGCCCGCAACTCAGCCAGCGTCGCTTCCAATTCATTATAGGAACATGCATTGGCTATGGCGATGGCTGCATAGGCGCATGCTGACCGCAGAACCTCGGCGGTCCGCTGGCCATAGGCATCGATGTCACGGCTTTGGGCGGTGATGAGCCCCAGCACGCGGCCGGAGACCACCAGCGGGCACCATATGGCGGCCTGGATCGGCCCACCAACCAACCCACCGGGGGTAATGGCCGCCGCCCATCGCTGCGCCTCCTCCCCCTGGATCAGGACCTCCTTCTCCTCGTTAAGGGCCCGGGCGGCTGGTTCGTTGATGACGGACAGGGCCCGAGGGGTAATGGAAATAGGGACGCCGTGCAGGATGAAGCGATCGAACAACAGCTCCCGGCCATCCCCTGACCGCCGGGCGATACCAAAGGCATCCATCGGGATGAGATCGGCCAAATGCTGGTGGAGCGCGTCGTGCACCTCGGCCAAGTCTAGAGTGGCCGTCAGCGCCCGGCCAGCATCACCCAATTGCCGCAAAGTTTCCGCCGAGTCAGCGAGATCGCTATTCGCCTGACGCAGTTCCGCCGTACGCGCCTCCACCTGTTGCTGCAGCAATTCGGAATTGATGCGCAGGCGCTGT
Organism: Nitrospirillum amazonense; assembly: GCF_029594735.1. Classification (NCBI taxonomy): domain Bacteria; kingdom Pseudomonadati; phylum Pseudomonadota; class Alphaproteobacteria; order Rhodospirillales; family Azospirillaceae; genus Nitrospirillum; species Nitrospirillum amazonense. The sequence goes on from NZ_JARPAF010000001.1 coordinate 1,337,309, forward strand.
TGATACCGGCCGATCAACCAAGCCAGTATCGCCACGCCAAGCATGACCGCCACCGCCGAGTACAGGAAGGTGCGCACCGTTTCAGCGGCTTGCCGGGTCGCCTCCTCCGCCTTGGACTGGGCGTCCTTACCGGTTTCCATGACGATCTGATTCAGATCGACCTGCATACGGCCGAACACGGCCCCAAAAGGCTCGATGAAACTTACCGTGCTGGCGAAATCTATGCTCAGCATGGAACCAACCCAGGCGACGGCACCTTTATAATCGGCCAAGCTGTGGAGGATTTCGTCCACGCGCGGCCGCTGGTCGGGCGTGGCGTACAGGTCGCGATAAGATTCCAGATCGGCGGCCAGAAGATCGACCTGCGCCGTGATCGCCCCCAATTCGACCGACACATCGATGGCTTGCCGCCCGGCCGACTTGACCGCCAGCAGCCGGTTGAAACGCGCGTTCACCGCCTGGACCCGTGTATTTATATCCGACAGCTTGATGCTGCTGGCTAGGTTCCGGTCGACAATCTGATCAATGGCGCCGGTCAGGCGGTAAAGGGTCCGTTCGCCGGTTCCAAAAAGGGCGACCATCAGGAACCCCGCCGCCAGAACTGGCAGAAGGATGCGCAGGGTCGCCCGGATGCGCGCGCCCTGTCGCAACTGTGCCAGGACGCCGGCGTCCCGCCGGCCCATATCGACGCTATCGCCCCGCACCAGTGCTCCCAATTCTGTCACCCGCCTGGCTTTTTGGAGACCGCTGCCACAGCCTTCATGGAGCTAAGGTCATAGCACCCGCACCAGTTGCGTCACAGAGTTATTTAACGACTGGCGATCGTCGCCACATTGCCCTGGGAGATTACCATGTTGGTGCCACCGCTCAGAAAATAAGCAGCCCACCCCAGCCGTGACCACGCGGGGCTGGCCCCAACCGCCCTCACAGCCGTGGGTGCCAATACTCCACCGGCGCCGACGCGAAGGTGCGCGCATCCACCGCACCGTCAATGCGCTTGTTCGCCAACGTGATCACCGTGCCGAACCACAGCGGCAACGCCGGCAAATCATCCGCATAAGCCTTTTGAACCTCCGTCAGCGCGTCGCGCCGGGGATCAACGGCACAGCCCGCCTGGGTCAAATGATCCAGGGCGTCATCCAGCGTCTTGATCCGCACGGCGAAATAGTTATTCCCCCGCTTGCCGTTGGCGGCGTTCGGGATCATCGTCGAATGGAACCAGAATCTGGCGGCTTCCAACCCCCCTTCCAAAGACTGGGAGAAACCGACAAGTCCGGAATACCGCTGGGTCGTATCCACGGCATCGCCAGACAGGGCGGCGTCTTCCACCAGGTCGACTTGCGCGCCAACGGCCTGCCAAGCCTCCGCGAGGCGCGGCGCCAATTGGGGCCAGGGATGGTTTCCCCTATATCGCAGCTCAAACCGTAGAGGCACGCCGGATATGTTATGGCGCATGCCGTCACGCCCCCTGACCCAACCAGCGACGTCGAGCAATTGGTTGGCCTTGGTGAGATTGAACGGATACCGGCTCACCGGAGCATATCCGGGCATGAAGGGACTTAACAGGCTTTGAGCGACGGTCCCCTTCCCCTCCAAAACCGAACTCACCAGGGCGTCGCGGTTCAGGCTGAATAACAAGGCCTTCCGGACCCGTAAGTCGGAAAGGATGGGGTTAGTGAAATTCACCTTCAGGTGGACCAGGAAATCGGACGGCGCGTAAAAAGCGTTGTAGGCATTGGCCAGATCCCGGGCCAGCCGGCTGCCGACATCAAAGGTAAGGGTAGTGAAAACATCCACCTTTCCAGCGCGGACGGCGGTTTCAAGGGCGGCCTGGTTGGCCGGAACCAGAAGGTCAACTTTTCCATAGGCGGGCTTTTGCCCCGGCCAGTAAATATTCTCCTCGAGATGCAAGGTTGTGCCGTCGGCGGCCACCACCCGATACGGACCACTATAAAGACCCGGGGTGCCTGGCTTCGTACGGTAAAGCGAGTTTGAGAAGTATTCCGCTGGGTTGGATTGCCAAATCGGCTTTTCCAAATGAGCCGGGAGCAATGGCGGCACTGAGAGCTGGTCGCTACAGGCGGAGCCCGTGTAAACGACGTCGAACCGCCGCTCATCGATCACCTGAATTGACTTCACGTTGATGATGCGCTGGTCAGAGTCCGCCAGGCCGCGGCCGGTGCTTGTTAAGACGTCCCAGGTAAATGCGACGTCAGCCGTCGTCATGGCGACACCGTCAGCCCATCGCACATCCGGGCGCATGATGTAGCGCGCGATCGTGATCCAGGTTCCATTCGAATCGCGCACCGTCCGCAAGGAACCATCGGCCACGGAGGGAACCGAGACGCAATAAACGCACGTCAGTCCACCCGGGCCGGCTTCCAGAAGTGGCCGGTTGACGAAGCGCTTCGCCATGACGTGGCCGAACTCGTCGCCTTGAAGCGGATGCAGGTCGACCGGCCAGCTGCCGATGACGGCGGTCGACACCACAGACTCCGCCTTGCCCGCCGCACGTGCTTGGTCGGACCATGCGGCCGAAGCCCCTATTGCCAAACAGACGATGACAAGGCCGGCGAACGCGTGGCGCGGCCACACTCGGGAAAAGCCGATATCAAACAACGAAGCGCCCCTGGTCTGCGGATAGGCGGAAGCCGAGGCACTATCATCCAACTCTCCACTCGATTGCAAAGGTCCATTAACGCACCATTGACATGGATCCTCTCGCCCCGCTGCGCCTGTCCTCGCACCCTCGGGGCGAAGGGGGATTCTGCCCGGATGCCATATTCCATCTACCCGTTCTGATTGTAGACTGGTAGCTTATCTGCCCAACTACAAACTCAACCGATGGGGGTAGTGATGCCGGACACCAGAATTGCGGACACCCAAGCGATCCTGACTGAAACCAAAGCGAAACAATCCAGCGGCAGCCTGGCCATTGTGGGCACGGGCATCCAGGCGCTGGGGCACCTGACCCGTGAAGCCGAGGGCCACATCCGCCACGCCGACGTCGTGTTCCATTGCATCCGCGATCCGCTGATGCTGGCGGACCTGCACGCCCTCAACCCCAACGTCATCGACCTCACCACGTTGTACGGCGCCGACAAGCGCCGCAGCCTGACCTATGTGCAGATGGCCGAGGTAATGGTGGCCGAGGTGCGGTCCGGCCGCCGCGTGACGGGCGTGTTCTACGGCCACCCCGGCTTCTACGTCGCCCCCGCCCGCCTGGCCCTGACCACCGCCAAGGCCGAGGGTTATGACACCTGCCTGCTGCCGGGCGTGTCGTCGCTGGACTACCTGTTCGCCGACCTGCGCGTGGACCCCAGCCAGTCCGGTTACCAAGCCATGGAGGCCACCGACTTCCTGCTGCGCAACCGGCCGCTGGTGACCAGCGGGCACGTCGTGCTGATGCAGGTGGGCCCGGTGGGCGACCTGTTCCGCCCGGTGACCGACAACCTGGAGCGCCGCGCCATCCTGTTCGAGCGCCTGATCGAGATCTATGGCGAGGACCACCCCTGCGTGGACTATGTCGGCGCCACCCGCCCGGGGCAGAAGCCCGTGCTGCGCCGCCTGAAGCTGGGCGCGTATCGCGACCCCGCCAACCTGAAGCGGCTGAGCAAGGCCAGCACTCTGTACATCCCACCCAAGGACAGCCTGGACAACGACATGGCCATGGCGGAGCGGCTGGGCATCAGCGCCATGGTGGGCAAGCCCCTGCCCGTGCCGGCAGAGGAATCCGCCCCCATCACGCTGGTGCCGTCCAGCCCGCCCGCCATGTCCCAGGCCTACTTCCAGGCCATGCAGCAGATCGCCCTGGACCCCGACGCGGCCCAGTCCTTCCGTGCCGATCCGGTGCGCTATGTCACCAGCTTCGGCGCGCTGAACGCCGATGAGCAGCGCTGGCTGGCCGCATTCGCCAGGCCGGCAACGCCGGTGAAGGTCGTCGCCGCCGTCGAAGAGGTTCAGGACCAAAACGTTTCGACCGAGGATGTCCAGGATCAGAACGTCTCCACGGAAGACGTCCAGGACCAGAACGTCTCCACCGAGGACGTCCAGGATCAGAATGTCTCTACGGAAGACGTCCAGGACCAGAATGTCTCCACCGAAGACGTCCAGGATCAGAACGTCTCCACCGAGGACGTCCAGGACCAGAATGTCTCCACCGAAGACGTCCAGGATCAGAACGTCTCCACCGAAGATGTCCAAGACCAGAACGTCTCCGTCGAGGACGTTCAGGATCAGAACGTTTCGGTCGAAGACGTGCAGGACCAAAACGTCTCTGCAGAATAAAAGCAGGTGAAATTACTGCGGGGTCTTGGCAGAAAGTCTGGGTACGGCATCGTATCTGGCCTGCTTGCCAAGGCCCCGTTTTACCGGGAGGCACATATCGCGACAGACTGATCGGTCATTACCCTGACGCCGCCGTTTGACGTATAAGATGAGCCTCATGCTGAATTTCGTTCAGGAAATTGGAAGATCGCTCAATAAAATCGGGCGCGCTGGCGTACTGATCGCCGTCTGTTTACCAATTCTCACGGCCGCACCGGCGCGTGCCGCCGAGATGTGGCGTAATTCGGTCATCGATCTGTTCACCCGGTACAACGAAGACAAAGGCAAAAGCATCGAATACATCACGGCCATTCAGCAGGACCGTGAGGGCTTTCTGTGGGTGGGCACTGCCGGCGACCTGGCGCGCTTCGACGGCTATCGTTTCAAATCCTATGGCGGTGGGGCCACCGGGCCCTATGGCCTGCCCGACAGCAACATCCGCACCCTGCACACCGACGTCCAAGGGCGGTTGTGGGTGGGCACCAGCGCCGCCGGCCTGGTGCGCTACGACGCCGCCACCGACCGGTTCGTGCGCGTGCCGCTGGATACGATGAGCCATATCGACGTCCGCAGCATCGAGGATGACGGGGCCGGCGGCCTGTGGGTGGGAACCGAGGGCGGGCTTGACCACCTGGCCGCCAACCAGGAACCGGCCACGCACCTGCACGGCGCCGACAATCCGGCGGGCGGCGTGGTGGGCGACAAGATCCAGGCGCTGAAGCGCGACCATCTGGGATATCTGTGGGTGGGAACGGCTAACGGCCTGGCCTATCTGCCGCCGGGGCAGACGGAATTTCGCAGCCTAACCCTGCCGCGGTCCGCGGCCATGGATGGCGTCACCACCCTGTACGAAGACGGCCATGGCCGCCTGTGGCTGGGCACCAGCCGCCACGGCGTGCTGCTGCTGCAGCTGGATAATACGGGCGTGCCGCAGTTCCAGGCCGTGCCGGCATCCTTCGCGGGCGTGGCCGGCGACTGGGTCAAGGCCATCCTTGAGGTGCAGCCCGACGTCTTCTGGATCGGCACCATGGGCGACGGGCTGCTGGAGGTGGACCTGGCCAGCGGCGCTGCAAAGGCCATCAAACGCAACCGCACGGTTCCGGACAGCCTGCTGAACGACAATATCCTGTCGCTGTACAAGGACAAGGCGGGCCTGGTCTGGGTGGGGACCTATCCCGGCCTGTGCCGCTTCGACCCCTCCGCGCAAGCTTTCCGCTTCCTCACCCCCATCTCCTCCAACCCCCAGACGGAAGACCGCAGCGCCCATTCGCTGATGGTCACCCCGGATGGCAAGCTGTGGCTGGGTCGCGGCCGGGGCGGCGTCGATGTCCTGGACGCTTCGGGGCAGCTGGTTTCCCACCTGGCCTCCGACCCCGGCAATCCCGAACACGCCCTGCCGGCGAAGGTGGCCCGATCCTTCGCGGTTCAGCAGAACGGTACGGTGTGGATCGGCACCCGCGACGGCCTGTACCGCACCGACCTCAGCGCCGGGGCCGTGCATCTGACCCGGGTGCCGGGGCTGGATGCCGCCCTGAACATCTCCAGCCTGCAATGGGATGGGACACACCTCTGGATCGGCGATTCCAACGTCGGCGTCTGGGCCTACAATCCCGCCACGGGAAGCGCGCACCCGCTGGGCCAGGGTACCGGCGGCCTGCAGGATCAGCGCATCACGGTGCTGCAACTGGCGGATGACCACGGCCTGTGGATTGGCACTTACAGCGGCCTGTACCTGGCCGGCATCGACAGCGGCACGGTTCAGAAGATCGACCTGGACAGCGGCAACCCCACCACCTTGACCAGCCACAACATCGCGTCGCTGGCCACCGACCGCCAGGGCCGGCTATGGGCCACCATCTACGGCCAGGGTGTCGCCATGATCGGCAAGCCGGACGCCAACGGCCGGCGGCCGGTGAAGTTCCTGGCCAGCGATGTGGAGCCCTTGCTGGCCACCGCCAACGCCGTGGCACAGGACGAGGACGGCTTCATCTGGGTGTCCACCGATACCGGAGTCGTGCGTATCGATCCCATCACCATGGCCATCCGCCCCTTCCAGCGGTCGGACGGCGTTTGGCTGACCACCCACTGGTCCACGTCCGTCGCCAAGGGCCCCAACGGTGAAATCCTGTTCGGGGCGGAGGACGGCGTCACCCTGATCCACCCGCGCATGCTGGCGGACTGGACCTACGTGCCACCGGTGGTGGTGACCCAGGCCTATATCGGCCGGCGGCAGATTCCAGGGTCGCAGGTGGCCCACGCCACCACGCCCCTGACCATCCATCCGGATGACCACGGCTTCCGCCTGGAGGTCGCCTCGCTGGATTTCTCCGCCCCGGAACGCAACCGCTATGCCTACAAGCTGGAAGGGTCGGATCGGGACTGGCTGGAGATCGACGGCAACTGGCGGCAGATCGCCTACACCAACCTGCCGCCCGGCAATTACACCCTGCGCGTGCGGGGCAGCAACCGCAGCGGCCAATGGTCGACGGCGGAGCTGACGGTGCCGCTGGCCGTCTTGCCCGCCTGGTACCAGACTTGGTGGGCACAGATGCTGGGCATCGTCGCCCTGGCCGGGGCCGTCGGCCTGCTGGTGCGGGGCCGCACCGCCATTCTGCGCCGCCGCCAGCAGGAGCTGGAGGCCGTGGTCGCGCAGCGCACGGTGGAACTGACGGAAGCCAACGCCGCCCTGACCCAGTCCGCCGCCATCCTGCGCCGCCTGGGTGACGCCGGGCAGGACATCACCGCCACCCTGATCCTGGACGCGGTGCTGAGCACGCTGAAGCGCTATGTGGGTGAGCTGCTGACCGGCCACCGCCTGGTGCTGTACCGACTGCAGGGGTCGTACCTGGAACCCGCCACCGCCGACGGCAGCGCCGTCGAGCCGGTCTACCTGGAGGATCCACTGTCCCTGCCCGCCCGCGCGGCGCAAAGCCGGCAGGAACTGACGGAGACGGTGGAAGACGGCGTGGCGCTGGCCTATCCGCTGGTGGTGGAAAACCGGGTGCTGGGCGTGCTGGTGGTGGTCGCCGACCATGCCTATGGCGACCGGGAACAGATGATCTTCCGCACGCTGTGCGCCTATAGCGCCATCGCCCTGGAAAACGCGGAATCCTACCGCCGTGCCGAAACCGCCTGGATGGAAACGGCCCAGGCGCTGGCAGATCTGCGCACCACCCAGTCCAAGCTGATCCAGCAGGAAAAGATGGCCTCGCTGGGCCGCCTGGTGGCCGGCGTGGCGCATGAGGTCAACACGCCCCTGGGCGTGGTGCTGACCGCCGCGGGCAGCCTGCGCGGCAGCCTGGAGGACGTGCGCGACAACATCGCCCAGGGCAAGCTGACCCGCAACGCCCTGGAAACCGGGCTGGAGGAATGGTCCGACCTGGCCGACCTGGTGGAACGCAACACCAAGCGCACGGCGGCCCTGGTGAAGAGCTTCACCGCCATCGCGGCGGAGGACGGCGAAAGCAAGGTGACGGAGGTCGACCTGTCCACCCTGCTTCCCGATGTGGCCAATGTGGCGCGGACAGCCCTGGCCCAAGGCGCCATAGAGCTGACGGTGGACGTGCCCTATGGCCTGGTCGTGCCCACGGTGCCGGAATCGCTGGTCAACGCCCTGACGCACATCCTGGCCAACACCGCCGACCATGCCTTCGACCCGGGTGCCCACGGCCATGTGACGGTCACGGCCTCGGCCGAGGGCGGTGTGGTGCTGATTTCCGTGACCGACAACGGGCGGGGCATTTCCGCCGAGGTACTGCCCCACATCCTGGACCCGTTCTTCACCACCGCCCGGGGTCGCGGCCATCCCGGCCTGGGCCTGCACGTGGCCTACAACCACGTGACCCAGCGGCTGAAGGGCAACCTGACGGTCGACAGCGTGCTGGGACAGGGCACCACCGTGACATTGGTCATCCCGTCGATGATCGGCGCCAGCCTGAGCGCCACCGCGGCCGACCGGCTGCGCGCCTTTCGTGCCTGATCCCTGACACCCGGATTCCGCGTCCGCCACCGTCCCGGCGGCCTTCATTTGCGACGTCGCAAATGCGGACGCCCGCCGCGTGCGGTCTATTGCGCTCATAATAGTTATTCTATATAAGTTAATAACCGGCCGCGAACCGGCCCTTTAAAGAAATGCAGTTGAGGAGGCCCTGAGGCCCATGCCCCAGTCCAAATATGCGGATCGTTGGAAGACCGTCCTAGTCGATGTCGTGGACGGTATCGCCTGGGTCACCCTCAACCGGCCGGACAAGCGCAACGCCATGAGCCCGACCCTGAACCGGGACATGGTCGATGTGCTGGAAACGCTGGAACTGGATGCGGACGCCCAGGTGGTGGTCCTGACCGGCGCCGGCGACGCCTGGACGGCGGGCATGGACCTGAAGGAATATTTTCGCGAGACCGACGCCGGCCCGGAAATCCTGCAGGAAAAGGTGCGCCGCGACGCGTCCACCTGGCAATGGCGGCTGTTGCGCTTCTATGCCAAGCCCACCATCGCCATGGTCAACGGTTGGTGCTTCGGCGGCGCCTTCTCTCCCTTGGTGGCTTGTGATCTGGCCATCTGCGCCGATGAGGCGGTGTTCGGTCTGTCGGAGATCAACTGGGGCATCCCACCGGGCAACCTGGTCAGCAAGGCCCTGGCCGACACCATTGGCCACCGCGCCGCCCTGCACCTGATCATGACGGGCGAGACGTTCACCGGCCAGGAGGCCGCCCGGATGGGCCTGGTGAACAAGAGCGTGCCGCGCGACCAGTTGCGGGAAGAGGTCACCAAGCTGGCCCGGGTCCTGTTGGCCAAGAACCCGGTGGTGCTGCGCGCCGCCAAGAACGGCTTCAAGCGCTGCCGCGAACTGACGTGGGAGCAGAATGAGGACTACCTGTACGCCAAGCTGGACCAGGCCCAGCTGCGCGACCCGGAAAAGGGCCGGGAGCAGGGCCTGAAGCAATTCCTGGACGACAAGAGCATCAAGCCCGGTCTGCAGACCTACAAGCGCGGCTCTTGAGAGGCGGGGGCTTAAACGCCCCCAGGCGGTAAGGATAAGCGCCGCCGCCCAGTTCCCGGGACGCTATCCTTACGTCTTGGGGGACAGCGCTGGCGGCCTGTGACAACGATAAAACCCCAGGGAGGGTCCCGATGACGACCACCACCATCGGCCTGCTGATCGGCGGACGCGACGTGCCCGCCGCCGGCGGCGCCACCTTCACCCGTGCCAACCCGGTCAGCGGCAAGGTCGTGACCACCGCCGCGGCGGCAACCGCGGCCGATGCCGACGCCGCCGTGGCCGCGGCGCAGTCCGCCTTCCCCGCCTGGGCGGCGCTCAGCCCTGGGGAGCGGCGCCAACGCCTGCTGAAGGCGGCCGACCTGATGGACGCCCGCACGGCGGATTTCATCGCCATCGGCGCCGCGGAAATCGGCGGCATGCCCAACTGGTACGGCTTCAACGCCATGCTGGCCGCCAACATGCTGCGCGAGGCGGCGGCCATGACCACCCAGATCAATGGCGAGGTCATCCCCAGCAACGTGCCTGGCAGCCTGGCCATGGCCCTGCGCCAGCCCTGCGGCGTGGTGCTGGGCATCGCCCCCTGGAACGCCCCCGTCATCCTGGGGACGCGCGCCATCGCCACGCCGCTGGCCTGTGGCAACACCGTGGTGCTGAAGGCCAGCGAGCAGTGCCCCGCCACCCATCGCCTGATCGGCCAGATCCTGACCGAGGCCGGCCTGGGCGATGGCGTCGTCAACGTCATCACCAACGCCCCCGCCGACGCGCCGGCCATCGTGGAGCGCTTGATCGCCAATCCGGCCGTGCGGCGGGTGAATTTCACCGGCTCCACCGGCGTGGGCCGTATCGTCGCCCAACTGGCGGCCACGCATCTGAAACCCGCCCTGCTGGAGCTGGGTGGCAAGGCGCCGCTGCTGGTGCTCCACGATGCCGACCTGGACGCGGCCGTTGCCGCCGCCGCCTTCGGCGGTTTCTTCAACCAAGGCCAGATCTGCATGTCGACGGAGCGGCTGGTGGTGGACTCCCGCGTCGCCGACGCCTTCGTGGACAAGCTGGCGGCCAAGGCCCGTACCCTGACCGCCGGCGACCCGTCCGCCCCTGGTTCCATCCTGGGCGCTCTGGTGAACGCCCAGGCCGGACAGCGCATCAAGGCGCTGCTGGACGATGCCGCGGCCAAGGGGGCCCACATCGCCGCCGGCGGAACGGTCGATGGCGCCATCATGCAGGCCACCGTGGTGGACGGCGTGACGCATGAGATGAAGCTCTATGCCGAGGAATCCTTCGGACCCGTGGTCGCGGTCATGCGCGTCGATGGCGACGAGGAGGCCATCCGCGTGGCCAACGACAGCGAGTACGGCCTGTCGGCCGCCGTGTTCAGCCGCGACGTCGCCCGCGCCCTGACGGTGGCGCAGCGCATCGAGTCCGGCATCTGCCACATCAACGGCCCCACCGTGCATGATGAGGCGCAGATGCCCTTTGGCGGCGTGAAAAGCAGCGGCTACGGCCGCTTCGGCGGCAAATGGGGCGTAGCCGAGTTTACGGAGCTGCGCTGGGTCACCATCCAGACCGGCCCCCGCCATTACCCGATCTGAGGCTCTCGAAAGCCGGCCATCCTTACCGTTTGGGGGATGGCTGGTCCCTTCCCGGCCGGAGTGCCGCGCGGTATCGCTCGACAAGCGGTGGTTCCCCTGGACGATCAGGACAATTACCGGGATACTTCCACCAACGCTATTGGCCCCGCCGCCCCGGCTGATATAAGGGCCTGAACCGATCATCCACCCTACCCTTTCACGCCGCTCCGCTTTTTTTTGAGACCGCTCCCATGCCGGCCCTGAAGAACACCACGCCCGCGACCGATGTGCTGACAGCTGAGGAAAGCCCCGACGAGTCCCTGCCCGCCACGGCCAAGGCGGAAACGGCGCTGGACTGTTCAAAGCTGGAGCGATTCGTCGGCTTCAACCTGTCGCGGGCGGAAACACTGGTGCGGCGCCTGGTGCTGGAGCATCTCGCCCCTTGCCAACTGACCTTGGCGGAATTCTCGCTCCTGAGCCTGGTGAGCGTGAACAAGGGCGTGAACCAGCGCCAGGCGGGTGAGGTTTTGGAAATCGCCCCGCCCAACATGGCCCACTTGGTCGACCGCCTGGCCAACCGGGGCCTGCTGAAGCGCGTGCGCGGCCGGCAGGACCGGCGGGTGCAGATGCTGAGCTTGTCGGACGCCGGACTTGAACTGTTGGTCCAGGCTGAAGGCCTGGTGGAAGAGCAGGAGGCCAAGGTGTCCGCCGTGCTGACGGCCGACGAGCAGACCCAGCTGCTGACCCTGCTGAACAAAATCCGCACTCTGTAAAGGCATGCCCGACTCGGCCGATCACGAAAATTAACTGCATCTTAGCTTTCTTCCTGGTCGCCAATAGCCAGCGAATCGGATAGCCGCGCGCGATTCAATATCCTTCGCGCCCCAGGTGGGCGACAGCACTGCGCGGCAAACCGTTGACAGGGGCCGTCGGCATCCGTCATAGCTGATTCTGGCAATGGATTTCTGCCTGGCCGTCTCCTGGCCGAACCGCCCCGTCCGGGGCTGATGATTCCTACCTTCGGTGTTTCGCCACCTGATGGTTGGAGTCCGTCCGCAGTGTCCGCGCCCTATCCTTACTTCATCAGTTCCGGGTTCCCCTCATGATCCCCCGTCGCCTGTTGGCCTCGTGGGCCGCGCAGACGCGCGCCCTGTTGAAATGGCTATGCCTGACAGCCCCTGTCGCCGCTCTGATCGGCAGCGCCTGCGCCCTGTTCCTGTGGGGCCTGGACCGGGCCACACAGGCCCGCTTCGATCACCCCGCCCTGCTTTACGCTCTGCCCCTGGCCGGCATCGCCATCGTCTGGGTCTATAGCCGTTTCGGCGGGCGGGCCGACGGCGGCAACAACCTGATCGTGGACCAGATCCACGAACCCGGCGCCGGCGTACCGTTGCGCATGGCGCCGCTGATCCTGGCCGCCACCGTCGTCACCCACCTCTTCGGCGGCTCAGCGGGCCGCGAGGGAACGGCGGTGCAACTGGGTGGCAGCCTGGCCAGCGGCTTCACCCGTCTGGTGAAACTGCCCCCGGTCGATACCCGACTGGTGTTGATGGCCGGCGTGGCCGCCGGATTTGGCGCGGTGTTTGGCACGCCCATCGCTGGCGCCATCTTCGCGCTGGAGGTGCTGAGCCTGGGTCAGGTGCGCTATGAGGCGCTCCTGCCCTGCCTGATCGCGGCCTTGGTTGGCGACTGGACCTGCCAGGCCTGGGGCATCGAGCATACCGCCTACATCATCGCCACCGGCGACGGCGGTTTTCACCTGCAAGGCTGGCTGCTGGCCAAGGTGACCCTGGCGGCGGTGATCTTCGGCCTGGGCGGCCTGGTCTTTTCCGAGCTCTCGCACAGCGCGGCGGCGCTGGTGCGCCGCCTCTGTCCCCAGCCCTTGCTGCGGCCAGTCCTGGGTGGCCTGCTGCTGATCGCCTTCGTCCACATCCTGGGCACGCGCGACTATCTGGGTTTGGGCGTCTGGTCGGCCGATCCAGCCGCGATCACCCTGCCCGGCCTATTCCAGGCCGCACCCTATCACCCGTTCAGCTGGCTGTGGAAGGCGCTGTTCACCATCACCACGCTGGCCACAGGCTTCAAGGGTGGCGAGGTCACGCCGCTGTTCTTCATCGGTGCCGCCCTGGGCCATGCCCTGGCTGGCGTAATGGGTGCCCCGACGGACCTGCTCGCCGGCTTGGGCTTCGTGGGGTTGTTCGCCGCAGCGGCCAACACCCCCTTGGCCTGCACCCTGATGGGGATAGAGCTGTTCGGCGCCGCGCACACCCCTTACATCGCGGTTGCCTGCTTCGTCGCCTATGCCTTCAGTGGGCATTCCGGCATCTATCTGTCACAGCGCATCGACGTGCCCAAGGGTCGGCTGTCACCGTCCTTACCTCTTGGGGGTACATTGCGGCAGGCGCGCGATCTGCCGCCAGCCCCCCTTACCCTGCATCGTCATATCCGTGTGCTGCTGAAGCGCCGATTGCGACGTCGCAATTAGCGGAGGATTTCGTCCAGCCGCTGGCGCAGCTTCTCCAGCCGCTCCCTGTCCTTGGCCGCCAGACCGTTGGGGCCGGCCGACACCTGCGCCAGGTCCCGCTCCATGCGCGTGATCAGGCGACCGGCAAGCGGTGGCACCTTGGGTGCCGGCACCGCCGACTCGGCCGGCTTGTTGGCGGCGCGCAAAGCCTTGATGGTGGCGCCACCCTTTATCAACCCCCACAGGCGATGGCGGGCGGCATCATCCTCGGCGTCGGCCAGGATGAACAGGTGGCTCTTGCTCACCTGGTCCCGATACGCGGGATATTCCGCCAGAATGCTGTCCGGCAGGCGCACCAGGGCCAACAGGCGCGAGACTTCGGACTTGCTGAGTCCCACGGCGCCGGCCAGCTGGTCCTGGGTGTATCGATGGGTCTCTCCCAGGCGGCTCAGGCCCCAGGCCACCTCCAGCGTGTCTAGATCCTGGCGCTGCAGGTTCTCGATCAAAGCGATCTCATCCAGCCCACCCTGGGTCACGATGGCGAAGATCGTAGCCTTGCCCAGCAGGCGGTGGGCGCGCCAGCGGCGTTCACCGGCGGCGATCAGGTAGCCGCCCTCCGCCCGCTTGCGCACGACGATGGGCTGGATCAGACCCTGGGCGCCGATGCTGTCGGCCAGCTCGCGCAGGGCCGTCTCGTCGAAATGGCGGCGCGGCTGATCCGGGTTGGGGAACACCTGGTCCAGGTCCAGTTCCACCAGCTCTGGAAAATCCTCCGACGTGCCATACAGCTTGTTCAGCGGCTTGGCCGTGGCCGGCAACAGGCTGGCCGCCGTCGCCGCCAGGGCGGGATTGCTGCGGGCCAGTTTACGCGACATGGGCGACGTCCTCTCCATCCGCCTCAAGCAGGGCTTGGGCAACCTCGCGGAAAGGTGCCACGGTTGCAGGGTCCGATGCCACATCGATGGTGGGCTGCCCGGCTGCCACGGACTGGGGGAAGATGGTGGCGCGCGGCACGGGGGTGAAGATGCGGATGGCGCCGCCGAACCGCGCTTCCAGGTCGGCCAGGGTGGCGCGGTCCTGGGTATGGCGGGCGGTGAACATGGTGGGCAGGATGCCGATGACGCTGAGGTCGGGGTTGCCGCGCCGGCGCACCTTGCTGATGGTGTCCAGCAGCAGGGGCACGCCCATGAGGGCCAGCATCTCCGTCTGTACGGGAATCAACACGCCGTCTGCCGCCGCCAGGGCGTTCAGGGTCAGCATGCCCAGGTGGGGCGGGCAGTCGATCAGGATGTAGTCATAGGCCCGGCGGACCATGGCCAACCGCTCCCGCAGCACCAGTGTGCCCATGGGCTCGGCGATCAGTTCCGTCTCCGCTGCCGATAGCAGGATGGTGCTGGGCAGCAGGTGGAAGCGGCCGTCGCACACCGGCACGGCCGCCTGGCCCGTCGCCTGATCCTTCAGCATGACGTGATAGGTGGTCTTGCCCGCTTCCGACATGTCGGCCTGGCTGATGCCCAGGTGCACCGTGGCACTGGCCTGCGGGTCGGCATCCACCAACAGCACCCGCTGGCCCAAGGCCGCCAGGGCGGCGCAGATGTTGACCGAGGCGCTGGTCTTGCCCACGCCGCCCTTTTGGTTGGACAGGGCGATGATGGCGGCCGTCTGGCGGGCGCGGCGGCGCGGGGTCAGCAGGTCGATGACCGCCTGGGGAATCTTCTCCCCGCCGGTTTCCCAGCGGCTGATGCGGCCCTTGTCGTACTTGCGGCCCAGGCTGGCGTTCAGCCAGTCGGCGAAGGTCTGCTGGGTTTCACCACGCGCTTCCCGCGCGATCCGCAATGCGGCGCCATCCATGGCCGTCCCTTCCGTTTTAAGCCCCAAGATGTTGGCATCAGAATAGTGGCGCCGAATTGGCGGCGTCAACAAGTCCCGTTGTGTTACGTCAACATCACGCAGCTGGTTGCGACGTCGCAACCGTTAGCGCAGGCGTCATCCTTACGCCGAGGGGGCGGGGTCGGCGGCCCTACCCTTACGGCGTGGGGGTGCGACGATCTCCACCCCGGTGATGGACCCGGAGGTCAGCGAGACCAGGACGCTGCGGATGCTGGGCTCGTGATTCATGCGGGCCGTCTGCGCCGTGGCGGGATGGCCCGCCACCAGCACCAGCCGGCGTTCGCCCCGTGCCGTCTCCTCGATGCGCTCAACCTCCAGGTCGCGCAGCAGGGGGGCGGGAACGTTCTTGGCCAACAAGGCGTGGCGGGCGGCGGCCCACAGGGCGTTGGCATCGTCGGCGTCGGGCAAGGGCGTGGCCTCGACCACCGCCGGCTCCAGCTTCTCCACCTTGCCGATGCGCCGTGCCCGCCGGCCCACACTGTGCCGTTCCCGTTCCAGGAAGGTGTCGGCGACCTCGTCCTCATCCTTGGCGAAGAAGTCCAGCGTGACCTCCTCCACCTTGCGGCCCCGGCGCACCATCTTGGCCTCCGGCATTTCCACGCGGAAGGGCGCCAGCTGGTTCACCTCGGCGATGGCGCGATCGATGGTGCGGGTGCGCAGAATGCCGAAGTCCTTGTATGCCCCCTCCGGCACGTTCAGCAGGCGGCGCAACGTGTCGATGTCCAGCGCCAGCGAGGGGAAGTCCATCTGGTAACGCTGCATGCCAATCTCGTAGAGCTTCAGCGCGTAGGTGCTGGTGACCTTCACCATGGCCGGGCCCGACAGCCGCGCCCACAGCTTGGAGGCGCGCTGCAGTTCCAGAAAGGCGTCGGTGAACTGGAAGTGGATGTCGGCGCTGTCGCTCTCGATCTCCTCCTCCGGGCGGACATAGCTGCTGAGGATGCGCAGCTCGGCACGCGACCGGCGGCCGCGGAAGGGGCCGATGACCACCAGGCTGGACTCGTAGATCTCCTTCACCGCGTCGAAGATGCGCTCATTGCCCTTGTGATTGCCGCGCACGACCTTCTTGGGCAGGCGGTAGAGCTTGTTGGCGAAGTTCTGGCTGCCGGCCAGGTGGATCATGAAGTTCAGCATCTTCTGCGCCGGCAGGGACAGGCGTGACCCGTTGGCGGGATAGGAATAGACCGCCTCCGCCGCCTTGATCAGGTGCTTGTAGCCATCCCGCTCGAACGTCGCTGCCGCCACCTTGGCCGTCAGGCCCAGCGCGTTCTCCTCCGCCAGCGCCGGCACGGAGGTGTCCATACCGCCGTCCATGTCGATGACGATGCCCGGTCCCGCCACGTCCTGTGGCCGATAGGGCATGAGGGCATCCCTGGTCGCGGCCATTGGGGGCGATACCAAACGATCAGCCGCAGGCCCCGTCGGTATCGAAACCGACGGTCTCAAGACCGGTTTATCGCTTTTGCGCGCCATGCCATCATCCCGTGAATGAATGGCCGCACTGTAGGGGCTTCCTTACATGGACCGCAAGTAAGGAAAGGGTGGAAAGCCCTGATTTGCCAACTCCTTACTTCCTGGGGGCGCAATAGAGCGCCGCCCTTACGCCCTGGGGCGGCAGGCGAATCGCCCCGGCCGGTAGGGATATCGCCCCCTGCTGGTAAGCATAAGGTCGCAAAACCCCAGGGTTTGCCAGGGTTTGCGCGTCCTAGAATCCTTTTTGAAAGGGAATACCTAAAAATAACGGTTCATTTTGAGGGTAAAAGGATCAACTAAGGACCAAGCTGGATGCCTTCATCACCTCGGTGACGACGACTCGTGAGGTAAGGATCTCGCGCCTCCTTTCCACTCGAATCATGAGAGGAGCCGAATGCCCATCCCTTCGCCTGCCCCGTCCGCGGAAACCTTACCGCTTGGGGGAACGAAGCCATCATCCTTACATCCCGGGGGCTCCCATGCCCTATCCTTACGGCGTGGGGGAGCCGCACGCGCAGGCATTCGGCGGGGAAAGTCAATAAACAGCTGAAATAGCTAAAGAAAGGCGGTTACGCGCCATCTCGGTCGCCCAAGGGGCGAAAGCGGGTGGAAATGGCCCCCCAGCGGTAAGGATGAACCGGCCGGTTCTCGAAAATCAACGGAGTCGCGGGCCCCCGATTGGTAAGGATACCGCATGACTCCGGTACAACACCGCCCTCAGCGTCTGGTCCGCCGCGACTCGCCCCCGGTGAGTAAGGATAGGGTGCCGCTACCGAGTCTCTTGGCTGGGGACCCTCCCCCAAAAAGTAAGGATGTCCCCCAAGCTGTAAGGACCCGTGGGGTGGGCCATCCGACCATGGCAGCCCGCCCAATGTCATCCTCATATGACTTTTGCCCTTACACCGGGTCCCTGGCACCTCACGCCGCTTCCCGCAAGGCCTCAGGTGCGCGTCTCCACCAGATGGAAGCCGCCAGGGATACCAGGCCCAGGAGGAAGAGGGCATAGCCCAGCGGCATGAAAGGCGGCTGGAAGTGGAAGGTGACCACCGATCGGCCGGCGGGCAGTTCCACGCGCTGGAACAGCGGTCCGTCGGCGTCCACGGGCTGGGCGACGCCGTTCACGGTGGCAGACCATCCGGCCATTGCCAATTCTAGCCGGCGCAAAGTGGCGGCGGCGGGACAGTTCGCCACCAGCGCCTCACGCGACTGTACATCCAGCGTACAGCCCTCAGCGGTGAAGTAAGGTGTTGCATTGTCCAGCTCATACACCGTCATGACGCTGTCGCGGAATACCGGGCGCAGGGGGCCGTCGGCACTCAATGTCAGGGAGAGCTTTGGTGCCTGCTCTTCGAACGCGAAACCGCCATCCAGCGCCTGGGTACGGATGCCGTCGGGCTGCACCGGATACATCCACACGGCCAGGGGCTGGGTGCCACCCGTCCGCTGCAGTTCCAACCGCGCATGGCCGCCGTTGACGGGCAGGCCGCTGTCCAGGGGAATGGGGAAGTACGTGTTGTCGGCCGGATGGTCTAGAACTGCAGATCCCTGGGCGCAGGTATCGGCCACACACAGCTTGACCGTCAGCAGTCCATCGCTCTTGCGGCCGTAGGTGCCTACTAGGATACCGACCTGGGTCACGACCCCGTGGTCGGGCAAGGGCAGGGTGAAGGCCGCATGGCCATCGCTGGGCAGGGGGGCGGCGCTATTGCCGTTCTGCTGTGCGGCACTCCCTGGAGGTGTCCAGTCATTGGCGTTGGTCGGTCCCCCCAGGACGTACTTCACACCCAGTTGCCGATATGCATCCAGGTTGCGCAGCAGGTTTTCGAGGGCCGTCGGTCCGCTGGCTGATGCCCGGCTGAAGCCGGTGAACAGCACATCTATGGTATTGTCGTCCAGATGTTTGACCACATGATCCACCCAGGCCCTGGGCAGGGGCATATCATTATGGTTGATGCCGGCGATACCGAAATAGGCGCCATAGTTGGGTGTCACCGGTCCCAGGGAATAAAAGCGCTGTTGACCCAGATGGTTTTGCAAGAAGGTCACGCCGCGCGTATCCACCACGGCCGCTGAGGGTAGGCTGCGCAGAGGCACAATAAACAGCAGCATCGCTTCCAACCCGGCCAGAATGGCTACCAGCATGGCGCGGCGTCTGGTTGCCAGGGGCAGTCCACCCAACAGAGCGAGGCCGCCCAGCACACCTTCTCCCACCATCAACGACCGCTGGAACCAAGGAGTAAGTGGCAGGCCGACAAGGGTGGGCGCGGCCGGAGTCAGGGCCGCTACCGTCACCGCGAAGGCTGCGGCCAAGCCGGTCCAGAATTCCCAGCCGGGGCGCCGCACCGACGCGGTGGCCAGATCCTGCACCGCGAAGCCCGCCAGGACGCTCAGCGAGAACTGCCACGAGGCGCAGAAATAACGGAAAAAGGCCGCTGTTCCCACGGCGGGAATGCTGGTGACCAGGGGGGTGATGACGGGTGCACCGTAGGTCGCGGTCATGGTCACGGCCGCCCAGGCGGCCAGGGCCAGGCGAAGAGCGCGGTACGTGCCGTCACGCAAGGCGCCAGCGGCGCCAACCAGCCCCAGGGCCACCAGGGCCATGCCGGCATAGCCGCCGACATTGCCCCAGAAAGCGCCGTTGCCGACAGGGACGGGCAATTCGCCCAAATGGCCGAAAAGATAAGGCAGCGTCAGGTTGACGATGTTGCCAGCCTGCAGGTGCATGTGTCGGAAGCCGTCGCCGCTGTGTCCGCCGACATTGGCCACGAGCAGGAAATCGGTGAAGGCGATCAGGATGGGAGCGGCCAGCAGCATACCCACAACGGCCCCGCCTGCCACGCTCGACAGGTAACGAGCGGCTACCCGGGCAGAGCCCAGGCCGATTAGGCGGACCAAGGTCCAAACACCGATCAGCAGGCCGTTAAGGTAAGCCGTTTCAGGAAAGCCGGCATACAGGGACAATGCCAAGCCTATTGGAATCCAATACCAACCGGCAGCACGACGCACCAACCCGTCATGGGACGGGGAAAAGCGGGCGCGCACCGCCTCCACCCCCAGCAGGATCATAGGTAGAAAGGCAATGGGATTGATGACAGCGTTGGCTAGCCAGGCGTAGGTGCCGTTGAACTCGTACAATACGCCGGCCAGGGTCGCAGCGACCTTGCCCGCCCCCAGGCGGCGCATGAGCAGTACCGTGAAGACGCCGGCGATAATCTGCAGGATGATATGCATGTATAACTGGCCATTAGGCAGGGCCAGCAGCGGTGTCAGTGGAAACAGGGCGGCGGACTGCATCTCACCCGCCAAGGGCATGCCCACGCCTTGGAAATAGTTCCACCAGGGCAAGTGACCGCTCAGCAGATCCAGCGCGGCGCGATGGCCCAGGGTCTGGCTGGTGAAGGCGATATTCGGATCCAGCGTCGGGTTGCCCGGATGGGCCATCGTGAGCTCGCTGGCCAGGCGACTGTAAAGCGGTGTCGGATCCGCGATGCGCAGCCCCAGGATCAGAGGCAGCTTCACCAAAATGGGGGCCAGAATGACCAGGGCCAGGGCCAGTCGATTGTTCCAGGTGGTACGGCCGGTATTATTTCGCATACGCTGCCTAATAAAGTGTAATCGTTTAAAAGTGGCGCCCTGGTCCGAAATAGGCAAAAAGGGCGACGCGCTTCCCAACGCGTCTACCGGTTTTGTCGCCTGTCCACAGAGCTGTCAAGGAAAGTCGGGGCCGCCGGCGCAGCCATCCCAACGCTGCAGCATGCGCGCTTCACCGTAGCATTCCTGCCAATTTCAATGATATAAATAGCGCTCTGCGCGCTCATTTCGTGCTTTGGCAGCGCAATTCTTGCAAACGGATTCGGAATAAAGATCGGTACGACTGATATGATTGACGCTGACTGGTTCTCCAATGTTACTTTTCTGGTTTATTTCACATTCGTAATTCTAGCGTTGACTTATTTGCCATGGGTGGCGGCCGTCACGGGCGGTGGCAGGTGGCTCAAATTGCCGGCTGAGAGAATTGTTTTGGGCGGCGTTAGCTATGGTGTGGCGGGTTACGTCACCTTTTTTGCTTATTTCTTTTCCCGGGCCATTGGCACCACCGTCACCTTAATAGGGGCCACGGGTTTCGTTGCCGCTGCCGTCTGCGCCTGGCGGGCGGGATGGCTGAGGAGGGAACGGCTGACCAACGATCCGGCCTTGACCGCGCTGGTGCTGGTCGGTCTGTTCACGCTGGCCCTTAGCGCCGCCGGGTTGATTTATGGTGGCATGGGGGATGTCCTACGGACGGCGGCTGTGCGCTTCTCGCATCATCTCCCCATAGACAACGCGTTGCCGCGCCTGTTCGAGGACGGTCTTTATCATAACTACATTCCCAGGCCTCTGACTGGTGATTGGCTGACCAGTGACCGCCCGCCGCTTCAGACGGGGTTGGCGCTGGAAGTGGCGCCGTTGGCGGTTCAGGCCGGGTGGCGCCATGATATGGCCTACGAACTCGCGTCCATCGGCGCCCAGGCGTTCTTCCTGCTGGGATTGGCAGCGTATCTGGCGGTCTGGCGGTTGAAGGATGGGGCCATCGCCGTTGGTCTTGTGGCGTGCGCCTTTTCCTCGGTCGCCATCATAAACGGATTCTTCGTATGGCCGAAGCTGATCGCAGCGGGCTTCATCCTGATGACGGCGGCGCTGCTGCTCTCTCCCTATTACCATGAAATCCGGGCCAGCTGGCGTCATGGAGCTCTGGTCGGTGCCACGGCTGCCTTGGCAATGTTGAGCCACGGCAGCACGGCCTTCATCCTGCTGGCCGTGGTTGTCCTTTTCCTTGCCATGGGACGAATCCCTACTTGGCGCTTTATCCTGGCGGGCGGCGTTTGCTTCATCGCCCTGATGCTGCCTTGGTCCCTCTATCAGGCCCTGGTCGATCCGCCCGGCAACCGACTGTTGAAGTATCATTTGGCGGACGTGACTCAGGTTGATCCCCGCAGCACCTGGGAAACGTTGCGCGACGTTTACGGGCCGCTATCCTGGCAACAAATCCTCCACACCAAGTGGATAAATTTCCAAAAGATTTTCGATGGGATGTGGGATATTCCCAAATGGATCGGGGAGGCCGGCGGGGCTTTGCTGGCCGGCGACAGCGCGCGGTATCACAGCCTGAGCGGGGGACTGCGTGGGGGACAGTTCTTCCTGGTGTCTAGCGTCGTCAGCGTGTTTTATTTGGGCTTGCCCGCCGTCTTGTTGGCCGTCCGCCATCAAAAGGATGCCGCCCGTTTCGTGTTGGTCACCGGAGGCGTGTTCCTGCTGACAGCAGTGGTATGGAGCCTCGCCATGTTCAAGGAAGGGGCTACCATTATCCATCAGGGCGCGCTGGCCATGCCGCTGATGGCGATTGCAGCCGGCGCAGTTGGTCTTTACGCCCTTTCGCCCTGGCTGGCCATCATCGTGACCGGAGCCGAAATCATGGTCAGCGTCGCCATATTCGGCATTGGGGTGCCGGACGATTTCCTGAAGGAGTATCACGAGCCCCTGATTAACCCGGGAATGGCTGTGGTGGCCGCGCTGGGCACGATTGGCTTCATCCTGGCCTGCCGAAGACTGGGTCGTCAGTTAGGAACCTAACGTCGCTTACTTGCGGAATGAAAAGTAACGATGGCCGAAATAGCTGGTCACGACCGGTGACAGCACGCCGATGATATGAGCGATATCCTCGGCGTGCCAGGTCAGGCCGATGGCGGGGAAGGCGAGGCGTGCCAGGCCTTCGCTGACCAGCCATACCTGTGCTGCGGCCACAGCGTTGACCATGCAAAAGCGGATGAATTCCTCATGGGCCTTGCGGCCCGACGCCTCGAACACGAAGCGGCGGGACAGCAGGTAGGCCGTGACCATGCCGAACAGATAGGCCACCAGCACGGCGGCCTCGAACGGCATGACGCGGTTCAGCAGGTAGCGCGCCACCACGTTCACGCCGGCGGAGAAGCCGCCCACGAGCAGGAAGCGGGCGAATTCACTGGCCATCAGCCTGTCCACGGGTGACGCGGGGCGTTTTTCCATGGCAGGGCTCACAGCGTGTCGACCATGCGCTTGGCGAAACGGATGCTTTCGGCGATGCCCCGATCCTCGGGGTAATAGTAGCAGGTGTCGGCCACCTGGAGGCCGGCGACCTCGGTCTGCACCGGCGGCAGCTTGTCCAGGAAATCGGGCTCGCATACCGGCTGGGCGTAGCGCAGGCGGCCGACGTGGGTATCGATCAGGTCGGCGTCGGTCAGGGCCGGGTTCAGGCGGTGCACGCAGGCCATCGTCTCCGCCACGAAATCGGCATCCGTCCAGCCCCACTTGGGGTGGCTGTGCGGCATGTAGTACGGGATGTAGACCACCGTGTCGGGCAGGGGCCGCAGGTTGGAAAATTCGATGATGCCGGGGATCTCCATCGTCGGATCATTCACGTTCAGCCAGAAGTGCCGGGTAACCGGCCGCTTCAGCTTAAGCATGACGCAGACCACGCCGATGTTCTTGATGGCGTCGTACTTGTCCTTGGTGGACTGGGTGAAGGCCGGGACGAGGCCCGCCACATAGGGCGTGGGCACAGTGCAGATGACGGCGTCGGCGGGGAAGAAGCCCTGGGCGGTGCGTACGCCCGTCACCCGGCCGTCCTCGGACACGATCTCCTCCACCTTGGCGCCCAGGTGCAGGCTGCCGCCGCGTCGCGTGACGTCGGCGGCGAGGGCCTGGACCAGGGTCTCCGACCCGCCTTCCAGATAGCCCAGCTGTTCTTTCATCAGGGATTGGCGGGAATTGCCGATGCGGCGGATGCGGGTGGCGATCCAGCTCGCCGAGACGTTATCGGCGTATTCGAAGAACTTCAGGTCCAGCAGCCGCTTCCACAGCACGTTGAACGGCTTCTCGCCCGCGCCGCGCTTGAACCAGGTGGCGGCGTCCAGATGTTCGATGGACTGGAAATCGCGGGCCTTGGTGGTCAGGAACATCTGCAGGCCCAGACGCAGCTTATCGATGGGGCCCAGCAGGGGGAAGGACAGCAGGGCCAGCGGATCGCCCCAGCGGTAATGCTTGCCGTCGATGAAATAGCCCATGGATGTGGTGCGCCATTTCAGCGTGTCGGCGATGCCCAGCTCCGCCAGCAGGTCGAAGGTCGGCTGGTCCGATTTGCAGATGAAATGGTAATAGCGCTCGATGCTCAGGCCGCCGAAATCGAAGTGCGCCGCCATGCCGCCGGGCTGGGTGTCGACCTCGTAGACCGCCACCTCATGGCCGGCCTTTAGGGCATAATGGGCGGCAGCCAGGCCCATGGCGCCGGCGCCGATGACGGCAAGTTTAGCCATTGCGGGAAACCCCTCGGGAAAATCAGAAGTCGAGGACGACGCTGGCGTAGCGCGGGTCGTTGAAAGTGACGGACAGCGCCTCGTCCAGCGGGGTGGAGCGCACGCCGAAGATGCCGGGCCAGTCGATGACGATGAATTCGTCGGGCGTCACCAGGGCCTTCAGCTGCTTGGTGGTGAAGGGCGGGTTGCGGTCGACCAGGGCGTAAACCGTTAACAGCGCGTGGAAGAGGCCGTAGGGAATGCGCAGCAAGGGCGTCTTGGCGCCCACCGCCTTGCGCAGGACGCGGATCAGCTCAATGTAGGTGATTTTTTGCTGGCCCGAGATGTCGTAGGTGCCCGTGCGGCGGCTTTCCAGACAGGCGATGATGATGGCGCTGAAATCTCCCACGTACAGCGGCTGGCGGATATAGCGGCCGGATCCGGGGATGGGGAAGACTGGCACCTTTTGCATGAAGCGGGCGAGCCAGCCCAGATGCTTGCGGTCGAACCATCCGAACATCAGCGTGGGGCGCAGGGTGACATGGGGGATGGGGCAGGCATCCACCAGCTTTTCCTGGGCCTTCTTGCTCTCGGTATAGAAGTCCACCGCCATGGAATTCACGACGGAGGAACTGGCGTGAACCAAGTAGGGCACGTCGGCGGCTTGCATGGCGGCCAGCACCCGCTCCGTCGCCGTGATATTGTTATCCTCAAACTCAGCCCAGTCCAGCCCGCCGATCTGGGCGTGCATCTGGATCACGGCGGCGGCACCTTCCAAGCTGTCCTGCCAGCCATCGTCCCGCGCCAAGTCGGCCTGGATGACGGTGAGGTCCGGGTGCATGCGGGCAAGCGCCGGGGTGTTCGCCGGATGCTTGTCGATGCAGACGATGTTGGTGTAGCCGGCATCCTTCAGGCGGACCACCAGGTTCTGGCCCACCAGGCCGGCGGCGCCGGTGATGACGATCTTGCCCACGGGCTTGCCATTGGGCATGTCGGTGCGGCTGGGCATCAGATTTTCATCCACCATTAGATTTTCATACGGTTGAAGATGGCGCCCGGCAGGTTGCGGATGATCATCATGATGCCCATCCAGAACCAGGGGGTGTAGAGGGTGGTGGCGCCCTTGGCGGCCGCCCGGTCGATGTCGGCCGCTACCTTCTCCGGCGTGGCCCACAGCGGCCCGCCCTTGGCCAGGCCATCGGTCATGGGCGTGTCGATGAAGCCTGGCTTCACCGTCAGCACCTTTACCTTCGTGCCGGCGAAGCGGTGGGCCATGCCCTGCGCGAACAGGGCCAGGCCGCCCTTGGCGGCGCCATAGACGTAATTGGACTGGCGTCCGCGATCCCCGGCGACGGACGCTATGGCGATCAGCGTGCCTTGGCCCTGGCGCTCTAGATGGTTGGCGGCGACGGTCAGCCAGGCGCAGGCGCTGGTCATATTGGTGATCAGCTGGCGGGCCATTTCGGCGGTGTCGGCCTCGGCTGCCTTTTGGTCGCCCAGGATGCCGTAGGCCAGCAGCACCGTGTCCACACGGCCGCCCAGCTTGGCGGCCATGTCGGCCCAGGCCGTGTCGAAGCCCGCTGCCGGGGCTGCCAGATCCATCATGGCCACCTCGGCACCGGCGGCACCGCGTGCCATCAGGTCGGCCGCGATGGCTCCAAGCCGGCGGCCGTCGCGGCCAGCCAGCACCAGGCGCGCGCCGCGTGCCGCGTGCAGGCGGGCGTAACGCTCCGCGACGGCGGAAGTCGCGCCCAGGATCACCACGGTCTGTCCGGTCATTTCGGTCACGCCTGCTTGCTCTTCGTAGGGGCCTGTTCCATGCGCCGCCAGAAGTCGGACATGAAGGCGGGGTCAATGTGCCGCTTGAAATCCGCCACAGCGGGATAGCCCGCCGCGAACAGGTCCGCCGGCATGCGCGCGTCCTTGGCGGGATAAAGCCGGCCGCCGGCGGCTGCCACCGTGCGATCCAGATCCGCCATCAGGGCCAGGGTGCGCTGACCCTGGTTAGGGAAATCCAACGCCAGGGTGGTACCGGCCATGGGAAAGGACAGGAGGCCGGCAGGCGCGACGTCGCCGAAGTTCTTGAGCACCACCAGGCAGGATCCGGTGCCCGAGGCCGCGATCCGGGCCAGCAGCTCCGTCACGGCCTCCCGCGCCACGGCGGGGGGCACGACGCATTGGTACTGGTAGAATCCCCGGGGACCGTACACGCGGTTCCAGTGATGCACACCGTCCAGGGGATAGAAGAACCCATCGAAGTGGCAGCGGCCGGCGAAGGTGGCGCCCGGACGGCTGTAATAGGCGGCGTTGAACGCGCGCAAGCTCAGGCCGTTGATCAGGCTGATGGGCGGGGTCAGGGGCACCGCGAGCTTGGCGCTAGCCGGCTGAGCCAGGCGCGGGCCATCCGGCGCGTGGCGCCCGCGGGAGAAGATGCCCCGCCCCAAGCTGGCGCCCTGGCTGAGGCAGTCGACCCAGGCCACGCTGTAAGGCCAGTCCAGGCTTTCGGCCGCCAAGTCGAAAAAGCGGTCGACATGGTCGAAGCGGATGTTCTCCACCTCCATGTCGGACGAGGCGATGGCTTGCAGCTGGATTTCCGCCCATTCGATCAGGCCGGTCAGGCCCAGGCCGCCGATCGTGGCGCGGAACAGGTCGGTATTGCGGTCAGGCGCGCAATCGACCAGGGTTCCATCGGACCGGCGCAGGCCCAAGGCCCGGACATGGTGGCCGAAGCTACCGGCCACATGGTGGTTCTTGCCGTGCACGTCGTTGGCCACGGCACCGCCCAGGGTAACGAACTTGGTGCCGGGGGTGACGGCCACGAACCAGCCGCGCGGCACGGTGATGACATGCAGATCGGCCAGGCTCAGGCCCGCGTCCGCCCGCAACACGCCGGTGGCGGTGTCGAAGGCGTGGCAGCGATCCATGCGGCGGGTGACCAGCAGGCCGCCGCCGGCGTTTAGCGGGCTGTCCCCATAGGAACGGCCCAGGCCGTGGGCCAGCGCGCTGCCGGTTTTCTCCAGCAGGGTGGTTAGCAAGGGCGCGGCATCTTCGCGAAAGGCGGGCGTCGCCACGTCATGTTCGACGCTGGCCAGATTTCCCCAGGACTTGATCGGCTGGCGCATGGGTCAGATCGCCGCTAGGACGATGGCCACCATAACGGCGCCGGTGATCAGGCTGGTGCGGTCGGTGGCGGCGAAGACGACGGGATCATCATGCAACTCGCCACGATGGGCCAGCAGCAGCAGGCGACTGATCCAGTATAGGAGGGGCGCGCAGGCCAGCCATAGCAGCGATGGATTGCGGTAAAGGACGTGAACCTCGGGGCTGTTGAAATACAGCGCCAAGATCAGGACGGAACAATAACCGCTGGCGCTGGCCAAGCCTGACAGGATGCTGAGATCCTCCAGCCGGTAGCCGCGACCTTTGGGATTGCCCTTGTTCGCCTTCAGGCTGCCGACCAGCTCGATGTAGCGTTTGATCAAGGCCAGGCAGAGGAAGACGAATACGGAAAAGCCCAGCAGCCAGGCGGATGATGGCCGGTCAATGGCGGCGCTGCCCGCCAGAATGCGCATGGTGTAGAGCCCGGCCAGCGTCAGCACATCGATCAGCATGTGGCGCTTGAGATGCAGCGAGTAAGCCAGGGTGATGATGTAATAGGCGGCCAAAACAGCGAGGAAATCGGCCGACACTATGAGCCCGCTCAGCACGGAAACACCCAGCAGCAGGGGCGCCAGAATGGCCCCGTGGATCAGGGGCAGGCGGCCGCTGGCCAGGGGCCGGTGGCGTTTGCTGGGGTGGGCCCGGTCATTGGGCAGATCCAGCAGATCGTTCAACAGATAAGCGCTGGAAGCCGCCAGACTGAAAGCCAGGGCCGCCAAAAGACTGTTGGCGATTGTGTGGCCGGTCAGGTCATGGCTGGCCAGCAGCGGTACCAGCACAAGCAAGTTCTTCAGCCATTGGTGCACTCGAATGGCTTTCAGATAAACCTTGATTCCGGCCTTGGGTGCCGTCAATTCAATGGCATCCCCACGTTCCGCCTTCAACCGCCGTACCAGGCGGGCCGTCGCGTTGGTCGCGATGGCCACGCGGCAACGGCGCCACACCGCGAAATCGACCCAATCATTGCCGATATAGTCGAAGCCCCGGTCGCCGAACTCACGGCACAGCATTTCGGCCTTGGCCTTGCCCGATAGGTTGATGGCCTCATTCGACCCGAAGGACCCATCGACGAAACCGAGATGCCGCGCCAAAGCCTCAACCAGTCGCTGGTTGGAGGCGGATGCCAAGTAAATACGACGACCATTTGCTTTTTCCTGAAGAAGAAAATCAACTACAGGCTGGTTAAGAGGAAGTGTCGTGACATCGACGCCGGCGTTAGCAGCCAGATAATCCTTCAACCACGCTTTGCTGCGCAGCGGCAAACGCCAGATGCCCAAGGCCGCCAAGGGCTTGGTGGCCAGCATGGTAAAGAAATTCTCAATTAGAAGATCAGTCCGAATAAGAGTGCCATCGATGTCCACCACCAATGGTACTTCGCCAACGTGGGCCAGGGGCTTGCTTTCAGCACCGTTCATCGGCTGGTGGACCCCCATAATATCATCGCCAGTGCGTTGAATAACTGTGCAAATATAATGCATCCTGTCCGTGACGAGGACGCTTGGGGCGAAAAAAGCCATAGGCCCGGGCCGGGCGTCAATCTTTTAATCTCCACCTTACAATCGCGAGGTTGATTGGGTCGAACGCGGTTGACCTTGGCGGAAGAGACCTGTTGGGCTGATGCGCGAATCGCTGCACCCGCGAACGGCGATACGGTCATTTTTTCCCGCCAGCAAGGGGAGAAAGCCCGCCGTCTCCGCCGAAGGTAATAGGCCTAATGGGCTAAAATCCCGGTCTGCTTGTCGATCGCTTTTCTTTGGCGGATGTGCTCCGGCGGCTTATGTCTAAAATTAAGGCGATAATCTTCTTGAATCCGTCTTGTGCAGCGGAACCGACGTGAATTATACCTACTTCCACGCGGGACTGGCGGAACGCGTTAATAAATTCGCCAAGGGGTTTTAACTGACGCGTCAGTGCCGCAGCGGGCTGCGGCTCCATAGCCAAAAGCGACGTTTTAGCGGGGGTATTAAAATATGCCGACTCTTTCCGGTGGTAACGGTACGGTTAGCTTCTCGACGGCTCCGACCATCTCGCAGGCGGATCAGAACAAGATCACGACGGCCCTGTCCGGTATCCTGGCGAACAGCACCGGCACGCTGAGCATCGCTAGCGTCGCGCCGACGTCGGCCAGCACCCCGACCCAAACCCTGTCCTCGACCATCACGTTCGGCACCAAGGCCGTTACCTCGGTCAGCAGCGTCGTCGTTTCCGGCTCCAGCGCCAACCCGACGCTGGCGGCTGTTGACCTGTCCCAGACAGCCGCGGGCACCTCCACCGGCAGCAGCATCGTCACCAACGTCGTGGCTGACAGCAGCCTTACTTCCGTCGTACTGACCGGCACCGCTGCCGGCAACACCACCGCCCTGTTCCTGGACGCCAGCTCTGGCGGCAAGGTCGTTGTTGGCGACGCCGGTAACAACTTCCTGGTGTTGAGCGGTGGCTCGGGCACTGGCTCGGGTGGCGTGAACACCGTCATCGCCGGCACCGGCAACGACAGCGTCATCGGTTCCTCCACCAACGACGTCATCAGTTCCAGCGTCGGCAACGACATCATCAACGGTGGCGCGGGCAATGACTCCATCGTCGGCGGCTCGGGTTTTGACACGCTGGGTGGTGGCGCCGGTAACGATACCATCGTTGCTGGCAGCGGCGGAGCCTACATCATTGGCGAGGCGGGCAACGACAGCCTGGTCGGCGGGGCCGGCAAGGACACCTTCATATTCAGCCCGGGTGACGGCAACGATACGGTCGCCGGCTTCGATGCGACGAAAGATGTGCTGGGCTTCACCAGCACCAATTACGGTGGCAAGTCACTTGACCTCGGTTCGCTGATCAGCAACGCCACGGTCAGCAACGGCAACACCATCCTGACCCTGCCGGACGGCAGCACCATTACCGTTCAGGGTGTCACGGGCGTGAACGTCAGCTGGTTCACCAGCAAGGGCTGATCCAGCCATCTATACATGAGGTACACTATGGCGGGCCCGGTGCCCGCCATAGTCGTTTCTGCACCACGGTTTTCTTGCATTCGACTTTATTCCAGGGCAGGGTTCGGTGCTTCCGCTCCCTTCTGTATTGGTAGACCCATGCAGCCTAATATCTTGGCGCCGGCCGGCACGACGGCGGTGACGACTCCCGCTCCCAGTGGCGATCCGGTGCGTGCGACGCCTAAGGTCATGGCCCTGCCGGAAGGCACCTATTACATCACCGTCCGTCTCGGCACCGAAGGACGGCAGCAGATCAAGGGCGTGACCTTCCCCTGTGTCCAACTTTCCTCACTGCCGGAACCCGGACGCAAGGCCCTGCAATTCCTGACACCCCACGGTCTCATCACCTCGACTTGGATCAACGGCTCGAACGGCGTGGCCGTGCTGGTCACGGCGGATTCGGCGCCCTTGCTGCTCACCACCTTGACCTTGAACGGCCAGCTGTCATCTTCGGTCTCCATCGGTGTGCAGCGATTGGGTGATGAGACGGTTCCTGCTACCATCGACGTACGGCTGGTTGCGCACATCCAGCGCATGGGCGATAAGGTGTTCGCTGGCGGCGAATGGGCCTCGGCCGGGGATCATCTGCTGTGGCTCGAGGGCTTCACCGTCGTCGGTTCGCCGGAGCTGGCCGATAGCTTGGAATATTGCGCCGCCAACCCGATTGACCAGACCGGTACCTGGGTGAAGGCCGGCACCTTGGCGGGAACCCAGGGCCGGGGGCTCCCCCTGTTGGGCGCCGGCTTCCGCTTGGTGGGACCGTTGGCCGCTACCCACCGCCTGGATTACACCGTTCGTTTCCTGCGCCACGGCGACATCGAGGGGCAGTCGGGGGTACTGTGCCGGTCCGGCCAGCCTCAGGATCCTTTGATGGCAATGAAGGTCGCGGTCCTGCCGCGATGATGCGATCCGCGTGATGTCCGGCTTATCTACTTCAACCCTGGGTCGGACGCTGCAGGACATGGAAGCGGCCGTGGCCGTGAAGGACTATGATACGGCCATAGCCTTGGGTTGGCTGGCGTTGGCCGAGCCTGAGACCCGGCTGGCCGCACTTCGAGGGTTGGTGCATGCCACTTTGGCGGCCGGCCGCCTGGAAGAAGCCGCCCATTACGCCGCCCGTTTGGTTCAGGGCGGAAAAATTGCGCTTGATGTCATCCTCGAAGGGGTCGTCGCCCTGAGCAGAGGCGAGCTTCGGCACGCCGCCGGTTGCTTCACCCGCGCCTTGGAGATGGACGGTACCCAACCCTTTGCGGCGGTCGGTTTGTTCCAGGCGCTGTCGGGATCCCGTGAAGACTTGGCGGTCGCCCTGGATCGCCTCGTCCCCGCGCTTTCTTGGAATGCCGAGGCCGACGATACCTGTCTTGCCGCCTTGCGGGGCTTGGTGGCAGGGGGCGCCGTGCCTGCGGTGGTCTACACTCGCGCGGGCCGGATCGAGGGCATCGCGGCGGCGCCCGGGGGACAGGCCGAACTTATATGGAAAGGCCTGACAGTGGATCGGGCTGCCCCGACTCCCGATCGGCGGGATCCCCGCTTGTGCCTTTTCAGCTTCACCGTGCCGTCGGAATTGGCGGGGAATGCCCAGGTCCAGGTCACCGTCAATGGCACGCTGGTGCCGGGCATGCCCCTGGCGGCTGCCATGACCCGTCCACCCCGCCTCATGGCGCGCTTCACCCGCGCACCCGTTTGCGCGATGCCGGGTTCCATTCCGCCGGGTGACCCCGAGTGGTCAGTGCTGGCCTGGGACGCCGCCCACCCGGCGCGTCCGGTCACCCTTGACCTGGTGGACCGGGACGGGCAGATGCGCCGGCTGGTATTCCGGCCGGAGCAAGGGGGCGCTCGGCCGGCGGAGCCACAGACGGTGTCGGCGGGGCTGGGCGTGCGGCCACTTTTCCCCGCCACCGGCGAACCCGCCTATTGGCAGGCCGGTGTGCTCCGTGTGGAAGACGCGGTCCGGCCTCGGGTGCCTCTATCAGGCCTGAGGCGGCCGGTGGACATCATCGTCCCCGTTTATGGCGACGCTGCCGTGACGCGGGCCTGTTTGGTGGCCCTGCGTGAGAGTATGGCGGGGGTGCAGATTGGACCACCGGTCGAAGTCATCCTGATCGCCGATGCTCCAGCGGACACGGCCGTGACGGCGCTGGTGGAGGAGGTGGCGACCGAGGGCTGGGCGACGGTATTACGCAATCCCGGCAACCTGGGCTTTGTGCGCACGGCCAACCGGGGCATGGCATTGCACCCGGACCGTGACGTGGTCCTGCTGAACGCGGATGCCATGGTTCACGGGGATTGGCTGGCTCGTCTGGTCGCCGCGGCTTACAAGGACGCCGCAATAGGCACGGTGACCCCACTGTCCAACGATGCCACCATCCTCAGTTATCCCGATCCCGAGGGTACTCAGCTGGCTGAGATCTCTGTGCCTTTCCTCGACGGGCTGGCCGCCGCGGCGTTGCCGGGCAAGGTCGCGGACGTGCCAACGGGCGTCGGCTTTTGCTTTTATATCCGTCGCGACTGCCTGGACGACGTCGGTTATTTCGACGCCGAAACGTTCGGCCTGGGCTATGGCGAGGAAAACGATTTCTGCTGGCGGGCCCGGGCGCGGGGTTGGCGTAACGTCGCGGCGCTGGATACCCTGGTCGGCCATGTCGGCGGTTCCTCCTTCGGTGCGGAAAAGGCGGATCGCATCGCCACGGCTCTGGCACTGCTGGACCAGCGGCATCCTGACTATCAGCCCGCTGTTCACGCCTTCATCGCCGCCGATCCGCTGCTGCCGGCCCGGCGGGCATTGGACGTGGCCTGGGCGCGCACCTTGGGCCCTCAGACCTGCCTGCTGCTCTGTCCCGTCCTTGGCGGCGGCACGGATCGTTTCGTCGATAGCCAGGCCGCATTGTTGAGGGCGCAGGGTGTCGGCGTGGTGGTGTTGCGGCCCGAGGGATGGGGAGACGAGGCCGGGGAGACGCCACGCGTCCGGTTGGAGATCGCGGCCGCACCGCAACTCCGGTCCCTGGTGTACGAAGGCTTGGCGGCCTTGCCGGACTTGCTGCGTGATTTGCAGGCCCTGGGCGTGGGCCGCATGGTGGTTCACCACGTCAAAGGCGTGCCAGCCGTTCTGCTGGCCATGCTGGCCGGTCGATGGTCCTATGACGTACATATCCATGATTACGTCTGGTACTGCCCGCGCATCAATCTGGTGGATGGCAGTGACCGCTATTGCGGCGAGCCGGCAGTGGCGGTGTGCGAGGCGTGCGTGGGTGACAATGGCCATTTCCTGCGGTCTGGGGATATGGCGGGCGACCGGCCGGTCGCGACCTGGCGCCGGTCCATGGCGGCCTTGCTGGCCGGAGCCCAACGGGTGATCTGTCCCACGCAGGATACGGCACGCCGTATGGCGGCGCAGTTCCCCCGGAACAGCATCCGCCTGGCGGTGGAACCCCACCCCGATCGGGAGATTCCGGCGGTGGAGCCAACGCCGGCCCGGCCGTCGATGGTGCGCGTGGCCATCGTCGGCGCCATCGGTGATGCCAAGGGATACGGCGTCCTGCTGGCGTGCGCCCAGGATGCCCAGGCACGGGCCCTGCCTCTGGAATTCCTGCTGGTCGGCTACTCCCGCGATAACGCGCCGTTGCTGGGTACCGGGCGCGTGCGCGTCACCGGCGCCTACACCGAGGATGAGGGCGTGGATCTTGTCCGGGCTTATCAGGCGCATCTGGGCTTCCTTCCCTCCGTCTGGCCGGAAACCTGGTCCTACACCCTGACGGAAATGCTGGCCGCCGGCTTGGCCGTCGCCGCCTTCGACCTGGGTGCTCAGGCGGAACGCCTGCGGATGCACGGCCGAGGCATGTTGCTGCCGTTGGGCATGACGGCGCCCCGCATCAATGATGCCTTGTTGGAATTGGCGCGCCGCCAGGGGATAGTACCGTCCGTCGATGCCGTGCCGGCGTCGGCGTGAGTTTGGGATTAAGTGGGCATGACCTTGGACACCCCGGTTTCACGCACCGTCCTGCATGTCGGATGCGGCGTCCACAAGCCGGAGAAACTGCACAGCCTGTTTCATAGCGGCGAATGGCGTGAGGTTCGGCTGGACATCGATCCGGCGGTCCGGCCTGACATCGTCGCGTCCATCACCGACCTGTCCATGGTGGCGGATGGCAGCGTGGACGCCATCTGGTCCTCCCACAATGTCGAACATCTGCACGCCCATCAGGTACCGGTGGCCTTGACTGAATTTCGCCGGGTGCTGAAGCCCGATGGCTTTGCCCTCATTACCTTGCCGGATCTGCAGGCGGTCGCCGCCCTGGTGGTTGAGGACAAGCTGGATGACGCCGTCTACGTGTCAGCCGCCGGCCCCATTGCGCCCCTGGACATGCTGTTCGGGTTGCGCAGCGCCATCGCGAACGGCAACGAATATATGGCGCACCGTACCGGCTTCACCGCCCAAACCCTGGGCAAGGCCTTGTTGGCCGCCGGCTTCGCCGCCGTGAAGGTGACCAAGGACAAGCCCAGCTTCAACCTGTGGGCCATCGCCTACGTCACGCCGCCGGCGGGGGCTGCCAAGCCATCATGAAGCTGCTGTTCATCCATCAGAATTTTCCCGGTCAATATCGCCATCTGGCGCCGGCGATGGCGGCGGCGGGGCATGAAGTGGTCTGCATGGGCGAGGACGGGAATGTGGTGGTGCAGAGCCCGCCACCCGGCATGGTTATCGTTCGCTATCCCCGGCCGGCAGGCGCCAGCCGCGGCAGTCATCATTATGTGGCCGGGTTCGAGGCGGCGGTCCGGCGGGGCCAGGCGGTGCTGCGGGCCTGCATGGAACTGGGCCGGCAAGGCTTCATTCCAGACCTCATCTGCGCCCATCCCGGTTGGGGCGAATCACTGTTCCTGAAGGACATCTATCCCCAAGCCAAGCTGCTGGCTTACTTGGAGTTTTTTTACAACGCGCGCGGTCAGGACGCGGGCTTCGACCCGGAATTTCCCGGCACGCTGGACGACACCTTCCGCATCCGCATCAAGAACAGCGTGCTGCTGCACGGGCTGCAGACCATGGACTGGGGTGTCGCACCCACCCGCTGGCAGGCGCAGCGCTTCCCGGCTGACGTCCAGCACCGCATTTCCACCGTGCACGATGGGGTTGACACCCGCCTGGTTCGTCCGGATGCGGCGGCGACCCTGACAGTCACGCCCGAGGGCGCTTCCACCCCTTTGACCTTGCGGCCGGGCGACGAGGTGGTGACGTTCGTGAACCGCAATCTGGAACCCTACCGCGGCTTCCATACCTTCATGCGCGCCTTGCCCGAATTGTTGCGCCGCCGCCCCAACGCCCAGGTGGTGATCCTGGGTGGGGATGAGGTCAGCTACGGCTCGCGGCCCACCAATCACCCGCACTATCGCGCCCAATACCTGGCGGAGGTGGGCGCGAACCTCGATCTGTCGCGCGTCCATTTCCTGGGCAAGGTCCCTTACGCCACGTTCCTGTCGGTGCTGCACGTCTCAGCCGTGCATGTCTACCTCAGCTATCCCTTCGTGCTGTCCTGGTCTCTGATGGAGGCCATGGCCGCCGGGTGCCTGGTGGTGGCGTCGGATACGGCGCCGGTGCGCGAGGTGGTCCGCCACGGCCAGAATGGCCTGCTGGTGGACTTCTTCTCGCCCGGCCAACTGGCGGAGACCGTGGCGGCGGCCCTGGAAAACCCCCAGCGGCTGGAACGCCTGCGCCGCCGGGCGCGGGAGACTATCCTGGCCCGCTACGACCTGGAGACGATCTGCTTGCCGACGCAAATGCGCCTGATCGAGGATCTGGCGGCCAGCCGCATCCCACTGCGGCGTCCGCCGGGTTCGAAACCGCTTCCCACCCCCGGGACGTAAGGAAGCGCTTCCCGCGGTGCCGATCGACAGGTTCCTGTCAGGAAATGCGTGGAAACTGGACTGGCCCGTCCCATATTGGAAACGGGCCTGCCGCCCGTCCCGGTCGGCTGATGCGGTTTCCCCGCCGGTCCTGGAGTTGAATGCTATGCCTGCCGTCCATTCATCCAAGCTCTTGGGTAAAGCCGTTGGCAAATCCGGGGTGTCCGCCCTGTTGCTGGTGGCCTGCCTCACCGCCATGGGCGGTGGCGCCTGGGCGCAGACTGGGACGGTGAGCACGCCGGCAAACGCCATCGACGAGGGCCCGGCGCGCCCGCCGGTGCTGGACGGTCCCGGCGTCGCGACGGCCGATGGCCGGGATGATGGCGTGGTTGCCGCCCGCCCCCCGGAGGATGATGGCTGGAAGTCCAAGGACACCAGCTGCCGGGCCGGTGGCAGTGTCACCATGGGCATCGGCTTCGGCGGCGGCATGATCGAACGCGGCGCGGGCGCCACCTTGAATTATGGCCAGGACGGCAATCCGCTGCGCCCCTGCGAGGACACGGGCATCGGCTTCTCGCTATCGGTGTCGCAGGGCAATGTCACTGGCCATCCCCGCAATGGGGGCTGGGGCGTTGGCCCCTGGGGTGGGATTGGCGGCCCATTGGGGCCGGGGCTGGTCGATGGCGCGGACGGTGCTTATCCCTATTATGGATCGGCTTACCCTTATGGCGGCACCTATGCCGCCCCATACGCCTATGGCCGCTGGCTGGATCGTGGCAGCCTGGACAGCTGGTTTCCCAGCCGTATCCATCCCTGACCGTGCTGGCCCTGACGGTGCCGGCGCCTCAGCCCCTGGTGCCATACAGCGTGTCCAGCCGGTCGATCAGGACCTTCACCGACAAGGGCTTGATGAAAAAGGCATCGGCGCCGCCGGCGCGGGCCGTGGCCTCGTCCACATTGGCGCTATAGCCGGTGCACAGCACGCAGATCAGACCGGGGTTCCTTCCCTTGGCGGCGTGGATCAGGCTCAGGCCCGTCATGCCCGGCATGGTCTGGTCCGTGATCAGTGCGTTGTAGCCTCTGGACTGATCGGCCAGCAGGGCCAGTGCCGCCTGCGGCTCACCGCAGACGGTGACGTCGTGCCCCCGCCGGGTCAGGCCCTCGCGCAGCAGTTCGCCCATGGCCTCGGTGTCGTCCACCACCAGCACCCGCAGCCGGGCCGGAGCCGGGTTGAGGGGTGAGGCCGTGGCCGCACTGCCAGAGGACCCCGCGGCTGCCCGGCCCGCGGTTATGCTGGGGCCCGACAGGCTGGGAAGGGTGATGCGGATGACGGTGCCGGCCCCGAGCTTGCTCGCGACCGCGAGGCCGCCGCCATGGGCCTTGACGATGCTGTGCACATTGGCCAAGCCCAGGCCGGTGCCTTTGTCCTGGCCCTTGGTGGTGAAAAAGGGTTCGAACATGCGGGAAAGGTGGTCGGGCGCCAAGCCGGTTCCCTGGTCGGTCACCTCCAGCACCACATGCGGGGCGTCCACCGGTGCCGGCAGGATGTCCGCCACCGCCCAGTCGTCGGGGAAGGTGAAGGGCAAAGGGCCCCGGTTCAGGCGGATGGTGATATCGCCCGTCTCACCCCGGCGGGCGTCGTGGGCGTTGATGACCAGGTTCATCAACACCTGCATCATCTGCGTCTGGTTGGCGCGCACGGGCGGCAGGCCTTCCTCAGTCATGCACGTCAGGCGGGTTGTGGCCGGCACGGTGGATCGCAGCACCACCTGCGCGTCGTCCACGATGGCGCGGGCGGGCACCACCTCCTGGACGCCGGCGTCGGTGCGGGCGAAGCCCAGGATCTGGCGGACCAGTTCCTTGGCGCTGGCGCCTACCGCCAGGATGCGGTCGGCATAGCCGCGCGCCGGGCTGTCCGCCGGCAGGTCGGCCACCAGGAATCCGGCATAGCCCAGGATGGCACCCAGCAGATTGTTGAAGTCGTGTGCCACGCCGCCTGCCAAGCGGCCCACCGTTTCCAACTTGTCCTGCTGCAGGATCTGGCGTTGCAGGATCTGGCGCTCCCGTTCCACCCGGTCACGTTCCGATACGTCTCGGGCCACGACCAGGATGTCGCCGCCGGGGTCGTTGCTGGCGGTGAACTCCACGGCCTCGATGCGATGGCCGGTCAAGGTTGTCCAGTTGTCAACCTGGCCCGTCCACACGCCGGCATGGGCCAGGCTAGCGGCGATGTGCTGGCGCAGTCCTGCCAGCGAGGCGGCCGTCTCGGGCGTGACGAATTGGGAAATGCGCCTGCCCAGCAGGGTCTCGCGGTCGGTGACGCCCACCAAGGTCAGCGCCTGGCTGTTGGCGTACAGCACCGTGTAGTCGCGGCTCATCATGTAGATGGCGTCATGAGCCACCTCGATGCAGGCGGCCACCCGCTGCAGGTCGCGGCGCAGATGGTCCCGTTCCACCAGGGTCCGGCGGAAATCCTCCAACCCGCGCGCTAGGTCGCCAATGACATCGGGGCAGTTCTGATCCAGCAGGGGGTGGTCGTACTCGCCCCGTTTCAGACAATCCACCCCCGCCTGCAGACGCTTCAGCGGCCTGGCCACGATTAGGCGGACGGCCAGGACCATCAGGCCGCTCAGCAACAGGGCGCACAGCAGCCCGGCCATCAGGATGGCGGTGCGGATGCCGGCGAAGGGTCGCGCCAGCCGGTCCAGGGGCACGTCCATGATCAGCAGGCGTCGGCCCTCACCCGGGAACAAGTCCACCGGCCAGGTAAAGCGGCGCAGCCGGGACCCGTCGGGCAGGCGGCGTTCCAGGCTATAGGGCTGGGCCTGGTTGACGAACACCCGTTCCCCTGGCGTGAACTGATAGTCGGGGCCGTCGCCGAAGGTGGCGGCAGTGCCCAGCCGGGCCGGGTCCGGGTGATAGCCCCAGACACCGGAGGTGTTGATGATGGCGATGGGCGCGCCGAACGGGTGGTGCCCCTCATAAACGTGGGCGCGCTGCCGCTGGTCCAGGTCCACGCCGGCCACGCCGATGAGGCGGTCGCCCACCATGGCCGGGAAGGCGTGGGAAACCAGGGCGGTGGGCACGCCCTGTATGGGGAAGATATGGACCGGCAGGATGGCCAGGCGGTGGCTGCGCTGGGCGCGGGTGTAATAGTCCTGGGCGTCGAAGTCCGGCGGCGGGGACTGCAGGCGCACGGCACCTTCCTGGCTGGTGGCATACAGGGCGTAGCGGCCGGTGCCCGCCATTCCCACCAGGGAATCCCGCAGGGCCAGCGCCGCGGCGTCGGGGCCCAGGGCGTCGGGCTCGGCAAAGAACCAGATTCCCACGGCCTCGGGATGCAAGGCCGCCGCCTGGCGCAGGTATTCGGTGATCTGCCGCCGGTCTGCCAGCGTGGGGGCGACCCCTTCCCGCTCCCGCGTGGCGGCCAGGGCGGAGACCAGGCGGGCGGCGCCTTCGGCCAGGGTCATCTCTTCCTGGATGCCGGCGCTGATGGCCAGCGCCTCGCGCTGGGCGGTGTCGCGGCCGTAGTCGTTGATGAAACGCTCCACCACCCGCTGGCTCAGATGCAGGGTGACCAGGATCATCCCCCCCAGCATGACGCCAGCGGCCGGCAGGATCGCCAGCAGCAGCCGCACGGGAAGGGAGAAGCGGATCATCCGCGGGTCCATGATTGGCGCCCGGGCCGGGCTCGGGGCGGGCGGGCGCGGCGGGGGTGGCCTGGTTGGCACAAGCGCCCGAAAAGCGTAGCGCAATCAACGTGGATTTGCGCCTTACCAAGAAGGTCAGGGTTGGGGCGTCACCGCCCGCTCGGCAGCGCTTCCCACGGCCAGGTCTCCCCCCGCCATTTCCGCCGCCAGGCCATCAGGCACACCCAGATCAATGAGGGGGCTGGTCAGGACAGGCCGCGTCGCGCGACGGCGCAGCAGGGCCGCCGGCAGGGATATGGCATTCGGCACCCGCAGCGCCGGCTCTGCCTCATCCGTCGCCTCTTCGGTTTGGCGCAGGCGGGTGTTCAGCGCCAGGACGAACACAGGGACCAGCCACACCAGCCGGTTCTGATAGCGGTCGTGCGGGTTGGACAGCGCGCCGCAGATCAGGGCGTTGCCGGCCAGCGCCGCCCATAGGAACAGCAGGGCGCCCAGGGCCATGCCGTCGCGACGCCTTACCGCTTGGGGGACCAGGACGGCCAGGGCAGCCAGCGCCAGATAGGCCAGGGGAACGGTCAAGTAGTTGGACAGGTCCGCCATGCCGGGGGTCGGCCCCTCGCTCTGCTGGTCGGCCTTCAGGTAGGCGGGCTCAAGGGGAGCCAGCCACTGGTGCATCGCCTCGCGGGTGCTGCGGTGGAACTCGTCCAGGCCGTCGCCCGTCTGCACGCGGAAGAACTGTTCCATTCCCGCCTGCAACGACGACAGGGCCAGGGCCAGGGGATAGGCCCGCATCACCGCCATGTTGATACGCGCGGCTTCGGGCTCCATGCCTTCCCAGCCGCCCAGGGCGACTAGGGGGGAATCCTCCGCCCACAGGAACTCATCTGCCGTGGTGGGCAGGCGTTGGCGATAGGCACACAGGGTGTAGGCGTGCGGGTCGTCGGCGCATCGTTCGTCCAGCAGGCGGCGCACCTGGCCCTGCTGCAGCAGACTGCCGAACAGGAACAGCGGCCCGCCGGGGGTCAGCCTGGTCTCGCCGGTGACGGCGCCATTCAGCAGGGGCAGGGTCACCATGCTGCCCGCCACCAGGGCCGCCGCCGGCAGCAGGCGCAGGGCCCGCCAGGATCGCGGGCGGCCCAGGACGCCAACGGCCTTCATCAGCGCCAGCACCGCCACCAGGCCGGCGCCCAGGGCCATGCCTGACATGTGCGACAGCAGGCCGATCAGGCCCACGGCGGCCGCGCCCAGGCGCGTCCCCCAGGGCAACCGATCCCAGCGGAAGGCCAGCAACCACAGCGTCGCCACCACCAGGGGGATGGCGATGTCCGGCATCAGCTGGGCCGTGTACCAGGCCATGCCGGTGCCCAGCGCCAGCACCGCCACCAGGCCCAGGGCCCCGAACCCATTGCCTTTGCCGCCCGGCAGTCCGTCGCCGGGCGCCAGGCCGGCGCACA
Organism: Nitrospirillum amazonense; assembly: GCF_029594735.1. Lineage (NCBI taxonomy): Bacteria > Pseudomonadati > Pseudomonadota > Alphaproteobacteria > Rhodospirillales > Azospirillaceae > Nitrospirillum > Nitrospirillum amazonense. The sequence goes on from NZ_JARPAF010000001.1 coordinate 1,378,419, forward strand.
GCAGGCGCAACAGCCACAGGGTCAGCAGGCTCTGCGCCACCACCGGCCCCCACAGCGTGCGCCAGTTCAGCGACGTCGCCTGCAGGAACAGGCCGTAGGCCAGCGACCGCCCCTCCACCAATTCACGCTCGGCCGCAGCCTCGATGTAGCCGCCGGTGTCGAAGAAGACGATGGGGAAGCCGTTCAGCAGTGCCGGCCACAGCATCAGGACCAGGGCGGCGAGGATGGCCAGCAGCGGAAGCAGGAAGCGCCGGGCCAGGCAGGTGCGCACAAGCCCGCCCAGCCGCGCACCAAGGTGGCGGACAGTAGACGACCCAGGCATGGCGGATGGGTCCCCCAAAACCAAAACTTCCCCAAAATTCTTATACTTAGCGTGTTAGTAGCACTGGCGTCGGCCCCCGCTGTCAAGGGCAAAGGGTGGGGATGGTTGCAGATGTGCGGCCAAGGTGGTTTTCCTGCCACGGGGGTGGCCCACCGTGCTGTGCCGCTACAGCCCCAGGTCGGGCCCGCCGCCGATCCAGGCGGGGTTGGCCGGGCAGGGGGCCGTGGGCCGCTCGGCGAATTCCGCCGCCAAGGCGTCGATGAAGCCGCGCACCGCCGGTACCAGGCCCCGGCGCGAGGGGAACACCGCGTGCACCACGCCCGCCGGCAGGGTCCAGCCGGGCAACAGCGCCTCCAGCACGCCCTGAGCCAGATAGTTGTCGATGATGAAGTGGGGCAACTGGGCGATGGCAACCCCGGTCAGCGCCGCATCGCGCAACAGGGCCATGTCCTCGGTGATCAGGCGGGGCTGATGCGGCACGGTGCGCAGGATGCCGTCGGGACCATAGAGGCGCCAGACGTAGTCGCCGCCCGTGCGCGGCATGTCGGCGGCGGGCAGGGCCGACAGCTCCTCCGGTGTAGCGGGCCGGCCGTGGCGGTCCAGGAAGTCTGGGCTGGCCACCAGGGCCGAGCCGTGGCTTTCCAGCACCTTGACGATCAGGTCGCTGTCCTCAAGCGGCGGCATGCGCACGCGGATGGCCAGGTCGTAGCCCTCCTCGATGACGTCGACGCGGCGGTTGCTGGCCTCCAGCCGGATGGTCACGCGGGGATGTTGCGCCATGTAGCGGGTGACGACCGCCCCCACGCGGGTGGGCACCAGGGCGGTGGGGCAGCTGACGCGCACGGTGCCCTGCGGCTCCGCCCGGGTGCGGTCCACCACCTCTTGTGCCGCTTCCGCCTCGGCGATCATGGCCAGGCAGTGGGCATGGTAGGTGCGGCCCACGTCGGTGACGGCGAAGCGGCGGGTGGAACGCTGCAGCAGGCGCACGCCCAACTGGTCCTCCAGCATCGAGACGCGGCGGCTGAGCGTGGACTTGGGCACGCCCAGCGCCCGCTCTGCCGCGGCGAAGCCGCCATGCTCCACCACCTGGGCGAAGTAGTAGAGATCGTTCAGGTCGCGCATGGTGAGGCCCCGATCGCCGTCCGGTTGCCGGGGACGGCCATTGTTCCAATCATGGAACATAGAGTGTGAAATCTGGCCCCTGATGGCAAGAGCGTTCCAGTGGCAATCTCAAGGGGTCTTCGGCGGCCGGGCCTCACCGGCGCCCATCCCAGAATTGAGAGTACGGATCATGAAGCTCCTGCATATCGACTCCAGCCCCCTGGCCCAGGCCTCCGTCTCCCGTCAGCTGACCGCCGCCGTGGTCCAGGCGTGGCAGCAGGCCAACCCGTCGGGCGAGGTGGTGTACCGTGACGTCGCCGCCGTGGCCCCCGCCCACCTGGACGCCGAGCTGCTGGCGGTCGCTAAGTTTGGTGCCGACCAGAACCTGACCCCCGCGCAACAGGCCGAGCGCGCGCTGGTCGATACTTTGGTGGACGAGCTGCTGTCGGCCGATGTCGTGGTCATCGGCGCGCCCATGTACAACTTCTCCATCCCCAGCCAGCTGAAATCCTACCTGGACCGCCTGGCCCAGGCCGGGCGCACCTTCCGCTACACCGAGGCCGGTCCCCAGGGCCTGGCCGGCGGCCGCAAGGTCATCGTCGTTTCCTCCCGCGGCGGCAAGTACGCCGGCACCCCGTATGAGGCGGCGCTGGACCATCAGGAAGCCTATCTGAAGGCCTTCCTGGGCTTCCTGGGCATGACCGATGTCACCATCGTCCGCGCCGAGGGCGTCGCCATGGGCCCGGATGCCAAGGCCGGCGCGCTGACCGCCGCCAACACCCAGATCGGTGACCTGTTCGTGGCCCAGGCCGCCTGATACCTTCGGTCCCTGAACAAAATTCCCCCGTTGGCGGTTGGAAGCCGGCGTCCCTGACCGTCAGGGGCGCCGGTTTTCTTTTGGCCGGCGCTGTATGCTGAGCGCCGGCCGTCGTGGAAACAAGGGAAGGGAGCCATGGACCACCCTGTCGACTCATTCACCGCCAGCCCACACTGGGACCTGCAACGCTTCGTCGATGCCCAGAACCCGCAGTTGGACACGGTGATCCAGGAGCTGACCACCGGGCACAAGCGCAGCCATTGGATGTGGTACTTCTTTCCCCAGATCGCGGGGCTGGGCCAAAGTGCGACGTCGCAACATTACGCCCTGGCTTCGCTGGGGGAGGCACGGGCTTACCTGGAGCACACCATCCTGGGCGGGCGCCTGCGCCAACTGACCGGCCTGGTCAACGAGCTGCCCGGCCATGACGCCCGGGCGGTGTTCGGTCCCGTGGACGCGCTGAAGTTCCGCTCCAGCATGACCCTGTTCCATCTGGCGGCCGGCGACTGCGACAGCCTGTTCCAGGATGCGCTGGACAAGTATTTTGACGGCCAACCCGATCATCGAACGCTGCAGCTGGCCGGTGCTGTCGATAAAATGCCTGCATAAGTAGTGGTGTATGGATCTATGCGCGTTTATCGGGCAGTTTATCCCGAAAGGGATACGCTGACGGGGGAACGTGCATGTCCATTATCGCGAAGCCGGGCCGGCGGGCGTCGGCCTTGGGGGGCTTGGCCCTTACGGCCCTGGCCGCCGGCCCCGCGCCGGCGGGGGAACTGGTCCAGCCGGCGCCCATGCCAGTGGTGGCCGGTGTGTCGCAACTGATGGCCTTCCCGCAGATCTTCACCCTGCCCAACGGCGACGGCGCGCCGCTGAAGGTGCAGGCCAACGCCTTCGTCAGCTTCGGCGACCGCAAGGGGGCGGAGGTGAAGGCGGCGGTGACCGCGCGCAAGCAAGTCATGGGCGCCGCCCTGCCGACGGGTGAACTGCTGGCCGGCCCCACCATTCGCGCCCATCCCGGCGACACGCTGGACATCCTGTTCACCAACGGCCTGCCGTTCGACGCGGACGAGGGCGACGGCACCATGTTCAACGCCGTGCCCCATGGCTTCGACGTGCTGAATCTGCACACCCACGGCCTGCACGTCAGCCCGCAGAAGGACGGCGACAACGTTCTGCTGGCCCTTTATCCGGCCGACACGCCGGCCGATGTCATGGCCATGTGCGTGCGGGACGCGAACGGCGACGCCAGCCTGTGCCAGAAGGGCGACTACCACTACCGCATCAAGATTCCGGAGCAGCATCCGGCCGGCACCTATTGGTACCACCCGCACAAGCACGGGGCGGTGGCCCTGCAGCTGGCCAGCGGCATGAGCGGCGCGCTGATCATCCAGGATGAGAAGAACGGCATCGACAGCCTGCCCGCGGTGCGGGGGGCGGCGGAAAAGGTGATGCTGCTGCAGAGCATCGAATCCGCGCCCAACCTGACCAGCCCGCAACGGGTGACGTGCAAGAGCGTCTATTCCTTCGCCCGCTGCACCTATGTCGACGGCCAGCCGGCGCCCGAGCCGGCGCAGAACGTCAACCAGAAACTGTCCGTCAACGGCCAGCTGAACCCCACCGTCACCATGACGACGAATGAGGTGCAGCTGTGGCGGGTGGTGAACACCACGGTGGGCACGGTGGTGCCCATGTGCCTGGTGCCCCAAACCGGCGTGGACGCGGCGACGGCGCCCGCCGCCTATGTCCTGGCGGCCGACGGCGTACCGGTGCAGCGTCCCCTGTCGCCGGGGGAAGAGGATTTGCCGCTGCGCCTGACGGCGCCGGTGGCCAAGCCGGACGGCAAGGGGGTGGTCAACAATGAGCTGCTGTTCCTGGCGCCCGGCCAGCGCCTGGACCTGATGGTCAAGGCCCCGGCCAAGCCCGGCCGGTACCTGCTGGTCCAGCCCGCCCCCGGCACGGTGGTGAAGCGGCAGCAATCCTCGCAGGATCCCCTGGCGCGCCAGCCCGGCATCGGCGATCTGTGCAAGCCTGGCGTTGTCCCCGACGCCCAGCTGGTGATGACGGTGAACGTGGTGGCGGCGGCATCCGGGCCCACGGCGACCGCCCTGCCTACCCAGTCCCAGCTGAACCGGCTGTACGCCCCCACCACCCTGGTGGACGCGGCCGACCGGCCGGCCTCTCCCACCCAGGGGGTGGTGTTCGGCTTCACCAGCGGCACCTACGCGGAATCGGCCGGTGGCGCCTCGGTGGTCAACGGCCGCCCCTTCAATGCCGAGGGCGGGCCGCAGCGCATCCTGACCCTGGGCCAGACGAACCTGTGGGGGGTGATGAGCGCCGCCGACACCCACATGTTCCACATCCACACCAATTCCTTCCAGGTGATGAAGCGGGGCACGGTCGACTATGCGTTCCCCATCTGGCGCGACACGGTGCTGATCAATTGCGCCCGGGCGGTGGGGGGGACGAACTGCACCTTCCCGGGCGGGTTGACCAACGTCGACGCCAACACCGGCTTCAATTACGGCGAGGTGGTGCAGTTCCTCAGCCAGGCGCTGGACTACACCGGCGCCATCGTCATGCACTGCCACAACACCAGCCACGAGGACAACGGCATGATGGAACTGGTGGAGATGGTGGAACCGGGCAAGGCGCCCACCATCACCCCGCATGCCCATCACCACGAAGGGGCAGGGCATCACTAAGCCGAAGGAGGCCGCCGGCTTTTACGCTTACTTCATCTCCCACACGTCGTTGGCCCGGTTGGTGTCGGGCAGGGCGTGGGTGGGGTCGATGGTGACGCGGGTGATGGCGGGGCCGCCGTCCAGCCGCACGGTGGTCTCGGCCCGGCCGCGCCAGGTCTCCACCGGAATGCGGAGGCTGCGCTGGCTGCCGTCGGCGTAGTCCACCTGCAGGGTGGCCGGCAGGACCAGGCGGTCCAGGGCCGCCAGGGTGACCAGGGCGCCCTTGTCTGGCCCGCCCTCGGCATAGGCGACCTTGCGCACGGCGAAATCGACCGCCCAGTTGTTGAAGTACCAGCCGCGCCAGAACCAGGTCAGGTCCTCGCCCGCCCCGGATTCCATGGCGCGGAAGAAGTCGGACGGTGACGGATGCTTGTAGGCCCAGGCGCGGATATAGCGGCGCAGGGCGGCGTCGAACCGCTCCGGCCCCAGGATCTGCTCGCGCAGCAGCACCAGGCCCAGCGCCGGTTTGAAATAGCTGACGGGGTGGCGGTACTTCTCCGACATGCCGTCGGGGGCGTTGACGATGTTGGGGGCGTCGGCGTCGGCCAGCAGGGGCAGGATCTCGTCTGCGGGGTTGCCGCCGCCGGGCGCATATTCCCCGTCGCGCTTGGGGGCGTATTCACCGTGGTTGAAGGCGTCCTGGGCATAGATGTCGATGAAGGTGTTGGACCCCTCATCCATCCAGGCGTCGCGCCGCTCGTTCGAGCCCACGATCATGGGGAACCATGTGTGGCCGATCTCATGCGCCGTGATCCAGTACAGGTTCTTGCCCTGGTCCTTATACCCGTCGAACACCATGCCCGGATATTCCATGCCGGCGCCGTGGCCGCCCAGGTTCACGGCGACAGGCCAGGGATAGGGGAACCACTGGCTGGAGAAATGCTCGATGGAAGCCTTCAGGTACTCCGTCGACCGGTTCCACTTGTCCGGCCCCACGCCCTCCACCGGGTAAACCGACATGGCCAGGGCGTGCTTGCCCTCCGGCAGGTTCACGCGCGCGGCGTCCCAGACGAAGGCGGCGGAGGCGGCGAACACCACGTCGCGGGTGTTCCGCATGCGGAAATGCCAGGTCATCTCGCCATTGGTGCGCGGGCGGCCTCGGGGGTCCGTCACCTCATCCGGCGTGCGGATCATGACCGTGGCGTCGCTGGCGCGGGCCTGGTCCAGGCGCTTCACTTGCGTGGGCGTCAGCACCTCCGCCCCGTTCACCAACTCGCCCGAACCCGCCACCAGCATGGTGGCCGGCACGGTGACGGTGTAGTCGAAGTCGCCGTACTCCAGATAAAACTCCGACCCCAGATAGGGCAGGGTGTCCCAGCCGCGCAGGTCGTCGTAAACCGCCATGCGCGGATACCATTGGGCGATCTCATAGATCTCGCCGTTCTGCGTCGGCGTGTGGGCGGTGCGCCCGCCCCAGGTACCGGGAATGGTGTAGGCGTAGTCGATGTGCAGCGCCAGCTTGCCGCCCTTGGCGGCCAGCGGCTTGGGCAGGTCGATCCACAGGCGGGTGTCGTCGATATGGAAAGGCAGGGCCACCGCCTTGCCGTCCCCCATATCGACCGCGACCGCCTTGATGGTCATGCCGTCGGTGTTGCCCCGGCTGGGCCGCCCGCCACCCGCCACGGCCGCGCGCGCGTCCTTGCGATAGATGTTCTGGTCCAGCTGCAGCCACAGCCGGTCCAGCGCGTCCGGGCTGTTGTTGGTGTAGCGGATGACGCCGCTGCCGCTCAGCGCGGGAGCATCAGGGTTGCTCAGGTCCAGGCGGGCGTGCAGCTCATAATCCGCCCGGTTCTGCCAATAGGCCGGGCCCGGCAGGCCGCTGCCCGACCGGTACTGGTTCACCGCCTGCGGCAGGGTCAGGGGCGCGAACGCCTCGAATGGGCGGTAGGCGGTGGTCAGCGGCGGTTCGGTGTCGGCGGGTTTTTCCAGCTGCTGGGTGATCCGGGTTGACGTCTGTTGCGTATCCACGTGCTGAGCGGTTTGGCTGCGGCCTGTTCCCGTCGTCGTCAAAGTCAACGTGGACACGATGAACATGGTACGGCGGAACCAGGACATGGCCATGGAGAAAGCAACCTCTGGCTATCGTTTCAGGGTGGCGGAAGGATAGGGGGACCGCACCCCATCCCCTGCCCTGGATGATGGCGCCGGTCGTTAAGTCCCTGCCATCATGAGGGATTTGGCAGAGGAGTGGAAGCCCTGCGGCGACCGGCGAGCACCCCGCTCCCTGGTTGATGACATCAAATATTAACCAAGGAAAGTAAAGTGCATGTCTGTGGACTTTAGAATCCGGCTAGACAGTCGATAGCATTAATACTACATTCACATCCCAACAAACACCCCTGTCAGAATCATCAGATGCACTGCTTGTTTTCAAGCGGTGCGCTGCGCTTTTACGGGGTGGCCCTTTAACCATCTTTAAAAGGGCGAATCCCTTACTTCGCGGAGTGGTTAATGTTTCGGTCTTTTCTGGCACGGCATATCCGGGACATGAAGGCAACGCTGGCCGCCCTGGGCAAATCCCAAGCCATTATCGAGTTTGCCCTGGACGGCACCATCCTCACCGCCAACGACAACTTCCTGAAGGCCATGGGTTACACCCTGGCCGAGGTTAAGGGACAGCATCACAGCCTGTTCGTGGCGCCAGGGTATCGGGACAGCCTGGAATACCGCCAGTTCTGGGACAGCCTGCGCCGGGGGGAATTCCGGGCCGCGCAGTTCAAGCGTTTGGGAAAGGGCGGCCGCGAAGTCTGGATCGAGGCCTCATACAATCCCATCCTCGACCGCGCCGGCCGGCCGTACAAGGTGGTGAAGTATGCCACCGACGTGACAGCGGCGAAGCGGGAACACGCCGACCTGCTGGGCCAGGTCACGGCCATCAACAAGTCGCAGGCGGTCATCGAATTCAGCCTGGACGGCACCATCCTGCGCGCCAACGACAATTTCCTGAACACCATGGGCTACACGGCGGCGGAGGTCGAGGGCCGGCATCACAGCGTTTTTGTGGAACCGGGCCAAAAGGACGCGCCGGAGTACCGCCAGTTTTGGGAGACCCTGCGCCGAGGTGAGTTCCAGGCGGGCCAATTCAAGCGCCTGGGCAAGGGCGGCCGCGAGGTTTGGATCGAGGCCTCGTACAACCCCATCCTCGACCCCGATGGCCGTCCGTACAAGGTGGTGAAGTATGCCACCGACATCACCCGCCAGGTGCGCATGCTGGCAAACCTGAAGCAGTTGATCGACAGCAACTTCAAGGAGATCGACACCGCCGTCGAACAGTCGGTGGGCCGGTCCGAGGGCGTGGCCGCGGCGGCGAACCAGACGGCCGGCGCGGTCCAGGGCATCGCCGCCGGCGCGGAAGAGCTGGCCGCGTCCACCCGCGAGCTGGCGGCCAACATGGCCCAGTCCCGCGCGGCGGTGGACAGTGTCGCGGCCGAGGCGGAAACCGCCGGGTCGGCGACCGAGCGCCTCAACGCCGTCGCCCAGTCCATGGAGCGGGTGGTGGACGTCATCCGCGGGATCGCCGGCCAGATCAACCTGCTGGCCTTGAACGCGACCATCGAGGCGGCGCGGGCGGGGGAGGCCGGCAAGGGCTTCGCGGTCGTCGCCACCGAGGTGAAGAATCTGGCCAACCAGGCGGCGAGCGCCACGCAGGGGATTTCGGACGAGATCACCGGCATGCAGTCCGTGGCCGGCGAGGTGGTCGGCGCCCTGGAGGGCATCCGCCGGTCCATCGATGCCGTGCGGGACCACGTCACCTCGGCCGTCGCGGCGGTGGAGCAGCAAGGTGCGGTCACGCTGGAAATGTCGCAGAACATGCAGCAGACGGCCGGCGCGGTGGACACCGTGACGGAAAACATCAACGACATCGGCCGCGCCATCCGGCAGGTGGAAACCATGGTGGACAAGACCCGGGAAGCGGCCCGCGTGTTGGCCCAGTAAGCGGACCATCTCACTACCGGTGATCCGGCGGCCGGTTCCTCCCCGTACAAGTCATGACCCGGCACCGCGCCGGGGGTGATTGAGGCGGAGGGGGCCATGACCTACAGCGTCGTCTGGTTCAAGCGCGACCTGCGCCTGGACGATCACGCCGCCCTGCATCGGGCGGCGGGGCAGGGCCCCGTGCTGTGCCTTTACGTGATCGAACCCAGCTTCTGGCGCCAGCCCGATGCCGCCAACCAGCATTACCAGTTCATCCTCGAATGCCTGAGCGACCTTGCGGCGGAGCTTCGCCGACGGGGTGGCGTCCTGCATGTGGTGACGGGCGAAGTGGTGGAGGTGCTGGAGTGCCTGTACCGCCAGGCCCCCTTCACCGCACTCCATTCCCATGAGGAAACAGGCAACGACCTGACCTACCGGCGGGACCGGGCGGTGGCCCGGTGGTGCCGCGACCACGGCGTGCCATGGCATGAGACGCCGCAATTCGGCGTCATCCGCCGCCTGGACAGCCGCGACGCCTGGCAGGCGGCATGGGAGACCCGCATGGCCGCACCCCGCCTGCCGGTGCCGGCGATGGTCTTCTCCCCGATTCCGTGGCCGGACGCACCGCCGCCGGGTCCGGCGGATCTGGGCCTGGACGCCGCCGACCCGCCCCTGCGCCAGGCTGGCGGGCGTCGCCAGGGGTTGGCGATCCTGGACAGCTTCTTGGATGATCGCAGCGGCCGCTATCGCGGCGGGCTTTCCTCGCCCCTTTCCGCGCCCACGGCCTGTTCCCGCCTGTCGCCCTATCTTGCCCAAGGCGCGGTCAGCCTGCGGGAGGTCGTGCAGGCGACGCGCCGCCGGCTGGCGGACCTGCCGGATGGGCCGGATCCCCGTCGCCAGGGCCTGGCCGCCTTCCTGAGCCGCCTGCACTGGCACTGCCATTTCATCCAGAAGCTGGAAAGCGAGCCCGCCTTGGAATGGCGCAACCTGCACCCCGGCTACGATGGTCTGCGCGAAGGGGAATGGAACGAGGCCCATTTCCAGGCGCTGGTGGCTGGGCGTACCGGCTGGCCGCTGGTGGACGCCTGTGTCGCCATGCTGCGTGAGACCGGTTGGATCAACTTCCGCATGCGGGCCATGCTGGTCTCGGTCGCGGCCTATCCCCTGTGGCTGCACTGGCGCCCGGTGGGCCTGTGGCTGGCCCGCCAGTTTCTGGACTACGAACCCGGCATCCACTGGAGCCAGATGCAGATGCAATCGGGCACCACGGGCATGAACACCACCCGTGTCTACAATCCCCTGAAGCAGGCCCGCGACCATGACCCCCAGGGCCGCTTCGTCCGCCGCTGGCTGCCCGCCCTGCGGCGGGTGCCGGACAGCTGGTTGTTCGAGCCGTGGCGCATGCCGCCGGAGGTGCAGGACCGCTGCGGCGTACGGGTGGGACGCGACGTCCCTTTGCCCATCGTGGACCTGGAAACGGCGACACGGGCGGCCAAGGCCCGCGTGCATGGCCTGCGGGCCCAGCCGGCGGTCAAGGCCGTGGTGCCGGCGCTGGTCGACCGCCATGGCTCGCGCAAGCCGGCGGCCCCGCGCTCCCGGCCCCGTCCCGTCGCACGCGGCCAGCTCAGCCTCGATCTGTGATCCCAGGAAGCGACGCCATGCGCATGCGGCGGAAATCGGACCTGCCCACCAAGATCTGCCCCCAGTGCGGGCGCCCCTTCGCCTGGCGGCGCAAATGGTCCCGGGTGTGGGAGGAGGTCAAATACTGTTCCGACCGGTGCCGGCGCGCGGCGCGGGGGCGCCCATGACGGTGCTGCGCCTGATCCTTGGGGATCAGCTCAATCCCCACCACCGGTGGTTCGACCAGGTGGACGGGGCCGTGGTCTACACCCTGATGGAGGTGCGGCAGGAGACGGACTACGTCCTGCACCACGCCCAGAAGATCCTGGCCATCTTCGCCGCCATGCGCGACTTCGCCCGGCACCTGCGGGCGGCTGGTCACCGGGTGGATTACCTGGCCATCGACGATCCCGCCAACCGCCAGGCGCTGCCCGCCAACCTGGACCTGCTGCGCGACCGGCATGGCGCCACGGCGTTCGAGTACCAGGCGCCCGACGAATGGCGGCTGGACCGCCAGTTGGCGGACTACGCCCGGCACCTGGGGCCGTCGGCCCGCATGGTGGACACCGACCATTTCCTCAGCGCCCGCGACACCGCCGCTGCGCTGTTCCAGGGGCGGCGGCGCTGGCTGATGGAGCATTTCTACCGCCACATGCGCCGCGTCCATGGGGTGCTGCTGGAACCGGATGGCGGGCCGGTGGGCGGTCAGTGGAATTTCGACCACGACAACCGCAAGCCCTGGCCGGGCCTGCCGGCTGAGCCCGATGACAGCCGGCCGCGGCACGACCATGGCGTCCTGTGGCGGGCCATCACCGCCGCCGGGGTCGGCAGCTTCGGTGATCCCATGGCGGATCGGCTGCCCTGGCCCCTGAACCGAGCCGAGGCGCTGGCGCAGCTGGACGCCTTCCTGGCGCAAGGCCTGCGGCACTTCGGTGACTATCAGGACGCCATGAGCATACGGGGCTGGCGCCTGTTCCATTCCCTGCTGTCCTTCGCCCTCAACACCAAGATGCTGTCGCCGGCCGAGGTGGTGGCGCGGGTGGAGGAGGAATGGCGGCGCGGGGTGGCGCCGCTGCCGGCCGTGGAGGGGTTCATCCGCCAGATCCTGGGGTGGCGCGAATATGTGCGCGGCGTCTACTGGGCCCACATGCCGGGATATGACGACCGCAACGCCCTGGGCCACGACCTGCCCCTGCCGTCCTGGTTCTGGACCGGCCAGGTGGGGATGCGCTGCCTGGCCCACGCGGTGGGACAGTCGCTGCGCCACGCCTATGCCCATCACATCCAGCGCCTGATGGTCATCGGCAACTTCGCCCTGCTGGCCGGCCTTGATCCGGCCGCGGTGCACCGCTGGTATCTGGGCGTCTATATCGACGCCTTCGAATGGGTGGAGTTGCCCAATACCCTGGGCATGAGCCAGTTCGCCGATGGTGGGCTGATGGCCACCAAACCTTACGTCTCGGGGGCGGCCTACATTGACCGCATGGGCGACTATTGCCGGGGGTGTCGCTACGACCGCAAGGCCAGGGTGGGGCCGCGCGCCTGCCCCTTCAACGCGCTCTACTGGGACTTCCTGGATCGCCATGCGGCCGCCCTGTCCGCCAACCCCCGGCTGGCCTTGCCCTATCGCCAGCTGGCGCGCATGGACCCCGCCGACCGCAAGGCGCTGCGCGACCAGGCGGCGGACACGCGCCGCCGCCTGGAAACGATCTGACCTGGGCCTGGAAGACACTTAAGCCGGGAAGTCAGTGCCAAGGGTGACCGGCCGCCAGCCGGCCAGATTGGCGGTGAACGCCTCCTGCCGGGCCTGCACCCGGTTCCAAGCGTCGGTGCCCAGCACCAGGTGCTGCGGCGGGTTGGGTGAGCGCACGGCGGCCACGATGGCGCGGGCGGCCAGCACCGGGTCCCCCGGCTGTCTGCCGTTCAGCGCCTGCAGGCGGGCCACCGCCGCCCCGGCCGTCGCGGCATAGTCCGCGATGGGGGCGCCGGTCAGCCGCAGGGAATGATCGGTCAGGAAATCGGTGCGGAAGGCGCCCGGCTCCACCAGCGTGATGCCGATGCCCAGGGGCGCCACCTCCTGCGCCAGGCTGAGCGACACGCCCTCCAGCGCGAACTTGGACGCGGCGTACAGGCCGGATCCCACGCCCGGGGCCAGCCCGGCGATGGAGGTGATGTTGACGATGTGGCCGGACCGCCGCGCCCGCATCAGCGGCAGGGCCGCCTGCATCACCGCCAGCGCGCCGAAGAAATTGACCTCGAACATCTGGCGCGTGGCGGCGGTGTCGGCATCCTCAACCGCGCCCAGAAGGCCATAGCCGGCGTTGTTGACCACCACGTCCAGGCGGCCGTGCAGGGCGTGGGCCTTGGCCACCGTCTCCTTGACCTGGGCCGCGTCCGTGACGTCCAGCGGCAGGATGTGCAGCCGGCCGTCGGCGGGCAGGTCGCTCCGGCCGTCGCGGGTGGTGCCGATGACCACCTGGCCCTGATCCAGCAGGGTGCGCGCCAACTCCCTGCCGAAGCCGCGCGAAACGCCGGTGATGAACCAGACCTGTTGGGTGTCGTTGACCATGATCCGCATCCTTCCTGAAGGCCGGCCCGGAAAATGGGCCCCAAAACGGGACCAGGGGCCGGGGGATGCGCTGAAGATGGGGCGTGTCCGCTCTGTGGGGTATGCGCCATAGTCGAAACGGTTAATGAAGGGGCCGGTATATAATCAGCCGTAGGTCGCGCGCATGAAATCGGTGAAGACGCGCAGCGGCAGGGGCGTATGCCGCTGCTTGGGATAGCACAGGAAAAACCCGGGGAAGGCGCCCGACCATTCCTCCAGGATGGGCACCAGCCGGCCGTCCTGGACATAGGGCAGGATGCGGTCCTCCAGCCATAGGGCGATGCCCACGCCCTGCAGGGCCGCGGCCAGCACCATGCTGCGGTCGGTGACGATGATGGGGCCCTTCACCGCGACGGAGAACCAGTCGCCGCCAGGTTCCTGGAATTCCCAATGGTAGATGCGGCCCGTCTCCGTCCAGCGCCAGTTGATGCAGGCGTGGTCCAGCAGGTCGCGCGGATGCTGCGGCACGCCGTGGCGGGCCAGGTATTCTGGGGTGGCGACGGCCACCTGGCGCAAACTGCCGCCCAGCTTGATGGCCACCATGTCGTCGGAGATCATCTCGCCCAGGCGGATGCCGGCGTCGTACCCTTCCGCCACGATGTCGCGCACCACGTCATCCACCGTGGTGTCCAGGACGATGTCGGGATAGGCGCGGTGGAAATCCCCCAGGATGGGCGCCAGGAACCGCTCCGCCCCGACGCGGGAGGAGGTCAGGCGCAGGGTGCCGGCCGGCCGCTCACGCAGGTCGTTCACGTCGGCGACGGCGGCCTCCAGTTCCTCCAGCACCGGCTTCAGGCGGGCATAGAGGCGCGAACCGGCATCGGTGACGGAAACGCTGCGCGTGGTGCGGTTCAGCAGGCGCACACCCAGCCGCGCCTCCAAACCCCGGATGGTCTGGCTAAGCGCCGAGGGGGAGACGCTCAACTGCACCGCCGCCCGCGCGAAGGTGCCATAGGCCACGATGGTGGCGAACGCGCGCAGATCCGCGAACTCACTGCCCCGCATTCTATCCCTTCCCCTTCAGGATCAACCGGGGACAGCTAGCATAGCGGATGGCGCCGTCGCTGTGTCAGCCGACACTACTTGATGGAAATCATGGCATAAGGCGGTTGCAGGGCTTCCCATGCCAATTGTCCGCATACGCATAATCCATGCAATAAGGGCAGGCCCGCAATATGGACGGGGAGGTGACCGTGGCTGACGATGATCTGTGGAAACCCCGTCTGGACCGCCGGGGCGGGCCGCTTTACCTGGCCATCGCCGACGCCATGGCGGCCGACATCGGCGCCGGCCGCCTGGTGCCGGGGGAACGCCTGCCTACCCAGCGGGCTTTGGCGGAGGCGCTGGGCATCGATCTCACCACCGTCACCCGCGCCTATGCCGAGGCGCGGCATCGCGGCCTGCTGTCGGGCGTGGTGGGGCGGGGCACCTTCATCTCCGACCGCGCGGCGGCGGATATGGCGCCCCTGGCCCAGGGCGACATCGACATGTCCATGAACGTGCCGCCGCAACCGCTGGCCTTGCTGCGCACCCACCTGGCGCAGGGGCTGGAGCGGTTCGTGCGGGCACCGGACCTGGGGCGCCGTCTGGGCTATCGCGCCGCGGGCGGCGGCGCGACGGAACGCACCGCCGGGGCCGCCTGGCTGCGCCGCCGCTACATCGCCGCCGGGCTGGCGGCCAACACCAGTCCCCATGCCGACCGCGTGCTGGTGGCGCCGGGGGCGCAGGCGGCGCTGCACGCCCTCCTGTCCCTGCTGGCGCAGCGGGCCGATGTGGTGCTGGCGGAAACGCTGAGCTATCCCGGCTTCACCGCCGTCGCGGCGCGCCTGGGGCTGCGGGTGCTGGCGGTGGACTGCGATGGCGAGGGGCTGGTGCCCGATGCGGTGGCGGCCGCCTGCCGCAGCAGCGGCGCCCGCTTGCTCTACTGCACCCCCACCCACCATAACCCCACCACCGCGACGATGTCGGAAGGGCGGCGCCAGGCCCTGGCCGCCGTCATCCAGGCCCAGGGTCTGACGGTGGTGGAGGATGACGCCTATGGCGCGCTGGCGGCCACCCCCGGCACGCCGTTGGCGGCCTTGGCGCCCGCCCAGGTATGGCACGTGGCCACCCTGTCCAAATGCCTGACGCCGGCTCTGCGCACCGCCTATGTCGCCGCGCCCGACGCCATCCAGGCGGAACGGTTCGAGGGCGTGCTGCGTACCCAGACGCAGATGCCCTCGCCCTTGGCCGCCGGCCTGGCGGCGGATTGGATCCTGGACGGCACCGCCGCCACCCTGGCGGAGGCCATCCGGGCCGAGGCGGTGACGCGCCAGCGCCTGGCGGCGGAGCTGCTGCCCCCGGGCAGCTACCAGGCCCAGCCCGACAGCCTGCACCTGTGGCTCAATTTGCCACCCGATTGGACGCCTCACGCCTTCGTCCAGCGCGCCGCCCGCACCGGCCTTACCCTGGTGGCGGGCGACGCCTTCCTCTCATCCGACACCCCGGTGCCCGCCGCTGTGCGCCTGGCCCTGGGCGCTGCCCCCGACGCGGCGTCGCTGAAGGGGGCGCTGATCCGCGTGGCTGGCCTGCTGGCGGGACCCAGGGGCGGGGCGACAGGGGTGATCTGACTTCAGCCCATGGTGCGGCCGCCATCCACCACCAGCGACTGCCCCGTCATCATGGATGAGGCGCGAGAGGCCAGGAACAGCACGGCGCTGGCGATGTCCTCGCCTGACAGGGGGCGCTTCAGACATTGGGCGGCCAGGGTTTCGGCCAGGGCCTCGGGCGTCACCCACAGGCGCTGCTGCCGTTCCGTCATGACCCAGCCGGGCACCACGGTGTTGACGCGGATGCCGTCGGGGCCGAACTCGCGGGCCAGCGCCCGGGTCAGGCCCGTGACGCCGGCCTTGGCGGCGACATAGGCCGGGTATCCCGCCAGGCCCAAATTATGGGCGGTGGACCCCAGGTTGACGATGGCGCCGCCGCCGGCGCGCTTCATGCCCGGCGCCACCGTCTGGGCCAGGAAGAACTGCGGGCGCAGGTTGATGGCCAGGTTGTCGTCCCACTCCGCCACCGTCATGTCGGCGGTGGCGTGGCGGTCATCGCGGGCGGCGTTGTTGACCAGCACGTCGAAGGCGCCCATCTGCGCCTCCGCCTCGCGCACCTTGGCCTGCAGCGTCTCCACGTCGCGCAGGTCGCAGCGCAGGAACAGGGGGCGCTGGCCGGTCGCGGCCTCCACCGCCTGCACCAGGTTCATGGCCGACTGCTCACGCAGGGCGATGAAGGCGACGCGGCAGCCCTGGGCCGCGAAGGCGTAGGTGAGATAGGCGCCGATGCCCGACCCCCCGCCGCTGATCAGCACGGCCTTGCCCGCCAGATCGCCATAGACGGGATAAAGATGCTGGGTGACGCCTTCCGGGGCGCCGGGCGGCGGCTCTTCCGGTGTGTCGATGGGACCGGTGGCGGTCTGGTTGCTGTCTGGCATGGGGGCGCCTTCCTTACGCATTGGGCCCATGGGCGCCCATGGGGCGTCGGGTCACGGGCGGCCGGGTCAGGAAGGATAGTTAGAGCGGTCCCACCCGGGCCGCAATTCCCCATGCCACCAAATCCCCTTTACAGAGGCTATTTTTGTCCGATAAATCATACCAAGAACCGGAGGCTGGGCGCCGGCTCGTGGGCTCGGGCCGGCACGGTCACGATACCGCGAACCGCGCCGGAACCTCCTACCATAACGACATTGGGTGGGGAAACGGCGGGTGCGGGCGGCCACTGTTTGGCGCCATGCCATCAGCCGCCGCTGGCGACCGGTTGACTTGCATGCCCAGGCCACGACCAGGCCTGCGCCTTGAAGGGTCCGGCCAGCCATCACCCTACCCAGTGCCCAAGGACAGGGGCCGTTCCAGGCTCCGAGGTGGACGGTAGACGATGACCGACGACGGCAAGCGGACGTTACGCAGCGCGCACAGCTATGGAAAACTGGACCGCGACGGGTTCATCCACCGCAGCTGGATGAAGAACCAGGGCCTGCCCGGCGACGTGTTCGACGGCCGCCCCGTCATCGGCATCTGCAACACCTGGTCGGAACTGACCCCCTGCAATTCCCACCTGCGCGAGGTGGCGGAGCATGTGAAGCGTGGCGTGTGGGAGGCCGGCGGCCTGCCGGTAGAATTCCCCGCCATGTCGCTGGGCGAGACGCAGATGCGCCCCACCGCCATGCTGTTCCGCAACCTGCTGGCCATGGAGGTCGAGGAATCGATCCGCGGCAACCCCATCGACGGCGTGGTGCTGCTGGGCGGCTGCGACAAGACCACCCCCGGCCAGATCATGGGGGCGGCCAGCGTCGACCTACCCACCATGGTCATCTCCTCCGGTCCCATGCTGAACGGCAAGTACCGCGGCAAGGACATCGGCTCGGGCACCGACGTGTGGAAGTTCAGCGAGGCGGTGCGCGCCGGCGAGATGACGCTGAAGGACTTCATGGGGGCGGAGGCCGGCATGTCCCGCTCGCCCGGTACCTGCATGACCATGGGCACCGCCTCCACCATGGCCTGCCTGATCGAGGCCATGGGCCTGTCGCTGCCCTTCAACGGCACGCTGCCGGCCATGGATGCCCGCCGCCGCGCCATGGCGCATGAGACGGGCCGCCGCATCGTCGCCCTGGTGAAGGACGACGTGAAGCCGTCGCGCATCCTGACCCGCGCCGCGTTCGAGAATGCCATCCGCGTGCATGCCGCCATCGGCGGGTCCACCAACGCCGTGATCCACCTGCTGGCCCTGGCCGGCCGGCTGGGCGTTGACTTGTCGCTGGAGGACTTCGACGCCTTGAGCGCCGACATCCCCCTGCTGGTGGACCTGCAGCCGTCCGGCCAGTACCTGATGGAGGATTTCCACTACGCCGGCGCGCTGCCGGGCCTGATGACCAAGATCAGGGACAAGCTGAACCTGGACGCCGTCACCGTCGGCGGCATGACCATCGGCGACATCGTGGCCGAGGGTGAGGTCTACAATGACGAGGTCATCCGCCCCATGGCCAACCCGGTGAAGCCCGTCTCGGGCATCTGGGTGCTGCGCGGCAACCTGGCGCCCGATGGCGCGGTGATGAAGCCCAACGCCGCCTCACCCGAGTTGCTGACCCATCGCGGCCGCGCCGTGGTGTTCGACACCATCGAGGATTTCAAGGCCCGCATCGACGATCCGGCGCTGGAAGTGGACGAAACCTCCATGCTGGTATTGCGCGGCTGTGGCCCGAAGGGGTATCCCGGCATGCCGGAAGTGGGCAACATGCCCCTGCCGCCCAAGCTGCTGGCCAAGGGGGTCAAGGACATGGTGCGCATCTCCGACGCCCGCATGAGCGGCACGGCCTTCGGCACCGTGGTGCTGCACGTGGCACCGGAATCCACCGCCGGCGGCCCGCTGGCCCTGGTGCGCACCGGCGATGAGATCGAGCTGAACGGCCCCAACCGCAGCCTGAGCCTGCTGGTGGATGAGGCCGAGCTGGCCCGCCGCCGGGCCGAACTGGCCGCCCAGCCCGCCGCCCCCGTCCCGGCGCGCGGCTACTACCGCCTGCATGTCGAGCATGTGATGCAGGCCGACAAGGGCTGCGACCTGGACTTCCTGGTGGGCGCCAGCGGCGACCGCGTCACGCGGGAGTCGCACTGACATGGCGGCACCCGTCTTCATCGCCGGCGACTGGGGCACCAGCAACCTGCGCCTGTCGCTGGTTGACGCGGACGGCGCCGTGCTGGACACCCGCACCGGCCCCGGGGCCGCCGCCGTGCCGGCGGGCGGCTTCCCGGACACGGTGCGCGGCTTGCTGGCCGACTGGGATGCCGCCCATGGCCGCCTGCCCCTGCTGCTGTGCGGCATGGTGGGGTCCACCCTCGGCTGGGTGGAGGTGCCCTACGCCGCCGCCCCGGCGGGGGCGGGGGAGATCGCCGGGCATCTGCACCGCATCGACCTGCCGTTCGAAGGTGAGGGGGGCCGGCCGGTCTATGTCGCGCCGGGCGTGAAGGGCACCAACCTGCAGGGGGCCCCCGACGTCATGCGGGGGGAGGAAACCCAGGTGCTGGGTGCCCTGATCACCCATCCGGATCTCGCCACCGGCGACCACCTGCTGTGCCTGCCCGGCACCCATTCCAAATGGGTGGACCTGTCGGACGGCCGCATCACCGGCTTCACCACCGCCATGTCGGGCGAGATCTACGCCCTCTTGTCCAAGCACAGCACCCTGGCGCGCGGGGCGGCCGACTGGGACGGCGCGCCGGACGCCGGTTTCCGCCAGGGCCTGGCCCGGGTGGCGGAGGCGGGCGCCGACGTCCTGCACCTGCTGTTCGAAACCCGCGCCCGGCAGATGGCGGGTCTGCTGAGTCCTAAGGACGCCTTGGGCTTCCTGTCCGGCCTGGTCATCGGCGGCGACGTGGCCGCCACGCTGGCCCGGCACCGGGCGCTGGGCAGGCCGGCGCCCACGCGGGTGGTCCTGGTCGGCGCCCCGGCGCTGAACACCCTATATACCCTGGCATTGGCCAGCCACGGCGTGACCGCCCTGGCGCTGAACGGCGCCGAGCAGTCCACCGCCGGCCTGCTGGCCTATTTCCGCCGCCTCTGAAGGGCCGCCTGTGAAGGGCCCGCCTGTTAAGGAACGCGTCATGACCGAAGCCTGGTTGAAGCATATGCCCGTGGTGGCCATCCTGCGCGGGGTGACGCCCGATGAGGTGGTGGCCGTGGCCCGCACCCTGCACGACGCGGGCATCCGCGCCATCGAGGTGCCGCTGAACTCGCCGGAGCCGCTGCGGAGCATCGAGCGGCTGGTGCAGACCTTCGGCGACGATTGCCTGGTGGGGGCGGGCACCGTGCTGTCGCCGGACAAGGTGGACGCGGTGCGCGCCCTGGGCGGCCAGCTGATCGTCTCGCCCAACGTCGATATCTCCGTCATCGCCCGCACCGTGGCGCTGGACATGGTGTCCATGCCCGGCTTCTCGACCGGGACCGAGGCTTTCGCCGCGATCGGCGCCGGCGCCCGCTACCTGAAGCTGTTCCCGGCCAGCAGCCACGCGCCTGGCCATGTGAAGGCGCTGAAGGCCGTGCTGCCGGCCGACGTCGCCGTCTACGCGGTGGGCGGTGTCACCGCCGCCAACCTGCAGCCTTGGGTGGACGCCGGCGTCACCGGATTCGGTTCCGGCGGCGACCTGTACAAGCCGGGCGTGGATCTGGGCCAGATGGCGGAACGCGCCGCCGGCCTGGTGGCCGCCGTGCGCGCCGCGCTGAAGCTTTCGTAAAGTCTGATACTGAGGACCCGCCACCGACCCTCGGTGGCGGTGGGACGCGGCCCGCATCCGCCGGACGTTTCCGGCGACTGAGGGGGCCTTGAAAAGGCCAAATAACATAAGGGGGGTAAGCCGATGGGTTTGGCGACGCTTGATATTGCGGTGCTGGGGTTCTACGCCGTGTTCATTTTCCTGCTGGCCCAGTGGGTGTCGCGGGAAAAGGTCGGCCATGAGAAGAACGCCAAGGATTATTTCCTGGCCGGCCGCTCGCTGCCCTGGTGGGCCATCGGCGCCTCCCTCATCGCCGCCAACATCTCGGCGGAGCAGATCATCGGCATGGCGGGCTCGGGCTACGCCATCGGCCTCGCCATCTCCTGCTATGAATGGATGGCGGCGCTGACCCTGATCATCGTGGGCAAGTACTTCCTGCCCATCTTCCTGGAAAACCAGATCTACACCATGCCCCAGTTCCTGGAGCAGCGGTACGGTCCCAGCGTGCGCCTGACGCTGGCCGTGTTCTGGCTGGGCGTCTACGTCTTCGTCAACCTGGCCTCCATCCTGTGGCTGGGCTCCATCGCCGTGCACGCGGTGGCGGGGGTGGACCAGATGTACGCCCTGATCGCGCTCGGCCTGTTCGCCTGCGCCTATTCCCTCTTCGGCGGGCTGAAGGCGGTGGCGCTGACCGACATCGTGCAGGTGGGCCTGCTGGTCATGGGCGGGCTGATCATCAGTTACTTGGCCCTGAACCAGATCGCGGACGGCCAGGGCGTGGTGGCCGGCTTCCACCAGCTGGCGGCCAACGTGCCGGAGAAGTTCAAGCTGATCCTGACCAAGGACAGCCCCTTCTACAAGGACCTGCCCGGCATCTCCGTCCTGGTGGGCGGCCTGTGGGTCATGAACGTGTCCTATTGGGGCTTCAACCAGTACATCATCCAGCGCGCCCTGGCCGCCAAGTCGGTGCGCGAGGCGCAGCGCGGCGTGGTGTTCGCGGCCTTCCTGAAGCTGCTGATGCCGGTCATCATCGTGCTGCCGGGCCTGGCCGCCGTGATGCTGATCCCCAACCTGCCGGTGCCCGACCAGGCCTACCCGGAACTGATGAAGATGCTGCCCACGGGCCTGAAGGGCCTGGTGTTCGCGGCCCTGGTCGCGGCCATCGTCGCGTCGCTGGCGTCCAAGATCAACAGCGTGGCCACCATCTTCACCCTGGACCTCTACGCCCACATCAAGACGAACGCGTCCCAGCATCACCTGGTGGCCGTAGGCCGCATCGTCAGCGTGGTGGCTGTGCTGATCGGCATCGTGGTGGCGAAGCCCCTGCTGGGCAACTTCGACCAGGCCTTCCAGTACATCCAGGAATTCACCGGCTTCTTCACGCCCGGCATCTGCGTCATCTTCCTGCTGGGCATGTTCTGGGCCCGCGCCAGCGCCGCCGGCGCCCTGACGGCCGCCATCGGATCCGCCGTGCTGTCGCTGGCCTTCAAGATCTGGCTGCCGGCGCTGCCCTTCATGGACCGCGTGGGCGTCGTGTTCCTGCTGTGCCTGGCCGGCGCGGTGCTGGTGTCGCTGGCGGCCCCGGCCGCCATCCCGGGCCAGATCAAGGTCAAGCTGAAGGGCATCGACTATTCCACCACCACCGGCTTCAACATCGCGGCCTTGGTGGTGCTGGTGGTCCTGTCCGCCCTCTACATCACCTGGTGGTAAAATGACGAACGCCCGTCCGCTGAACGCCCATCCGGTGCTCGATGCCCCGCTGGTCGCCACCTTCGCCCTGGGCAATACCCTGGGCGAAGGGGTCACCTGGGATGAACGTGACCAGTCGCTGTGGTGGACGGACATCCACGAACGCCGTCTGCACCGGCTCAACTGGGCCAGCCGCGCGGTGGAAACCTTCGCGGCCCCGGAACGCGTCTGCTCCTTCGGCCTGATCGAGGGTGACCCCGGCCGCCTGGTGGTGGCCTTCGAAAGCGGTTTCGCCCTGTTCACTCCGCGCACCGGCCACGTCGAATGGCTGGCGCGGCAGGACCTGCCCGCGGGCGTTCGCTTCAACGACGGCCGGGTGGACCGCCAGGGCCGCTTCTGGGCCGGCACGATGGTGGAGGATGAGGCGGCGCGGGCGGCCAAGTCGCTGGCCGGCGCGCTCTACCGCCTGGACGGGCGGGACCGGGCCACGCCCCTGGTGCATGGCGCCCTCATCTCCAACAGCCTGTGCTGGAGCCCGGACGGCACGCGCATGTACTACACCGACGGCCCCACCCGCCGGATTCGCGCCTTCGATTACGATCCGGCCACCGGCACGCCGTCGAATGAACGCGTTTTCGTGACGACGGAAGAGGGGGCCTACCCCGACGGCGCCAATATCGACGCCGCTGGCCACCTGTGGAGCGCGCAGTGGGGGGCGTCGCAGGTGGTGCGCTACGCCCCGGATGGAAGCGTGTCCGGCGCCATTCCCGTGCCCACGGCCCGCGTCAGCTGCGTCGCCTTCGGCGGCCCGGACCTGACCCTACTGTTCGTGACCACGGCGCGCGAAGGCATGACGGCGGCGGAGATCGCGGCCGATCCCAATGCCGGCACCCTGTTCGTATATGATATCGGTACCATCGGCGTGCGCGGCCTGGTCGATAGTGCGTTCAAATTGGCCTCGGCAGGGATATAAGTAGTTGTGAGGAATAATGTGGGGGAAGGGATGATTGCCAAGTTTCGCGGCCAAAACCTGACGTTCGCCATCGTCCAGGATCTGGGGGCCGCGATCGTTACCGGGACCTACAGCGCCGACAAGCCCTTCCCCATCGAGGCCGACCTCTGCAAGCATTACGGCGCCAGCCGCAGCGTGCTGCGCGAGGCGGTGAAGATGCTGACGGCCAAGGGTCTGCTGCGCGCCCGCCCCCGCCAGGGGACCTGGGTGGAGCCTGAGGAAAGCTGGAGCCTGCTGGACCCCGACGTCCTGCGCTGGATTCTGGAGCGCAAGTTCTCCCTGCCGCTGCTGGCCGAATTCACCGAGATCCGCCTGGCCGTGGAACCACTTGCCGCCCAGTTGGCCGCCGCCCGGGCGACACCGGCGGAGAAGGCCGCCATCAAGGTGGCCATCGACCGCATGTATGCGGCCGAGCGGGGGGAGGATGACCCCCTGACCACGGACATCAACTTCCACGTCGCCATCCTGAAGGCCAGCGGCAACCGCTTTTACCTGCAACTGCGGGAACTGATCGACACCGCCCTGCGTTTCAGCATCCGGCGCACCAACCAGTACAAGGGCGTGAGGCTTGCCAGCGTGGCCGACCACAACGCGGTGGCCGAGGCCATCCTCGCGGGCGATCCCCCCCGGGCGGAGGCCGCCATGCGCTACCTGATGCAAGAGGCGCTGGACCTGCTGTCGCAGGGCGAGGAGGCCGAGGGCAAGGCCGCGGCCTCGTGAGATCCCGTCTGAAAATCCGGAGTCTGCAGGATGCGTGAAGACGCCAGTCGTGAAAATGGCAGGCTGGCCATCGGGCTGATCGCCCATGACGGCAAGAAGCAGGCGATGGTCGATTGGGCCCTGGCCCATGCCGACTTCCTGCGGGCGGGCAAGATCTTCGCGACATCCTCCACCGGCACCCGGGTGGCGGAGGTCATCGACGGCCTGGACATGACCCGCCTGCGCAGCGGCCCCCTGGGCGGCGACCAGCAGATCGGCGCCATGATCGTCGAGGGTAAGCTCGACATCATGATCTTCTTCGTCGACCCGCTGGGCACCCTGCCGCACGACGTGGACGTGAAGGCCCTGCTGCGCCTGGCAACGCTGGCCGACCTGCCCTTCGCCTGCAACCCCGCCACCGCCAGCCTTCTGGTGGCGGCGATGGCGTGAAAAAAGGGCGGCCCATCAGGACCGCCCCTCTTTTGCCCGTGGTCCCGAGATTTACTTCGTCTTGTCCAGGGTCTTGGCCATTTCCAGATGCGAGGCGATGGTGGGTTCGGTCTTGGCGGCCCAGTCCTTGAGGGCCGCGTTGTCGCCGCCCTTGGCATAGCGCTGGAAGGCCGAGTCCGCGTCCTTGTGGGCACTCACCTGGTCCTCGCGGTACTGCTTCACGAAGTCGGCGCCGCTCAGGCCCTTCAGCTTGTCCAGCTTCTTCTGGTGGGCGTTGTCCAGTGCCGTGGGGATGGTCGCCTGCACGGTGCCGCCGGTGACGATGGTCTTCAGCTCCGTGGACGTCTTCTGGTGCGCCTGGATCATCTGGTTGGCGAAGGACTTGGTGGCCTCGTCACCCTTCTGCTGCGCCAGCTCGCTGGACTGGATTTCGAACATGTCGCTGATGGCGACTTCCTTCACGAAGTCCTCCGTGCGCGGGGTGACGCCCAGGACAGAATTGGCGCCGGTCTTCTCGCCCATGGACTTGGCCTTGTCGCCCACGGAATCCTGCGCCGACGCCTGGGTGGCGATGGCGGGGGTGAACAGCATCAGGCACAGGGCGGAGGCGGCGGCCGCCTTGCCGGTCAGGGTCCTCATGATGGCAACTCCTCATGACGGGGATGGGTCGGGCGGTCCGGGTGGGCCGCCCACAACCCCAGCAGAAGTGCCAAGGCGGCTGTTCGGTTCCGCCGGTCGCGGTTATTGCGCCGGCGGTCCCCCGCCTCCTATGGTGGCAACCCGCCGCTGGCGGGTGATGAGTGAGAGATGGGGGACGGAGTTGGCCCAGGTGGTCATTCTTGCGGGCGACGGCGACACTCCCGCCCTGACCGACATCGCCGGTACGCCCTTGCTGGGCCGGCAGCTGGCGATGATCGCCCGGTCCGCCCTGCGCGACGTGCTGGTGCTGAGCGGTTCGGCCGCCGTCGCCCAGTACTGCGGCGATGGCGCCCGCTGGGGCCTGGCGGTGCGGGCGGCTCCCAGGGCGGGGGAGGCGGCCGGGGAGGCCGGGACCATGGTGGTCCTGCCTGGCGACGTCCTGCTGGACGTGGACCTGGATCGCCTGCTGGACCATCACCGCGGCCAGGGTGCTGACGCCACCCTGCTGCTGCGGGCCAGCGACAATATGGCGGACGCCGACCTGGTCGACAGGGCGGAGGATGGCCGGGTGCTGGGCGTTCATGCCCCGCCGCACGTGGATGATTTCCATAACCAGGCATGGCCAGGCCCTTACGTCGTGGCGTGGTCGGCGCTGGCCGGTGGCGACCTGCGGGGCCGGCCGCTTGTGGATCGCCTGTTGCGGGCGGGCCGCCCGGTGCAGAGCTATCTCAGCCCGGAATATGTTCGCCGCGTCGGCTCGGCCGGCGACCTGGATCAGGCGCGGGCGGACGTGGCCGCCGGTCTGCCCGACCACCTGTCGCTGCGCTCACCCCAGCCCGCCGTGTTCCTGGACCGCGACGGCGTGCTGAACGTGGAGAAGGGCAGCGTCAACAGTGTGGCGGCGCTGGACCTGATTCCCGGTGCCGCGCCGGCCTTGGCGCGGCTGAACCGGGCGGGGTTCCGCACCCCGGTGGTGACCAACCAGGCGGCGGTGGCGCGGGGCCTGTGCAGCCTGGAAACGCTGGACGCCATCCACGCCCGCCTGGAAACCGGCTTGGGTGCCGATGGGGCCTACGTCGATCGGATCTATTTCTGCCCGCATCATCCCGACCCCACCCTGCCCGGGGGGGTGCCGTCGCTGCTGGTCCGTTGTGATTGCCGCAAGCCCAAGCCGGGCATGGTCCACGCGGCGGCGGCCGACCTGAACATCGACATCGCGCGGTCGTGGGTGGTCGGCGACAGCTCCAGCGACATGGGCCTGGCGCGGACCTGCGGCATGGGCGGCATCCTGGTGCGCGACGGTCATGGCGGGCGCGACGGCAAAAGCCCGGCACAGCCGCACGTCGTTGTCGACGACCTGGCCGATGCCGTGCGCTTCATCCTGGATGTCTGGCCGGGGCTGTCGGCGCATCTCGACGGCCTGGCCGCCGGTATTGGGCCGGGCGATGTGGTGCTGGTCGGCGGCCTTGCCCGCGCGGGCAAGAGCCTGCTGGCGCAGTGCCTGTCCTTGCGCCTGGGTCAGCGGGGCCGCCGGGCCGTGGTGCTGGGCCTGGACAGTTGGCTGAAATCCCACGACCGGCGGGGCGTGGGTGTCCTGGGCCGCTATGATTTGGAGGCGGCGGGCCAGGCGCTGGCCGCCGTGACGAACCGGGGCACGGCCATCACCCCGCCGCGCTATGACGTGCTGACCCAGACCAGCCACCCCGGCCGCGAGGAGGTTGTGCTGGGGCCGGACGACATCCTGATCGTCGAGGGCGTGCCCGCGCTGACACAGCCCGCCTGGCGGGCCCTGGCCACGCGCCGCCTGTACGTCGCCACGGACGAGGCGGGCCGACGGGCGCGCTTTCACGCGGAATACCGGCGCCGGGGCTGGTCGGATGATCGTATCGAGTCGACCTATGAGGACCGCTTGCGGGATGAGCGGCCCATCGTCCTTGCCAGCAAAGGTTACGCCGACGTGGAAACCAGCCTGGACGGCCTGCTGGACTGACGCCGCCGGCACGGGGGCGCGGCGTATCAAAAATTTCGCCGTTCAAATTATTAAAGAAACAATGCAAGATTTTTACATATGAATTGAAGGGCTAAGCTAAGATTTGGCCCATGCCAACATGCCTGCGCGGGGCGGGCCAACAAGATGGGGTTTGATGTCCGTGAAGTCTTCCGTCCTGTCCCTGGCCGCCGTGCTGGCGGCCGGTACCGCCCTGATGAGCCCGCTGTCGGCCGTGCCGGTCCGGGCTGATGAGGTTCTGCCGCAGCCGTATCCCGCCGCGGCCCCCATACCCGAGCCGCAGGACGTGGCCTATCCCGGCACCATCCGGCTGCAGGTCGATGCCACCGATACCGAGCGTCGCATTTTTTGGGTGAAGGAATCGGTGCCGGTGAAGGGCCCCGGCCCCATGACCCTGCTGTACCCGAAGTGGCTGCCCGGCAACCACTCCCCCACCGGGGCCATCGACAAGCTGGCCGGCCTGATCATCCATGCCAAGGGTGGGGCCGCCGACGGCCAGCGGGTGGAATGGGAACGCGACCCGGTGGAGGTCTATGGCTTCCACGTCGACGTGCCCAAGGGTGCCACGTCGCTGGAGATGGAATTCCAGTTCGTCTCCCCCACCGCCGACAACCAGGGGCGCATCGTCATGACGCCCGACATGACGAACGTGCAGTGGAACGCGGTGGCCCTCTATCCCGCCGGCTACTTCACCCGCCGCATCCCGGTGGAGGCCAGCGTGAAGCTGCCGGAGGGCTGGGGCTTCGGTACCGCCCTGGACGTGGCCAAGGAGGCGGGCAAGGACGGCGTCACCACCTTCAAGACCGTGCCCTTCGAAACCCTGGTGGACAGCCCCATGTTCGCCGGCCGCTACTACCGCCGGCTGGACCTGGACCCGGGCGGGCGCTCACCCATGCACCTGAACATCGTCGCCGACCGGCCTGAGTTGCTGGAGGCGACGCCCGACCAGATCGCCTTCCACCGCAACCTGGTGGTCCAGGCGGACAAGCTGTTCGGCGCCCGCCATTACGACCATTACGAGATGCTGCTGGCGCTCAGCGACAAGCTGGGCCACATCGGCCTGGAACATCACCGCTCCAGCGAGAACGGCACCACGCCGACGTACTTCACCGACTGGAACAAGTCGGCGGGGCATGAACTGCTGTCGCACGAATACACCCATTCCTGGAATGGCAAGTACCGCCGCCCGGCGGACCTTTGGACGCCCAATTTCAACGTGCCCATGCGCGACAGCGGCCTGTGGGTGTATGAGGGCCAGACGCAGTTCTGGGGCTGGGTGCTGGCCGCGCGCGCCGGCCTGACCACCCGGCAGCAGGCGCTGGACAACCTGGCCGGCGTGGCCGCAACGCTGGAAACCCGCGCGGGCCGTGCCTGGCGCGACCTGGCCGACACCACCAATGGCCCCACCGTCGCCATGCGCCGCCCGGCGCCGTGGATCAGCTGGCAGCGCGCCGAGGATTACTACATCGAAGGCCAGCTGATCTGGCTGGACGCCGACAGCCTGATCCGCGAGCGGTCGGCCGGCAAGCGCAGCCTGGATGATTTCGCCAAGGCCTTCTTCGGCATCAACGACGGCAGCTACGTTCCGGCCACTTACACCTTCGACGATGTGGTCAAGACGCTGAACCAGGTGGAGCCCTATGACTGGGCGACCTTCCTGCGCACCCGCTTGGACACCCACCAGTCAGCCCCCATGGATGGCCTGGCGCGGGGCGGCTACAAGCTGGTCTACACCGACCAGCCGCTGTCCGAGGCCAGCCGCGCCAACGAGGCGCCGGGTTCCCTGAACCTGACCTATTCCCTGGGCTTGGCCCTGGACAAGGCCGGCATGCTGACCAGCGTCCAGTGGAACGGCCCGGCCTTTAAGACGGGCCTGACCGTGGGAACCAGCGTGGTGGCGGTCAACGGCGTCGCCTACGACGCCGACCGCATGAAGGCGGCGGTGACGGCGGCCAAGGGCCAGGGCCCGGCGGTGGAACTGATCGTGAAGAACGGCGACCGCTATCGCACCGTGCGCATCGACTACCACGACGGCCTGCGCTATCCGCACCTGGAACGGGTGGAGGGCACGCCGGCGCGCCTGGATGATTTGCTGACCCCGCGCAGCTGATGGAACTGCCACCCCCGGCCCTGCGCGGGCCGGGGGTGTGCGCAATAAAATGTCCAGGACGGTGGACTTCTGCGCAATGCAGGCCCCAGGTTCCGGTGGTGGACATGGAACAAAATTATCCTATGGTGGCAACGCAAAATTTTCTGATTCAAATTTTTTGACCGGCCCCAACGCATCATGCGGGTGCGGGGGGCATGCGCGGGTGGGGCCCCGGCAGACGGTGCGCGTGCGAATAAAGGGCCGGGACCGATCCAACGGTTGCGGAATGGGGCCTAGCGTTTCAGGAGGAGGTGGGGGCGGCCGGGTATCTCCTGGTGTCGGCCCGTTGAGGAAGGTCGAGGAGTCCCAATGCAGATTTTGAGTACCCGGGCCAAAAAGCCGTCCATGCCTATCGGGGAGCAAATCCGCAAGCGTCGCAAGGACATGGGCCTGACGCTGCAGCAGCTGGCCGATCGCTCCGGCCTGTCGGCGCCGTTCATCAGCCAGGCGGAGCGCAACCTCAGCGTCCCCTCGCTGGTGTCCTTGCTGGCGCTGGCTGAGGCGCTGGAGGTCGACATCTCCTTTTTCATGCAGGTGCCCAACACCGGCACCATCGTGCACCGCGCCGCCAAGCCCAACATCATCGAGGTGGACAGCCCCGTCCAGTACATCGACCTGGCGTCGGACCTGGATGACCGCAAGCTGGACATCATCCTGATGAGGATCCCGCCGGGCCACACCTTCCCGGTGGACACCCGTAACGGCGAACACTTCCGCTACGTCCTGTCAGGTGAGCTGTACGCCACGGCCGGCAACACCCGCACCACCCTGAAGGCCGGCGACAGCATGCATTTCGATGCCCGCATGAAGCACACGGTGGAAAACCGCACGGACCAGGAAGCGGTGCTGCTGTACGTCGGCACGCCCAGCGTCTTCAAGAAGGCCCAGCGGGCGAAGTAAGCCCGGCTTGGCCTGGACGGCGGGCGCGATGTAGGGTGGCGCCGGCAGTATCAGGCATCAAGAAAGACGGGACATGGCGGCAGTGCGTCCGGAGGCAGGCGGATCCGGCTGGGAATTCTGGGTCGATCGCGGCGGCACCTTCACCGATGTCGTCGCCCGCCGGCCCGACGGCCGGCTGCTGACCGCCAAGCTGCTGTCGGAAAATCCTGAGCAATACCAGGATGCGGCGGTCGCCGGCATCCGCGCCCTGCTGGCGGACCATTCCGACTTCCCCGCCGACATCGATGCTGTGAAGATCGGCACCACCGTCGCCACCAACGCCCTGCTGGAGCGCAAGGGCGAGCCCCTGGTGCTGGCCATCACCCGGGGCCATGCCGATGCCTTGCGCATCGGCTATCAGGCGCGCCCGCGCCTGTTCGACCGTCACATCAGCCTGCCCGATGCCCTCTACACCCGCGTGGTCGAGGTGGCGGAGCGGGTGGACGCCGACGGCGCCATCCTGACGCCCCTGGATGAGCAGGCGACCCGCCGTGACCTGCGGGCCGCCTATGACGCCGGCTATCGCGCCGTGGCCATCGTGCTGATGCACGGCTACCGCTTCGACGATCATGAAAGGCGTGTGGCCGCCATCGCCCGCGCCATCGGCTACACCCAGGTGTCGGTCAGCCATGAGACCAGCCGGCTGATCAAGCTGGTGCGCCGGGGCGACACCACGGTGGTGGACGCCTATCTGTCGCCGGTGCTGCGACGCTACGTCGACCAGGTATCGGGCGCGCTGAAGGACGATGAGGGTGATACACGGCTGCTGTTCATGCAGTCGAACGGCGGCTTGGTGGACGCGCGGCTTTTCCAGGGCAAGGACGCCGTGCTGTCCGGCCCGGCCGGCGGCATCGTTGGCATGGTCAGCACGGCGGTGGAGGCCGGGTTCGACAGGGTCATCGGCTTCGACATGGGCGGCACCTCCACGGATGTGTCCCACTACGCCGGCACGTACGAACGCACGTATGAGACCATGGTGGCCGGTGTGCGCCTGTGCGCGCCCATGATGAACATCCACACCGTGGCGGCCGGTGGCGGCAGCGTCTGCACCTTTGACGGTTCGCGCTTCCGCGTCGGCCCGGAATCGGCGGGGGCGGTGCCTGGCCCCATCTGCTACCGCCGGGGCGGGCCCTTGGCCGTCACCGACTGCAACCTGATGCTGGGCAAGATCCAGCCGGCCTTCTTCCCCCACGTCTTCGGGCCCGGCGCCGACCAGCCGCTGGACCTGGACGCCGTCGCGGCCCGTTTCCACGCCTTGGCCGCCGAGGTCAAGGCGGCCACGGGGGAGGAACGCACACCGCATCAACTGGCGGAAGGGTTCATCACCATCGCGGTGGAGAAGATGGCCAAGGCCATCAAGGAAATCTCCGTGCAGCGCGGCTACGACGTGGCCCAGTACACGCTGGCCTGCTTCGGCGGCGCCGGGGGGCAGCACGCCTGCCTGGTGGCCGACGCCCTGGGTATGAAGCGGGTGATGATCCATCCCTTCGCCGGGGTGCTGTCGGCCTATGGCATGGGCCTGGCCGACCTCCGTGTCATCCGCGACCGCACGGTGGAACAGCCGCTGTCGGCGGGCCTGGATCTCACCACACCGGCCGACGCCCTGGCGCGGGAGGCCAAGGCGGCGCTGACCGCCCAGGATGTGCCCGTCGCGCAGGTGGAGGTCGAACTGACCGCCCGGCTGAAGTACGCCGGCACCGACACCAGCCTGGCCGTGCCATTCGGGGACGCCGCGGCATTGGCCGCCGCCTTCGCCGACGCCCACCAGCGCCGCTTCGGCTTCACCGCCCCGGGCAAGGCCGTGGTGGTGGAGGCCCTGGCGGCCGAGGCCATCGGCCATCCCGGCCGGGGCAGCATCACGGCCGCGCCGGGGGACGCGGCCACCGGCGCACCACGGCCCTTGGCCGAGGTCCGCACCTATATGGCGGGTGCCGAGGCCGGCACCCCTGTCTATGACCGCGCCGACCTGGCGCCCGGTCATGAGGTGAACGGCCCCGCCCTGATCCGCGAAGCCACGGCCACCACGGTGATCGAGCCCGGCTGGCGCGCCCGGGTGGACGGCCATGCCAACCTGGTCTTGGAACGGGTGGTGGCCCTGGCGCCCCGCACCGCCATCGGCACCACCGTGGATCCGGTGATGCTGGAGGTGTTCAACAACCTGTTCATGGCGGTGGCGGAGCAGATGGGCTACGCCCTGCAGAACACCGCCTATTCGGTCAACATCAAGGAACGGCTGGATTTCTCCTGCGCCCTGTTCGACCGTAACGGCGGGCTGATCGCCAACGCCCCGCATATGCCGGTGCACCTGGGCTCCATGGGTGACAGCGTGCGGGCCATCGTCGAGGCGCGGTCCAAGGATGGCCGGGGCATGCGGCC
Organism: Nitrospirillum amazonense; assembly: GCF_029594735.1. Lineage (NCBI taxonomy): Bacteria > Pseudomonadati > Pseudomonadota > Alphaproteobacteria > Rhodospirillales > Azospirillaceae > Nitrospirillum > Nitrospirillum amazonense. The sequence goes on from NZ_JARPAF010000001.1 coordinate 1,410,742, forward strand.
CGGCGACGTCTACATGCTGAACGCGCCTTACAACGGCGGCACCCACCTGCCCGACGTCACCGTGGTCATGCCGGTGTTCGACAACGACGGCAGCCTGCTGGTCTTCGTCGCCGCGCGGGGCCACCAGGGCGACATCGGCGGAATCACGCCCGGCTCCATGCCACCCGACAGCCGCACCGTGGAGGATGAGGGCGTGCTGATCGACAATTTCCTGCTGGTGGAGGGCGGCCGGTTTTTGGAGGAAGAGACGCGGGCCCTGCTGGCGAGCGGCCGCTATCCCGCCCGCAATCCCGACCAGAACATCGGCGACCTGCGCGCCCAGGTGGCCGCCTGCGCCAAGGGGGCGGAGGAGATGGCCGGGATGGTGGCGCAGTTCGGCCGCGACGTGGTCGAGGCCTACATGGCCCACATGCAGGACAACGCCGAGGAGGCGGTGCGCCGCGTCATCGACGTGCTGAAGGACGGCACCTTCCGCTATGAGATGGACAACGGCGCCGTCATTCAGGTGGCCGTCACCGTGGACCGGCGGGCGCGCCGGGCGGTGGTGGACTTCACCGGTACCAGTCGGCAGCTGGAGACCAACTTCAACGCGCCGCTCAGCGTTTGCCGCGCCGCCGTGCTCTACGTCTTCCGGACCCTGGTGGATGACGAGATCCCGATGAACGAGGGATGCCTGAAGCCCATCGTGCTCAAGGTCCCGGCCGGCTGCCTGCTGAACCCCGCCTATCCGGCGGCGGTGGTGGCCGGGAATGTGGAGACCAGCCAGGTGGTGGTGGACGCGCTCTACGGGGCGCTGGGCGTCATGGCCGGTGCCCAGGGCACCATGAACAACTTCACCTTCGGCGACGACGCCCGCCAGTATTACGAGACCATCTGCGGCGGCTCCGGCGCCGGGGCCGATTTCGACGGCACCAGTGCGGTGCAGACGCACATGACCAACAGCCGCCTGACCGATCCCGAGGTGATGGAGGTGCGCTACCCGGTGCTGGTGGAACGCTTCGGCATCCGCCGCGGCTCCGGCGGGGCCGGGCGCCATCGCGGCGGTGATGGGGTGGAGCGGCTGATCCGCTTCCGTGCGCCCATGACCGCCGCCATCCTGTCCAACCGCCGCCGCGTGCCGCCCTTCGGCCTGGCTGGCGGCGAGGCGGGGGCGCCGGGGGTGACGGAGGTGCACCGGGCCGACGGCACGGTCCAGGTGCTGGCCGCCACCGATACCGTCGCCATGAACCCCGGTGACGCCATCCTGGTCAAGACACCGGGCGGTGGCGGCTATGGCAAGGCGGGCGAGGGCGACGCCTGATGCTCAGCCTGGTCGGCATCGCCATCGTCGCCGCCGGCTTCGCCGCCCGCCTGAACCCGCTGCTGGTCGCGGTGGCGGCGGCCTTCGGCACCGGCCTTGCCGCGGGCATGGGCGTGCTGGAGATCGTCGCCGCCTTCGGCCGCCTGTTCAATGCCAACCGCTACATCTGCCTGGTCTACCTGTTCCTGCCCCTGATCGGCCTGCTGGAACGCCTGGGCATCCAGGTGCAGGCGCAGCGCCTGATCGGCGGCCTGAAGGCCGCGACGGTGGGGCGCACCTATCTGGTGTTCTTCATCCTGCGGCAGGTGCTGGCGGCCCTGGGCGCCAAGGATCTCAGCGGCCATGCCCAGACGGTGCGCCCCGTGCTGGCGCCCATGGGCGAGGCGGTGGCGGAGGAAAACCTGGGCCGCCCCCTGGCCCCGGCGGAGCGCACGCTGGTGCGGGCCCACGCGGCGGCGGCGGAGAACATCGCCCTGTTCTTCAGCGAGGACATCTTCGTCGCCATCGGCTCCGTCATCCTGATCAAGGGCTACCTGGCCGCCAACGGCATCGAGGTCAGCCCCTTGGACGTTTCGGTCTGGGCCATCCCCACCGCCCTCGTGGCCGTGGTGATCCACGGCGCCCGCCTGCTGCTGCTGGACCGCCGGCTGAAAGCTGGAAAAGGGGCGGTGGCGTCATGATCGGCATCAGCGTCGCCTATGACCTGGCCGGTCTGATGTTCGCCGCCATCGCCTGGCGCTCGGCGCGTGATGCCGGCAATCCCCGGCGCCTCGGCGCCAGCCTGTTCTGGGCCCTGCTGGCGCTCAGCTTTTTGGCCGGCGATTACCTGGGGGATCTGGGCAACGGCACCCTGGTTCTGGCCTTGGCCATCCTGGGTGGCTTCGGCCTCATGGGCCGGGGGACGGAGGCGGAGGCGCCAAGGGCGGAACGGGAGGCGCAGGCTCGGCACTGGGGCTATTGGCTGTTTCCCGTCCTGTTCCTGCCGCCCGTCATCGCCCTGGCGGGCACGATCTGGGGCCCGGCCCTGACCTGGAACGGCCGGCCGCTGGTGGACCCCAAGCAGGGCACGCTGATCTGGCTGGCGCTGGGCATCGTGGCGGCGCTGGCGGCGACGGTCCTGTACACCCGGCAGCGTTTGGGCACCCCCCTGCGTGACGCCCGGCGCCTCGTGGAACTGGTGGGCTGGGCCGCCATCCTGCCGCAGGTGCTGGCGGCCCTGGGCGGCATCTTCGCGCTGGCCAAGGTGGGTGACGCCGTCGCCGCGCTGGTGGGCCAGTACCTTACCCTGGACCACCGCTTCCCCTTGGTCTGCGCCTACACCGGCGGCATGGCGCTGCTGACCATCCTGATGGGCAACGCCTTCGCCGCCTTTCCGGTCATGACCTCGGGCATCGCCCTGCCGCTGTTGGTGGGCCGCTTCGGCGGCGACCCGGCCGTCATCTCCGCCATCGGCATGCTGTCGGGCTTCTGCGGCACGCTGATGACGCCCATGGCCGCCAATTTCAACATCGTCCCGGCCGCCCTGCTGGAGTTGCCGGACCGCAACGCGGTCATCCGGGCGCAGGTGCCGACGGCCCTGCTGGTCCTGGTGGCCAACACCCTGCTGATCCAAATCCTGGGTTTCCCCAAATGACCGATTCCGCTTTTCCCGGCCTCAGCGAGGCCCACGCTGTCCGGTTCGCCGAGATCGCGCTGGGCCACGTCACCCGTGAATACCCCAATGTCATCACCCATTTTCTGAACGGGCCGGAGGACGCGCGGACGCCGCGTGCCATGCACCCCATCTTCTTTGGCAGCCTGGACTGGCATTCCTGCGTCCATGGCCACTGGCTGCTGGCCCGCACCCTGCGGCTGTTTCCCGGCAGCCCGGTGGCCGACCGCATCCGCGCCCTGTTCGCCGACAGCTACACCCCGGAAAAGGTCGCGGGCGAACTGGCCTATTTCCAGCGGCCCAACACCGGCACCTTCGAACGGCCCTACGGCTGGGCCTGGTACCTGCTGCTGGCGGCCGAGCTGCGGCGCACCGGCATGGGCGCCGTGGGGACGGCCTGGGCCACGGCGCTGGCGCCCCTGACGGCGGAGATCGTGGGCCGGCTGAAGGCCTATCTGCCCAAGGCGACGTACCCGGTGCGCACCGGCCTGCACATCAACACCGCCTTTGCCCTGACCCTGTCCATGGCCTATGCCCGTCGCCGGGGCGACGACGGTCTGGCCGACCTGATCGCCCAAACGGCTCGGGCCTGGTACGGCGGTGATGCCGATGCCCAGGTGTGGGAACCGTCGGGTACCGATTTCCTGTCGCCGGTGCTGACCGCCGCCGTCGCCATGGCGGCCGTGCTGCCGCGTGCGGAGTTCCGCGCCTGGTTCGCCCGCCTGCTGCCCGGCGTGGCGGATGGCCAACCACGCACCCTGTTCACCCCGGCCACGGTCAGCGACCGCAGCGACGGCACCATCGCGCACCTGGATGGCCTGAACCTCAGCCGCGCCTGGTGCTGGCGTGCCATCGCTGCCCAGCTGGACCCGGCCGATCCGGTGGCGGTGCAGGCGCGGGCGGCGGCCGACGTGCACCTGGCCGATGCCCTGCCGCACCTGGAATCCGACTATATGGGCGAACATTGGCTGGCCAGCTTCGCCGTGCTGGCGCTGGATGGGGTGTGACGGTGACAGCTTGGATGAGGGAGGGGTGAGATGGGGCGGCGCGCGATCCTGCTGGACGGTGGCATGGGACGGGAATTGCAGCGCATGGGCGCGCCCTTCCGCCAGCCGGAATGGTCGGCCCTGGCGCTGATCGAGGCGCCTGATTATGTGCGCCGGGCCCATGACGCCTTCCTGGATGCCGGCGCCGATATCGTCACCAGCAACAGCTATGCCCTGGTGCCCTTCCATATCGGGGAGGAAAGGTTCGCCGCGCAGGGCGGGGCCCTGGCCTCCCTTGCCGGACGGCTGGCCCGACAGGCGGCGGACGCCAAGGCCGGCGCCCGCGTCGCCGGATCCCTGCCGCCGCTGTTCGGTTCCTACCGCGCCGACCTGTTCGATGCGGCCCGTGCGGCGGATCTGCTGGCCCCGTTGGTAGATGGCCTGGCGCCGCATGTCGACCTTTGGCTGGCGGAAACCCAAAGCGCGGTGGCGGAGGTGCGGGCTGTGCGCGCGGCTTTGGGGGGCGCCTTGGGGAAGGGTGAGGCCAAGCCGCTGTGGCTGTCCTTCACGCTGGAGGATGAGGCGGCCGATGCGGCCATCCATCCCCGCCTGCGCGGGGGCGAGTCGGTAACCCATGCCACCGAGGCGGCGCTGGCCCTGGGGGCCGCGGCCCTGCTGTTCAATTGCAGCCAGCCCGAGGTCATGGGGCCGGCGCTGGTCGCGGCCCGGGCCGCCGCCGCCGGCGCGCCATTGCCCTTGGGCGTGTACGCCAACGCCTTCCCCCCGCAGCCCAAGGAAGCCACCGCCAACGACGGCCTGGATGAGCTGCGCGCCGACCTGACGCCCGCCAGCTACCTGGACTGGGCACGGCGCTGGGTGGATGCCGGCGCCGCCATCGTCGGGGGCTGTTGCGGCATCGGGCCCGATCATATCCGCGCCCTGGCGGCGGCTTTGCCGTGAGGGGTGCCGAGTCCGCCGCCCTTAGGGACCGCCTGCTGGGGTGGGGCGCCCCCTGGCTGTTCATCCTCATCTGGTCCACCGGCTTCCTGGTGGGGCGGGCGGTGCTGCCCTATGCCGACGTGCAACTGTTCCTGGTGGCGCGCTTCGGCCTGACGGCGTTGCTTTTCACCGGCGCCACGCTGACGGCTGGCGTTTCCTGGCCGCGTGGCCGGGCGGCGGGCCTGCACCTGCTGGCCGGCGCCCTGATGCAGGGCGTCTATATCGGCTTCTCCTACTGGGCCATCGCCCAGGGGCTGGCCGCCGGCATCATGGCGCTGATGGGTGCCTTGCAGCCGCTGTTCACCGCCCTCATCACCACCCTGGTGTTCCGCCAGCGGCTCAGCCGCCTGGCCTGGCTGGGCTTGGCCATCGGCTTCGCCGGCGTCGCTTGCGTGCTGGCGCCGAAGCTGGCCCTGCACGCGGCGGCCGGGGCGGGGTCGGGTGGCTTGCCGCCGCTGGGCGCCGCCCTGGCCGTGCTTAGTGTCTTGTCGATCACCATCGGCACCCTGCTGCAGAAATCCTCCGTGGCCGGGGATGACCTGCGCCCGGCCGGCGCGCTGCAGAACCTGGGCGCCCTGGGCGTGGTCTGCCTGCTGTTCCTGACCGTGGGCACGCCGCACTGGGATCCGCATCCGGTGTTGTGGACGGCGCTGGCCTGGGCTGTCCTGGGGCCCTCGGTCATCGGCATCTCGCTGCTGGTGTGGATGGTGCGCCATGGCGAGGCCACGCGCGCCACGGCGCTGCTGCTGCTGGTCCCGCCGCTGGCGGCGCTGGAGGCCTTCTTCCTGTTTCATGAAACACTGACGCCGCTGCAACTGGTCGGCTTCGCCTTGGCCCTGGGCGGCGTCGGCCTGACCCGCCGGGGATGAGGGGTGCGGCCGGTTGCCCTCCGCCACGGGCGGTGTGCTAAGCTGCGCGGATCATCTGTGGCCTGTTGTTTGATCTGGGATGGGGAAGCCATGAGCCGCTTCGTCGGTTTGAGTTCCACGGTGGAAGGCTTGGCGGGGGGCCGGGTCATGGTCATCGGCGACGTCATGCTGGACCGTTTCGTGCGCGGCAAGGTGGGGCGCATTTCGCCGGAGGCGCCGGTGCCCGTGCTGCGCAATGCGCATGAGGACGTCATGCTGGGCGGTGCGGGCAACGTGGTGCGCAACATCACGGCGCTGGGCGGCCACGTGGTGTTCGGCGGCGTCATCGGCGGGGATGCCGCCGGCGTGCGCGTCAGCCAGCTGGTGGCGGCCGACGCCCAGGTCACCCCCATCCTGCAGGTGGATACCCGGCGCCGCACTTCGGAAAAGACGCGCTTCGTGGCCGATGGCCACCACCTGCTGCGCTCCGACTGGGACAGCGAGGAGGCGGTGGCGGAGGATACGCATCGCGGCCTGGTGACGGCCATGGCCGCGCACCTGTCCGGCATCGACGTCGTCATCCTGTCCGACTACGGCAAGGGCGTGTTCACGCCGCCGGTGCTGAAGGAATTGATCGCCCTGGCGCGCGAGGCCGGCAAGCCGGTAATCGTTGATCCCAAAAGCGCCGACTATGCCATCTATCGCGGCGCCACCCTGGTCACGCCCAACCGGGCAGAGCTGGCGCTGGCCGTGGGGCACAATCCCAGGACCACGGAAGAGATCGTGGCCGCCGCCGGCACCCTGATGCGCGACCATGGCATCGAGGGCATGCTGGTCACCCGCAGTGAGGAAGGCATGACCCTGGTCCGGGGCGATGGCACGTCCCTGAACGTGCAGGCCGAGGCCAAGGAGGTCTTTGATGTTTCCGGTGCCGGCGACACCGTGGTGTCCGTCATCGCCACCGCGCTGGCGACGGGGGCGGACATCGCCGAGGCGGTGGAACTGGCCAACGTCGCCGCCGGCCTGGTGGTGGCCAAGGTGGGCACGGCCGTGGTCAGCCCGGCGGAACTGCTGCACGCCCTGGCCGAACAGGACGACCGCCAGAACCTGTCCAAGGTGCTGGGCGGGGCGGAACTGCGGGAGCAGATCGCCCGCTGGCGCCGCCGGGGCCTGAAGGTGGGCTTTACCAACGGCTGCTTCGACCTGATCCATCCCGGCCATGTCCAGCTGCTGGCCGCCGCGCGCGCCACCTGCGACCGCCTGATCGTCGGCCTCAACTCCGACGCGTCGGTGCGCCGCCTGAAGGGGCCCGAGCGGCCCATCCAGGACGAGCGGTCGCGGGCCATCGTGCTGGCGGCTTTCGGCTCGGTCGATGCCGTCGCCCTGTTCGAGGACGACACGCCCCTGGCGCTGATCACCGAGGTGATGCCCGACGTGCTGATCAAGGGTGCCGATTACACCATAGACCAGGTGGTGGGCGCCGACGTCGTCCAGGCCCACGGCGGCCGCGTGGCCCTGGTGGAGCTGGTGCCCAACCAAAGCACCACCGGCATCGCCAAGCGCATCCGCGTGACGGGCTGACCCGGTCGCCCCTCTGGCGTGCGTTGGGGCGGCTTGCCCCGGGGGACGTGGCCCCCTATCAAGGCCGTGTCGGCCTCGACACCAGGGTCCGGCACGGATTTTTACGGGAAGCAGCAGTCCATGATCATCGTGACCGGCGGCGCCGGCTTCATCGGGTCCAATCTGGTGGCCGGCCTGGAACAGCGGGGCCTGGGCCCCCTCGTCGTGGTCGATCGGCTGCGCCAGGGGGACAAGTGGCGCAACATCGCCAAGCGCAACCTGCATGACTTGGTCACGCCGGAACAGCTGCCGGAATTCCTGGAGCGCCACGGCGACGCGGTAAAGGTCATCTTCCACATGGGCGCCATATCGGCCACCACCGAGACGGATGCAGACCGGGTGGTGGAGAACAACTTCCGGCTGACGCTGGACCTTTGGTCGTGGTGCGCCGTCACGGGCGTGCGGCTTATCTACGCCTCCTCCGCCGCGACATACGGCGACGGCGCCCAGGGATTTGACGATGATTCCTCGGCCGGGGCGCTGGCGCGTCTGCGGCCGCTGAACCCCTATGGTTGGTCCAAGCACCTGCTGGACCGCCGGGTGCGCGCCGCCCTGGACCAAGGGGCGCCCAGGCCGCCGCAGCATGTGGGCCTGAAGTTCTTCAATGTCTATGGCCCCAACGAGTACCACAAGGGCGGCATGCGCTCCGTCCCGGCCAAGCTTTATCCCCAGATCACGGGGGGCGAACCGGCCCGGCTGTTCGCCAGCGACCGGGCGGACTACGCCGATGGCGGCCAGCTGCGCGACTTCGTCTGGGTGGGCGATACGGTCGATGTCATGCTGTGGCTCTATGACAACCCGGGCGTCAGCGGCCTGTTCAACCTGGGCACCGGCAAGGCGCGCAGCTGGAACGACCTGGCGCATGCCCTGTTCGCCGCCGCGGGCCTGCCGCCCCGCATCGACTACATCCCCATGCCCGACCATCTGAAGGGCAAGTACCAGTATTACACCCAGGCGAACATGACCCGCCTGCGCGCCGCCGGCTACGATCGCCCCTTCACCGAGCTGGAGGAAGGCATCCGCCGCTACGTCCAGGACCACATGGGGACGGTGGATCCTTATGTGTGACGGCTTCGGCTCGCGCTGGTTCAGTTCCCCAACTTCTGCAGCCAGTTGATCACCGCCGCCTCCAGCGCGATACGGTGGTCGGACCAGCCATGGTCGGTGGCGGCGTGGGCGGTGCTGATCCGGGTGCCGCCGTGGGCGCGGATGCCGGCCACCAGGGCGTCGGTGTGGCTGGCCAGCCCGTCGTCGGATGTCAGGGCCAGCAGGGGCGTGTCCGTGAGGCGGGCGGTCAGCGGGGCGGTGGCGAAGGCGTCGGCATGGCTCTCGATGTCCTTGGCCATGCTTTCCGGCGTGACACCGGCCAGCGACTCGCGATTGTCGGCGGCCAGCGCCACCAGCTTGTCATGGGGCAGGTGGGCGATGACGCCAATGTCCCCCATGGAAATCAGGATCAGACCGGCCAGCTTGCCATCCTTGGCCGCGGCATGGGCGGCCGTCCAGGCGCCCATGCTGTGTCCGGCGATGACCAGGCGCCCGATATCGACACCCAGTTCCTGCGCATGGGCCGGATCGCGCAGGTAGGCCAGGGCCGCCGCTGCGTCCTCCGGATTGTTGGCGAAGCGGAAGCTGCCGGGGCTGCCCCAGGATCCGCGATAGTTCATGGTCACCACGTTCCAGCCGGCGCGGCGCACCGCCTGGGCCAGGTCCAGGTTCTTCTCGTTGCCCGGCAGGCCGTGCAGCAACAGCAGGGTGGGGTGGGGTCCGGCACCCGCCGCCAGATAGGCGACGCCGTTGATCTCCACCGGATGGCCGGTGCGGCCGCCGGTGGGGATGTGCAGCACCGCCATGCGGGCGGGGTGCTGGGAATCGGGGGCGGGATCGGTGCCGACGGCGGCCGGGATGGTCTGCGCCGCCAGGTTGATGTCGCCGGCTGGCGCTGTGGCACCCGCGACGGTTCCGGTCGCGACGGACAGCGCGCAAAAGGCCACGGCCAGGGCGGCGGTGGCAAGCGGATGCCTACGCATGATTGTCGAAGTCTCCCAGGTTTTCCCAGCCCGCATCCTGGCGCAGGAAAAGCGTCCAGGGAATCAGGAACTTCGCGCCGGTCCGGATGGGGATAAAAAAAGAAGCCGGGGCGACGCGCGCCCCGGCTTGGGGAGATAAGACCCTGGGAACGGGAGGGTTCTCTCAGGGCCATCGGGTAACCCCTGCCGGACCATGAGCGGGCCTCTGCAGGACTTGCCAGATGCGATGTGCCGACAGGGCCGGCGAAACTCGGGCGATGGGAAAACGGGAAGCGGTGGCCGTCGGGCCAACCCGCCGCACGCCCAGTGGGCGATGCCGCGTCTTCGGGTGTTTCGTCCCCCATCTTGGTCGATCGATCTCATAGGACCGTTCGCTTGGGATAAATAATATTTATATCCGGCTGTGTCGTCAAGTGACTTTTGTTAGCGGTAACAAATTTTAATGGCGTTACATGATTGCCCTCGCCCCTACCCCGGTAGGCCCCCCGAGGGTCATGTGCCATTTTTCCCAGGACCGGGGCGTCGCGTTTGCGCATTCTTGCACAGCCGTTTCGCGTACTTGCTACCTATGTCGCCAAGCTCCCCGCCCGGATAATGGCGATCCGCGCAGGGCCATGCCATGTCTTCAGCGGCACGCGGGTCCTAGGTCCAGCCGGAACCGCACACAGAATAAACAGGAGTGAATCCCCATGAGCACCACCGCCGCCCCGCTGGCCCCGCAACTGGATCCCTATGCCCTGGCGGCCGAGCTGTCAGGAAAGCACCTGATCGGCGGGCGCCTGGTGCCCTCGGCCTCGGGCAAGACCTTCGACGTGGTCAACCCGGCCAAGGGTGAGGTCATGGGCCGCGCCGGCTATGGCGAGGCCGCCGACGTGGATGCCGCCGTGGCCGCTGCCGTCGAGGCGGGCGTACCGTGGAAGGCCCTGCCGGCGCGGGAGCGCGGCCGGCTGGTGGCGGAATGCGGCCGCCTGCTGACCGCCCACACCGAAGAACTGGCCCGTCTGGTGGCGCTGGAGACGGGCAAGGCTCTGCGCACGGAAAGCCGGGTCGAGGCCGGCGTGCTGGCCGACGCCTTCACCTTCTTCGGCGGTCTGGGCGGTGAGCTGAAGGGCGAGACCGTACCCTTCAATCCCAAGATGCTGACCTTGACGGTGCGTGAGCCCCTGGGCGTGGTGGGCGCCATCATTCCCTGGAACGTGCCCATGATGCTGATGGCGCTGAAGATCGCGCCGGCGCTGGTGGCGGGCAACACCGTGGTGGTGAAGTCGGCGGAAGAGGCGCCGTTCGCCGTTCTGCGCGCCTGCCAAATTATGGCCCAGGTGCTGCCGGCCGGCGTGCTGAACATCCTGTCCGGTTTCGGCCCCGAGTGCGGTGCGCCCCTGGTGGCCCATCCCAAGGTGGCCAAGGTCACCTTCACCGGCTCGGTCGAAACCGGCCGCATCGTCAGCCGCACGGCGGCCGACAAGCTGATCCCGGTGACGCTGGAGTTGGGCGGCAAGAGCCCCATGATCGTCATGGGCGACGCCGACCTGAACCAGGCGGTGGCGGGCGCCATCACCGGCATGCGCTTCACCCGCCAGGGGCAGAGCTGCACCGCCGCCAGCCGCATCTTCGTGCACGACAGCCTGCACGACGCCTTCGTCACGGCGCTGAAGGCCAAGGTGGATGCCATGGTCATGGGCGACCCGCTGGATGAGAGGACGGACATCGGCACCATCGTCTCGCCGCAGCAGTTCGACCGCGTCCAGGGCTACATCGCCGAGGGCAAGCGCACCCCCGGCGCCACCGCTCATGAATGCTCCGCCCTGCCCACGGATGCCGCCCTGGCCAAGGGCCTGTACGTCCGCCCCGTCATCTTCACCGGCATGACCAACGACAGCCGCCTTGCGCGGGAGGAGATCTTCGGGCCGGTCACCTGCGTCATCCGCTTCACGGACTATGAGGACGTGATCGCCCAGGCGAACGACAGCGAGTTCGGCCTGGCCGCCACCATCTGGACGCGCGACCTGAAGACGGCGCTGGACGCCACCCAGCGTCTGCAGGCCGGCCTGGTGCAGGTGAACCAGAACCTGGTGGTGCAGCCCAACCTGTCCTACGGCGGCGTGAAGTCCTCCGGCCTTGGCAAGGAGGCGACGCTGGAGGCCATGCTGGAACACTTCACCCACAAGAAGACCATCATGCTGAACATGGCCTGAGGCCGGGCCGCGTAAAACCAAGAACAGGGAGGATAGGGCCCATGGACTTCAACCTGACCGAGGAGCAGGCGGCGTTCCGTGACATGGCGCGGGACTTCGCCGCCGAGCATCTGGCGCCGCACGCCGCCGAGTGGGATGAAAAGGAGATCTTCCCCCTCGACGCGCTGCGCGCCGCGGCAGCCCTGGGCATGGGTGGGCTCTATTGCGGGGAGGAACATGGCGGCTCCGGCCTCACCCGCCTGGACGCGGCCCTGTTGTTCGAGGAGCTGTCGGCCGGCTGCGTCGCCACCTCGGCCTTCCTGTCCATCCACAACATGGCGGCGTGGATGATCGATCGTTTCGGAAACGATACAATTAGGGCGAAGTACCTGCCGGGCCTGATGACCATGGACCGGGTGGCCAGCTACTGCCTGACCGAACCTGGCTCCGGCTCCGATGCCGCCGCTTTGCGGACCAAGGCGGTGCGCGACGGTGACCACTACGTGCTGAACGGATCCAAGGCATTCATCTCCGGCGCTGGCGTTTCGGACCTGTACGTCGTCATGGTGCGCACCGGTGGGCCTGGTCCCAAGGGCATCTCAGCCTTGGTGGTGGAGAAGGGCACGCCCGGCCTCAGCTTCGGCAAGAAAGAGAAGAAGATGGGCTGGAACTGCCAGCCCACCGCCCAGGTGATTTTCGAGGAGTGCCGGGTGCCGGTGGAGAACCGGCTGGGGGAGGAGGGTGCGGGCTTCGGCATCGCCATGAAGGGCCTGGACGGCGGCCGCATCAACATCGCCTCCTGCTCCCTGGGTGGGGCGCGGGCCTGCCTGGACCTCGCCACCCGCTACATGGGCGAGCGCGAGGCCTTCGGCCGCAAGCTGGCGGATTTCCAGGCCCTGCAGTTCCGGCTGGCCGACATGGCGACAGAGCTGGAGGCCGCGCGCCTGATGGTGCACCGCGCGGCGGCAGCCCTGGACGCCGGCGACCCGGAGGCCACCACCTGGTGCGCCATGGCCAAACGCTTCGCGACCGACGTGGGATTCCAAGTTTGCAACGAGGCGCTGCAACTGCACGGTGGCTACGGCTACATCCGCGAATACCCGCTGGAACGCTACGTCCGCGACGTTCGGGTGCACCAGATTCTGGAGGGCACCAACGAGATCATGCGCCTGATCATCGCCCGCCGCCTGTTGGCGAAGGGCTAAAAACTAATCATTACGGGAGAGAAACGATTATGAGCCGCATCGCGTTCATCGGCCTGGGCAACATGGGCCTGCCCATGGCCCGCAACCTGCTGAAGGCCGGTCACACCGTCGTTGGCTTCGACCTGGCGCCTCAGTCGTTGGCGGCCCTGGCCGAGGCAGGCGGCGTCATCGCCGGGTCCGTCGGCGATGCCGCCTCGGGTGCCGAGGTGGTGGTGACCATGCTGCCCGCCGGCCGCCATGTGTGCGGTGTCTATGAGGACGCCGGTAACGTGTTCGACACCGCGGCCCCGGGCGCCCTGCTGATCGACAGCTCCACCATTGACGTCGACAGCGCCCGCGCCGTGGCCGCCGCCGCCGCCGCCCGCGGCTTCGCCATGGTGGATGCTCCCGTCTCCGGCGGCACCGGCGGGGCCGCGGCTGGCACCTTGACCTTCATGGTGGGCGGCAGTGACGAGGCAGTGGAGCGGGCGCGGCCTTATCTGGCACAGATGGGCAAGACCGTGGTGCATACCGGCGGGCCCGGCACCGGCCAGGCGGCCAAGATCTGTAACAACATGATCCTGGGTATATCCATGATCGCCGTGTCCGAGGCCTTCGCCCTGGCCGACAAGCTGGGCCTGGACCGGCAGAAGCTGTTCGACGTCAGTTCCACCTCCTCTGGCCAGTGCTGGGCGCTGACGAGCTACTGCCCCGTGCCCGGCCCGGTGCCGACCTCCCCCGCCAACCGCGACTACACCCCCGGCTTCGCCGTCGATATGATGCTGAAGGACCTGAAGCTGGCCCAGGCCGCCGCCGCCTCCAGCGGTGCGGCCACGCCCTTGGGGGCCAACGCGGCGGCGCTATACGCCTTATTTTCCGCCGCAGGGAACGGGCATTTGGACTTCTCGGCCATCGTGAAGATGCTGCAGTAGTCGAGTAAATAGTCGGCGGTGAATAAGGGCCCAATCGGCTCAATTGGAGCTGATTGGCGCAGCGGCGGCTTCCGTCGCCGCCAAGAAAAGATGGTAGGGCGTGCTGCCCGGCAAATCCCGCATAGTGGGCACGCCCGTTTCATCCTGTGTTTCGATCCAGCGGCCGTCGGCCGGGTCAAGGAAGGCTGCCCGCAGATGGTCCATAAGCCTCTGAGCCAGCGCCCTTGCGGCATCGCCGGCGCTGGTCCCGTGGTGCCGGCGGGCCTGCGACAAGGCTGCCTTGATGGCTTCAGCCACCGGCCAGATGCGGCGGGTACGCAGGATGGGCGCGCCTTGGGGATCCATCTGGTCCATGATGCCCCCGTCGGGCAGGAAGCCATGCGCCACCGCCTTGTCGAACAGGGCGTCGGCCAGGGGAAGTACGGACGTGTCGCCGCCCTGGTTGGCGTAACGGTCCAGCAGCCAGGCCCACTCGAAATGGTGGCCGGGCTCGACGATATGCCCGGTGACGGGATCGGAACGCCAATCCTGGGTGAAGAATTCTCCCAGGGTATTCGTCGCGCCGTCAAAAAAGCGGGCCTGGAACAGGCGGATGACGGCGGTCGCCTCCGATAGCCACGCGCCGTCACCAGTAAACTCATGCAAGGCCAACAGGGCTTCCAGCAGGTGCATGTGCGGGTTCTGGCGGCGCGTCGCGCCGTTGGGGACCCAGTCGGCACTTGCCCCTTCCGCCAGGCCGCCCCAGCCGCCGTCCGCCAGCGCCGGCATGGCCAGGCGGTCGCGCATCAGCACCCAGGTTTCCTGCGCCAGCGTCAGGGCGCGGGGGGCGGCGAAAGCGGCATGGGCGTAGGCCAGGCCAAACAAGACGAAGGCGTGACCGTAAAAGTCCTTGGAGCTGTCCAAGGGTTGACCGTCGGGCAGCACCTTGAAGAACCAGCCGCCGTTACGGTCATCCCAAAAATTGCGGACCAGGAAGTCGTAGCCCTGTTCCGCGGCGTCTTGGCCGCTGCGATCTCCCGACAAAGCGCCATGGGCCAGCACGTACAGCTGCCGGGCCTGCACCATGGACCGCTTGTAGCCCAGGGGCAGGGGCTGTTCCGCCGGATCCAGTCGTTCATGGAAGCCGCCATGGATCGTGTCAGCGAACCGGTCGCGGCACAATGGCAGCAAGTGATCAAAGGCATAGCGGACGAAGGCGGCGGAAGATGACATGAGGCCCTCGGGCTGGAGCGGCCTCCCTTACCGGCGGGGAGGGAGCGCCATGGTGAAGGTAAGGGTCATCTGATCGACCGCGCTGGGCGCCGTCGCTGGGGGCGGATGATGTCCGTGTCCGCCCGCTGGCGCGGATGGCGCCGGTGGCACTTGCGCCACGCCGCGCACCGTCAGCACCGGCCGTCCCGCGCGGCCCAGCAATTCATACAACAGCGGTTGGGTGGAGGTCAGCGCGGCGCTGGTTTCCAGCGCCTGGATGCGGGCGACCGTTTCCGGCGCCGGGGCTCCCGAGACGGTGGCGGCCGACGCAACCTTGGTAATCGCGGCATCCACATGCTCCACCGGGGCGGTGGTGGGGCAGGCACCCGCCGCCATACCCGGCGTATTGCCGTCGCAGGTGAGATAGCGGGCCAGCAAGGTGGCCGCTTCGGCCATTTTTTCACGGCCCTCGGGCTTCAGCGCGGCTGCACCGGGCGCGAAGAACTGCGCGGAAGGCAACGTCAGGATGCCTTTGGCGGCGTCGGCCTCTACCGCGATGTGCCGGGCTTCCAAATCCCGGCGCAGCGCCTCCACCATGCGGGCACGCTCCGCCATGATCTTGGCGATGGTTTCCTGGTAGTCTTGCTCCGACTGCTGATCCTGCTGCTTGGGGGTCTCGTCGATGTTGTACATCGACAGGGCCATAAGCATGATCAGGAAGATGAAGACGATGCCGGCCATCAGGTCCGACATGGAAGCGAAGTAGCTTTCCTGGTCGTCCCCGTGTGCCCTGGTTCCCCGTCGCATGACAGCCTTCCCGTCTTACGGCGCCTGGCCGGCGATATCCGGCTGGGGTGCGGGGGAGAGCGGGGGGCGCGGCGCCGATACCGCGGCGGCCGCCCCGTCCTGTGTCCAGTCACCCATCAGGCGATGGGCAGAGATCAGGGGGAAGCAGAGTTCGATGGCGCGGCACAGGTCATCCAGCGCCGCCTGAACCTTGCGTTGCCAATGGCGGACCACCATCGACGTCACCAGTGACGCGCCGATGCCGACGACGGAACTGACGAACTTCATGGTAGATGCGGCCAGCAACTGGCCCAGCGCCTGCCGGGCCTGCGCCAGATCACCCATCTGCAGACCCTTGCTGGCGAAATACAAGCCGGCCACCAGGCCAAGGAAGGTGAACATCAGGCCCACGCCCACGAAGTAGTTGGGCAAGGCGACGTAAAAGCGGAAATCCAGGCCGCGGCTTTCCATGGCCTCCATGGAAAAATATTCCTGAGGACGAATGGTAGAGTAGGCGCGCCGCTGGGCACCCTGGCCGGCGTCCAACAATGTGGATTCGAACATCCGCCATTCGTCAATCAGCAGCGGACTGGATTCCATCAGGCGCTTCATCGATCCGACCCGGCGGTCGTTCGGTTCCCCCATGATCAGCATGGCGGAGCCCGTGATGGTCTTCAGTGTGTCCAGCGTGCGACGGACCTGGCCCGCCCAGAAGCCGCCCAGCAGGGCGACACAGGCCAGCATCATGCCGGCGGCCAGTACCAGGGCGAATTCCGGCTGACCGAACAAGGCCAGGTAAACCGTGGCCAGTGGCTTGGCCAATTCCCGGATGGTCAGGAAAAAGGACGCGGAATCCCCACCCTGGCTAAGCCTGAACACGAGGACGGCAAGCACGACGGAGATGCCTGCCCAGACGTATTTTCTGACCATGATCGACGGCGGGTTCCGGAGTGTCCCTGGGCATGCCCTGGGGATTGGGATGGGGCAAGCGGCGGGCTCAGGCCTCTGCCAGCGACTGCTGGTAGATGTCCGCCACCTCTTTCAGCGGACCGTAAGCGATCACGTTGCCGTTACGCAAGTACAGCCCCTTGTTGCACCACCTCTCCAGCAGATCCAGAGAATGGGAGGCCAGCACCATCAGGCTGGACCGCTGCACGAAATCTTCCATGCGTTTTTGGGCCTTGGCCAAGAAATGGCTGTCGCCCGCCGCCAGCCATTCATCCATCAGCAGGATCTCGGGCTCGACACAGGTGGACGCGGCGAAGGCCAGGCGCAACATCATGCCGGCGGAATAAGTGCGCACCGGCATGTCGATGTACGGACCCAGTTCGGTGAACTCGACCACCTCCTCGACATGGACCTGCATATCCTTGGGGTGGATGCCCATGTACATGCCGCGCAGCATGATGTTCTCGCGGCCAGTGGCATCCGGGTTCATGCCCATCTGCACATCCAGCAGCGCAGAAACGCGGCCTAGGGTGTGAAGGGTGCCGCTGGTGGGCTCATAAATCCCGGCCAGGGTCTTGAGCAGCGTCGTCTTGCCCGATCCATTGGGGCCGATCAGCCCGACGCGGTCGCCCTTGTCGATCGTCAAGGTCAGATGGTTCAGCGCGCGAACCAGGATGCGATTGGCGGCGTCACGGGCCAGGTTGGTACCCATGGGCGCCGAAAACAGCGCTTTCTTCAGTGAGCGGCCGTTCGCCTGATAGATGGGGAATTCGACCGTCAGGTCATGCAGATGCAGGGAGGCCATAAATCACACCCAGTAAGCGATCCGGGACCGGAAGCGGCTGAAGAAAATGGCGGTCACCAACAGTCCGCCCACGGTCATGATACCCACGATGGACCATGAATAAGGGGCGAACGGCTCGTCCAGCAATGGCGCGCGAACGACGTCGATGGCGGCAAACAGGGGGTTGAAGTCGCCCACATGCCGATACTTGCCCAGCGTTTCCACGGTCCAGAAGACGGGCGTCACGAAAAAGATGACTTGGAGCAGCGCCGCCACGATCGGCGGAACGTCACGGAACCGGGCGCTCAGCATACCCAGCAGGATGCTGATCCAGAAACCGTTGACGCACAGGAGGATAAGACCGGGAATCACCATCAGCGCGCCCCAGCCGATGCCGTGCCCCATCAACAGGAAGACGATGGGGATCAGGACGGCGTTGTGGCCCAGGATCAGCAGGTTGCGGAAGACGCTGCGCAGCACATGCACCGTATAAGGCAGTCGAACCTGTTGGATGGCGTGCTGCACCGACATGAAGGCGGAACAGCCGTCCGTGATCACCGACGAGATGAACTGCCAGACCAGCAGGCCTAGGGTCAGGAAGGGGACATAGCGTACCGGGTCCAGATGGAAGATCTGGGAGTAAACGAAACCCATGGCCGCGATCATGATGGCTGTGCTGAACGTCAGCCACAGCGGGCCCAGCACGGAGCCGCGATAACGTAGCACGATGTCCTGCATGGCCATGGCGCGCCAAAGCCAATGCTGGCCCAGGCCGCTTGCCAGGTCACGCAGGGCCAGACGTGCCCGGTTGGGCGTCGCGGCTGGCTTGGTGGGCGGAATGGGGTCCGCCTGGGCGGAAAGCGGCTTACCGGCGACTATCATGTGAAAGACGGCTCCAAAACTAATCTCACCAGCTCTCGGTCCCAGGACGGTGGCCACTCGACCTCTCTGGAGGCGCGGGCGCGCCGGAAACATCTGACTGTCGGCACCCGGTGGAACAAGGCCATGGCGGTCAGCCTCTTGAGGAAATCCGCCGCCACCTGAAAGGGCTGTGGCCCCAATCAGGGATGGCGCAGGGCATCCTCAACCGCTCAGGGGTTACCATAACCCCATCCCGCTGTTCCATCCTAAAACCTCAAGCCTCCCCGCGGCCAATCGCGGGGGCGAAATATCCGGAGGCTATCGGCCCCAAAGGCCCGGCCGCCCGGGCGGAGACCACACCTTTATACTGTGGCCTTTCCAAGGCGGCGCGGGCGTCATTCGACATCCCAGCGCCCGCGCCTAAGGATCGGGCATGTCCTCATCGGGCAATGCTTAAATATTGGGCAGTTTGCATCGATGCCGCGGCAACCGACCAACGCCCTCCTTACACGCCCAGGGCGGCTGGAATTGGCGCCGTTCTTGCTAGAAGCCGGGATGGGGTGCCGCATTGCGGCAACACTCGCGCGTCAAATATGTGCGTTGCGGCAAAATTTCGGTCGGGTCCTCGCTTTCTTGTTGGATTTGAAAGACCTTCGGTAGTAGTGGGGCTGCCGCAAACGAAATCTGCCGTGTACCCTCCCCCGGCTGTTCCCAGCCTAGCCTTTTGGCGCGGGGACCGGTGCGACGGGCAACGCAAAAGCAGGTCTGGCAAGGGCCTGGAAAAAGTGAAGGGATCGAGCATGATGAGGGTTGAGAAGAGCCGCGGGCTGAAGTCCGCGCTGCTGGGTATGTCGGCGTTGAGCCTGCTGGGTCTGGCCAGCGTGGCGCGGGCCGCCGATGACAGTTCCGACAAGCTGGACGAGATCATCGTGTCGGCCGAACGCCGGCCAGCGCTGGAGCGTGAGGTGCCGATCGCCGTCACCTCCATCAGCGGTGAAAAGCTGGACGTGCTGAACTCCGGCGGCCAGGACATCCGCTTCCTGGCGGGCCGCGCCCCCAGCCTGCAGGCTGAGTCGTCCTTCGGCCGCACTTATCCCCGTTTCTATATCCGCGGCCTGGGCAACGCCGACTTCGACCCCAACGCCTCCCAGCCGGTGTCGGTGGTGTTCGACGACGTCGCCATGGAAAACCCCATGCTGAAGGCCTTCCCGGTCTTCGACGTCGGTGCGGTGGAAGTGCTGCGCGGCCCGCAGGGCACGCTGTTCGGCAAGAACACGCCGGCCGGCGTGGTCAAGATCGACAGCGCCAAGCCCAGCGACACCTTCGGCGGCTTCGCCGACCTGACCTATGGCACCTATGACACGGTGAACTTCACCGGCGCCGTGGGCGGCCCCATCGTCAAGAATGTGCTGAAGTATCGTGCCTCGGTCAATCTGCAGCGCCGTAACGACTGGGTGCAGAACGAAGACATCTCCACGAAGAACGATACCGACTTCGAGGGCTATCGCGACCTGGCCGGCCGGTTCCAGCTGGAATACACGCCCAATGAGAACCTGGATGTCCTGCTGAACGTCCATGGCCGCCAGCTGGACGGGTCCGCCCGCCTGTTCCGCGCCAACATTATCCAGAAGGGCACCAACGACCTGGTCCCCGGCTTCGACATTGAGAAGGCCAACCAGGACGGCGCCAACCCGCAGAAGCTGAACTCCTTCGGCTCCAACCTGCACATCGTTTACGATGCCGGCCCCGTCACCGTCACTTCGGTCAGCGGTTATGAGCGCGCCAACGTGTTCAGCCGCGGCGACATCGACGGCGGCGTGCCCTCCGACGTGCCGTTCTCGGTGGAAACCGGCGGCTACAACTCCCCGCGCGAGCTGAGCCAGGAAGTGCGCTTCGCCTCCAACGACCTGGGGCCGTGGCTGCTGCAGGGCGGCCTGTACTACTTCAACTCTTACCTGGCCGGTAAGGATTACGACTACATCACCGCCACCGGCGCCATCGACGATCAGGTCCGCCACAAGGACCGCAGCGAGACCGACGGCGTCTTCGGTTCGGTGAAGTACAAGGTCACCGATGCCCTGACTCTGGGCGGCGGCGTGCGCTATTCGCACGACAACAAGTCGGTCGAGTCCATCCGTGACTTCGGCTACACCGGCCCGATCTACCTGCGCACCAGCGTCAACGGCGGCAACGCCTCCTGGGACGTGTCGGCCGACTATGCCATCAACAGCGACGTGAACGCCTTCGTCCGCGTGGCGACCGGCTATCTAGCCCCGTCCATCCAGGATCGTATCACTTTCGCCAACTCCACCTCGACCGCGAAGGCCGAGACCACCATCTCGTATGAGGCGGGTGTCAAGTCGTCGCTGTTCGACAAGCGCGCCAGCTTCAACCTGACCGGCTACTACTACGACACCAGCGACATGCAGCTGACCGCCGTGGGCGGCGCCAGCAATACCGCCCGCCTGCTGAACGCCGACCATGCCGTCGGTTACGGCGTGGAAGCGGAGCTGGAGGCCAAGCCGGTGGAGCACATGCTGGTCACCTTCGGTGGCAGCTACAACCACACCGAAATCCAGGACCCGAACGTGTCGGTCGCCACCTGCGGCGGTGGCTGCACCGTGACCAACGCGCTGAACGCCCAGGGCAACGCCCTGCTGGACGGCAACCCGCTGCCCGAGGCGCCGGAATGGGTGCTGAACGCCACGTTCCGCTATGGCGTGCCGGTGGGCGATAAGGGTGAGGTGTTCTTCTACACCGACTGGGCCTACCGCAGCGACGTGAACTTTTTCCTGTACAAGTCGACGGAGTTCACCGGCAAGTGGCTGCTGGATGGCGGCCTGCGCCTGGGCTACAAGAATGACGCCGGCTATGAGGTCGCGGCCTTCGTCCGTAACGTGTTGGACCAGGTGCGCGTCATCGGCGCCATCGACTTCAACAACCTGACGGGCATGGTCAACGAGCCCCGCATCATCGGTGTGCAGGCCAAGTACTCGTTCTGATGGTGT
Source organism: Nitrospirillum amazonense (assembly GCF_029594735.1). Classification (NCBI taxonomy): domain Bacteria; kingdom Pseudomonadati; phylum Pseudomonadota; class Alphaproteobacteria; order Rhodospirillales; family Azospirillaceae; genus Nitrospirillum; species Nitrospirillum amazonense. Next base: position 1,432,044 of record NZ_JARPAF010000001.1, read on the forward strand.
AGGCGCCTCTCCGGAAGCTTGGCGGCTGGTTGCCGCCAGGCTTCCGTGATACCGCTAGTGGAAGGGGCCGGCCGTGGCAGCGGCGGGCCCCTGTCCGTATCCGGCCCCCAACGGGGCGCGGCCCTTGGCCCTGACGGGGACCTTTTCCATGAACCGGCTGTCCCGGATCGCCTTCCTGTTCCTGCGGCTGTGCGCGGGCGTGTTCTGTTTCGTGCCGCTGGCCGGGCCCGGCTTGGCGGCCTCCACAGCGGCGACGCCGGCCCGGGAAAAGGTCATCATCGACACCGACATCGGCGACGACATCGATGACGCCTTCGCCCTGGCGGCGGCTTTGAACGACCCGCACCTTGACATTCTGGGCGTCACGGCCGCGTGGGGCGACACGGGCCTGCGCGTGCGCCAGCTTCAGCGCCTGCTGGCCATCGCCGGGCGCGGGGACATTCCCGTGGCGCAAGGACCCGCTACCCCCAACACCACCCCCTATACGCAAAAGCGTTGGGCGGAGGGGCAGCCGGCCCCGGCTTCGCCCGTGCCGTCCTCCGTGGACTTTATCCTGGAACAGGCGCGGCGCTACCCCGGGCAGGTCACGCTCATTTCCCTGGCCCCGCCCAGCACCCTGGGCGCCCTGATCGACCGCGACCCGGTCGGCTTCGCCAAGCTGAAGCGCGTGGTGATGATGGGCGGCTCCGTCTACGCCGGCTATGACGACACGGGCTACGGCCCGCTGAAGGGACCGACGCCGGAATACAACATCTATTCAGACATCGGCTCGGCCAAAAAGCTGTTCACCAGCGGCGTGCCCCTGGTGGTGATGCCCCTCGACAGCACTCGGCTGAAGCTGGATGAGGTGAAGCGCGACCTGCTGTTCGCCGCCGGCACGCCCATGACCGACGCCCTGGCCCTGATGTATCACCAGTGGCGCCACCTCAACGGCTGGGGCCAGATCACGCCCACGCTGTTTGACCTGGTGCCCGTGGCCTATGTCCTGGACCCCAGACTGTGCCACACGACGCCCCTGCGCCTGGTCGTGGGCGACAAGGGGGAGACGACGCCGGCGCCAGGCCCGGCCAACGCCCAGGTCTGCCTGAAGGAGGACAAGGAAGGCATCCTGGACCTACTGATGACCGGCCTGCTGGCCCGGCAGTAGGGAGACATTCCATGCGCCGCCTGCTGGCCGCCGCTTTTCTAGGTATGCTTGTGACCGGTGCCGCCGGGGCGCAGGACACCCAGGCGGTGCCCTACGGCAGCTGGAAACAGCTGATGATCAACGGCCCCGCCTGCCTCACTTGGCGGGAGGCTTGGGAGGGCGGAACGCGGGAGTGCGCGAACGCGGATTACGAGGCCTGGTTGGCGGATGTACGTCATTGGCGCCAGGAACGGCGCATCCGCATCGGCTACGACCCCGCCCGCTATGACGATCCCCGCCTGGCCTGGACGCGCACCAGTTTCGTTCAGACCCAGATGATGGTGGAGGATGGCTATTTCTATGACCCGGTGGCCGGCCGCTACACCATCGACCGCTACCTGGATGACCTGACGGCCCGCTTCGGTGGCATCGACGCCGTGCTGCTGTGGCCCGATTACCCCAACATGGGCATCGATGACCGCAACCAGCTGGACCAGGTGGCCAACCTGCCGGGCGGGCTGCCGGCGGTGAAGGCCATGGTGGCGGACTTCCATCGCCGGGGCGTGCGTGTGCTGCTACCCATGATGATGTGGGACCAGGGAACGCGGGCGCCGGACCGTCCCTGGCCGCAGGCCATCGCCGAGCTGGCCAGGGAGGTCGGCATCGACGGCATCAACGGCGACACCCAGGACGGCGTGCCCCTGGCGTTTTCCCTGGCGGCCGACAAGGCCGGCCACCCCCTGGCCTTCCAGCCGGAGGGGGTGCTGGCGGATGAGGCCGTGGCCTGGGACCTGATGTCCTGGGGCCAATACACCTTCGCGCCGGTGCCCAAGGTCGACCGCTACAAGTGGCTGGAGCCCCGGCACATGGTCAACATCTCGGACCGCTGGGCCCGGGACAAGACCGACGACCTGCACTACGCCTTTTTCAACGGCATCGGCTGGGAGGCGTGGGAGAACGTCTGGGGCATCTGGAACGGCGTCAGCGCCCGCGATGGCGAGGCGATGCGCCGCGTGGCGACCCTGGAGCGGGGCCTGGGGCCGCTGCTGTCCAGCCCCGATTGGCAGCCTTTTTACCCCACCCGCGCCGCGGGGGTGTACGCCAGCCGCTGGCCGGGTACGGACGGCCGGGTGGCCTGGACCATCGTGAACCGCAACGACCACCCGCTGGACCAGACGGTGTTGGCCGTACCGGCGGACGGAACGGCCCTGCGCTATTTCGACCTTTACCATGGCGTGGAGCTGACACCGCGGCGGGAGGGTGATCAGCTTCTCCTGTCCTTCCCGCTGGAGGCTCAGGGCTTCGGCACCGTCCTGGCGCTACCCGGCGCGCCGGACCCCGCTATACGCGGACTGATGGAGCGCATGAAGGCGCTGACGGTCACGGATCTGGCCAACCTACCGCGCGTGTGGGCTCCGCTGCCGCAGCGCCTGGTCGATATCCCAGCCACGGCGCCCGCCGCTACAGCGCCTGACGGCATGGTGGAAATCCCGCCCGGCGACTTCACCTTCCGCGTCCAGGGGCTGGAGATCGAGGGCGGCACCAGCGCCGGTGTCGATGTGGCCTACCCCTGGGAGGGGGAGGCGCGGCGCTATCATGAACATCGCCTGTCGTTGCCGCGCTTCTTCATGGACCGCTTCCCCGTGACCAACGCGCAGTTCAAGCGTTTCCTGAACGCCAGCGGCTACCGTCCCAAGGACGACCGCAACTTCCTGAAGGATTGGAAGGGCGGCACCTATCCCGCCGGCTGGGACGACCGGCCCGTCACCTGGGTGTCGCAGGAAGATGCGCGCGCCTACGCCGCCTGGGCGGGCAAGCGACTGCCGCACGAATGGGAATGGCAGTACGCGGCGCAAGGGCGGGATGGCCGCCGTTATCCCTGGGGCGACACCTGGCGGGATGACGCCGTGCCCGTGCCGGAACGGGGCCGCGCCGTGCGGCCGCCCGATGCCGTGGGCGCCCATCCGGCGGGGGCCAGCCCCTTCGGTGTCCAGGATCTGGTGGGTAATGTCTGGCAGTGGACGGATGAGTACCAGGACGAGCACACCCGCGCCGCCATCCTGCGCGGCGGCAGCCTGTACCAGCCCCAGGGCTCCATCTGGTATTTCCCGCAGGCCTACCGCAACGACCAGCACGGCAAGCTGTTGCTGATGGCCCCCTCCCGCGATCGCTCCGCCTTGGTGGGCTTTCGCTGCGTGAAGGACGCGGACTAGAGCAAGCTGCGATCAGCCATGATCGCGTTCCGCTAAGGGATCAAAGCCCAGGGGCGCGGCCCGCGTGGCGCCGGGCGATGCGTTCCAGCGTGCCGTCCGCGGCCAGGCGGTCCAGCCCCGCTTCCAGCCGTTCCCGCACCTCAGGATCCAGGTGGCGGGAGAAGACCATATATTGATCCTCCACCGCCAGCGGCTGGGGCAGTATGCGAATCCGCCCGTCCCAGCCGTTGCTCTGGATGACCTCGGTTAGGCCAGGGTTGCGAAAGATGAAGAATCGGCCCCTGCCGCTCATCAATTTGCGCAGGTTGGTGTCGCTGTGCGCGGCCCAGGCGTCGATGTTGCGGTCCTCGATGCCGGCGCGGTGCAGCCGATCCAGAAAGGCGGAGCCGGCGTTGACCAGGATGGTGTCGTGTCCATCCGCCAGCGCCGCGCGCAGCTCATCGAAGGTGGCGATGGCGGCCGGGTCGTTGGTGCGCACGGCCAGCACCGTTTCCATGCGGATGACGGCGCGGCGGGAATAGAGTATCCGGGCTTCCCGTTTCGCCGTGCGGTAGTAGCCGCAATCCGTGTCCAGCCGGCCCGCCGCCAGTTCCTGTACCGCCCGGTCATGGGTCAGCCAGTCAGTGGACCATACCAACCGCACGCCGGCCACCTGGCGCGTCAAGGCCAGCAGGATTTCCTCGCACATGCTGGGCGCTTTGGCATCCAACGGCCCGTGGCGTGGGATGCGCAGTTCCAGGACCGGTGTCGGCGCGCCGCTGGGTGCAGGGGACGCGTCCGCTCCCCCCCATACACCGAGAAGGGCGATTGTCAGCAGTGCCACGCGCCATGCCCATGGCCCCAGGCCTTTTTCTTGATGTCGGCTTTTCCTGTCCACGCGGGCCCCCGTTTCCCACGGACGCCAGTCTACACCCTGGCGCGGCGTTCTTCTAAGCGCGCCTTCGGTCAGGCCATGCCCAGACGCACGCGGCGGGCCAGGGCGTCCAGGTCCGCGCGCCGGGCCAGAATGGCGGCGTCCAGGGCCGCCACCACGGCGGCGCAGTCGGGCAGGCTGCGCCGGATGGCGAGGGTCCGCACCACCTGGCCCAGGAAGGGGCGCGGGGTATAGGCCAAGGTGCCGGTCAGGCCGGCGGCGCGGGCCAGATAGCCCATCTGCAGCTCATCATGGACAAAGGCGTCGATACGGCCAGCGGCCAGCATCTTCAGCACGCTGACGGGCTCCGGTACCACCGCCAGCGTGGGGATGGCGTCCACGTGCTCCGTCGCCCAGCCGTTGCCGACGTAGCTGCCCAGACGGAAAGCCGCCAGTTCCTCCAGGCTGCCAATCGACTTGAAACGATCGTCGTCGCGGCGGTGCCAGATGCCGATGTCGCTGGTCATCACCGGCTGCAGGCAGAACTGGACATAAGCGGCCCGATCGGCTGAGGGCACGGTGCAGAAGCCGTCGGCCTGGCCGGCCCGCACCATGGCCTGGGCACGGCCCCAGGGCATGAGGCTGGTGGTCTGGCTATAGCCGGCGGCCGAGGTCACGATGTCCACATCGTCTTTCAGCAGGCCGGTGGCGTTGCCGTCCGCATCAGCATAGCTGAAGGGCACCACATTATCGGCGTAGACGAAACGCAAGGGCGCCGCCACCGCGCGGGCGGCATACGGCCCTAGGGCCATACCCAAGCCAGCGGAACCAGCCCCCAGCAACAGGGCGCGGCGGTCCATGATGGTGCCACTCATCTAGCCCCCGCCTGTCCGGTCCTGGACGATCGAAGGTGTCGGGACGTGCGTTAACTAAGGTAGTCTGGAAACGGGTCGGTTCGTATTTCTAATCCAGATAGGCTACACCAGAGGGGCTGCGGGAGAAAGCGCCACCATCGGTAGTGGCGGCGGCGCCACCCCGGATCAGCGGACGGCGTCCGTCATCATGCGGACGAAACCTTCGCGGTCAGCGCGCTTGATGACGCGCATGTTGGGCACCTGGGGCACCAGGTCCGGATCGGCATCGGCCGCGTCCGGCAGGATGGCGGACGAGACGCTGGAATAGCCGCGCGTGAGCGTGCCGGCCGTCTCAACGTCCACCACGCACTCCTCCGCCTCCAGCACCAGGGCCTCATTCAGGGCGCAGGCGCAGGTCAGGGCGTCGGGATGGATGCTGCCGTCGATGCGCTGGCGTTCACGCGAGAAGGCCAGGCTGTCGCGGTTCACGCGGGTGAAGAACCGGGAAACAGGCGTGCCCAGGGCCGCGATGGCGTCCAACTCGGCGCTGGTGATGACACCCTCGACCATCGAGCGGGTCCAGGTCAGCAGGCTGGCCTTGAAGCCGGCGTTGACCACGATCTTGGCGGCTTCGGGATCGACGTAGAAGTTGAACTCGGCCGCGCTGGTGACGTTGCCCACGGCATTGTCGGTGCCGCCCATGATCCATAAATGCTTGGTGGCCTGGGCGATGGCCGGTTCCTTCATCACCGCCAGCGCCAGGTTGGTCAGGGGCGCCTGGGCGATGATGGTGACCTCGCCCGGGTGGGCCAGGACGGTGTCGATGATGGCGTCGACGGCGTGCTTGGCTTCCGGCCGCTGCTTGGCCGGCGGATAATTGGCGTCGCTCATGCCGTCCTTGCCGAAGACGTAGGCCGCGTCCAGCGGCTTGCGCATCATGGGCAGGCGGGCGCCCGGGTAGACCGGCACCTCCCCGCCGCGGCCGGCGGCCTCTACCGTGTACAGCGCATTCTCCACGCACTGGTCGAAGGTCACGTTGCCGTGGCAGATGGTGATGGCCTCCAGCGTCACCTTGGGATTGCGCAGGGCCAGCAGCAGGGAAAAGGCGTCATCGCCGGCGGTATCGGTGTCGATCAGAAGGCGCATGGGCGCGGTCTCGCTTCGCTGCTCAGGTGGGGGATGGGCCAGGGGATGCGGCGGTGGTTTTAGGGCCCTGGCCCTGGCCCCACAAGCCGCTTTCGGCCTCGGCGGCCACGGCCGCCTCGAAATCGTGGAAGTCCGCCTCCAGCCGCCATTGCAGGGCGGCCTTCTGGCTCTGATCCAGGAAGGTCTGGCAGGCGGCGGACGGGCTCGTGCCGGGATGATCGGCGGCGCAGGCGGCCGTCAGCTGCCCCGGCGTGCCCCACAGGCTGGCGCCCGGCAGGAAGGCGTGCTCCAGCCCGTTGCGGGAGAAGGCCTTCAGCGTGGCGTAATCCAGACCGTAGGTTTCCGCCGCGCGCACATACTCATGCGTCAGGTCGATGCGCGACACGCCCTCGTCATCGGTGGACAGGGCCAGGGGCACGCCGAAGGCGCGGTAGGCGGTGATGGGGTGGTCGCGGCCCGTCACGCCCAGGATGACGTCGTTGCTGGTCAGGTTGATTTCCACCAGCACGCCCCGGTCGGCCATGGTCTTCAGCACATGCTGGGCGTCCATCTCCTGCCCAATGTCCACGCCGTGGCCGATGCGCTTGGCGCCGGCCACCTCCACTGCCAGGCGGATGTGGTCGCGCAGGTCCTCCGGCGGCACCAGGCCCAGGGCCAATTCGCCGGCGTGCAGCGACAGGTTGGCCGCCGGCATGCGCCGGCCCAGATAACCCAGCAGGCGCATCTGCAGGCCATAGTCCCTCAGCGTCACCGGGTTGTCCTCCGGCGCCACCAAGTTGATGCCGACGAAGCGTGGGTCGGCGGCTGTCAGGGCATAGCCGTACAGGCTTTGCGCAAACACCTGCGGGGCGGGCAGCACGCGGATGACCTGGGCCAGATAGCGGATGCTGACGGCACAGCCCGGCTGGGCGTCCGCCGTGCCACAATGCAGGATGTGGCGCATCTGGGCTTCCGCCGCGTCGGTATCCGCCTTCGCGGCGGCGATGATGGCCGTCAGGCCGGGTTCCACCTTGGCGCGCCAGGCCTCGAACGTGGCGGTGTCGCCGGCGATGGTGCCGGGGGCCGGCGTGCCCAGCGGAACGGCCAGGGCCGCCGCCTTGGACATCCCGTTGGACCACATCAGTTCCAGGTACAGCACATGGCTGGCGGCAGCGCGGTTCGCCGCCTCCGCCAACATCTCGGGCACCCGGGTCTTCAGCGCCGGTTCGAACTTGGCGAAGCTGTCGAAGAAATGGTCGTGCCCGGATTCGGCACCCGCCACGAAGTTGCGCATGGACAGGGCGTTGATCAGCCGGTTGTACAGGCCGACATCGCGCCGCGCGTCGGCCGCCGGCACCAGGCCGCCGGTGCAGGGGGCTGGCTTCAGCACCAGCGCCTTGGGGTCGACGCACGCCGAGTCCGCCGCCGCCCAATCCACCATGTTCTCGGCATAGATGCCGCCGCTCATGTGGTTGTGCAGATCGGCGCCCTTGGGCATGCGGCGCAGGAACATGGCCAGCCGCACCGGGTCGGCGCGCAGGTGGGCGAACAGAGCGGACGTCCGGGATTCTGGTGTCTGGGGAGCTTCGGCCAGGGCGGGAGCGGGGGAAACGGACGCTGGTGCGTCGCCATGGCCGCCATCGGCGGCACAGGCGGCCAGAAGCACCAGGCCACACGCCGCCAGAATGGCGCGCATACGCGTCGCCCAGATACGCCCCGTCTGGGTGCGCCCCGTCTGGGTAGGCCCCCTTTGGGTACGCAATGCCCCCATACTCATGCCCCTCGCCCCTTGTCATTTCAACCGCCCACGGATGGCCCACCGCCGGGATGGGTCAGGGTCGGGCCGTCGACGCGTCCAGGGGCGGGGGCCACGGGGCGGATACGCCGTTGCCAGTCCAGGGCATTATGGGCGTTGGCGGCCAGCGGTGCCACCGCCCAAATCCGGGAAGACTTTCAAGCCGGTTATGGGTGTCCCGCCATAGCCGCCGGCTATCAAAACGGGATGTTGAACCTTAACCATTGGCCGCTAAACTTCCGGCTGATCAGGGCGCTCCCGTCCCGGGGCGTCTTTCCAGCCGTCAGGAGATCCCAAGGTGCGCGCCCTTTCCGCCCTCACCCTTTGCACCCCGCTTGCCGCTTCGCTGCTGCTGTCCCTGCCTGCGGCTGCCCAGAGCGCCCCGCCGGCCGATGCCGACAAGAAGGCGGTGATTCAGCAGCAGAAGGAGAATGAGGACGCGGAAACCCTCTGCCGCGTCATCAAGGACAAGGCCGATTACGACAAGTGCCTGGAACTGTATTTCTTGGACCAGGACCAGTTTCGCGCCTTCCTCGATGCGCACAAGCCCAAGCCCGCGCCCAAGGCCTGAGGAGCCCAAGGCCTGAGGAAAAGGAGACGACCGCCCCGGTGAACTCGCGGGGGCGGCCGTCGTCTCATTGACCGCCTTAGAACTTGTAGCTGACGCGGCCGTAGTAGAACGCCCCGTTGAAGCCGAAGGGCGAGTAGTTGCTGTAGGGATAGATGCCGCTCGTGCTGTTGGCGGCGATGACCTTGTCGGGATAGACGTCGAACACGTTGTCCGCCCCTATGGTCACGCCGATGGCATTCGTCACCTGATAGCTGATGGCGATGTCGGTGATCCACTTGGCCCCATAGGTCTGGTCCAGCGCCGGGTTGCTGCTGTCCAGTGAGGTGGTGCTGCCATAGCGGGTGGTGCGCACCGTGGTCGACAGCTTGTCCCAGTCGTACGTTGCCGCCAGGTTCAGCTTGTTCTTGGGCTGGCCCTTCTCGATGCGGCCCTTTTCCGACCGGCCGAAGCGGAAGACGGTACTCCCCAGGCTGGCCAACTGCGACGGATTGCCTTCCACCCGCGTCACTTCCGTGTCGTTCAGGTTCAGGCCGGCGGTCAGCGACAGGCTGCCCACGTCGCCCAGGTCGATGGCATAGCGGCCGACGATATCCACACCCCGGGTGCGGGTATCGACGGCGTTGGTGAAGAAGCGGCCGCCGCCAATGCCGGTGACGCCGTTGGCCGCCAGCAGTCGCACCACCGCCGCGCCCGTCAGGTTTTCCGACAGCACGATGCGGTCATCGATATCAATCTGGTAGAAATCCACAGTGGCATAGAAGTTGTCCGTGGGGCGGAACACCAGGCCGGCGCTGTAGTTGGTGGACTTCTCCGGCTTCAGCGGCTCGGCACCCAAGGCCTTCGCTGCCGGGTCCGTCACCGGGAAGGTGCGGACGTCATAGGGCACGCTGTTGATGAACACCGTGCTGGTGGCGGAATAGTGCGATTGGGCCAAGGATGGCGCGCGGAAGCCGGTGCTGATGGCACCACGCACGGACAGGGCCGAGATCAGGTCGTACTTGGCCGACAGCTCGCCGTTGGTGGTGTCGCCGAAGTCGCTGTAATGCTCGTAGCGGCCGGCCAGGTTCACCAGGAAGTCGGGCGTCAGCTTGGTTTCCAGCTCGGCATAGGTGCCGACGCTGCCCCGGCTGTTGGTGCCGGCGTCGGCCGGCTCGAAGCCGGGGAAGACCTGGGCGCCCGGGGCGGCCGCCGTGCCCCTGGATGGGCCGTCCAGCACCGGCACGCCGCCGTTGATGTAGCTGGCGGGTTCGCCGGCCTTGATCGTGTAATCCTCGCGCCGCACCTCGGTGCCTACGGCGATGGACAGCGTGTCGGGCAGGAAGCCGATGTGGGCCAGCTTGCGCACATCCAGGTTGCCCACCAGCTCGTCCGACACCAGCTCGCCAGCGTGGAAGTCGCGCGGGCTGGCCGTGCCCAGCGACACGTTGACGGAATTCTCCACGCCATAGTCGAAGCGGTTGCGGCCGTAATCGACGCTCAGGTCGTAGGTCCACGCGTCCGGCAGGTCGCCGCGCACACCCACCGTGGTCGACAGGTCCAACTGCTTGGACGTGATGTAGGGCAGATAGCCGTCTGGCGTCAGGGTCCGCACCGTGCGCACGTCCTGCGCCCGGCGGAAGAAACCGGCGCTCTGCCCGTCGCGCTGGCCCAAGCTGGCGAAGGCGTAGATCTCCGCCTTGTCGTTCACCGGCAGGCTGGCGTTCAGGAAAAGGTTGTATTCCTTGTCCAGCGGATCGCCGAAGCGGCTGTCGTGGCGGTCGAAGGTGGCCTCGCGCGGGTCACCGGCCGTCAGGTATTGCTGGCGCGGGTCGTCGCCGGACCGGTCCGTGGGCCGCGACCGGTGGGCCTCCGCCGACAGGGTGACATAGCCGTTGCGGGGCAGGGGCAGGCCGACATTGGCCTCCACCCGACCGGTCTGGCCGTCGCCGGCGCCGTACTCACCATATTCCACGGCGGCGCTGCCGCCGCTGTCCTGACCCTTCAGACGGATGTTGATGACGCCGGCGATGGCGTCGGACCCATATTGGGCGGCGGCGCCGTCGCGCAGCACCTCGATCTTCTCGATGGCGATGGACGGGATGGTGTTCAGGTCCACGGCGTCGGACCCGCGGCCCACGCTGCCGTTCAGGTTCAGCACGGCGCTGACGTGGCGGCGCTTGCCATTGACCAGCACCAGGGTTTGGTCGGGGCTCAGGCCCCGCAGGGTGGCCGGGCGCACATGGTCGGTGCCGTCGGTGTTGGCTGGCTGGGGAAAGTTAAAGCTGGGCACCAGGGCGCGCAACATCTGGGTGGTCTGGACCAGGCCGGTCTTTTCCAGTTCATCCACCGGCAGCACGTCGATGGGCACGGGGGAGGAGGCGACGGTGCGGTCGCTGCGCCGCGTGCCGGTCACCACCACCTCGTCCAGGTCGCTCAAGGCGGCATTGTTTTGCGGCGCGGGATCGGCCGCCTGGGCGTTCGGGATGAATAAGGGGGCGGCCAGGATCAACGCCAGCGCGGTGGCGGCCCGGCGCTGCTTGCCCTGGGGCAGGGACCTTGAGGAAACGGTCATGGATGAAGGCTCCCAATGGGGTGTCGCCGTCCGCCATCAGGATGACGGACATGAACAACACTTTTTTTGTGTTCAAATTTTTATTCAACATACGATGGAAACATGGCGCAGATCGTCGCAGTCCCGCAAGCGCCGACCTGGAATGGAGCGCGGCGGGGTGCCATGCCAGAATTGTATAGATAGCGTGGCGTTTGGCTAATCTATGGCCTGCCCAATTTCACGGTACCTCTAATGTGGTATGTAAGCCAAACGTCGCTTGACAGCGGGGGTGGACGCCATTGAGCATGGGGATCAATTTGCGGTCCCCTTGGGCTCGCCCCACCGGCGCCGGGTAGGAACACCCATGACGACACGGCCGACCATCGCCATCATCGGCGCGGGCTTCAGCGGTTCTTTGCTGGCCTTGCACCTCCTGTCCCGCGGGGCCGACTGTCCCCGCATCCTGTTGATCGAACGCGCCTCCGACTTCGGTCGGGGGCTGGCCTACGCCACCGGCAATCCCGCCCATCTGCTGAACGTTCGGGCCGGGAACATGAGCGCGTTCCCCGACCAGCCGGAACATTTCCTGGCCTGGCTGCGCCAGCAGGGCGATGCGGTGCCGGGGGCGGCCGGCGCCGGCCCCGCCAGTTTCGTCGCGCGCCAGACCTACGGCCATTACCTGCAAAAGCTGATCTCGGACGCCGCCAAGCAGTCACGCTCCGCCGGTCGCCTCATCCTGGTGCCGGATACGGCCGTGGCCCTGCGGCACGAGGGCGGGCGCATGGTGGTGCGCCTGGACGTGGGCCGGGAATACAAGCTGGACGCGGCCGTGCTGGCCATCGGCAATTTCCCGCCGCAGCCGCCGCACCTATTCGACGGCGCCTTTTTCCGGTCCAGCCGCTTCCACCCCGATCCCTGGGCACCCAGCGTGGCACGCGACATCGGCGTGCGCGACAGTGTGCTGGTGGTGGGCACTGGCCTCACCATGGTCGACACGGTGCTGTCCCTGCGGGCGCGCGGCCATCAGGGGCAGATCGTGGCGCTGTCGCGCCGTGGCCTGCTGCCTCGCCGGCATACGGACGCCGTGCCCCACGTGGTGCCGCCGCCGCCGGATATGCCCACCTCCCTCTCCCGCGCGCTGGCCCATGTGCGCCGCCTGGTGCGGCAGGAACAGGCGGCGGGGCGCGCTTGGCAGCCGGTGATCGACAGCTTGCGTCCGCGCACGGTGGCCTATTGGCAGGCCCTGCCCTTAGGCGAGAAGAAGCGTTTCCTGCGCCACCTACGCCCTTGGTGGGACGTGCACCGCCACCGCCTGGCGCCCGCCGTCGCCACCCAGCTGACGGCCCTGCAGGCCACGGGTGCGCTGATCGTCACCGCCGGGCGGCTGCAATCCATTGAGGAGGTGCCGGACGCCCTGCAGGGCCGGGTGCGCGTGACCTACCGTCCCCGGAACGAGGATGGCGACATCACCTTCCCGGTCGACCAGGTCATCAACTGCTCCGGCCCGGCGTGCGACATCCTGCGGGTGACCGATCCGCTGGTGCGCGACCTGCTGGCCCAGGGCACCATCCGCCCCGACCCCCTGCACCTGGGCCTGGACGTGGACGCCGAGGCGCGGGTTCTGGATGCCGGCGGCCGGCCGGTTCCCGGGCTGTACGCCATCGGCCCGGTCACGCGTGGCACCTTCTGGGAAATGACGGCCGTGCCCGACATCCGCATGCAGGCGGCCACCCTGGCCCAGCACATCGGCGCCTATATCGACCGCCATGCCAAGGTGGCGGTGGAGGCCTGACGCAGATTTTCCCGGCCCCTTGTCGAAGTCGGGGAAGGTGGAATTATATGCAGCGGTGGTTGGACCGCTCACGGCTCAGCCCGTTTTTCGTCATGAAAGAGTCCGTCCATGGGTTGCCAGGCCTGCCGCGAGGGTGCGGAGCTATCCTTTGACTTCACGATGGCTTTCCAGCCTATCGTTGATATCGCGGCCCGTACCGTCTTTGCCTATGAGGCCCTGGTGCGTGGGCCGAATGGCGAAGGTGCGGGCACCGTGCTGGCCGCCGTGGATGCTGACAACCGCTATTCTTTCGATCAAGCCTGCCGGGTCAAGGCCATAGAGCTGGCGGCGGCGCTGGGACTGCCGGGCACGGGCGCCCGCCTGTCCATCAACTTTATGCCGGCGGCGGTCTACCAGCCGGAAAATTGCTTGCGCACCACCGTGCAGACCAGCCGCGCCGTGGGCATGGCCCTGGATCGCCTGATGTTTGAGGTGACGGAAAATGAACCCATCAACGATCCGGCCCACCTGTTGGGGATATTCCATGAATACCGCCGCCGGGGCTTCCTGGCCGCCATCGATGATTTCGGCGCCGGCTACGCCGGTCTCGCCTTGTTGGCCAAGTTCCAGCCGGACGTGTTGAAGATCGACATGGAACTGACCCGTGACGTCGCCAACCGTTCCGTCAGCCGGACCATCGTCGCTGCCATCGTTCAGGTTTGCCAGACCCTGGGCATCACCGTGGTGGCCGAAGGGGTTGAGACGGCCGAGGAACTGGCCACCCTTCGCGATCTCGGCATCACCCTAATCCAGGGTTATCTGTTCGGCCGACCGGCGTTCGAGGCGCTGCCCAAGCCTTTAGGTCTCTAGGCGCGCGAGGAAATGGTCGAAGGACCGGTCCACCGCTTCCCGCCCGCCGCTGATGATGTTGCGGCCCCAGGTATAGCCATAGACATCCTCGAACCGGAGGCCGGCCAGCCGGTCGCGGATACCCCGCACATCCGCCGCCGTCATGGGCAGGTAATTGGGATAGCTGTACATGAAGGTGACGTGCCGGCGGTCCATCACCACCTGCAGCGCGTCGCCGGGGAACAGGGCGCCGCCGGGGCGGGGACCGTCGCGCCAGTGCAGGGCGGTGCTGCCGGGGAAATGCCCGCCACAGCGGATGAGGGTGACGGCGTCCGACAGGACCAGGCGGTCGCCCTCCCAGAATTCCACCTGCGGCGCCGGGCGCATGACCCAGTCGCGGTCGGCGGCATGCAGCAGGATCGGGATATTCCCCAGCGCCTCGCTCCACGACACCATGGACGCGTAGAAATGGGGATGGGAGATGACGATCCTGTCCACGCCACCCCGCGCCTTCAGCGCCGCCACCCCTTCCTCCGTCACCAGTGGCACGCATTCCCACAGGATGGTGCCGGCATCGGTGGGCAGCAGCAGGGCGCGCTGGTCGATGGCGAAGGGCGGCGTCATGCCCAGCGCGAACAGGCCCGCGTCTTCCTCCACGCGGCTGCGATGGCGGGCGGCCAGCCCCTCCATGGTGGTCCAGCGCTGGCCCCGCCAGCCGACATATTGGCGCTCATCCTCGCAGATGGGGCAATGGTCGGGTGGCGTTGTGGCGGTGAACTGGGTGCCGCAGGTCTCGCAGATGGCGTGCATGGCGGTGCGTCCGGTCAGGCCAGGGCGGGATGCGGGGCGACACCCTGGGCAGCGCACCAGGCCAGATAGGCGGCCCGCGCGCTGGCGCTGTTGGTGGTCCCTATCACTTGGCCCCGCTCATCCAGATAATCGATATCCCCCGTCAGGCTGATGTGGATGACGCAGGGCTCATCCCCCACGGTCCGCCAGCTGTCTATATTGCCTGCGGGCTCGTGGACGAAAACGCCGGGGCCGATGATCTCCCCCGTCTCGATGATTTCGCGCGATCCCGACAGGGTGTAGGCGTGAACCTCCCCGCTGTGACGGTGGCGGGGGATGACGGTGCCGGGCTCCACCCGCAGCTGCAGGTCGTAGCCGTCCTCGGCGAAGTGCAGCGGACGGAACGACAGGCCGGGGCGCAGCGGAACCCAGGCCTGGGCCAGGGCGTCGATGGGATGCGCGGTGGGGGCGCCGACGGTGGGGGTCATAATGGTTCCTCCGTTGTTCATATCGGTCAGCGGGCTTGGGCGACGGTGCGCTGGGCGGTGGCCAGGGTGATTTCCTCCGGCCCCAGGATGCGGGTGATGCGGCCCTTGGCATCGATGATGGCCAGGCTGGGCACCTCGCGCACACCGAAGGCACGGAACAGGTGGCCATCAGCGTCCAGGGTCAGGGGCAGGCCGCTCGGTACCGCCGTCTTGGGGTTGGCCTGGTAGTCGGCAAGGTCCTTGGCCGAAGCCCACAAGCCCGAGGCCACACCCAGCCAATGGGCCTGGCCCTGGTCGGCCAGGCTGGACGCCACCTCCCGTGCCTGGCGGCAGGCGGCCGCCATGGCCGGGCGACTGGTGGCAAGATAGGATTCGCACCAGGGGGAGAAGAACAGGACGGCGCGGGGCTTGCCGTCGCGGCTGGGGCCGCCCACGGGGAAGGCCTGGCCGGTGGTGATGCTGGTGGTCAGGCCGGGCAGGATGTCGCCCGGTTTGTAGCTCGCTTCCTGCGGATGGCCAGGGGCGGCGGCGATGCCGGCGGCACTCTCGCCCTCCGCCAGGGCTGCCCGCAGCGCCTGGTGCAATTTGTCGTCCGCCAGGTGGCCGACGTACAGGATGCGGCCGTCGCGGCCGATGACCACGTGTTGCGGCGTCACCCGCAGGTTCAGGGCGGCGGCCAGGCTGCCGTCGTCCACCGCCACCGGCATGCGCAGGCCCATCTTCTGCCGGAAGTCGCGCACCGTCGCCGGCTTGTCGTTGAAGCCGGTGTTGACGGCGATGATGGCCATCCTGTCGCCCAGGGCCTCATAATCTGCCTCGAAGCCCGGCATCTGCTCCCGACAGGGCACGCACCAGGTGGCCCAGAACTTCAGGTAGACCGGCTTCTTGCCGTAGTAGGCGCCAAGGTCGATGCGCTCCCCCTCCAGGGTGGTCAGCGTGGCCGCCGGACCGGGCAGGCCCAGCAGGCCGGTGCCCGCAGCCTCCGCCCGGCCTTGGCCGCTTTCCGCATTGACGGCTGGCGCGCTGTCCGTGGCGGCATGGGCAGGGAAGGTGGCGAGCGCGGCCATCAGCAGGCCGGCATGCAAAAGGGTGCGCATCAGGGCATTCCTTCAGGATCCGATAGGGACAGCATGGCGCGGAATTGGATCAGGAACGAGAGCCGATCCGTGGTATTCTTGGTGATCCAATTACGGATGCCGACACCTTGACCATCGCCTTGCAACTCGGCCTGACGCTGCCGCCGCCCGGCTCGCGCCATGTCCGCCGCGCCCTGCATGACCAGTTGCGCGCCGCCATCCTGGACGGGCGGCTGGCGCCGGGCCTGGCCCTGCCGCCCAGCCGGACCCTGGCGCAGGAACTCGGCCTGTCCCGCACCACGGTGGTGACGGTATACGACCTGCTGTTGAGCGAGGGCTATGTCGTCGCCCGCACCGGCGCCGGCACCTTCGTCGCCGACACAGGCTCCAAAGCCCAGGCCGGCGCCGCGGCCGGGGCACCGCCGCCCGGCCCGCCCAGCGGCGTGCGGCTGAACCCCGCGTTGCTGGCGCCCGGCGGCGCCCGCACGCCTACCCCGCCGCCGGAGGTGGCGGTCAATTTCCGCCTGGGACTGCCGGACACCAGTGGCTTTCCCTTCGACATCTGGGGGCGGCTGTACATCCGGGCGCTGCGCGCCTTTGCCCGCACCCAGCCCGGCTATCGCGAGCCGGCGGGCCGGTCGGCGCTGCGGGCGGCGGTGGCGGGCCACGTTTCCTTCACCCGCGCCGTGGCTTGCCGGGCGGACGACATCATCATCACCGCCGGCGCGCAGCAGGCCTTCGACCTGCTGGCCCGCGTGCTGGTGACGCCGGACCGGCCTGTGGTGGCGATGGAGGATCCCGGCTACGCCTCCGCCCGGGGCGCCTTCCTGGCCGCCGGCGCCCGGCTTCATCCGGTGCCGGTGGATGGGGAGGGGCTGGTGGTCGACGCCCTGCCGCCGGACGCGGCGGTGGTCTACGTCACGCCATCGCACCAGTTCCCCCTGGGCGTGCCGCTGTCGCCCCGGCGGCGTCAGGCGCTGCTGGCCTATGCCGCCGCCAGCGGCGCTGTGATCGTCGAAGACGATTACGATGGGGAATTCCGCTACGGCGGCCGGCCGCTGGATGCCCTGCAGACCCTAGATGGCGGGACCCGCGTCTTCTATGTCGGCACCTTCTCCAAAAGCCTGTTCCCGGCCCTGCGCCTCGGCTTCATCGCCGTGCCCGCCTGGGCGCGGGACCATGTGCTGAGGGCCAAGCAGGTGGCCGATTGGCACGCCCCGGTGGTGGAGCAGGACGCCCTGGCCGCCTTCATGGCCGAGGGGCATCTGGCCCGCCACGTCCGGCGCATGCGGGCCGTTTATGATGACCGTCGCACCGCCTTGCTGGGGGCCTTGGCCGCCCATTGCGGCGATCTGCTGGCGCCGGTACCGGCGGTGGCGGGGCTGCACCTGGCCACGCGCTTCCGCCGGCCGGTGGACGCGGACGCCGTGGTGGCCCGGGCCCTGGCCGCCGGCATCGGGGTGGAAAGCCTGGCCAACTATGCGCTGCGGCCCACCCAAGGGGGACCCGTCCCGGGGGATGGCGTCGCCGGTCTCGCCTTCGGTTATGGCGGGGTGGGGGTGGATGCCATCGCACCCGCCATCAGCCGGCTGGCGGCCATCCTTCGGGACGCAGCGCGGTCCGCAGGCTGAAGGCCAGCAGGCCGGCCGACAACAGCAGGAAGATGGCGGCATGCGGTTCCAGCCAGGTGCCGGCGATGGCGGCGAAGGCAACACAGCAGCCCATCCACGCCATCAGGCCGGCGGCGCAGATCCACGCCAACGCCCTATCCCCCGGCCGGCCGCTCCGCAGCAGGTTCAAGGCGCCCAACAGGATGACCAGGATGCTGGCGCTCAAGGCCCACAGCAGCACCATGGGCTGGCTGCCATACGCGTTGAAGGAGCCGGCGGTGTGCCCACCGGCGCCCAGGATCAGCAGCACCGCCAGCGCGCGGTCGACCATCTTCCCCATCGAGTCTCCTCCCCTTGGCCCCCATCTGTTTTCACCCGTTGGCGGCGGTCGCGTACAGGTCCAGGATGCCGCCCCAGCCACCGTCGCTGCCCACCTTGGCCCGCAGGCGCTCGCCATTCTCCGCGCCGAAGCGGTCCAGGTCGCGGTGTTCCAGCGTCACCCGGGTCAGGGTCTCATCCAGGGCGGTGAAGGTCACCTCCACCTCCGAATAGGTATCGGTGCGGACCTGGAAATCGCCGTCCAGGTGCCAGCTCAGCACCAGGCGGGCCGGCGGCTCCCACGCCAGCACGCGACCCCAGTCGCATTCCGATCCGTCGTCGCCCACCTCATACCAGCGGCCGTCCACCTTGGGTTCGATGATGGCGTTGGCCAGGGGCGCCTTGCCGATGTGGTGGGTCGCGGGCCACCAACTGGCGAAGCGGGTGTTGAAGACCGTGAAGGCCTGGGCCTGGCTGGCCCTCACCGTCACGGTCTTCACCACGGGGGCGATGGCGATGGTGCGTTCAGCAAGCGGCATGGCGGTGCCTACCTCTTATGGTTTGTCGCTCGTCCTCTCCGCTTCGGCCGCGAAGGCATCGAGCGCGGTCTCCCAGAACTGGTCCAGCCAGCGGCGCAGCGCGCCCAGGCCGTGCGGGTCGATGTGATAGATGCGCCGTGTCCCTTCCGCCCGGTCGATCACCAGTCCGGCGTCCTTCAGCACCTTCAGGTGCTGCGACACCGCCGGCCGGCTGATGGGCAGATGCCGCGCCAATTCCCCCACCGGCTGCGGCCCCGCCCGCAACCGCTCGAACACCGCCCGCCGGGTGGGATCGGCCAGGGCAGTCAGCGCTTGTTCGTAAGACATGGCTTACGGTAAGCGATGGCGAACGGATAAGTCAAGGGCCTTGGGTCGGGGGCCACAACGGCGTCCTCAGTCAATCCGCCAAGGATTTAAAATCGGCTGCTGCAACAGGCCAAAATCGGCGACGTTGCGCGTCACCAATGTAAGGTCGTGAATTTCCGCCGTGGCGGCGATGAAGGCGTCCATAACGCTAATGGATCGGCCGGTTGCCTGGCCGCGCGCCACGATGACACCCCAGGCATTGGCCACCGCCATGTCGATGGCCAGGACACGGCGATCGAAACGCAAGGGCAGGTCATCCCGCAACCATGTATCCAGTCGGGCTCGGCGCTGCCCCGGCATCAATCGCTGCACGCCTTGACGCAGTTCCGCCAGGGTGGCGACGCTGAGATAGAGACGATCCTCATCAGCCGTGGCCAGCCATTCGATGACGCCGGCGTCAGGGTGAGGTTTCACCCATTCCGACACCACGTTGGTATCCAGCAGATAGTTCACAGATCAATCTCGCGGGCGCTATCCGCCGCGCGTTCCACTATCAGGCCGGAATCACGCAAGGGGGACGCGGCGAAGAATTCGGCCAGATTGCCTACACGTCTCGTCTTGCGTTCCCACTCTTCGGCCGAGACGACCACGGCGGTGGTGCGACCATTACGAGAGATGACCTGTGGGGTCCCGGCGGCGGCGCGATCAATCACCTCACTGAACTTGGCTTTCGCTTCCGCGACGGTCCAGGTTTTCATGTTCGCCTCCTCCTGATGACTATATTGGTCATTATAGTCATCCGGGTGCTCGCCGGCAAGGTCTACAGGCCACAATGAAAACCGATAGCCAAGGCGGCAAGCCATCCCGTAAGACAGCGGTAGTCCTGCTTAAGCGTGATCAAGCCGTCATGATTCTCGACATCATCGCCGCCCTGGGTCTGCTGGCCATCCTTGCCATCTGCGTCCACGGCATGCGCACGCCACAGAAGCGCACGGGCTTCCTGCTCATGGCCGCCGTGACCCTGGTGGCCATCGGTGTGCTGGTGGCGGATAATCTGGTGGCCATCGGCCTGGTGCATGGCGCGCGCTTCGGCGCCGTGATCCTGGGCGTGATGGGTCTGATCAACGGCGCCCTGGTCCTGGCGCAGATCGTCAGCGGCAAGCCGTGGAACCCCCGCCGGCCTGGGCGGTGAGGCGGGGGCTGGGGCATCAGGCCGTCAGGAAATCCACCAGCGTCAGGGCCATGACCTCGGTCGCCTTGTACAGGTCGCTCAGCGGCAGGCGCTCATCCGCGCGGTGGGCGTTGGCTTCCTCGATGGTGTGGGGGCCGGCGCCGTAGAGCACGGTGGGGATGCCGGCGGCGGCGTAGTGGCGGGCGTCGGTGTAGATGGGCACGCCTTTGGCGGCCACGGGCTCACCCAGGATGCGGCTGGCGTGGCGGCTGATCGCGTCGGTCAGGCGGTCGGTGCCGGCGATGGGCTTCAGCGGCTCCGCCAGCAGGATGCGGCGCACGGTCACCGTCGCTTCCGGCCGTTCGGCGGCGGCCGCGGCGATGACCTGGCGCAGGGTGGCCTCCACCGCCGCGCCCTGCTCTTCCGGGATCATGCGGCGGTCCAGGCGGAAGGTGATGCGGTCGGGCACGACGTTGGTGTTGATGCCGCCGGAGATGAGGCCCACGGTCAGCTGCGGGCTGCCGATGCCGGGCACGGCCGAGACGGTGGCGGCATAGCCGGCGCGGTGCTGGTACAGCCAGCTGAGGATGACGGTCGCAGCCTCCAGCGCGTCGATGCCGGTGGCTGGCAAGGCGGCATGGGCGGACTTGCCCCGCACCTCCACCTCCAGATGCAGGCAGCCGTTGTGGGCGGTGACGATGCCGTAGCTGAAGCCGGCGGACACGGCATAGTCCGGCTTGGTCAGGCCCTGGTCCAACAGCCAGCGCGGCCCGATCTCCCCGCCCGCCTCCTCATCATAGGTCAGGTGCAGTTCCACCGTGCCGTTCAGGGCCACGCCCTGGCGCGCCAGCTCATCCAGCGCCATCAGCGCGTAGGTGTAGCTGGCGAAGTCGGACTTCGAGACGGCGACGCCGCGCCCGTACATCCAACCGTCCTTGACGGTGGCGGCATAGGGATCGACGGTCCAGCCCTCGCCCGGCGCCACTACATCGCCATGGGCGTTCAGGGCGATGGTGGGGCCGTCGGCACCAAACGTCCGGCGCACGATCAGGTTGGTGGCGCTGATCATGCCGTTGGCCTTGACCAATTCGTCGGGCACGACGTGGCGTTCCACGGAGTAGCCCAAGCCCTCCAGCAGCTCGGCGGCGCGGGCGGCGTGGGGCGCGCAGTCGCCCGGCGGGTTGTCGGAGGGCACCTTGATCAGTTCCGCCAGGAAGCGCACCTGCTCCTCCCGCTTGGCCGTCAGGAAGGTGTGGACGGCCCCCTGGATGGTGGCGGCGGTGTCGGCGGTCATGACAGGGGTCCTTCAAGGGGGGAAACAGGGTCGAAACGGCGCAGGAAGTCCAGCAGCACGGTGACGGCCAGGTCGGCATCCTCCACCGTGATGGCCTCCGCCGGGTTGTGGCTGATGCCGCCGGCGCAGCGCACGAACAGCATGGCCATGGGGCACAATGCCGCCAAGGCCATGGCGTCGTGGCCGGCGCCGCTGGGCAAATGGTGGGGGATGATGCCGGCCCGCGCCACCGCCTGGCCCAGCTGGCGCATCAGGCCGGGGTGGCAGTGGGCGGCGGGGGCGTCGTGCGTGGGCTGTATGTCCAGCACCACGCCCCGGCGCGCCGCGATGGCGGCCAGGGTGTCCAGCAGACCGGCGGCGGCCGCTTTGCGGCTGTCGTCACGCGGGCTGCGCAGGTCGATGGTGAAGCTGGCCTGGCCAGGAATGACGTTTACCGCACCCGGCTTGGCCTCGATGCGGCCCACGGTGGCGACCAGGTCGGGTTCCGCCCCGCCGGCCGTCTCCACCGCCAGCACCATTTCCGCCGCCGCCGCCAAGGGGTCGTGGCGCAGGGCCATGGGCACGGTGCCGGCGTGGCCCGCCTGGCCGGTGACGGTGACGGCGTAGCGGCTGGCGCCGTTGATAGCGGTGACGATGCCCAGGGGCAGGCCCCGGGATTCCAGCACCGGGCCCTGCTCGATATGCACCTCGACGAAGCCCAGCACCTGGGACGGGTCGCGCGCCACGGCCCCCAGGCCGTCGGGGTCGCCGCCGAAATCCTTCAGCGCGGCGCCCAGGGCGATGCCGTCGCGGTCGCGCGCGGCCATGGCGTCGGGGGCGATGGTGCCGGCCACGGCGCGGCTGCCCGTCAGGGTGACGGGGAAGCGCACGCCCTCCTCATCGCCGAAGCCCAGTACCTCGATGGCATAGGGCAGGCGCTCCCCCCGGCGGTTCAGTTCCGCCACGGCGGCCACGGCGGCCAGCACACCCAGGTTGCCATCGTATTTGCCGGCGTTGCGCACCGTGTCGATGTGCGACCCCAGCAGCAGGGCCGGTTGGCCTGGGGCCGCGCCTTCATAGCGGCCGACCACGGTGCCGGCGGCGTCCAGGTGCGCCTCCATCCCCGCCTCGCGCATCCAGGTCAGCAACTGCTCGGCGGCGGCGCGGTGCTCCCGCGTCAGGTACAGGCGGGTCAGGGCCGGCCGGTCGGCGCTGTGCCGGGCGAAGTCGTCCAGGCGCGCCATCAGGGCGGGGCCGAAGGTCACGGCAGCATCTCCTTCAGGCGCAGCAGCGCGATGCGCTCTACCTGGGCCGTCGCCGTGGCGAACTCGGTATCCGTATCATTGCCCACCCGGGCCTCGAAATTCTTCAGAATGGCGGCGCGGGTCAGGCCGCGCACCGCCAGGATGAAGGGGAAGCCGAAGCGCGCCTTGTAGGCGTCGTTCAATTCCTGGAAGCGCGCGTATTCCTCCGGCGTGCACTTGTCCAGCCCGGCGGAGGCCTGCTCCGCCGTGGAGTCCGCCGTCAGCTCCCCCCGCACGGCCAGGCGGCCGGCCAGGTCGGGGTGGGCCAGCAGCACGCCCAGGCGCCGCTCCCGCCCCGCCGCCCGGAACTGCGTCACCAGCGCGGCGTGCAGGCCCTGGGCCGTGCGCCCGTCGGCGGGCAGGCCGGCGTCCCACGCGGCCTCGGCGATCCAGGGCGAATGCTCGAACACCCCGCCGAAGCGGGCGACGAAAGCCTCGCGGCTGTCGAAGAAATCGCTCATGCCGCGGCGCCCTTGTAAGGATGGCGGGCGTGCCAATGCCGGGCGATGTCGGCGCGCCGGGCGAACCATACGCCCTCATGGGCCGCGGCATAGTCCAGGAACCGTTCCAGCGCCTGGATGCGGCCGGGCTTGCCCACCAGGCGGCAATGCAGGCCGACCGACATCATGCGCGGCGTCTCCGCCCCCTCCGCATACAGGGCATCGAAGCTGTCCTTGAGGTAGGTGAAGAACTGGTCGCCGGAATGGAAACCCTGGACCTGGACGAAGCGCATGTCATTGCAGTCCAGGGTGTAGGGCACGATCAACTGCGGCCTGTCGCCTACCAATTGCCAGTAGGGCAGGTCGTCGTCATAGGCGTCGGCATCATAGAGGAAACCGCCATGCTCCGCCACCAGGCGGCGGGTGTTGGGGCTGGTGCGGCCGGTGTACCAGCCGACGGGGCGGGTGCCGCTGACCTGTTCCAGGATGGTCATGGCCTTGGCCATGTGCGCCGCCTCTTCGGCCGGGTCCATATACTGGTAATTGATCCAGCGATAGCCATGGCTGGCGATCTCATGCCCCTGGTCCACCATGGCGCGGATGACGTCCGGATGACGCTCGGCGGCCATGGCCACGGCGAAGATGGTAAGGGGGATCTTCTTCTTCTCGAACAGCCTCAACAGGCGCCAGACACCGACGCGGGAGCCATATTCGTACAGCGATTCCATGGACATGTGGCGCACGCCGGGCAGGGCCTGCGCCGCCACCATTTCCGACAGGAAGGCCTCGGACGCGGCGTCGCCATGCAGGATGCAGTTCTCCCCGCCCTCCTCATAATTCAGCACCAGCTGAACCGCGATGCGGGCGGCGTTCGGCCAGTCCGCCTGGGGCGGGTTGGCGCCATAGCCGATCAGGTCGCGCGGGTAATCCGCCGTCATCATGCCCCCAGCATCCCCTGTTGTGCCCAGATCCTTTAGGCGCATCATCGCCCGATAGGGTTGCCGCCGCGACCCCTAAAGGTCCAGCATGGCGAGAGGCAGCATATCGTGCGCCTGGGTATGGGCGCTTTCCTGATTGTTTTGAAAGACTTTCCAGGGGCGGCTGGCTGACGGGGCGATGCCACCCCATGTACCTTTTGTGCATAAGCGAGATCAGGGCGACGAACGGGCGATCATCATGAGTGCAGGCCATATGAATGCGGGCCGGGGCGAAGGACGCCTGACCACCCACGTGCTGGACACCATGGCGGGCAGGCCCGGGGCCGGCATCACCGTCGTGCTGGACCGGCTGGGCGATGGTGGCGCCCGCACCCGCGTGGCGGAGGCGCGCACCAACGCCGACGGCCGCTGCGACGCGCCGCTGCTGGCGGGTACCGACTTGACTGTCGGCCGTTACGAACTGACCTTCGCCGTCGGCGCCTATTTCCAGGCGCGCGGCGTGGCCCTGACCGACCCGCCTTTCCTGGATGAGGTGCCCATCCGCTTCGCGATATCCGATGCCGGCCAGCATTACCACGTGCCCTTGCTGATCAGCCCCTACGCCTACTCGACATACCGGGGCAGCTGAGATGGCCCACCGCACAACCATCCGCTTCCTGCTGGGCAATGAACCACGCACCCTGACCGACGTGGATCCGACGCTGACCGTACTGGACTGGCTGCGCGGCACGGAGCGCCGCATGGGCACCAAGGAGGGTTGCGCCGAGGGCGACTGCGGCGCCTGCACCGTGGTGGTGGGTCGCCTAGTCGACGGTGCTGTGAAGTATGAGGCCATCAACGCCTGCATCCGCTTCCTCGCCACCCTGGACGGCTGCCAGCTGCTAACGGTGGAGCACCTGAAGCGGCCGGACGGCGCCCTGCACCCGGTGCAGCAGGCCATGGTGGATTGCCACGGCTCGCAATGCGGCTTCTGCACCCCCGGCTTCGTCATGTCGCTGTATGCCCTGAACCGGGCGGAGGCGGCGCCCTTAGAGGGTGTGCTGGATGAGCAGTGTATCGACGATGCCCTGGCCGGCAATCTATGCCGCTGCACCGGTTACGCCCCCATCGTGGCGGCGGCTCAACAGGTGCGTAATAGGACGCCGGACCATATCGACGACGCCCTGCCCAGCGTGACACGGGCGCTGGCCGCCTTGGCCGATGACGCGGTGGTGGAGACGGGCCGCGATGGTCGCCGCTTCCTGGCGCCGGCCACGGTGGACCAGCTGGCCGACCTGGTGCTGTCCAACCCGGACGCCACCATCGTTTCCGGCGCCACCGACGTGGGCCTGTGGGTGACCAAGCACCAGAGGGTGCTGTCCACCGTCATCTACACCGGCCGCGTGGCCGGCCTGGCGCGCATCACGGACCGGGGTGACGCCCTGGAACTGGGGGCCGGCGTCACCTTCACCGCCGCCAAGGCGGCCCTGGGCAGGCTGCATCCCGACCTGGACGAATTGCTGCGCCGGGTGGGGGCGGAGCAGGTGCGCAACGCCGGCACCATCGGCGGCAACATCGCCAACGGCTCCCCCATCGGCGACACGCCGCCCGCCCTGATCGCCCTGGGCGCCAGCCTGACGCTGCGCTGGGGCGCGCAACGCCGCACGCTGCCGCTGCAGGACTATTTCCTGGCCTATGGCAAACAGGACCGCCAGCCGGGCGAGTTCGTGGAAAGCGTGACCGTGCCCAAGCCGGGCAAGGGCGACCTGTTCGCCGCCTACAAGATCTCCAAGCGCTTCGACCAGGACATCTCCGCCCTGTGCGCCTGCTTCCTGGTGACGGTGGGCGACGATGGCCTGGTCACCCGCGCCCGTCTGGCCTATGGCGGCATGGCGGGCACGCCCAAGCGGGCGGATGCGGCGGAGGCGGCGCTGCTGGGCCGTCCCTGGGACGCGGCGGCAGCCCGGGATGCCAAGGCGGCCCTGGCCCAGGACTTCACCCCGCTCAGCGACTGGCGCGCCAGTGCTGCCTACCGCCTGGCGGTGGCCGGCAACCTGCTGCTGAAGTTCCAGGCGGAGAGTGTGGCCGACGCCCCCGCGACCCGTGTGCTCGCCCAGCGGACCCAGGGGCGTCCAGCGGGTTGCGACATCGCAAAGGCGGTGCCCCATGCCTGACAAGACGCCCATCGACATTTCCGCCGTCACCCCGCGCCGCATCGACGGCGCCGTGCACGACAGCCGGCGTCACGAAAGCGCGCACAAGCATGTGAGCGGGGAGGCGCTGTACGTCGACGACATCGCCGAGCCCGCCGGCCTGCTGCACGTGCAGTTGGGGCTGGCCACCCGCGCCCATGCCCGCGTGCTGTCCCTGGACCTGGACGATGTGCGCCGGGCGCCCGGCGTGGTGGCGGTGTTCACCGCCGCCGACATCCCGGGCGACAATGACATCGGCGCCGGCCTGCGCCATGACGAGCCGCTGTTCGCCGAAGACGTGGTGCAGTACCACGGCCATCCCCTGTTCGCCGTGGCGGCGGAGACCCGCGACCAAGCCCGCCGCGCCGCGCAACTGGCCAAGGCGGAATATGAGGATCTGCCGGCGGTGCTGGACATCGCGGCGGCGCGTGATCCGGGCACGCTGGTCACCCCGCCCATGACCCTGCGCCTGGGCGATGCCGAGGCGGCGCTGAAGACGGCCCCGCGCACCCTTTCCGGCCGCATCAAGATCGGTGGGCAGGAGCATTTCTATCTGGAAAGCCAGATCGCCATGGCCATCCCGGGGGAGGATGAGGACGTGCTGGTCCACGTCTCCACCCAGCACCCCAGCGAGGTGCAGCACATCGTCGCCCACGTCCTGGACATCCCCGACGGCGCGGTGACGGTGGAGGTGCGGCGCATGGGCGGTGGCTTCGGCGGCAAGGAGACGCAGGCCAACCTGTTCGCCGCCTGCGTCGCCCTGGTGGCCAAGAAGACGGGCCGCGCCGCCAAGCTGCGCCCCGATCGCGACGACGACTTCCGCATCACCGGCAAGCGCCATGATTTCGAGGTGGACTATCAGGTCGGTTTTGACGACCAGGGCCGCATCCTGGCCACCGACATGCTGTTCGCCGCGCGCTGCGGCTTCGCGGCGGATCTGTCGGGCCCGGTGACGGACCGCGCCCTGTTCCATGCCGACAACTGCTATTTCTACGGCAATGCCCGCATGTCTTCCCTGCCGCTGAAGACCAACACGGTGTCCAACACCGCCTTCCGCGGTTTCGGCGGGCCCCAGGGCATGGTGGCTGCCGAGCGGGTGGTGGAGGAGGTGGCCTTCGCCACCGGCCTGGACCCGCTGGACGTGCGGAAGGTGAACTTCTACGGCACCACCGACCGCAACGTGACGCCCTATCACCAGACCATCGAGGACAACATCATCGGCCCCCTGGTCGATGAACTGGAGGTCTGGTCGGACTATCGCGCCCGCCGTCAGGCCATCCGCGCCTTCAACGCCGCCAATCCCTATCTGAAGAAGGGCCTGGCCCTGACGCCGGTGAAGTTCGGCATCTCCTTCACCTTCACGCCCTACAACCAGGGCGGGGCGCTGATCCACATCTACACCGACGGCTCCATCCACCTGAACCATGGCGGGACGGAGATGGGGCAGGGCCTGAACACCAAGGTCGCCCAGGTGGTGGCCGATGAGTTCCAGGTGGACATCGGCCGCATCCGCATCACCGCCACCACCACGGGCAAGGTGCCCAACACCTCGGCCACCGCCGCCTCCTCCGGTGCCGACATCAACGGCAAGGCGGCGCAGAACGCCGCCCGCGTGCTGAAGGCCCGGTTGGTGGAATTCGCCGCCGGCCATTGGAACGTTCCCCAGGACGCCGTGGTTTTCACCGCCGACGGGGTGCGGGTGGGCGACCAGCTGCTGACCCTCAGGGAGGTGGCGAAGGCCGCGTACATGGGCCGCATTTCCTTGTCGGCCACCGGCTATTACAAGACGCCCAAGATCCACTGGGACCGGGCCAAGGGCCAGGGCCGCCCCTTCCTCTATTACGCCTATGGCGCGTCGGTGGCGGAGGTGACGGTGGACACGTTGACGGGCGAGTATGTGGTGGACCGCGTGGACATCCTGCACGATTGCGGCGACAGCCTGAACCCGGCCCTGGACAAGGGCCAGGTCGAGGGCGGCTTCATCCAGGGCATGGGCTGGCTGACGACGGAGGAACTGTGGTGGGACGCCCAGGGCCGCCTGCGCACCCACGCCCCCAGCACCTACAAAATCCCGGCCTGCGGCGATCGCCCGCGGCAATTCAACGTCCGCCTGGTGCGGAACAGCCCGAATGTCGAGGACACCATCCACCGCTCGAAGGCGGTGGGCGAGCCGCCGCTGATGCTGGGCATCAGCGTGCTGCATGCCCTGTCCGACGCCGTGGCCAGCGTGGCGGACCATAAGATCTGCCCGCAACTGGACGCGCCGGCCACGCCGGAACAAGTGCTGGCCACCATCGAACGCCTGCGGGAGCGGACGGCATGACGGTGACGGCGCCCAAGGTTCCGCTCTCCGCCCCCGGCCCGCAATCCGCCGGCCTGGCCGCCTGCCTGGCCCGGGGTGAGGCCGTGGTGCTGGTCACGGTGGCGGAGGCGCGCGGCTCAACCCCGCGTGAGGTCGGCGCCTGCATGGCGGTGGGCGCCGACTGGCAGACAGGCACGGTGGGCGGCGGCCGGTTGGAACATCTGGGCCTGGAAACCGCCCGCCGCCTGCTGGCGGAGGGCGGCGAGCCGGTGCGCCTGGACGTGCCCCTGGGCCCGGCGGTGGGCCAGTGCTGCGGCGGCCATGTCGTGCTGACGGTGGAACGGGTGGACGAGGCGGTGCTGTACCGCCTGCGCGCGGCGGAGGCGACGGCCCTGGCCGGACAGCCCTGGCTGATGCTGTTCGGCGCCGGCCATGTCGGCAAGGCGGTGGCCCGCGCCATGGCGCCCCTGCCGCTGCGCCTGGTGTGGGTGGACAGCCGCGCCTCGGAATTCCCCCCCGACCCGCCGGTGGATGCCGACATCCGCGTGGCGACGGAACTGCCCAGCCAGGTGGCCCTGGCGCCGCCCGGCGCCGGCTACCTGATCATGACCCACAACCACGACCTGGACTTCGCCATCACGGCGGAGGCGGTGCAGCGCACCGATACGGCCTATGTCGGCCTCATCGGATCGCACACCAAGCGCCAGCGCTTCTCCCGCTGGTACCAGGCGCAGGGGTATGACCCCAACCATTTGCGGCGCCTGATCTGCCCCATCGGCGCGGGCCTGTCGGGCGACAAGCGGCCGGAAGTCATCGCCGCCCTGACGGCGGCGGAGGTGCTGACGGCCCTGTTGCGCCGGCCGCCGCAGACCACGGTGATGATGGGCGACATTTACGGGGCCATCTAGTGGGGGACCATCCAGGGGAGGGCGGTCCGGTGGCCGGCGCCGGCATCGGCGTGATCTACCTGGATCATCTGGCCAGCACGCCCCTGGACCCCGCCGTGCTGGCCGCCATGCTGCCCTGGTTCCAGCCGGACCGCGCCGGCAACGCCCAGTCCGCCCATCACAATCCCGGCCGTCAGGCGGCGCGGGCCGTCGCCCAGGCCGCCCGCGCCGTGGCGGCGCTGGTGGATGCGCCGGCGGATGCGACAGTCACCTTCACCCCCAGCGCCAGTGAGGCCAACCGCCTGGCGCTCCAGGGACTGGCACCGGCTGGCGCCCCGCTGCTGGTCTCGGCCATCGAACATGACAGCGTGCTGCGCCAACTGGACGGCCTGCGCGCCAGCGGCCATGCCGTGACCCTGCTGCCGGTGGACGGCCAGGGCGTCATCCGCCTGGATGCGCTTGAGGCCGCCTTGAGCCGGCCCGGTCCCCGGCCCGTGCTGTCGCTCATGGCCGCCAACAATGAGGTCGGCAGCCTGCAGCCGCTGGCGGCCGTGGCCGACCTGTGCCGCCGCCATGGCGCCCTGTGGCACTGCGACGGGGTGCAGCGCGTGGCCACCGGGCCGTTGGCCCTGGGGAGCAGGGATCGTTCCGGACCCGATATGATCACCCTGTCGGCGCACAAGCTCTATGGGCCCCAGGGCGTGGGCGCGCTGGTGGCGCGGGCGGGGGTGGCGCCGGCGGCACCGTGGTCCTGGGGTACCCCGCCCACCGCCTTGATCATGGGCTTCGCCGAGGCGGCGCGGCTGGTCCTGCGGCGGCGCGGGGCGGATCGCGATCATCTGGTGGCGCTGACGGCGCGGCTGTGGGCGGGCCTGAGCGCCGCCGTTCCCGGCGTCACGCGCAGCGGCCCGGCCGATGGCCTGCCCGGCTGCCTCAATGTCACGCTGCCGGGCGTGGACGCCGCCGACCTTCTGCTGGACCTGCCCGACCTCGCCTTGTCCACCGGTTCCGCCTGCCGCTCCGCCACCGGCCAGCCCTCGCATGTGCTGATGGCGATGGGCCTGGACGCGGCGGCGGCCTTCGGCAGCCTGCGTTTTGGCCTGGGACGGGGGACCACCCCGGTGGATGTTGACCAGGCGGTGGCCCGTATCGCGGCGGTGCTGCGGACGCGCTAATATCCCGGATGCGCAAACGGGGGAATGGCCCATGCCTGAGCAAGACGCGGTGATTCTTTGGCTGACGCGCGCCGACCCGGCCATCCGCTGGCAAGTGATGCGTGATCTGCTGGACTTGCCGGAAGCGGATTGGGCGGCGGAACGCGCCAAGGTGGAAACGGAAGGCTGGGGTGCCCACCTGCTGGCCTGCCAGGATGCGGACGGGCAATGGGCTGGCGGCGCCTTCTTCCCCGCCGACTTCACCCCGGATGAGTGGCACCGCAGCGGCCAGCCGTGGACCGCCACCGCTTTCGCGTTGGACCAGCTGCGGGAATTCGGCCTGGACCCCACGACGGAGCGGGCCCGCCGCACTGTCGCCCTGATCGGTGCCCACTCCCGCTGGGATGAGGGTGGCCAGCCCTACTGGCAGGGCGAGGTGGAGGAATGCATCAACGGCCGCACGGTGGCCAATGGCGCCTATTTCGGCGCCGACGTCGCCGCCCTGGTCGAACGCCTGGTGGGCGACCGCCAGCCGGACGGCGGCTGGAATTGCGAGCGCGCCGCCGGTTCTGCCTGTTCCTCCTTCGCCAGCACCCTCAACGTGCTGGAAGGCCTGCTGGAGTATGAGCGCGCCACCGGCGGCACCGACCGGTCCCGCGACGCGCGGCGGACGGGGGAGGACTACCTGCTGACCCGCCACTTGTTCCGCCGCCTGACGACGG
The DNA here is from genome assembly GCF_029594735.1 of Nitrospirillum amazonense. Lineage (NCBI taxonomy): Bacteria > Pseudomonadati > Pseudomonadota > Alphaproteobacteria > Rhodospirillales > Azospirillaceae > Nitrospirillum > Nitrospirillum amazonense. Next base: position 1,463,219 of record NZ_JARPAF010000001.1, read on the forward strand.
GCGAACCGGCCGACCCGCAGTTCCTGGACCTGCTGCACCCCAATCGCTGGCGCTATGACATCCTGCGGGCGCTGGACTATTTCCGCGCCGCCGGCCAATTCACCGGCGCCAAGCCCGCCCCCCGCCTGGCCGAGGCCATCGCCCACCTGCGTTCCCGCCGCCAGGCGGACGGCACCTGGCCGCTGGACTGGGACTTGCGTGGGCGGGTGTGGTTCAAGGTCAACGACGGGCCGGGCAAGCCGTCGCCCTGGATCACCCTGCGGGCGCTACGGGTGCTGAGATGGTGGGACGCCAACGCGGCCTGATCGGGCATGACGCCCGTCGGCTTTCCATGATTTTTGAAGCTGTTGCCGATACGCGAGCCCTGGCGCGGCGGCGCCCGTGCCCGTAGCGTTGTGCGGTTGCACAAAAATGCGGGGCGGCGGGGCCATGGAGTTCGTTTTCTGGGAATGGGTCAATACGCTGGCGCGCTGGCTGCATATCGTGGCGGCCGTGGCCTGGATCGGATCCTCCTTCTATTTCATGGCCTTGGATGCCAGCCTGCGCAAGCGGCCGCACCTGCCCCAGGGTGTGCAGGGGGAGGCCTGGCAGGTCCATGGCGGCGGCTTCTACAACATGGTGAAGTATCTGGTGGCGCCCAGCCAAATGCCGGCCGAGCTCACCTGGTTCAAGTGGGAGGCCTACACCACCTGGCTCAGCGGCTTTTTCCTGCTGTGCGTCCTTTATTACCGGGGTGCCGACCTGCTGCTGATCGACCAGTCGGTCATGGCGCTCACGCAAGGACAGGCCATCGGCCTCAGCGTCGGCCTGCTGGCCGCGGGCTGGATCGTCTATGACCTGATGTGCCGCTCGCCCCTGGGCAAGCATAACGGCGCGCTGGCGGCGGTGGGCTTCGTCTTCCTGGTGGCGGCCTGCTGGGGCACGACGCATGTGTTCAGCCCGCGCGGCGCCATGCTGCAGATGGGCGCCCTGATCGGCACCATGATGGTGGCCAACGTCTTCCTGCTGATCATCCCCAACCAGCGCAAGGTGGTTGCGACCCTGCTGGCCGGCGGCACGCCGGACGCCAGCCTGGGCAAGGCGGCGAAGCAGCGGTCCATGCACAACAACTACCTGACGCTGCCGGTCGTCTTCCTCATGATTGGCAACCATTATCCGCTGACCTACGCCACCCGCTACAACTGGTTGATCTTCGCCGTCATCCTGGTGGTGGGCGCCAGCGTCCGCCACTTCTTCAATACCAAGCATGCCGGCAAGCCGGCGCCGTGGTGGACCTGGGCGGTGGCGGCGGCGGGCATTGTGCTGACCGCCTGGCTCAGCGCCCAAGGGTCGGCCGACGGCGGCCCTGCCGCTGGCGCTGCAACCTCCACCACCGCCACCTTTGCCCAGGCGCAGGAGGTGGTGATGAACCGATGCAGCATGTGCCACACGGCGGCCCCGGCCTGGGACGGCATCAACGCCCCGCCGCATGGCGTCATCCTTGACAATCCGGGCGATATCCTGCGCCATGCCGACGACATCCGGCGCCAGGCCGCGCTCAGCAGCGCCATGCCGCCCGGCAATGTCACCCTGATCACGCCGGAGGAACGGGCCATCCTGGCCGCCTGGTCCGCCGGTGCGGCATCGCCCCATGTGGCATCCGCAAGCGTCCCGTAACCTGGATTTCGTCATGGCGTTCACCCCCGGCACCACCGCCCTGCGCGGCCGGCTTTTGACCTTCCTGCGCGCGCCCCAGGGCCCGGGTGACCGCGACAGCTATCGGTACATCGCCGACGGGCTGGTGGTGGTCACGGCCGGCCGCATCACGGCGGTGGGGGATGCCTCGGACCTGCTGCCCACCCTGCCGGCCGGGATGGCGGTGGACCATTACCCCGACAGCCTGATCCTGCCGGGCTTCATCGACACCCACATCCACTTCCCCCAGACCCAGGTCATCGCCTCCTACGGGGCGCAGTTGATGGAATGGCTGGAGAAGTACACTTTCATCGAGGAACAGCGGTACGCCGACCACGCGCACGCCAGCCGCAACGCCCGCTTCTTCCTGGATGAACTGGCCCGCAACGGCACGACGTCGGCCGTGGTCTACGGCAGCGTCCACCCCGGCTCGGTCAAGGCCCTGTTCACCGAGGCGGAGGCGCGCGGCGTGGGACTGGTGGCGGGCAAGGTCATGATGGACCGCCACGCCCCCACCGCCCTGACCGACACCGCCCAGACCAGCTACGACCATTCCAAGGCGCTGATCGGCGCCTGGCACGGCGTGGGCCGCCAGCGCTACGCCGTCACCCCGCGCTTCGCCATCACCTCCACGCCCGAACAGTTGGCGGCGGCGGGTGCGCTGCTGCGCGAGCATCCCGGCGTCTACATGCAGACCCACCTGTCGGAGAACCATGAGGAGATCCGCCAAGTGGCGCGCCTGTATCCGGAGGCCGCGGATTACCTGGACGTCTACGACCGCTACGGCCTGTTGGGTGATCGCTCGCTGTTCGGCCATTGCATCCATCTGAGCGAGCGGGAAATGGCCCGGATGCATGAGACGGCATCCATCGCCGTCTTCTGCCCCACCAGCAACCTGTTCATCGGCAGCGGCCTATTCGATCGCGCTGCCTTGGAGAACCCGGCCCGGCCGGTGCGCCTGGGCCTGGCCACCGATGTGGGCGGCGGCACCAGCTATTCCCTGCTGCAGACGGCGGGGGAGGGGTACAAGGTCCTGCAACTGCGCGGCCAAAGCTGGCCGGCGCTGGCCGCCTTCGACCTCATGACCCGGGGCAACGCGGCAGCCCTCGGCCTGACGGAGGAGATCGGCCAGATTGCCCCCGGCCGCTACGCCGACCTGGTGGTGCTGGACCCCTCCGCCACCCCCGCCATGGCCCATCGGCGCGAGGCCATCCAGGGCGACCTGGAGGAAGAGCTGTTCCTGCTGATGACCCTGGGGGACGACCGCGCCGTGCGCGCGACCTATATCCAGGGCCAGCGGGTGCACAATCGGGATGGCGGCCCCGCCCTTGCATGATATCGCCCCCGGGTGAGATTATCTGCCTGGAAAAACGGCCGTTTAGTCGGGGGACGGGGTGATGGCCCTGCTGGAGAACATGCAGGTCTTCGTGCGCGTGGTGGACCTGGGCAGCCTGTCGGCGGCCGGGCGCAACCTGCGCATGTCGCCGGCCCTGGTCAGCCACCGCATCCAGCAGCTGGAGGCGCACCTGGGCGCCCGGCTGCTGAACCGCACCACCCGCCAGTTGCAGGCCACCGAAACCGGCCAGGTCTTCTACCAGCATTGCCTGGAGGTGCTGGAGGCGGTGGAGCGGGCGCACAGCAGCATCGCGGCCGAGGGCGGCGCCCCCTCGGGTAGCGTGCGGGTGACGGCCCCCCTGGGCTTCGGCCGGCGCGTGCTGGGCCCCTTGGTGCCGGAGTTCCGCGCCGCCAACCCCATGGTGGACGTGCGCCTGCGCCTGTCCGACCACCTGCTGGATCTGCTGCGCGAGTCCGTGGACATGGCCATTCGCATGGCCACACTGAAGGACAGCAGCTTCGTCGTGCGCAAGATCGCCGACCTGCGCCGGGTGCTGGTGGCGGCACCCCGGTATCTGGAGGCGCGCGGCCGGCCCACGGCGCCGTCCGACCTGCTGGAGCATGACTGCCTGCTGCTGCGCTTCCCCGGCACGCAGCAGTACCGCTGGACGCTGACCAGTCCCGGGAAGGACGAGGGCAAGAGCACCAAGCTGTCCATCGCCGGCCCCATGGACGCCGACGACGGCGACGTGCTGACCCGTTGGGCCGTGGATGGCCATGGCATCGCCCTGAAACCCCTGTGGGAGGTGGCGGAGGAGGTGAAGTCCGGTGCCCTGGAAATCGTGATGCCCGAGCACCCGCCTGAGCCGGTGCAGCTGGCCATCGTCTATCCGCACCGCGCGCTGTTGCCGGCCAAGGTGCAGTCGCTGTCGGACTTCCTGGTGCCGCGGGTGCGCAGCCTGCTGGCCGCCAGCCATCCGGATGCCGTGCTGTGAGGGGGCGGCCCGTACGTCAAATGACGTATGGGGCCTGCCCATCTTTTAAGCGCACATCGACAGACGCCCAATTTCTGGGCGATGATCGTCGCCCGCGCGGGTGGGCGTGCCAAGCTGACCGCGTGGTCAACCCCTGGCACGGCGGTTGCGAACCGCCGGCCGGGAAACAGTGGGGTGGCCTGGGAATGACGCGGGACGGAACAGCGCCGAAGGGGAACGGGGGGTGTTGTGCCTGACGCCGCCTTGGGACCGGCCAGCCGACTGCAGCGCCTGGAGGGCCGCGTCGTCCTGGGTGTGAAGGCGGACGCGGACGGCATCACCCGCCTGGATCGCCTCTACCAGTCCGGTTCCGCGCGCCTGCGCCTGCCCAAGGGGCCGGGGGTGGAGGGCGTGCTGATCAACACCGGCGGCGGCCTGACCGGCGGCGACGTGCTGGAGACGGAGGTGATCGTGGCGGCCGGCGCCCGCGCCACCGTCACCACCCAGGCCGCCGAGAAGGTCTACCGCGCCAGCGCCGGGGAGGCGCGGGTGCTGAACCGCCTGGTGGTGGCTGGCCGGCTGGACTGGCTGCCGCAGGAGACCATCCTGTTCGATGGCGCCCGCCTGTGCCGCCGGTTGGAGGTGGACATGGCGCCGGACGCCACCCTGCTGGCGGCGGAGGCCACGGTGTTCGGCCGCACCGCCCGGGGGGAGCGGGTGACCCACGGCCTGTTCCGGGATGACTGGCGCATCCGCCGGGGTGGCCGCCTGGCCTATGCCGACGCCGTGCGGCTTGAGGGTGACATTGATGCCCAGCTGGCGCGCGCGGCGGTGGCCGGCGGCGGCCGTGCGGTGGCGTCCTGCCTTTATGTGGCGGAAGATGCGGAAGCCCGGGTGGACGCGGTACGCGAGGTGTTGCGTGTCGACGGTGTGAAGGCCGGGGCCAGCACCTGGAACGGCCTGCTGGCCCTGCGCCTGGTGGCGCCCGACGGCCAGGCCCTGCTGCGCGCCTGGGCGCCCCTGATCGAATTCCTGCGCGGGACGCCGGTCCCGCGCGTCTGGCGTTGCTGATGGAGGATATGCGGTGAACCTGACCCCGCGTGAGAAGGACAAGCTGCTGATCGCCATGGCGGCCATGGTGGCGCGCCGCCGCCTGGAACGGGGCGTGAAGCTGAACCACCCCGAGGCCATCGCTCTCATCACCGACTTCGTGGTCGAAGGCGCCCGCGACGGCCGCCCGGTGGCGGAGCTGATGGACCAGGGGGCCCATGTGGTGGGCCGCCACCAGGTGATGGAGGGCATCGCCGAGATGATCCCCGACGTGCAGGTGGAGGCGACATTCCCCGATGGGGTGAAGCTGGTCACCGTCCATAACCCCATCCGCTGAGGTGCCGTGATGACGATGATCCCGGGACAAGTCTACACCGATGAGGGCGAGATCGAGCTGAACGCCGGCCTGCCCACGGTGACGCTGGACGTGGCCAACACCGGCGACCGGCCCATCCAGGTTGGCAGCCACTTCCATTTCTTCGAGACCAACGCGGGCCTGAGCTTCGACCGCGCCCAGGCCTATGGCCACCGGCTGGACATCGCCGCCGGCACGGCGGTGCGGTTCGAGCCGGGGCAGACCCGCACCGTCACCCTGGTGCCCTATCGCGGCGCCCGGATGGTCCACGGCTTCAACGCCCAGGTTTCCGGTCCCCTTAAGGGAGGCAATTGATGGCCGTGAGGATCAGCCGCGCCGCCTATGCGGACATGTTCGGCCCCACCGTGGGCGACCGGGTGCGCCTGGCCGACACCGACCTGATCGTGGAGGTGGAGAAGGACTTCACCACCTATGGCGAGGAGGTGAAGTTCGGCGGCGGCAAGGTCATTCGCGACGGCATGGGCCAGTCGCAGGCCACGCGTGCCCAGGGGCCGATGGGGGGTGCCGTCGACACCGTCATCACCAACGCCCTGATCATCGACCACTGGGGCATCGTCAAGGCCGACGTGGGCCTGCGCGACGGCCGCATCCACCACATCGGCAAGGCCGGCAACCCCGACGTCCAGCCGGGGGTGGACATCATCGTCGGGCCGGGGACGGAGGTCATCGCGGGCGAGGGCAAGATCCTCACCGCCGGCGGCATCGATACCCACATCCACTTCATCTGCCCGCAGCAGATCGAAGAGGCGCTGATGTCCGGCGTCACCACCATGCTGGGCGGCGGCACCGGCCCCGCCACGGGCACCAACGCCACCACCTGCACGCCCGGCCCCTGGCATCTGGCCCGCATGCTGGAGGCGGCGGAGGCCTTCCCCATGAACCTGGCCTTCGCCGGCAAGGGCAACGCGGCGCTGCCGGCGGCGCTGGAGGAACAGGTGCGCGCCGGGGCGGCCGCCCTGAAGCTGCATGAGGACTGGGGCACCACCCCGGCGGCCATCGACACCTGCCTGGATGTGGGCGACCGCTTCGACGTGCAGGTGATGATCCACTCCGACACCCTGAACGAGTCCGGCTTCGTCGAAGACACGATCGCCGCTTTCAAGGGCCGCACCATCCACGCCTACCATACCGAGGGGGCGGGCGGCGGCCACGCGCCGGACATCATCAAGGTCTGCGGCCTGGCCAACGTCATCCCATCCTCGACCAACCCGACGCGGCCCTATACCCGCAACACGGTGGATGAGCATCTGGACATGCTCATGGTCTGCCACCACCTGGACCCCAACATTCCCGAGGACGTGGCCTTCGCCGAAAGCCGCATCCGGCGCGAGACCATCGCGGCGGAGGATGTGCTGCACGACCTGGGCGCCCTCTCCATCATCTCCTCCGACAGCCAGGCCATGGGCAGGGTGGGGGAGGTGCTGATCCGCACCTGGCAGACGGCGCACAAGATGAAGGTGCAGCGCGGCCGCCTGGGCGAAGAGACGGGCGAGAACGACAACGCCCGGGTGAAGCGCTACATCGCCAAGGTCACCATCAACCCCGCCATCGCCCACGGCATGAGCGCGTATGTGGGGTCCATCGCCGCCGGCAAGCTGGCCGACCTGGTGCTGTGGTCCCCGGCCTTCTTCGGGGTGAAGCCGGATCTGGTGCTGAAGATGGGCACCATCGTGGCCGCGCCCATGGGCGACCCCAACGCCAGCATCCCCACGCCCCAGCCGGTGCACTACCGCCCCATGTTCGGCGCCTATGGCCGGGCGGTGCGGCGCAGCGCCGTCACCTTCGTCTCGCAGGCGGCCTTGGACGATGGGCTGGGCCAGCGCCTGGGTCTGGAAAAGACCCTGTTGGCCGTGGCCAACACCCGGGGCGGCATCGGCAAGGCCGCCATGGTGCACAACAACGCCACGCCGCAGGTGGAGGTGGACCCGGAAACCTATGAGGTTCGGGTGGACGGCCAGATCGTCACCTGCGAACCCGCCGACGTGCTGCCCCTGGCGCAGCGCTATTTCCTGTTCTGAGGATCGCCGCCTTGAGTGAAGACCTTCCGCCTTTGACTGATTTGCCCCGGGCCCACACCGTCCTGCCCGCCGGCTATTGGGATGCCGCCAAGGCGGTGGGCACCGTGACGCTGGATTTCGACCACCGCTGCCGCCGGCGCCTGCGGCTGGAGCGGGACGGGAACGGTGGGGCCGTCCTGCTGGACCTGCCCAGCCCCCGGCACATCCGCGACGGCGACGGGCTGGTGCTGACCGGTGTCGGCACCGTGGCGGTCAAGGCGGCACCGGAGGATTTGATGGAGGTGCGGTGCGAGGCCATCGCCGACCTGCTGCGCATGGCCTGGCACATCGGCAACCGCCACATCCCGGCCGAACTGCGCGGCGACCGCCTGCGCATCCGTGCCGACCATGTGCTGGCCGACATGCTGACCGGCCTGGGCGCCATCGTCACCCCCGTCTCCGCCCCCTTCGACCCCGAGGGCGGCGCCTATGGCGACAGCCCGGCCGGCGGTGGGCATGGTCACTCCCACGGTCATGGGCATGATCACGACCATGGACACGACCATCACCACCACGGGCACGGCCATGGCTGAGGCCGTCACCGACGCTGCCGGCGTCTACCGCCTCATGACCTGGCTGACGGCCAGTTTCCCTGTGGGCGCCTTTTCCTACAGCCACGGCCTGGAATGGGGGGTGGAGGACGGCACCATCCGCACGGTGGATGCGCTGGCGGCCTGGGTGGACGATCTGCTGACCCTGGGCTCCGGCTGGAACGACGCCGTGCTGGTGGCGGCGGCCTGGCGCGCCTCGGCGGCGGGCAACTGGACGGGCCTGGCCGAGGCGGCGGAACTGGCGGCCGCCCTGACGCCTACGGCGGAGCGGCGGCTGGAAAGCCTGTCCCAGGGCCGCGCCTTCGCCGCCGCCATCGCCTCGGCCTGGCCGTGCGAGGCCGTCGACCGGCTGAAGGCGATGGGCGGTGACCTGGCCTACCCCGTGGCGGTGGGCGCGGTGGCGGCCGGCCATGGCCTCAGCCTGCCCGCCACCCTGCTGGGCTATCTGCACGGCTTCGTCGGCAACCTGGTGTCGGCGGCCCTGCGCCTGGTGCCCCTGGGCCAGACGGATGGTCAGCGCGCGTTGGCGCGGCTGGAACCGCTGGTGCTGGCCACCGCGGCCCGTGCGGCCCTCAGCACCCTGGATGATCTGGGCGGGGCGGCCTGGGTGGCCGACATCGCCTCCATGAACCACGAGACGCAATACACGAGGTTGTTCCGCTCATGAGCACGTCTACGTCTTCACCCCATGGCCCCCTGCGGGTGGGCATCGGCGGCCCCGTCGGCTCCGGCAAGACCGCGTTGATGGAGGCGCTGTGCAAGCGGTTCCGCGACATCTACAACATCGTCGCCATCACCAACGACATCTACACCAAGGAGGACGCGCTGATCCTGACGCGCGTCGGCGCCCTGGATCCCGACCGCATCCTGGGGGTGGAGACGGGCGGCTGCCCCCACACCGCCATCCGCGAGGACGCGTCCATCAACCTGGCGGCGGTGGACCAGATGAACGCCAAGTTTCCCGGCCTGGACATCATCTTGATCGAATCCGGCGGCGACAACCTGGCCGCCACCTTCAGCCCGGAACTGGCCGACATCACCATCTACGTCATCGACGTGGCGGCGGGGGAGAAGATCCCGCGCAAGGGCGGCCCCGGCATCACCCGGTCCGACCTGCTGGTCATCAACAAGATCGACCTGGCCCCCCTGGTGGGCGCCAGCCTGGAGGTGATGGACAGCGACACCAAGCGCATGCGGGGCGAACGCCCCTACGTCTTCACCAATCTGAAGACGGCGCAGGGACTGGACGTCGTCACCCGCTTCATCGAACGCGCCGGCGGCCTGGCCGCTTAGTGGATTCAGAGCGGCTTGGCCGCCAGAGCTTCATAGACATCGAACAGGGGAACCCGACCATGATGCACCGCCGCCTGCTGTCCGCCCTGGCCGTCGCTGCCGCTTTCGCCCCCGCCGTGGCGATGGCCCACCCCGGCATGCCCGGCCACACCCACGGCTTCACCGATGGCTTTGCCCACCCCTTCGGCGGGCTGGACCATCTGGCCGCCATGACCGGCGTGGGCCTGTGGGCTGGGCAGCAGGCCAAAGGGGGGCAGGCCAAAGGGGGGCAGGCCAAAGGGGGGCAGGGCAGCCGGGCGGTGTGGCTGTGGCCGCTGGCCTTCCTCGCCCTGCTGGTGGCCGGTGCCATTGCCGGCGCCAACGGCCTGGCGCTGCCGGGTGTCGAGTGGGGCATCGTCCTGTCGGTGGCGGCCCTGGGCTGGCTGACGGCCTTCGGCGCCCGGCTGCCCTTGGCCGCCGGCGCCGCCCTGATCGCCGCTTTCGCCCTCTGCCACGGCGCCGCCCATGGGGTGGAGATGCCGGCGGACGCCGATGGCCTGGCCTACGGCCTGGGCTTCGTCACCGCCTCCGCCACCTTGCATCTGGCCGGCGTCGCCCTGTCCCGCCTGGCGGAGCGTGCCGGCTTGGCCCTGGTCCCGCGCCTGGCTGGCCTGGGTTTAGCGGCCATGGCGCCGCTGTTGCTGGCGGTGTGATGAGGCGCCTGCTTCTCCTCGGTGCGCTGGCCGGTGTCGCCGTCCCGGCCATGGCGGCAGATACGCCGCGTTGGATGGGCAACGGCGACAAGGCCGGCCTCGCCCATGACGGGGCGGGGGAGTTTTCCGGCATGGCGTTGGGCTGTGAGGCCGGCCCCCTGACCCTGTGGCTGGAAACCGACTGCGGTGGGGACGACACCTGTCCCGTGGCCCTGGTCCTGGATGGCCGCCCCATGCTCCTGGGCGTGGGACGGTATGTCGCCGACGGGATGAGCGGCGTGCTGGTGCCATTCCCGGCCGCGGCGCTGGACCGCCTGGGCCGCGCCCGCCGCCTACAGTTTCGCATAGGGTCGGCAGTGAGCCCGGCAATCACCACCGAGGGCTTGGCCGGGGCAATGAGTGCATTGAAAGCCAACTGCGCGGCGTCCTAGCACCCCACGCCCACGGCATAGAAATGCCCGCCCAGTGCCGTGCGCACGCGATAGCCATAGGGGCAGGCGAGGTCGGTGTGCTCGGTCCGCGCCTTCCAGGAGGCGGATTGCCGCTCGGGCGGCAAGGTGATCTCATCGCTCTCGTCATAGACCAGGCTGGTCGAGGCGACGATGAAGCCACCCCAGCCCCAGACCAACAGCTTCGGCTCGCCAGTGCTGGGCAGCGCGCGGACCTGGGCCAGGTAGGAGGGGCGTCCCTTGGCGAAGTGCAGGTGGTCCCCCAGCGACTGCGCGCCGCCCATGACCAGGCGGGGGTGCACCACCGTCACCAGGAAGGCCAGGGGCAGTATCGCGAGTGATAGGGCGCGCCGGGGCCGCCTGTCACGGCGCGCCCGCACCGCCTGGCGTGCCGCCCCCATCGCAGCACCACACCAGAGCGCGAGGAGCGCGAGCAGCGCCAGGGCGTCGAACGGCGGTTCCCACTCAAGCGCGGTGTCGACCAGCACCAGGCCGGCGAAGAGGACGGCGACGGCCAGGATGGGCCAGATGGCGGGACGGTCGGGCGCAAGGGCGGCGGTGGGCATGGGGCAGCTCGGGCGGTTGAGGAATAGCCGCCACGCTAACCGTGTTGCCCCCGAGGCCGGCGCGCATTTTCTCTGAAAGAACAAGCACTAACTGTGCAGGATCTGTGCAGGCTGGGCCTCATTGCGCCCCTACTCGACCGGGCGCCATAACACCTCCCGTGTCGCCGGGTCCACGGTGATGATCTGGCGCTCCAGTGTCGCGCGCAAGGCCGGTCCCATGCGCTCTTCCGGCATGGGCGTATAACCGTGGCGGCGGAACCAGGGACCGTTCCAAGGCGGCGCCCGGAAGGTGGTCAGCGTCAGTGCCTCGGTCTCCAAGGCGCGGGCGTGGCCCAATGCCTGGGCCAGCAGGGCGGCCCCGATGCCCTGGCCGCCGGCCTCGGGCATCACCGAAATATTGGCGATGTAAAGCTGCCCATCCTGCGGCTGCAGCAGGATGAAGCCGGCGGCTACTCCCGCATGGTCGGCCACCCACACCGTGCCTGCCGCCAGGCGTTCGAGCGCGATGGGAGGGCGGCCGGCAACGAAGGCCAAGCCCGGCCAAGCGGCATAGCGGCGGCGGGCGGCGGCCTCCAGCGCTTGCAGGGCGGGCAGCTCATCGGCTTCGGGCGTGCGCAGCGTCACGCTCACGGCTTTGCCGGCCCGCTGTGCGCCACCACCCAGTCGTTGATCAGGTCCAGGGCCACGGGCGCGATCGTTTCAGGGATGCGGGCATATTCGGTGGGGGCGCCGGTGTCGGCGGTCTGGAACATGTGGTTCAGGCCGGGCACCTCGCGCACTTCGGCCTTGGGATCGTCGGCCAATGCGGAACGCAGGGCCGGCAGGTTCTCGGCGGCTGAGACCTGCAGGTCCTTGGACCCCACCAGGGCCAGAACGGGCAGGCGCAGGGTGCGCAGCGCGGGGGCGGGGTCGTAGGTCAGGAACCAGCGGTACCAGGGCTTGGTCACCGCCTCGATCACCGCTTCGGACGTGGCGATGCGGTTGTCGCCGCCCATCATGCCGCCCTGCAGCAGGATGCGCAGGCGGGCGCGGGCGCGCTCCGGGTCCGGTTCGTCCTTCACGATGGCGTATTCGCGGCGATCCATGTCCACCAGGCGCTCGGCCCCGGATGCCCCCACGCCGGTGGCGCCGGCGATCAGGCGCTTCTGGCTCAGCAGGATGGTCTCCCCATCCACCCCTGGGCCGGCCATCAGCACCAGCCAGGCGATGTCGCGGTCGCGGCTGGCCACCATGGGGGCGATCAGCCCGCCCTCGCTGTGGCCTATAAGGCCGATGCGGCGCGGGTCGATGTCGGCGCGGCCGCGCAAATAGGCGATGCCGGCGGCGGCGTCGGTGGCGAAGTCGGGCGTGATGGCGGCATCGAAATCACCGGTGGATTGGCCCACGCCCCGGTCGTCCACCCGCAGCACGGCGATGCCGCGCCGGGTCAGCGCGTCGGCCAGCACCAGGAAGGGCTTGTGGCCCTCGATGGTCTCATCGCGGTCCTGGGGGCCGGATCCGGTGATCAACAGCGCGGCCGGAAACGGGCCCTTGCCCGGCGGCAGGGTCAGGGTGCCGGCCAGCCGGACGCCGGATGCGGCCGGGTTGTCGTAGGCCACGCTGACCGCGCGGTAGGGGAAGGGCGGCCGGGGCACCTGGGGCCGCGCCTGCTCCGCCTGGATCTGCGCCGTGGTCAGGCGGGTCAGGACCAGCGGGCGGGACTGGTGGGCCTGCCGCCAGGTGCCGGTCAGGGTCTGCCCGTTGGCCGACAGCGTGCCGGTGTAGCCGCCCAGCACGGCCGGGATGTCGAAGGTGACGGCGTCGCCCTCACGGCTGATGCTGGGGATGGGCAGGCCCAGCACCTGCTGGTCGACGCTGTCCAGCGTACCGGCCAGGGCGGGGGTGCCATCGCCAGGGCCGGGGGCGGCGGTCACATGGAACTCCAGCCGCAGGCGGGTGAGGCCCGTGTCCAGCGTGCCCCGCCAGTCGCCGGTCAGGGCGGCGGCGGGTGCCGTCGTCGCCTGGGATGGCGGCGGTGGCGCCCCGGCGGCGCCAAGCGGGGGGCCGCCGGCGCAGGCGGCCCACATCAGCACCGTCATCCGCATCCAAGCCCGCCGTCGCACCGTCCAGAGCCCTTTGCCAACTGGTCGTCCCGACATAAGCGTGGGGTCGACGGGTGTCGCTGTCCAGGGGGCAAGAGGTGGTGTGGCGGTGGGACGGGCTCAGCCGCAAGGGTCAGGCGACGGCGGCGGCGCGCCGGATACTGGGATGGAAACGGCGGGTCGCCAGGATGCCGGCCACCACGAACAACAGCAGCAGAACGCCTTCCGCGGCGCCGAAGGGCGGCTCGCTGCCCGTGGGGGCCAGCGCGTGCAGGGCAGGCACCTTCAGGAAGGATTGGGCCACGGCGACGAAGGCTAGCAGGAAGACGCTGGCGGTCAGGCTGGCGGCATATATCCACCGCCAGGCCCCGCGCAGGCCGAAGGCGTAAAGCGCGGCGATGGCCATGGCCAGGATCAGCAGCGACAACGCCCCCACGCCATGCGAGGGCAGGAAGCCGGCGAAGGGGAAGCCGAAGCCGGTGAGGTCGGTCAGGACGGCCGCCGCCAGGTAGACGGCGGTCAGCGCCGGCGGCACCCGGCTGCCGAACAGGCCGTTGAGCAGGAGCAGTCCTGCCGCCAAGGCCAGCAGACTGAGATCGGTATGGAAGCCCACATAGCTGGTCGGATCGAACATGGCTTGCTCCCCTTGGTCGAAAGGGCGGTTCCCTGCCGCCCGTCGCCAATCTGCCACCCTCCGGCATGTGCGGTCTTGTATCGGCGGACCCTCTTCATTGATCATGCGCCGGATGCGGGGCGCCGGGAGCGGGGCCCCCGAGCCTAATAAACAGGCTGCGGGCGGGATGCGGTCAACAGGGTCGCGCCCCGTTCTCGGGAGAGGGCGCCGCACGGCATGATCGACAAGCTGGAATTCTTCATCGCGCTGGCCCGGGAACAGCATTTCGGCCGCGCGGCGGAGGCCTGCGGCGTCACCCAGCCCACCCTGTCGGCCGGCCTGAAACAGCTGGAGGACCAGCTGGGCGTGCTGCTGGTCAACCGTGGCGCGCGCTACATGGGCCTGACGCAGGAAGGGGAGCGGGTGCTGGACTGGGCCCGCCGCATCGTGGGTGACGCCCGCGCCATGCGGCAGGAGGTGCGGGCCTTGCGCCACGGCCTCAGCGGCCACCTGCGCATCGCCGTCATCCCGACGGCGCTGGCCATGGTGCCCATCCTGACCACGCCCTATCGCGAGCGGCACCCGGGCGTGAAATTCACCGTGCTGTCGCGCACCTCCATCGAGATCCTGCATCTGCTGGAAGGGTTGGAGATCGACGCCGGCCTGACCTACCTGGACAACGAGCCCCTGGGGCGGGTGCGCACCGTACCCCTGTACCGGGAGCAGTACCGCCTGCTGATCTCCCGCGACAGCCCGCTGGGCGCCCGCGCCCAGGTCAGCTGGGCCGAGGTGGGGGAGATACCGTTGTGCCTGCTGACGCCGGACATGCAGAACCGGCGCATCATCGACCGGCTGCTGGCCATCGCCGGCGCCACCTCGGCGCCGACCTTGGAATCCAATTCCATGATCGTGCTGTTCTCCCACGTGCGCACGGGCAAGTGGGCCAGCATCATGCCCGAGGTGCTGACCACGGCCTTCAACTTTCCGGAAGAGATCCGGGCCATCCCCATCGTCGACCCGGCGGCGGTGCATGACATCGGTCTGGTGGTGCCCTATCGCGATCCCATGACGCCCCTGACCGCCGCCTTGGTGGCCGAGGCCAAGAAGGTGGCCCGCACCTTTGGCGAGCCCATGGCTCCCTGACGGCCGCCCCCGGATCGCAAAAAAGAAACCCCCGGGGACGGCGGCCGCTCCGGGGGTTCCTCCATATGATGCCCAGCGCTCGGGCGGTACTCAGTTCGACGCCACCAGCTTCTGGCGGACGTCGGCCAGCAGGGCGCGGGCCTCGGCGCGGCGGCCGGCGTCCCACACGGGCTGGGTCACCGACACCGGCGCCTCCAGGGCGTGGGCCAGCACCTTGGCCGAGCGCTCGTACTCACCCTGCTGCGACAGGAACTCACCGTAGAAGTAGTTGGATTCCAGCCCGTTGGGGCTCAGCGCGATGCCGCGCTCCAGATACTTGCGCGCCTTGCTGTCGCTGCCGAAGCCGATGGGGAAGCCCGGCATCAGGTAGTAGAGCGAGCCCAGGTTGACCGCCGACGCGCCGTCCAGGGCGGTGGGGTCGATCTTGTCGGCCTGCTCGAACAGGTCGCGGGCCTTGCGCACCAGCTCCAGCGAGCCGGCGTTCTGCTCATAACCCGCGATGCTGCCCAGGATCAGGGCGGTGCTGATCATCGGCTCGGCCCGGCCCGGGTAGCGGGTCTGCAGGTCGGTGGCGCGCACCAGCAGATCCCGCATCTTCAGGGCCTGGGCCTTGTCGTCGTGCATCTGGTACTTGATAACCGACCAGTCGCGCAGCAGCTGCGTCACGTCCTGCGTCATCGCCGGATCGGTGGCCTGGGGGGCCGCCGGGGCCGCCGCCGTCACCGCCGCCGGGCTGTCGACCGAGGCGGCCTGCACCGCGATCGGGGCCACCAGCATGAGGCTCAGCAAGGTTGAGGTCGCAACAAAAATACGCGCACGCATGATCCACGTCCCAGTGACGGGCGTCCTATTTGGGCGTCCTATGTGATTTCGAGGTGCCGCGGGCGGGCATGTGCGGGCCGGGCGGCGTGATAGAAGTTTTCTATCGCAACATGGAACGGCTGCGTTGATTAAGTTCCGGCGATAGCCAACTTCTAATGACAGGGAGATTGCCTGAGAAGTGAGGCCGCTGCTGTGACGTCTGCCACAACAAGTACCCCGTGGGACCGTGAAAAGGCCGCTGAAGTCATTGCGGCGCACCAAAATCTTGAAGGGCCAGCATTGCCGATACTGCATGCCTTGCAGGAGACCTTCGGCCATGTGCCCGAGGATGCGGTGCCCTTGCTTGCGGACGCGCTGAACCTTTCGCGCGCCGATGTTCACGGAATTGTAAGCTTTTACCACGACTTTAGGGAGGCACCCGCCGGCCGCCACGTGGTGAAGCTGTGCCGGGCCGAGGCGTGTCAGTCCATGGGCGGCCATACCTTGGCGGAAGGCCTGCTGCGGCGCCTGGGCCTGGACTGGGGCGGCACCACCGGCGATGGTCAGGTGACGATTGAACCTGTCTATTGCCTGGGCCTGTGCGCCTGCGCCCCGGCGGCCTTGATCGACGGCCGCCCCCTGGGCCGCCTGAACCGCGAACGCCTGGACGCCGCCGTGAACGAGGCCCGCAACGATTGGTCGACGCCATGAGCACCCGCATCTTCATCCCCCGCGACGTGGCCGCCCTGGCGGTGGGCGCCGATGAGGTCGCGCGCGCCGTGGCGGCGCAGGCCGCCGCCCTGGGCAGCGCCGTCACCATTGTCCGCACCGGCTCGCGCGGGCTGTTCTGGCTGGAACCGATGGTGGAGGTGGAAACACCCCTGGGCCGCATCGCCTACGGTCCGGTGCAGGCTGGCGACGTGGCCGCCCTGTTCGCCGCCGGCTGGCTGACCGGCGCCAGCCACCCCTTGCGCGTCGGCCGTCCGGAGGACCACCCCTTCCTGGCCCGCCAGACGCGGCTGACCTTCGCCCGCTGCGGCATCGTCGATCCCCTGTCGGTGGAGGATTACAAAGCCGCCGGCGGCTATCGCGGCCTGGCCAAGGCCATCGAGGTGGGCGGTGCCGCGACGGTGGAGGCGGTGACCAAGTCCGGCCTGCGCGGTCGTGGCGGCGCCGGCTTCCCCACCGGCATCAAGTGGAAGACGGTGCGCGACGCGGTGGCGGACCAGAAGTACATCGTCTGCAACGCGGACGAGGGCGACAGCGGCACCTTCGCCGACCGCATGATCCTGGAGGGCGACCCCTTCTGCCTGATCGAGGGCATGACCATCGCCGGTTTGGCGGTGGGCGCCACGCGGGGTTACATCTACTCCCGTTCCGAATACCCGCACGCCAACGCCACCATGCGGGCGGCGCTGGATATCGCACGCGCCGCCGGCCTGCTGGGCCGCGACATCCTGGGCTCCGGCCTGGAGTTCCACCTGGAACTGCGCGTGGGCGCCGGCGCCTATGTCTGTGGCGAGGAAACGGCGCTGCTGGAAAGCCTGGAGGGCAAGCGCGGCGTGGTGCGGGCCAAGCCGCCGCTGCCGGCGCTGAAGGGCCTGTTCGGCCGCCCCACCGTGGTCAACAACCTGCTCTCCCTGGCCACCATTCCCGTGATCATGGATCTGGGCGCGCAATACTACGCCGACTTCGGCATGGGCCGGTCGCGCGGCACCATGCCCATCCAATTGGCCGGCAACGTCCTGCATGGCGGCCTGTTCGAGACGGCCTTCGGCCTGACCTTGGGTGAGATCGTGATGGAGGTGGGCGGCGGCACCGCCAGCCGCCGACCGGTCCGCGCGGTGCAGGCGGGCGGGCCCCTGGGCGCCTACCTGCCGCCCAGCCAGTTCGACACCCCTTATGATTATGAAGCCTTCGCCGCGCGCGACGCCCTGATCGGCCACGGCGGCCTGGTGGTGTTCGACGACACGGTGGACATGGCGCACATGGCGCGCTTCGCCATGGAATTCTGCGCCGAGGAATCCTGCGGCAAGTGCACGCCCTGCCGCATCGGTTCCACCCGGGGGGCCGAGGTGGTGGACCGCATCCTGGCGGGCCGCGACGTGGCGGCCAACATCGCCCTGCTGGAAGACCTGTGCAACACTATGAAGTTCGGATCGCTGTGCGCGCTGGGGGGCTTCACGCCCTATCCGGTGCTGAGCGCCATCCGTCATTTCCCCGAAGACTTTCATACACGCAATTCCCCGGGCCGGCCTCTGCCGGCCGCGGCTGAGTGAAGGAGGGTCCGGCCATGGGCTTGGTTCCTGAGATTGACTACGGCACCCCGCATCCCCGCGGCCTGAAGGGCGACACCGACGCCAAGATGGTCACGCTGACCATCGACGGCGAGACGGTGACGGTGGCGGAGGGCACCTCCATCATGCGCGCCGCCATGGACGGCGGCGTCACCATCCCCAAGCTGTGCGCCACCGACACGCTGGACGCCTTCGGCTCCTGCCGGCTGTGCCTGGTGGAAATCCAGGGCCGGGCGGGCACGCCCGCCTCCTGCACCACGCCGGTGGCCCCGGGCATGGTGGTGTCCACGCAGACGGAACGGCTGAAGCGCCTGCGCAAAGGGGTGATGGAGCTGTACATCTCCGACCACCCGCTGGATTGCCTGACCTGTGCCGCCAACGGCGATTGCGAGTTGCAGGACATGGCCGGCGCCGTGGGCCTGCGCGAGGTGCGCTATGGCATGGAGGGGGCCAACCACCTGGGCCAAGCCAAGGACACCTCCAACCCCTATTTCACCTTCGACCCGTCGAAGTGCATCGTCTGCTCCCGCTGCGTGCGGGCCTGCCAGGAGGTACAGGGCACCTTCGCCCTGACCATCCAGGACCGGGGTTTCGCCAGCAAGGTCTCGGCCGGCATGGACGAGGATTTCATGGACAGCGAGTGCGTCAGCTGCGGCGCCTGCGTCCAGGCCTGTCCTACCGCCACCCTGATGGAAAAGTCGGTCATCGAGATCGGCCAGCCGGAGCATTCCGTCGTCACCACCTGCGCCTATTGCGGCGTGGGCTGCAGCTTCAAGGCGGAGATGCGCGGGACCGAGCTGGTGCGCATGGTCCCCTACAAGGACGGCGCCGCCAACCGCGGCCATTCCTGCGTGAAGGGCCGCTTCGCCTGGGGTTACGCCACCCACCGTGAACGCATCCTGAAGCCCATGATCCGGTCCAAGATCACCGACCCGTGGCGCGAGGTGTCGTGGGAAGAGGCCATCAGCTACACGGCCTCGGAATTCAAGCGCATCCAGGAGAAATACGGCCGCGCTTCGGTCGGCGGCATCACTTCCTCCCGCTGCACCAATGAGGAGACGTACCTGGTGCAGAAGCTGGTGCGCGCCGGCTTCGGCAACAACAACGTCGACACCTGCGCCCGCGTCTGCCACTCCCCCACCGGCTACGGCCTGGGCACGGCCTACGGCACCTCCGCCGGTACCCAGGACTTCGATAGTGTCGAGGATACCGATGTCGTCATGGTCATCGGGGCCAATCCCACCGATGGCCATCCGGTGTTTGGCTCCCGCCTGAAGAAGCGGCTGCGCCAGGGTGCCAAGCTGATCGTCGTCGATCCACGCCGCATCGACCTGGTGAAGACCCCGCACGTGAAGGCGGCCCACCACCTGCCGCTGCGACCCGGCACCAACGTCGCCGTGGTCACCGCCATCGCCCACGTCATCGTCACCGAGGGCCTGGTGAATGAGGCCTTCGTGCGCGAGCGCTGCGATTGGGACGAGTTCCAGGACTGGGCGGCCTTCGTCGCCGAGGAGCGGCACAGCCCCGAGGCCATCGCCGACTACACCGGCGTGCCGGCGGCCGAGCTGCGCGCCGCTGCCCGCCTCTACGCCACCGGCGGCAACGCCGCCATCTACTACGGCCTGGGCGTGACGGAGCACAGCCAGGGCTCCACCACCGTCATGGCCATCGCCAACCTGGCCATGGCCACGGGCAACCTGGGCCGGCGCGGCGTGGGCGTGAACCCGCTGCGCGGCCAGAACAACGTCCAGGGCAGCTGCGACATGGGCTCTTTCCCCCATGAGCTGCCGGGCTATCGTCATGTCCACGACGACGCCACCCGCGCCATCTTCGAGGACATGTGGGGCGTGACCCTGGAGAGGGAGCCGGGCCTGCGCATTCCCAACATGCTGGACGCGGCCGTCGACGGCACCTTCAAGGGCCTGTACGTCCAGGGTGAGGATATCGTGCAGTCCGACCCCGACACCCACCATGTCACCCACGGCCTTGAGTCTATGGAATGCGTGGTGGTGCAGGACCTGTTCCTGAACGAGACGGCGAACTACGCCCACGTCTTCCTGCCGGGCTCCACCTTCCTGGAGAAGGACGGTACCTTCACCAACGCCGAACGGCGCATCAACCGCGTGCGTCGGGTGATGCCCCCGCGCAACGGCTACGCCGACTGGGAAATCACCCAGCTGTTGTCCAACGCCCTGGGCTATCCCATGAGCTACAGCCACCCGGCGGAGATCATGGCGGAGATCGCGGCCACCACCCCCGGCTTCCGCAACGTGACCTACGAAATGCTGGACGAACGCGGCTCCGTCCAGTGGCCGTGCAACGACGACGCGCCCGAAGGCACGCCCATCATGCACATCAACGGCTTCGCCCGCGGCAAGGGCAAGTTCGTGCTGACGGAATACATCCCCACGGATGAACGCACGGGCGCCCGCTTCCCCCTGCTGCTGACCACCGGCCGCATCCTCAGCCAGTACAATGTCGGCGCGCAAACCCGGCGCACGGCCAACAGCGAATGGCACAAGGAGGACAGGCTGGAAATCCACCCGCACGACGCGGAGAACCGTGGCGTGCGTGACGGCGACTGGGTAAAGCTGCAAAGCCGCGCGGGTGAAACCACGCTGCGCGCCCTGATCACCGACCGGGTGTCGCCCGGCGTGGTCTACACCACTTTCCACCACCCCATGACCCAGGCCAACGTGATCACCACCGACTATTCCGACTGGGCCACCAACTGCCCCGAATACAAGGTGACGGCGGTGCAGGTCAGCCCCAGCAACGGCCCGTCCGACTGGCAGGAGAAGTACAAGACCCACAGCGACCTCAGCCGCCGCATCGTCGGCACGGATGCCGCTGAATGACGGACCGGGTGACGCCGGTGCCGCAAGCCTTGCCGGATGCCAGCCGCCCGGTGACCCGGGTGGCCTGGCGCGATGGCGTTCCCCTGGACGGGGACCGGGTGGTGGCGGAGGAGACGGCGGTGGCCATCAGCTACGACAGCGCGGCCTATGCTGTGCTGATGGCGACCCCGCGCGACCTGGAAGACTTCGCCCTGGGCTTCAGCGTGACCGAGGGCATCATCACCGGCCGCGCGGACATCGCCGACCTGGACCTGGTGGTGGTGCCGGAAGGGGTGAACGTCCGCCTATGGCTGGCCAAGACCCCGGGAGAGGCGCTGGAGCGCCGTCGCCGCCGCTTGGCCGGCCCCATGGGCTGCGGCCTCTGCGGCCTGGAAAGCCTGGCGGAGGCGACACGGGCCCTGCCGGTGGTGCCGCAGGGCTTCACCATCGATGCGACCCAGGTGGCCGCCGCGCGCGACGACCTGGCCAACCATCAGCCGCTGTTCGAGGAGACGCGGGCCGTTCACGCCGCCGGCTTCTGGCGCCCCGGCACGGGCATGGTGGCGGTGCGCGAGGACGTGGGCCGCCACAACGCACTGGACAAGCTGGCGGGCGCCCTGATCCGGGGCGGCGTCGACGCCGCGTCCGGCCTGGTGGTGATGAGCAGCCGGGTGTCGGTGGAACTGGTGCAGAAGGCGGCCGCCATGGGCGTGCCGGTGCTGGTGGCGGTTTCCGCCCCCTCTGCACTTGCCATCCGGACAGCCGAGGCCGCCGGCATCACGCTGGTGGCGGTGGCCCGGCGCGACGGGTTCGAGGTGTTCACCCATGCCGGCCGGATCGTGCCGGGCGGCGGGGCGGAAGCGAAGCAAGGGAATACACGGCATGTCGCCTGACAAGCTGGTCTACATGGCCAATCAAATCGGCAAATTCTTTACCTCCCAGCCGGGCGACAAGGCGGCGGCCGGCATCGCCAACCACATCGCCAAGTTCTGGGAACCCCGGATGCGCCAGGCGATCCAGGCGCATGTGGCCCAGGGCGGCGGTGGATTGGACCCAGAGGTGCTGAAGGCGGTGGAAAGTTTGCCCAAAGTAAATTAGACTATCTGTGTAGAATAAAAACAGTACGCGAGGGAACCGGTGGCGCCACTGGCGGGGCAGCCACCTGCTTTTTACTGTCCATAAATAAAGCGGGAGACGTCAATGAGTGTGGCAACTTCGGGCCGCACGGGTGGAAGCTCGTCCGGCTCGATCCTGGATCGCGAAAGGATAGTCGCAAAGGCGGGTTTTAACCGGTGGCTGGTACCGCCGGCGGCGCTTGCCATCCATCTCTGCATCGGTATGGCCTATGGTTTCAGCGTCTTCTGGCTGCCGCTGTCCAAGACCTTGGCCGGTACGGACGAGGCGGCGTGCAAGAGCATCTCTCTAATTGCAGAGCTTACAACCACCACATGCAATTGGCAGGTCTCCGACCTGACCCTGATGTATACCCTTTTCTTCGTTGTTTTAGGCTCGGCAGCGGCGGTCTGGGGGGGCTGGCTGGAACGGGTGGGTCCCCGGCGCGCCGGTGTCGTCGCTGCTTTCTGCTGGTGTGGCGGCATGGTGGTGTCGGCGGTGGGCATCATGGTCCACCAGCTCTGGTTGCTGTGGCTGGGCGGCATCGTCGGCGGCGTGGGCCTGGGGCTGGGCTACATCTCACCCGTCTCCACCCTCATCAAATGGTTTCCCGACCGGCGCGGCATGGCCACCGGCATGGCCATCATGGGCTTCGGCGGCGGCGCCATGATCGGGTCGCCCCTGGCCAACATCCTGATCAATCAGTTCAAGAGTTCCGATAGCGCGGGCGTGTGGCAGACCTTTCTGGCGATGGCCGCCATCTATTTCGTCTTCATGATGGCCGGCGCTTTCGGCTATCGCGTCCCGCCCGCCGGCTGGCGGCCGGATGGCTGGACGCCGCCGGCGGCGGCGCAGCGGGCCATGATCACCCATGGACATGTTCACCTGGACAACGCGCACAAGACGCCGCAGTTCTGGCTGATCTGGGCGGTGCTGTGCCTGAACGTCAGCGCTGGTATCGGTGTCATCGGCATGGCCTCGCCCATGCTGCAGGAAATCTTCGCCGGCAAGCTGATCGGCCATCCCGAGTTGGGCTTCGATCAGTTGGACCCGGGACAGAAGACGGCCATCGCCACCATCGGCGCGGCTTTCACCGGCTTGATCTCGCTGTTCAACATCGGTGGCCGCTTCTTCTGGGCCTCCATGTCGGACAAGCTGGGCCGCAAGATGACCTATTGCGTCTTCTTCGTCCTGGGCCTGGTGCTGTACGCGGCGGCGCCCAGCCTAGCTCGCGCCGGCAGCGTAGCGCTGTTTGTGCTGGCCATCGGCGTCATCCTGTCCATGTACGGCGGCGGCTTCGCCACTGTGCCGGCCTATCTCGCCGACATCTTCGGCACCCAGTTTGTGGGCGCCATCCATGGACGTCTGCTAACCGCTTGGTCGGTGGCGGGTGTCGCCGGGCCGTTCGTCGTAACCCGCATCCGCGACGCTGAACTGGCGCTGAAGGTGCCGAAGGATCACGTCTATGACGTCACCTTCTATGTCCTCGCCGTGTTCCTGATCATCGGCCTGCTGTGCAACCTGGCCATCAAGCAGCTGGCGGCCAAATGGTTCATGAGTGATGCGCAGGTGGCGGCCTTGCAGGCCAAGACCGCCAACGCCAACGCTACCGGCGGTTCCTTCGGCATCGGTCGGGGCGGCCTGAACGGCCCGGCCCTGCTGGCCTGGCTGGCGGTGGGCCTGCCCATCCTGTGGGGTGTGTGGACCACCCTGCAGAAGGCGGCGCCGCTGTTCAACTAAGCGTGCGGTTGGGTCCTAACGACAAGGGGCGCGCCTGGATGTCAGGCGCGCCCCAAAATCGTATAAATGTAGATGGGCGTGTCTTAATTCAGGTTGCGGCGAATGGATGGAATTTGGAAATGGGTGGCTATTATTGGGTTTTCCGGGCTTGGTATCTTGGGTCTTGTTCTCATATTCCCAGTGTTCATCACCTTCGTGATGTCATTTGACGGCGGGAATGGGAATTATCAGGCATGGATAATAAGATTTATCATTATTTCTATTCCACTCTTGTTGATAATTTTCTCGTTGATGTCCTTCACCATATTTGGGAGAAGCCCCTATAAGGCCAAAGCTATCACTGTCATTGCGATCTGGTTTTTTCTGGTATTGGGCTGGCATCTAATTTAATCCCACTGACTGGACAAAAGTTAAGGGCGCCTCCCTGGGGAGGCGCCCTTTGTCGTGGGGAATGTTCGCACTTACTGCGCGGTCCAGCCGCCATCCATGGGCAGGGGCACGCCGGTCATCTGGGCGGCGGCGTCGGTGCAGAGGAAGGCGGCCAGTTCGCCCAGCTCTTCCGGTGTGGTGAACTTCTTGGACGGCTGCTTTTCCGACAGCAGCTTCAGCTCGGCATCCTTCTCGCTGATGCCATCCTTGGCCGCCATGTCCTTGATCTGCTTTTCCACCAGCGGCGTCAGCACCCAGCCGGGGCAGATGGCGTTGGCGGTGATGTCGATCTCGGCCGTTTCCAGGGCCGCCACCTTGGTCAGGCCGACGACGCCGTGCTTGGCCGCGACATAGGCCGCCTTGTGCGGGCTGGCCACCAGGCCGTGGGCGGAGGCGATGTTGATCAGCCGGCCCCAGCCCTGCTTCTTCATGTAGGGCAGGGCGTAGTGCATGCCCCAGAACACGCCGGACAGGTTGATGGCGATGATGGCGTTCCACTTGTCCTCGGGGAAATCCTCGATGGCCGCCGTGTACTGGATGCCGGCGTTGCTGACCAGCACGTCGATGGACCCGAAGGTTTCCACCGTGGTGTCGATCATCTCCTTGATGGAGGACGGCTTGGAAATGTCGGCGGCATTGTAGGCGGCGCGCACGCCGAACTCGCTTTCCAGGCCGCTGCGGATCTTCTCGATCTCCGCCGCGTCGCCGAAGCCGTTCAGCATGATGTTGGCGCCCTTGGAGGCCAGGACGCGGGCGATGCCCAGGCCGATCCCGCTGGTGGAACCGGTGACGACGGCGGATTTACCCTTCAGCATGACTACCCCTATAAGTTGAGGATGTTCGGTGAATCTCGATTCCGTTGGCATCGCGCGGCCGACCATGGCGACCGCACCCTGTGCCTGGTATGCCGCCTTGATATAAGGCCATGTGTGCGCCGCCGAAAGCCCCGCCCAAGGCCTAAGCCGTTGTCATAGGCCGATTGCCGCCGGAATCTACAAATCACGGCATCCGGTTCTGGTGCACCGGCGTCCTGGCATGCGGCGTCCGCGCATCAACGGTTGCCGGGTCATCACATAACTGTCACCGTCTACGGATATTACTGAAGAACACACTCTTTATTGCGGCCTGAAGGTCCGATCCCTCCTTGATCTTGATGCCTGAAGAGCGAGAGACCGGCATCCCCCGGCAGGGAACCCAGGGGCGTCCGGCCGCCGGATCGTCAGCGCCGCCCCCCGTCGTCCCGCCGGCGGGGGAGGGGGGCGCCGTCGCCTTGCCGGCCCGCTGGCGCGACGTTGTGGCGCACCTGCATCCCGTCTTCCAACCCATCGTGCAGATGCGAACGGCGCGCGTGCATGGGCATGAAGCCCTGCTGCGCGGGTGGGAGGCTGCGGGCTTCGCCAGTCTGGCGGCCCTGTTCCAGGCGGCCGCTGACGAGGGCGCGCTGCCGGCCTTGGAAGCGCACGTCCAGGCCGCCGCCGTGGCCGCCTTCCTGGCGGCCGGCGGCACGGCCGAGGTGCGCCTGTTCCTGAACATCCATCCCCTGGCCCAGGGTCAGGTGCCGCCCCCGCCGCAGGGCGAACAGGTGCACCTGGTCTATGAGACGACGGGCACGGGGCCCGTTCCCACCCGTGCCGGCCGTGACGGTGGCGACCGGCGGGGCCGTGTCGACATTGCCTTCGATCGCTTCGGCGTGGGTGTCGCGGATTTCCAGCGCCTGCTGGCCAGCCCGCCCAGCTATGTGAAGATCGATCGCGCCTTCATCAGCGGCGTGGACGGCGACCAGGCGAAGCGCGCCTTGCTGGGCCAGCTGGTCGGCAGCGCACACGCCCTGGGCCTGGCCACCATCGCCGTGGGCGTGGAAACCTCGCGTGAATTCTATGTCTGCCGGGATCTGGGCTGCGACCATGCCCAAGGCTTTCTGCTGGGCCGCCCCGGCGGTAGCCTGTTGGCCGAGGCCAGCGAGATCGCCGAGTCCCTGACCCGCAGCGACCGTCGCCGCCCGTCGGATGCCCGCCAGCGCCTGTTTGAGCTGATCGAACGCATCGCGCCCCTGCCGCTGGAGGCGCCCAAGGCCAAGCTGCTGGAGTATTTCGGCAACCTGGCCGCCCCACCGGTGGTGCCGGTGGTGGACCGGGCGGGCGTGCCGCGCGGCCTGATTCGCGAACGCCACCTGAAGCCCTTCGTCTATTCGCGCTACGGCACGGAAATCCTGCGCAACCGCGCCTTCGGCAACACGCTGAAGGATTTCGTCATCCCCTGCCCGGTCTGCGACATTGGGACGCCCCTGGAACGCGTGATCGAGCTGTTCGCCGAGGCGGCGGACAGCGACGGCGTCATCATCGTCGAGGGCGGCGAGTATGTCGGCTTCCTCAGCAGCCAGTCGCTGGTGCGCCTGCTGCACGAACACCGCCTGGCCACGGCGGTGGACCAGAACCCGCTGACACGCCTGCCCGGCAACAATGCGATCACGGCTCAGGTGGAGGCGCTGGTGGCGGATGGCGAGCGGGATCATGTGCTGGTCTACCTGGACTTCGACAACTTCAAGCCGTTCAACGACTATTTCGGCTTCCGCCAGGGCGATCGCGCCATCCTGATGTTCAGTGAGCAGTTGAAGGTCCAGGCTTCCGCCCTCGGCGGGTTCGCCGGCCACATCGGCGGTGATGACTTCTTCCTCTCGTGCAGCGGCCTGACCGCCGACCGGATGCGGGAACGGCTGGTGGCCTTCCTGGGCCGCTTCCGCTCCGACGCCGAAAGCCTCTACGACGTGGAAACCCGCGAACGCGGGTGGTTCGAGGCGAAGGACCGCGAGGGGCGCGTGCGGCGCTACCCCTTGCTGCGGGTCAGCGCCGTCATGGTGCAGCTTGTGGCGGGCGCGGCCCGTCCGGGTCTGGAAACACTTGTGGAACTGATCGCCGTCCATAAAACTGCGGCGAAGGCGGCGCCAGACAACCTGTTCCTGGTGGCAGGATGACGGATGCGGTCGTCAGCCGGCCGGTCCCGGATGTTTTGGGGCGCCGGCCGGAACATAAGACATTTGGGGCGCTATTCTCCTTGGTCAGGTACTCTTTCCACCACTCGGCGGGTGATCCGGCCGGCCCCGGCGGGGCTGCGGCAGGCATGGGCGGCGCTCCGACGGATGGCGCCGACACCCCTGACGATTCGCTGGCTGGGGTTCCCCCGGGCGGTGCGCCGGTCGATGGCGGGAGCGACGACGACGCCCGCGTGGCCGGCTCCCGTTTCCATTGGTCGTTCTGGTCCTCCCTGTCGTTCAAGGAAGGCGTGCGTGGCGCCCTGGCCGCCCTGCTGATCGGTTTCGCCTTTTCCGCGGTGGAGATCGGCTGGGCCGCCAGCCGTGAGCGTGAAAAGGTCCTGACCATCATCGATGACATCGCCGCCCAGGTCGAGGGCAGCGCCGCCATTGCCGCGTGGAACCTGGATGCCCAGCTGGCCAACCAGGTCATCATGGACAACCTGAAGCTCCACGCCGTTTCCGGCGTGGAAATCCTGCTGAAGGATAATGAGCGGCTGGCCGGTGTGCGGCGCAAGCCGGCGCAGGACGGCTGGCTTACGGGGCCGCTGTCGCGCCTGGTGTTCGGCGACCTGTCCACCATCCGCCGCCCCTTGCGCCAGCCCAATAGCCCCAATGGCGAGATCATCGGCGAACTGCGCCTGGATCTGGACCCCGTGGTGCTGGCCCGCGACCTGCTGATCCTGGCGGGCACCGGCCTGGTCAGCGGCGTGCTGCGCAACCTGCTGCTGGGCCTGGCGCTGGTGGCGGTGCTGCACCGCTACGTGACCCGGCCGCTGTTCGGCCTGGGCCGGTCCATTTCCCGCATTGATCCCGACCGGCCCATGGAAACGGCCCTTCCGCTGCCCGCGGGGCACGAGCGGGATGAGTTGGGCTACATCGCCGCGCGCACCAATGAACTGCTGGCCCGCCTGGCCTCCAGTCAGGAGGCGCAGCGCCGCATGGCCACGCGCGACCTGCTGACCGGCCTGCCCAACCGCGTGCTGCTGACGGAGGAACTGGGCCGTTCCCTGCCCAAGGCGGAGCGCGCGGGCTATCACGTCGCCGTCTTCCACCTGGATCTGGATCGGTTCAAGACCGTCAACGAAAGCTATGGCCTGGATGTGGGCGACCGCGTGCTGCGCGAGGTGGGCGCCCGCTTGACCAGCGTGCTGCGCGCCGGCGACAGCGTGGCGCGCCTGGGCGCCGACGAATTCGCCGTGGTGGCCGAGGACATCGCCCAGCCGGAGATGGCGGCCCGCCTGGCGGAACGCATCCTGGACACCCTGGCCGCCCCCTATGCCGTCGACGGCCATTCCGTGGCGCTGACCGCCAGCGTGGGCATGGCGCTGTTCCCCGGCGACGGGCGCGACCCCGAGCCGCTGCTGCGCGGCGCCGACGTCGCCATGTGCACGGCCAAGGCGGCCGGCGGCGGGCGTTACCGCTTCTTCGCGCGGGAGATGATGGACCGGGCCGTGGCCCGCCTGCACAACGAGACGGCGCTGCGCCGCGCCATCGAGGAAAACCAGTTCGTCCTCTACTACCAGCCCAAGCTGGAGACGCTGACCCGCAAGCTCAGCGGGGTGGAGGCGCTGCTGCGCTGGCAGAAGCCGGACCGGCTGGTCATGCCGGGCGATTTCATTCCGCTTGCGGAAGAAACCGGATTGATCGTGCCTATCGGCGCCTGGGTGCTGCGCACGGCCTGCGAACAGGCGGCACGCTGGCTGGCGGCGGGGCACACCGTGCCCGTCTCCGTCAACGTCTCCGCCCGCCAGTTGCAGGAGGCGGGGCTGGTCGATCTGGTGGCGGACTGCCTGGCCAAGTCCTATCTGCCGCCCGAGCTGCTGAACATTGAGATCACCGAGACCAGCATGATGCGCGACCTGGACCACAGCGAGGCGCTGCTGGCGCGCCTGCGCGACCTGGGTGTGGGAATCAGCGTCGACGATTTCGGCACCGGCTATTCGTCGCTGGCCTACCTGCGCCGCCTGCCGGTGACAGCGCTGAAGCTGGACCGCTCCTTCGTGAACGACATCCCCGCCGAAACCGCCATCGCCACGGCTGTGCTGGACCTGTCGCGCAGCTTCGGCCTCAAGACTGTGGCCGAGGGCGTGGAGACGGAAGAGCAATGGCATTGGCTGGCCCAGCAGGGCTGCGCCGAGGTCCAGGGCTTCCTGTTCGCCCGGCCCATGCCGGTGGATCTGGTGGAGCGCGACTTCCTGCAGGGCTAAGCCCTGCACCGAAGAAAGATGAAGTGGCCATACAACCATAGGACAATACGCCGGCTTCTGCGGCCGGCGTACCTTGGCGCATCCTCATAGCCTGAACCAAAGCCAGGACGACGCCATGATCAAAGTCAGCGTGCTGTACGCCAACGAACCCGGCGCCCGCTTCGACCATGATTACTACAGGGACCGCCACATGCCGCTGGTCCAGGAAAAGCTGGGCGCCGCCTGCCTGTTCTACACGGTGGACAAGGGCCTGACCGGTGCCCCGCCCAGCGAAGCGCCGGCTTATGTCGCCATGTGCCACATCTTTGCCGAGTCCGCCGACAGTTTCTGGGCCGCCTTCGGGCCCGTGGCCGAGGAGATCGTGGCCGACATCGCCAACTACACCACCCTGTCGCCGACCATCCAGGTGAGCGAGGTGGTGGTGGGCGCCGGCCGCGGCTGACCTCCGGCCCCCTCGGCCCTATCCCCGGGGCAGCGGGGCGTTCGCCAGTTCCACCACCAGGCAGCAGCCGTCCAGGCGGGTGTGGTCGTAAAAGGCGCGTCCGTCGTGCAGTTCCGCGATGCGCCGCACCAGGTAGAGGCCGACGCCGATGCCGGGCACACGCTCAGCTGAGGACAGGCGCACGAACTTGCCGAAGATGCGCTCCCGGTCGGCGGGTGGCACGCCGGCGCCGGCGTCGATCACCCGCACGGTGCTGCGCGTGGCCGTCTGGGCCAGTTCCACCCGGATAGGCTGGCCGGGGGGCCCGTACTTGGCAGCATTTTCCAACAGGTTGAGGATGGATGTCTTGAGAAGGGCGGGGTCGCCCTGAATCTCGTTCGGCACCATGCCCTCCAACCGCACCGCCTGCTCGGGGTGCGAGGCGCGCAGGGACCGGACGGCCTCGGCCACCACTTCTTCCAGGATCAGCGGCTGGGTTTCCAGGTGCAGCCCAGGCGACCGGTCGGTCTCACGGCGCAGGCCGACCTCGATGATCTCCACCAGGCGGTCCACGGCCCGGCCCATGCGCTTCAGCAGGTCATGGCCTTTGGCGCCCTCCGCCAAGGCGGCGGAGCCTTTGATCTGCAGGATGTCGATGCCGGTGCGGATGATGGACACCGGCGTGCGGTATTCGTGCGACACCATGTCAATGAACTGGATCTGTTCGCGCACCGCCTGGCGCTCGGCGGCCAGGGCCTCCTCCAGGCTCTCCTTGGCGGCCGACAGCTCCCGGGTGCGCAGCGCCACCATGTCCAGGGCCCGCTGCTCGGCATGGACAGAGGCCGACAACGCTGCCGCCTGCGCCTCCTTCCGTTCCTTTTCCGACCGGCGCACGCGCGACGCGATGGCGATGTTCATCAGGATCATGTGCACCAGCGACGCCGCCTGCGACGCGGCTTCGGTCAGGCTGATCTCGGGGATCACGCCCAGGGTGCGCATGAAGCCCATCAGGGCCGCCATGCAGGCGGAGCCGAAGGCCAGGCTGTACATCAAGGCGCCGGGATGCCCCCGCCGCGCCAGCCAGATGGCGCTGCCGATATAGATGAACATATAGGCCGACGTGACCGTGGCCAGCGTGGCGCCAGCCATCGTGTAATAGCCGGCGACGGTGGCGACGATACCCAGGGCGCCCAGGATGATGGGGATGCGGTTCAGCAGGCTGATCAGCGGCAGGGTGCGCCGCAGGTTCAGGAACTCCTCCGTCAGCAGGGCGCCGGCCAGGATGCCGCCGCAGACGCTGGTGCCGGTGATGAGGTTGGCCAGCTTGGGCGCGGGCCCGGGAAGGATTTGCGCCAGCGCGCCGAAAGACCCGAACGCCAGTCCGATCAGGCTGATCAGGTATAGGGCGTAGTAGAAGTAAACCCGCTCTTGCAGCCAATAACTATGGATGAGGTTGGAGATCAGCACCGCCACCGCCATGCCCAGCACGAAGCCCAACCAGATGGACTGTACGCTTACATGGTTCATCAGCGGGATCAGGCGATAGATTTGGCCGCTGAGGATGGTGGCGCTGGTGGTGTGGACATGGACATAAATCCAGGCCTGGCCGGCGCCGTCGAACACCAGCGGCTGGGTGAAGCTGCGGAAGCGCAGCATGCGGTTGGCCGTGGGCTCGCTGTCGCCCTGCACCGTCCTGGCATAGGCCTCGGCTGGCGGCGGCGGCGCGTCGGCGGCCGTGTAGGCGACGTTGGTTTCCACCGTGTCGAGGAAGCTGGGCAGCAGTTCCAGGTACCAGGTGTCGTTGCTCCCTGGGGCTCGTGCGACGCGCATCCTGACCCAGGTGTCGGTCAGGGTGAAGCCGCGGTTGAGATTGCCCGGCAAGGGCTGGAAGCGCCGGCTCGCCTCGCCAGCCGTCACATCGGCCAGGGTCAGCGACCCGTCAGGATCGACCAGGAATTCGAGGTGGCCGGCAATGGGCAGCGTCCGCGTTTCGGCCCCCAGGCGCAGAGGCGGCGCCGTCCAGCCGTCGGGGCCCGCTCCGGCCCATGCGGGCGGCACGCACAGCAGGGCCAAGGCGAC
This sequence comes from Nitrospirillum amazonense, assembly GCF_029594735.1. NCBI lineage: Bacteria > Pseudomonadati > Pseudomonadota > Alphaproteobacteria > Rhodospirillales > Azospirillaceae > Nitrospirillum > Nitrospirillum amazonense. Next base: position 1,495,028 of record NZ_JARPAF010000001.1, read on the forward strand.
AATGCACAGCCATAGCCACCCACCCTGAGGCCATCCGCCCCAAGGCCATCCGCTGGGTCGCCGCCGGGTGGGCGCTACGAAGGGCGGGGCGGTGGCGGTCATGGTGCGGTGGGGGACTACAGCTGCTTGATGGGGGCGGAGAACAGGTAACCCTTGGCATGGACGGTCTGGATAGGAAAGGCCTCACCCACCGCGGCCTCGATTTTCCGGCGCAGGCGGCTGACCAGGGCGTCCAGACCCCGGCTGCCTTGCACCGTGTTGGCGTAGTCCAGCGTTTCCAGCAGGGCGGTGCGGTCCACCGCCCGGCCCGGGTCCTGGGTCAGGGCCACCACCAGGTCGAATTCCTTGGCGGTCAGACGTACGGGCAGGCCGCGCGGCGACAGGACGGACCAGCGCGCACTGTCCAGCACCCAGGGCTCACTGGAGGATGGGGCATGCAGGCTGGGAAGATCGTTGACATCCGGCCCGGCGGCCAGGCGGCGCGCCAGGTTGGTGGCGGCGATGGCCAGCTCCCGGCAATCCACCGGCTTCACGAAGTACAGGTCGGCGCCGCTGGTGAAGCCTTTCAGCCTATCGTCCACCCGCGACCGGGCCGTCAGGATGATCAGGCCCATGTTCGTGTTGGAGCGCAGGAAACTGGCAATGGCGTAGCCATCCTGGTCGGGCAGGCCGATGTCCAGGATGACGATGTCCGCCGGTTCCTTGGCGATCTGCTGGTACAACTCCAGCCCCGAGCCCGCCGTGGTGACCGCCAGGCCTTGGCTGCTCAGGCAGTGGGCCAGTAATTCCCGAAGGTCCACATCGTCTTCCACCAAAACCACGCGCGGGGCGACGACTCCAACGCTCGCATCCAGGTCTGCCATAGAAAATCTTTTCTATTAAAAGGTTTTAGCGATGGTTCGGTTACAAATTTTTTGGGCCATGTCCCCAGATCGGCCCTGCCGCTGGAACTATTCTGATGCGCATTCTAATTTTTCATTAATTTTATAGCAATACGATGCGTGCCGCCTCGATTCCTGGCGGGTATGTGCGCCATCACCTGCGGATTTCAGCTCCCGGTGGCATGAAGGGCGTTGCCGCCGACGGCCCGGTTGTTTACGCTCTTCCCTTCACGAAAAAGGTCGCCGGCCTGGATGGGACGGCGCCAAAAGAACCAGTCCGCCGGCCGCGCCGGTGCCAAGGCTGGATCATCGGGGTGTCATCGATGGGTCAGGCGAAGCAATGGACGCTGCTGCGCGCCGCCGAGCAATGCTATCGCGTTGCCGCCAGCGTGCCCTCGGGTCCTGAGCGGGACCTGTGGATCCGCCGGGGCGGCATGCTGGAGGCGGATAGCGTGGCCGCCCTGCTGACCGGTCCTTGGCCTGAGCGCTGGCCGGCTCGGACTGTGGCGGATGATTTGCCTTATGATGAGGCCGCCGAGTCTCCATCGGTTTCGTCTGTGTCGGCCGACACCGCCAAGCCCAGTCTGGTCGAATAATTTCCCGGGACCATCGCCGGCGTGTTCATTCCTGACCAACCTCTTGTTACGTGCGACGCAACGGCGCCCTGCGGTCGCCAGTAATTGACACTGGCAGATGGCTGGCAGAGTGTGCCCAGCTTATACGACGCGTCATCATCTTCGAGGTTTCTTCAAGTGACCGGCCTAGTTTCTTCCGCCGCACCCTCTTCCTCGGGCCGTTACCCCTCGGGTCGTGAATTGCTGGAGGCCATGGGCCTCGCATCGCGCCAGACCGAACAGCGCATGGAAGCGCTGCTGCCCACCCCCGCCCGCTACATCGGCCGGGTGCAGGAAGCCGCCCGCTACGCCGTGTTCGCCGGCGGCAAGCGTTTGCGCCCCTTCCTGGTGAAGTCGTCGTCCGCCCTGTTCGGCGTGTCCGAGGACAACTGGCTGCAGGCCGCCGCGGCGGTGGAGATGGTGCACACCTACAGCCTGGTGCACGACGACCTGCCCTGCATGGATGACGACACCCTGCGCCGGGGCAAGCCCACCACCCATGTCCAGTTCGATGAGGCGACGGCCCTGCTGGCCGGTGACGCGCTGCTGACCCTGGCGTTCGAGGTGCTGTCCCAGCCGGCCGCCCACGCCGATCCGGCGGTGCGCTGTGCCCTGATCGCCAAGCTGGCCCAGGCAGGCGGCACGTTGGGTATGATCGGCGGCCAGATGATGGACATGGAAGCGCCGAATTCCGATTTCGGCTACGACGAAATCCTGACCCTGCAGAAGCTGAAGACGGGCGCGCTGTTCGAATTCTGCTGCGAGGCCGGGCCCATCCTGGGCGGCGCCAGCGAAGCGGAACGCGCCCTGCTGCGTGACTACGCCGCGGATTTCGGCCTTGTCTTCCAGATCTCCGACGATCTTATTGACGCCACCGGCGACGCCGGCAAGGCGGGCAAGACCGTCGGCAAGGATGAGGCCCAGGGCAAGGCGACCCTGATCTCCTTGCTGGGCCTGGACGCGGCCCGTGCCAAGGTGGTGGAACTGGCCGAGCAAGCGGCGGCCCGTCTGGATGGTTTCGGTCCGGCGGCGGATTCGTTGCGCGGCCTGCCCTTTATGCTTATCGACCGAGAGTCGTGATTTATCACGATCTGTGCAAAAGTGTTTGTCTGTCACCGGCCCGTAAGAGGTCGGTTAGAATTATTTGGGAGCCGATGAATGGCGACGAAGACCCCGTTGTTGGACCAGTGTCCGACGCCTGAGCGCCTGCGCGCGCTGCGT
>NZ_JARPAF010000006.1:0-4725 GCF_029594735.1 Nitrospirillum amazonense
GTTGGAACGCTCTGCAGATTGGCTGGCGCGATGGCGAATTCGGCACATGGCTGAAGGGGCCGGACGGCACTGACCTGATCATCGCCGGCCAGTTTGCCAATAACGTCGTGAACACACCCACTATCAACCAGGGGGCAGTGACCAACCACGTCACCGCGAATGGCTATTCCGCGTCCCTGATCAGCGTCTACGGCGGAACGATGCTGATCATCTTTACGGCGGTTTTCAAAACCTCCTCGGAGGGCTCAAAGGGAACCTTAACAGTCTCCAATACTGGGGGCGCATTGGCCTCGGTGTCGGCCCAGGGCGTCTTCGCGGCCAACAGCGCCCGCGAGAGCGTCTACATGCTGCGCCTCATGGTCTCCGCCGCCGCCGGCGACACCATCACGGCCACCCTCAGCTATCCCAGCGACATGCAATGGGACACCCCGATCATGACCATCTCGGAGTTCCGGGTATGACCGATTTTGTCACCCATGATGCCAGCGGGCGCATCCATTCGCACGGGCACATCAGCGTCCCGGCTGAGCTGGTCGAGCAGACCATCGCGGCGCAGGCGCGCGATGGTTTGCGGGCGCGGCAGGGCGTCGGCCATCCCGACACCCATTGGGTACATGGCGGCGACATCGAGCTGCGGCCGGCAATGCCCTATGTGGCCGACAAGCTGGAGATTGTCGCCGACGGTGCCGATGCGGTGAGCCTTTCCGCCTTACCGCCCGGCAGCACGGTCACGTTGGAAGGCCAGGCGGCGACCACCCACGACGCCACCATGACCATCACGACGACGCTGCCCGGCACACACCAGGTGCTGATCAGCTGCTGGCCCTATCGCGACCTGACGCTGGAGATCACCGCCCATGCCGCGCCTTGACCACCGTCCGTCTTTGGAGCGGGTGCGTGCAGCCCGCGCTGATGCCTACCCGGACTTGGGTGACGTCATCGATGCGCTTTGCGCCGGCATCGATGCCCTGGCCGCTGGCCAGCCGCTGCCGCCCGAAACCCAGGCTGTCCTGGCGCATCGCCAGGCCGTCAAGACCCGCTTCCCGAAGGCTGACTGATGACCCAATACAACACTGGCACGATCACGATCACCAGCGGCAGCGCCACGGTCACCGGCACCGGCACGGCCTGGCTCACCAACCTGCAGCCTGGCGCCATGCTCGTGGTGGGCGAGGATGATCCGGTGGCGTTCGTCGCGGCCGTCACGGCCGACGGAACCTTGACACTGGAGACGCCATGGCCCGGCGTCTCATACGTAAACACCCCGTACGAGGCCGTGCGTGACTTCGACCCGCAGACCGGTGCCCCGCTGCTGTCGCACGGCACGCAATACCCCAACGCAGTGATCAACCGGGCGATCAATCTGCTGGGGGCGCACACCAACACTGCCGTCCAAGTCAATACTCAGTACCAGCTGGCTCAGCAGGCGGCGACAAACGCGCAGACCGCCGCGGATATCGCCCTGGCGGCGCCGGCGGCCGGCCCGACATATCAGCAACAGCTGGACGTGATCCATCAGCAGTCCGGATACCGGGACCGGCTGACGGGCCTGCCGTGGGCCATTTCCGATGTGGCCGGCCGGGCGGCGGCGTGGATGCGCCCTGACGCGATCCTGGGCGTTCTCGGCCTGCTGGTGCAGTCGGTCTACCGCGACCACTACACTGGCGGCCGAGTGCCGGTGATCGGCGACGCCACCGGGCGCCCGCTGGTATGGGCACAGGCCGATGGTACGCTGGAGATGCCGGCGCTGGCCATGTCAGGGACGGCGTATCGCGACCGTTACCCCGACGGCCGTGTGCCCCTGGCGGGCGATACGGCCGGACGCCCGGTTCTGTGGGCGCTGCCCACGGGCGCGGTAGAGGTGGCCGAAATCGCCGTCGGTACACCGCTGGCGAGGGATCGCCATGTCGGCGGCCGTACTCCCCTGGCCGTGGATGCCGTCGGCCGACAGCTTCTGGGCGCGACCGGTGATGGCGCGGTCGCGGCGGATGAGATCGAGCTGGGACCGGCGCAGCCGATCTATCGTGACCGGCGTCCCGGCGGCATCACGCCGGTCCTGACGGACGCACATGGCGCCGGGCTGCTGGGCCTGACCCCAGATGGGCTTCTGGCAGGCGGGGCGCTGATGGCGCCGCTGACCAAACTGCGGGGCGGGTACAACGTCGTGTCACTGCCGACGCTCTCCGGCAAATACACGGTGGCCCAGGTGCAGGATGCTGATGGCTGGCTGTCGCTGCTGATCCAGCCCACCGCCGGCACCGGCACCATGGCTGTGCCCCTGACCAGCGCCCCCATTGATGGTGAGATTTGGTACGGCCAGTCCAACGCGGCCAACCCCGGCGCCGAGCTGGCCCTGATGACCAGCGCGCTCTATCCCAACCATGTATTCACCTTCAAGGAAACCAAGGTCGCATGGGGGGCCACCCCTCCGGGGCAGCTGACCGATTTCGCGCCGCTATCGGACAGCGCGGGCGCGGCCAATTTCGGGGCCACCCTCTACGGCTTCGCGATGGAGCAGCGGGACCGCGATGCCGGGCGGCAGCGCAACGGTCGCCTGGTGTTCACGGTTTCCTACGGCGGGGAACCGATCAGCTATTTCGTCCAGGGCACAGCGACTTATGCCAGCGTGCTGGCCAGCGTCACGGCGGCCGTGGCCGTCGCCGCTCAATATGGCCGCACATATCGCTGTAGCCGCATCATCTGGGTACAGGGCGAGAGCGGGCCCTATGACTACGCCACGTATAAGAGCGCGCTGGCGGGGATCATCGACAACCTGACAGCTGACGTTATGGCGATCACTGGGCAGGCGACGGCGCCCCTGTTCGTAATCGTCGGCACCAACCGTTCCGACACGCTGGCGCCCCCTGTCACCGGCACCTTCCTGGACGGCGTGCGCGAAGCCCAGGTCGACCTGGCCGCTGACCGCGCCGGGACTGGGGTTATCTACGCCGGTAGCATGTACAGCATGCCTGTGCAGGCCGACGGCATTCACGTCACCACCCTCGGCCGGATGATGCTGGGGGAGATGATCGCGGCGGCCGTCGAGGGCGGCAGCAGCTTCACCGGCCTGAAAATGACCTCGGTGGCGATCAGCGGCGCCACCCTGACGGTGACATTCTCCATTCCGGCCGACGGTGGCGCGCTGCAGTTCGACCAGGGGCCGGCGGCCGGTGGATGGGTGCAGCCGACGTCCTGGTACGGCTTCTATTTCCGCGACCTGGTCGGCTCCGTGGCCATCTCCGGCGTCGCGATCAGCGCGACCAACACCGTCACCATCACGCTGTCGGGGGCGCCCAGCGGCGCTTGGGAGCTGTGGTACGCGGAGGGGCCGGACCCCGTCACGACCCAGGACGGCTGGCCGGGTGCGCGGGGCCAGCTGATGTCCCAGACGTCGCGGTGGTCGACCTATAGCCGCCTCGGCTACGGCGTGCCGAAGAAGTTCAGCTACTACGCCAACCCCTTCCGCTACCAGCATTCGTGAGGCGCCGATGCCCCTTGTTCTCATTCCCCAGGCGCCCGTGGCCGTGTTGCCCAAGCGCCTGCTGTTCACCACCAGCTTCACCTGGACGGTGCCGGCTGGCGTCTACGTGCTGCGCAAGGTGGTCCTGGTGGGGGGTGGCGCCGGTGGCGGCGGTGGCTATGGCAGCGCCAGCAGCGGTTTCGGTGGCCACGGGGGGGGCCCTGGCGTGACGGTCGAGCTGATCGACGTGCCGGTAACCCCAGGCGCCGTGCTCACAGGCACCATTGGGGCCGGATATGCTGGCGGCGCGGCTGGCGCGAGCGGCGCGAATGGCGGCAGTTCGTGGTTCGGTGGCGACACGTCCCTGACGGGCGCGGACATTGCCATCCCCTATGCGGCTGGCGGCTATCCCGGCTTCGGTGGCCAGGCCTCCGCAGACGGCGGCGGCGGGCAATCCGGCGGCAATTACGGGCCTGTGTTCTCCACCGCCGGTACCGCCATGGGTGGGACCGCCGGGTTCATTCAGGGTGGCATCGCCGGATTTGCGGGCGTGGGGACCACCGCCTCGGTCACGCAGCGCACCTACACCTCCACGTCCGGCGTCGTCAGTACATCGGGCGGCGCCGGTGGATCGACGCCCTACGGCCCGGGCGGCGCGGGTGGGGCTGTCGGCTCCGCTGGCGCCACGCCCACGGGGTTTGGCGGCGGCGGAGGTGGGGGCGGCCGCAACGCCGCCGGCGGCACCGGCGCCTCCGGCATGATCATGTTCACCTGGCAGGAGGCCAACTGATGCCCCGCTACGCGCTGCTGAGCCCCGACAACGTCATCACCAACGTCATCGAGGCGGATGACGCCTGGATCGCCCAGACGGGCGCTCGGGCGGTTCCTGACCCCGATGGCCGTGCCTACCAGGGATCACCGTACGACCCTACCACCCAAACATTCGGCCCCCGGCCGGCCCTTCCTTCCGAAACGGAGTGACCATGATCCGCTTGCCTTTCACGGTGACCAATGCCGCCGCTCAATCCTACCTGTCGACCAAGGCGCAGTTGCTGTCCGGCCCGTCGCTGGTCGATTGGTTTCAGGCCGACCCGAATAGCTGCGTGCAGTCGGGTGGAAAGGTCACCACTCTCACGTCGCTGACCAACTCTGGCCATGTGTTCGCCCAGGCGGACACCAACAAGCAGGGCAGCCTGGTGCAGGTGGGGGCCAACGGCTACACCAGCCTGCAATTCACCAACGCCACCAACGCGACGCGCTACACG
>NZ_JARPAF010000007.1:0-8834 GCF_029594735.1 Nitrospirillum amazonense
TCCGGGCCGCGTTACGCCCTGGTGGCGGGCGGCCATCGCCTCGCGGGCGCCAACATCCTCAGCTGGACCACGATCAAGGCCAAGCTGGTCGAGGGAACGGAAACCGAACTGCGCTTGGCGGAGATTGATGAGAACCTGGCGCGGGTGGAGCTGGTGGCGTTTGATCGCGCCAAGTTCCTGGCCGAGCGCAAGCGTCTCTATGAGGAGCTGCACCCCGAAACCGCCCATGGCGGGGACCGCCGCAGCGCCGAATTTCAAAACGACACGCTGTCGCTTTGGTCTTTCGCCAAGGACACGGCGGAGAAATGCGGCCTGACGGCCAGGACCATCGAACGCGCGGTGCGCATCGCCACCAAGCTTACGCCGGAGGTGAAGAAGCGCATCCCCGGCACCTGGCTGGCGGATCACCAAGGGGAGCTGCTGGCGCTGACCAAGCTGGAACCAGCGCACCAGCTGCAGGCCCTGGATCTGCTGCTGTCGCCCCAGCCCACCGTCAAGACGGTCGAGGCCGCGCGCAAAGTGGTCCAGGGCGTCAAGGAAGAGGCCAAGTCGGACACCGACAGGCAGCTGGAGAAGCTGACCGAGGCGTGGGCGCGGGCTGGCGCGCCGGCCCGTCGCGCCTTCATCGAGCATCTGCGGGCCACGGGCGCCCTGGAGCAGCCCAAGCTTGAGCAGGTGGCGTGATGGGTGGCTTCAACCACATGGAAGCCGCCCGGCGGCACGCCAAGGCGAAGCGGTCCTTTGTGAAGAAGGTCCGCGCCGCCATGGCCCGTGAAATGGCCGCCTTCGGCGTGCCGGTCATTATGGATATCCAGCCGCCGACCAACCTGTTGGAGCGGCATAAGGCGGCTCTCGACGCGAAAGCCGAGGCCATCCGTCAGACCCGCCTCAGCCTTGAGGCCGCAGCTTTGACAGAAGATGAGCGAGTGACGCTGCATCAAGTCCTTCGCCGGATGCGAGATCAGGGCCCATCGCCTCAAGAAGATGGCGGAACCCCTCAAGAACCGTCCTGTCCGTTTTGCTTCCGTTGATGTGAGCCAAGTCGATGACCTTGTCGATGACACCAATCAACTTGTTGAAGTCCAGGGCCTTGGTTTCCAAGAGGGCCACGGCCAAGGCCAGCATAGGCCAATGCAGCCCTTGGATCAGTTCGTGCATTTCATCAAGTTCGCTTCGCACCCAGGCCCGGATTTCACCTTCTGACATCGGTTCCCCCATCGGTTGTGTTGCAGCTCCGAGGATAGGGGAAGCGCGGGCGGCCGTCACCGTGACGGTGGCGGCCCCCGTTGCCCAGGGAGGCATGTGATGTCGCCGCCGCGGGACCGGGCCACGCTGGATATGTTCACCGACTGGCAGCCGCCGGTGCTGGTTCAGCGCTTCCAGGAAATCCAGGTGCGGGCGGCGACGCTGCAGCGCCGGGTTTCCCTGGCGGTCGCCGAAACCTTGAAGGCGGCCGCGCGCGAGGGTGAGGACAGGCGGGCGGAGATCGCCGCGCGCATGTCCGACTGGTTGGGGGAAACGGTCACACCGAACATGCTGGACAAGTACGCCAGCCAGGAAGCCGACCACAACATCACCGTCGTGCGCCTGCTCGGGTTGATCCACGCCACCGGCGACGTCCGGCTGCTGCAGCTGATGGCCGAGATGTTCGGCCACAGCGTCATCGAGAACAAATGGCTGCCATGGGTCGAGGTTGGCCAGCTGGCCGACTGCAAGGACGAACTCGACAAGAGCTTCGACGCGGCGCGGCGCAAGGCCAGAAAGGCGATGCGGTCATGAAGGAATGGTATTCCGCCGCCGAACTGGCGCCCCTGTTTGGGATCAGCGTTCGCGCGGTCAACAAGAAGGCCGACGACTGGCGGTCGCGGCCGGTGTGGCACCAGGTCCGCAACCCGCAAGGGGTGTGGCGCCGCGCCGAGGAAGGCAACGGCTACCTCTACCATTACGCCGTGCTGCCGGGGCCGGTGAAGGCCAAGCTGATCGTGGCCGACGGCGCCCCCACCCGCGAGCAGGACGCCGACCGGCTGGCGGCAAAACGCACATTGTCAGCTGAAGCCGCCTGGGACCTGTACGCCAGGGCCACGGACAAAAAGAAGGAGGTGGCCCGGCAGCGCCTGGCCATCCTCCAGCAGGTCGATGCGCTGTTCGTGGCGGGGACGCCCAAGAACGTGGCGGTATCCACCGTGTGCGCCCTGCGCAAGGTTGGAACATCGACCTACTGGCTGTGGGAACAGCGCATCCATGGCGTGCCGCGTCAGGACTGGCTGCCGATGCTGATAGACCACCGCGCCGGCCGCCAGGCCGAAGCGGAGTGCCACCCGGAGGCCTGGGAATATCTGAAGTCCGATTGGCTGCGAGACGAAGCGCCGACCTTCACCAGCTGCTATCGCCGCTTGGAGGAAGTGGCGAAGGCCCGAGGTTGGGCGCCCCTACCCTCCGCCAAGACACTGGAGCGCCGGCTTGAGGCGCTTCCGCTGCCCGTAAAGGTGCTGGCGCGCCAAGGTATGGAGGCGCTGAAAGACCTCTATCCGGCGCAGGAACGCAATCGCGGCCACTTCCACGCCTTGGAGGCTGTGAATGCCGATGGCCACAAGTGGGACGTCTTCGTTCAGTGGCCCGATGGGGAAATCCTGCGGCCCCAGATGGTCTGCATCCAGGATCTGTACAGTAACATGATCTTGGCGTGGCGCGTCGATAAGAGCGCCAACAACGAGGCCGTCAGGTTGGCCATTGGCGACATGGTCGAACAGTGGGGCATCCCCGACAAAATCTGGTTCGACAACGGGCGCGATTTCGCCAGCAAATGGATCACCGGCGGCACGCCCAACCGGTACAGGTTCAAGGTTCGCGAGGAAGAACCCCTCGGCATTCTGACCCAACTGGGCGTCGAGGTGCATTGGACGATGCCGTACAGCGGCCAGTCCAAGCCCATTGAGAGGGCCTTCAAAGACATTGCTGGGGACCTGGCCAAGCATCCGGCCTTCGCCGGCGCCTATACCGGCAACAAGCCCGACGCCAAACCGGAGAGCTACGGCAGCAGGGCGGTACCCCTGGAAACCTTCCTGACTGTCGTGTCGGAAGGCATCCGCGAGCACAACATGCGGCGCAAGCGGCGCACGGCGGTTTGTGGGGGTGTGCACAGCTTCCTGGACGTGTTCCAAGCAAGCTATGCCCAGGCGCCTATCCGCAAGGCCTCTGGCGAGCAGCGCCGGCTGTGGCTTATGGCGGCCGAAAAGGTGAAGGCTGACGCTGAGACAGGTGCCGTCTGGTTGGCCGACAACAGGTACCACGCCGAATTCCTGTTCGAGCATCGCGGCCGATCCCTGGTTGTCCGCTTCGACGGGCAGAACCTTCATGAGGGCGTCCACGTCTACCGACAGGACGGCGGCTATCTCGGTGTCGCGGAGTGCGTGCTGGCGGCCGGCTTCGACGATGTCACGGCGGCCAAGGAACATGCCCGGCTGCGGCGCCAGTTCATCCGCGCCACCCGCGACGCGGCGGCGGCGGAAAGGCGCCTGACCCCCGAAGAGGTGGCGGCCATGCTGCCCCAGGTGGACCAGCAGGTGGCGCCGGAGACGAAGGTGGTCCGCCCCCTGTTCGGCAGCAGCGGTAACGCCGCCCTCGCCATGCGGCCCCAGGCCGACCCCGACGCCATGACCGACGACGAATTCAGCGCGGCCCTGTCGGCCGGCGTCCACTACCTCCGGCCCGTGCCGGCGGAATGAAAAAGGGCCGGGTCACGGCAATGACCCAGCCCCTAACACCTCAGAACCAAGAGGACTTTAGCATGAGCGTTGACATCAACGATATCTTGAAGATGCAGGATCCGGACGCTGTCCGCGCCCTGGTCCGTGAGGCGCTGGCCGAGGACAAGATCAGCAATGCCGAGGGCGCCCGTCGCGCCGGCATGGCGGAAAGCACATTTGCCGCGTGGTTGTCCGGCAAATACCAGGGGAACAACGAGAAGGCCACCGGCGACGCCATGCGGTGGCTGGTCGCCCGTCAGTCCCAGCGCATGGCCGCCGCCAGCATCACGGCCAGCCCCGATTTCATCGAGACGCCCAGCGCGCGGGATTTCATCACCGCCCTGCGCTATGCCCAGGTCGCCTGCGACATCACGGTGATCGTGGGGGCGCCGGGCATCGGCAAGACGATGGCGGCAGAGGCCTACAAGCTGGTGACGCCCAACGTCTGGCTGACCACCATGACGCCATCAACGTCGAAGCCCAGCGCCATGCTGGCGGAGATCTGCGCCGAACTGGACGTACCCGAGAAGTCCACCACCAAGATGGCGCGGGCGCTGGGCCGCTTCGTCAAGGGCAAGAAGGGGCTGCTGATCGTGGATGAGGGGCAGAACCTACGCCCCGAGTCCATGGATGAGCTGCGGGCGCTCAATGACATCTACAAGGTGGCCATCGCCGTCATCGGCAACGAGAAGGTGGTGTCCCGGCTGGAGGGAAAGCAGGCCGACTATGGCCAGCTCTACAGCCGGGTGGGCACGCGGCTGATCCGGCCGCGGCCGAACGAGGGTGACATCAGCGCCCTGATCGCCGCCTGGGGCGTCACCGATCCCCAGGAAGTGACCTTCCTGATGGGTGTGGCCGGCAAGGCGGGAGCCCTGCGCACCCTGGATAAGACGATGCGCCTGGCCAGCATGCTGGCCAATGGCGCCAACGAGCCCCGCGGCCTGCGCCACCTGAAGGCGGCCCGCGCCCGCTCCGGCGCGACGGAGGCCTGAGCCATGGAGATCAAGGCCATCTCTGATCAAGTGGGCGCCCAGGCCGTCTGGGATGGTGGCATGGGCCTGGTCGAGGCCGGCTACACTATCGACGCCAGCGGCCTGGTGATGGTGATCCGCCGCAGTGACGGCCGGGTCGCCGTGCCCGTCAGCCTGCCGCGCCTGGAGCACCACCAGGCCGACGCCGTCGCCCTGGCGGTCAACATCATGCGGGGGCACCCGAACCGCATGCCCGTCTCGGCCGAGATGACGTCATTGGCCTGCGCCGTGGTGGTGCTGGCCGACCGGCTGATGTCGCCCCCGCTTGTGCCCGCGCCGGACGGCAGCGGCCTGCTGTACTCGGTGCGGGCATGAGACGGGCCCGAACCTGGTTGCCGGCGTGGCTGGGTGCCCGGCTGAGGGCCCGCAGGTTCGGGCCCAATCTCGCCTCGCAGGATGCGCATGGCGACCTGCCGGCGTCGCCCTGGAGCGGCTTTTACGCCGGGCTGGAGGGCGACGGGCCGCCCGTCGAGCCCCCGGCCGACCCGCTGGTGCTGGATGCCCAGCGGGAGCTGGCCAAGCTGGCGGCGGCCGAGGCCAAGGCCGCCGCCGCCCAGGTGGACCTGGCCCGGCGGCAGACCTTCTTCGGCCTGGTCGCCCTGGGCGGCGCCATCGTTTCCCCCAACCCCCTGCCACGGCGCCGCCGTGGCGCCATCGCGCGGCTGATCGCCGCCCTGTTCTGAAAGAGCTGACCCATGACGCCCACCCTTTTCTTGGACACTCTGCACCTGGAGTATCCGGTGCCCCCTGAAATCCCGGCCACCGCGCCCACGCTGGCCAAGCGGTTGCACGCCCTGCTGTCGACGTTCGACGGCAACGAGGATGACTTCGCCGCCGCTTGGCGCGAGGCCTGCGCCGCGCTGGAGGCGATCCCCAGCGTGCCCCCCGCCACCGTGACGTTGGCGGATGGCGAGTATTGGCGGACCGAGGATGGCGCGCTGGTGCCCGCCCGCGTGGTGAAGGAGGCCGACCAGGTCAAGGACGGCTTCGTGCGCAACGTGGCCGCCGCCGCCCTGCAGCTGTCGGCCAGCCTGGCGCGCTTCAAGGCCCTGACCCTATCGGAGGGGCATTCCCTGGTGGAGTTGCTCGGCGCCAACTTCGGCATCGAGGTTGGGGGCACCAAGGGCAACGTTACCTTCCACAGCTTCGACCGCGAGTGGCAGGTGGAGCTGGCCAAGGCCGACCGCCTGGTGTTCGAGGGAGCGGAGTTGCAGGCCGCCCGCGCCGCCCTGGAAAAGTGGGTGGCCGCCAGCGAGGGGGCGCCCGAGTTGAAGCTGATCATCCACCGGGCCTTCGGCCTGGATGAGGAAGGCCAGGTTCGCGCCAACGAGCTGTTCCGCCTGATGACGTTCGAGATGCCGGGGGCCGATTGGGCCCGCGCCATGGACGCCCTGCGCGCCAGCATCCACATCGCCGGCAAGGCGGAATACCTACGCGTCCGGCGCCGCAACGCCGAAGGCCGGTACGACCTGATCCCCCTCAGCCTGGCCAGCGTGTGAGGGGGCAACCATGCAGAAATTTGCCCGTCACCGTTCCATCACCGAGATCCAGGACGCTTGCACCGAGCGGAAATGGGAGTTCAGCCGCGAGAAATACGACCGCGAGGGTTCGGACTACATCAGCTTCCTGTTCCAGGACGGGGAGGCCATGTTGGAGGTGGTCTACAACACCTTCAACGGCAACTTCCTCGCGGAAGCCCGCACGCTGACGGACGGCTTGCCGATTGATCGGCTGATCACCGGCCGCGACCCCTTCGATGGGCGCCCTTGGTTCGACGCGTTGCTGAACTTCCTCTACGTCCCGCAGGCTGCTGAGCCGGCCCAGGCGGGTGCGGCATGAGCGAAAAGCCCAACCCCGTCATCCCGCTGAATCACGGCGCCCCGACCGGCCCCTATCGCATTTGCGAGGGGGGCGAAGGCGGCGGCTGGATCCGGATCGATCGCGGCCCCGCCAATGAGATGGGGGATCCTGATTACGATGCCGGAGGTGAAACGCTCATCTCCGATGACACCATCGGGTATTACGTCGATAGCTGCCAGATCGAGACGAGGGCCGCCTTCTATCTCTGGGCGGCGGCCCCCGATCTGGTGGCCGCCGCCGACTACGCCCAGGCCTGCATCACCATCGCCCTGGCCTCAGGGGCTGTCGAAGGCAGCTACGCCGTATGGCTCGGCCAGGCAAAGAACCAACTTCTCTCCGCCATCAGGAGGACTGAGCCCAAGGGCGCCATGCTCTGGGCGCCAGATGCCGAGCCGGCGCAGGGAGGTGCGGCATGACGCGCCCCGTCACCACCCACCGTCAACACCCGCTGATCGCAGCGCTGAACGATTTCTGTGACCAGCATGGCCTGGTCGGGGCCGTCCTGCTGATCCCCCGGCCGGAGCGCGGCACCATCCAGATGGTGGCGGCCGGGCATCCGCCCCACGCCGCCGCCATGGAGGGACTGGGCAGCGACCTGATGGCCGCCATCGCCCGCGGGGACTTCGACAGCACGGCCTTGGTGTCGCTGGAAGGGGGAAGCGTCCAATGAGCCGCATCCGTCCCCGCACCACGGCGCAGATCGCGGCCATCCGTGCCGCGCGGATCAGGGGGGTACCCGTTGCCCCCGTCCGCCGTTCCCTGGCTCTTCGCCAGCAGCTGCTGGAAGCCAAAACCAACGGCGTGCCGGTCCCGGGAATACCGGATGGCCGCCTCTTCCAGAACAGTCACACCGCTCAAGACTGACCCCCATCACCACCGGCCCAAGAGGGCCTTAAGAAGGAGCGAAGAGCATGAATGAGAAGCAATTGACCAGCGAGATCGGCATCCGCGCCGGCCTCCCCGCCGCCAAGGTGAAAGAGGTGCTGGAGCTGCTGGGCGTCGAGGTGCGCGACGCCCTGAAGCGCGGCGACCAGATCACGATCCCCGGCGTCGTCAAGCTGGCCACGGTGCAGCGGACGGCCCGTGTGGGCCGCAACCCCCGCACGGGGGAGCCGGTGGAGATCGCCGGCAAGCGGGCGCCCAAGGCCGTGTTCCTGAAGGAGCTGAAGACGGCCGTGGCCTGAGCCTGGCGGCTCACAGGCGCCCCGGCCGCGACGCCGGGGCGCTCAGTGAACCCCAGACCTGAAGGAGCCATCCGCCATGCTGACCGATCAACAACGTGCCCGTCTAAAGGCCGCCGTGAACGAACTGAACGCCGCCATGCAAGAGGTCAAGGAAGCCCACGGGCACGGCATCCGCGTCTATCCGTACTGCCAGTTCAACGATGATACCGGCCTGTCGGCGGTGACGCTGCAGATCACCACCGGCCGCGAAATCATCGGGTACGGGGCGTAGCCATGATACCCGCCGGCACCACCCCTATGACGCGTGAAGAGCTATTGCGGCTGGCGCTGGCGGAGACTGGCGCCCTTTCCGCCGCCCTGGACCTGGCCAGCCAGGCCTGGGATTGGCTGTACCAGGATGCGCAGGCGCGGCTGACGGCCGAGCTGCAGGCTGTGCCAGCGCCAGACACGGGCGCGTCGCCATGGATGTACGTGCCGCCCGGCGGCTATTCCATCGACATCACGGGGATACCCGAGGTGCAGGCTGAAGAACAGCCCCCCGTCGCCCCGCTGTCAGAGCGGGAGCGCGAGCAGCTGGCCAAGGCGCTGGAAGACGGTGCCACGCTGGACCAGGCCGCAGAATTCCTGTTGCGGCCTGCGGCCCTGATCGACGCGGAGCTGCGCAAGGCCGGCGGCGAGGCTGAATTCATCCTTGCCGTCCGATTGGGGCAGGCCGCCGCCAACGCGCGCCGGCAGAGGGCCACCAAGGGAACGGGAACGGCCCAACCCTTCAACGCGTTCGGCGCCGCCCAGGCCGCCAAGGAACCCAAGCGCGTCACCCCCGAGGAACGCGCGGCCATCGATGCCGAAGTGGCCGCCGGCCGAGTCACCCACTGCCCCCCCGCCCACCACATGGGCCACCAGCCCAAGGTGCTGGAGGATCTGCGATGAGCGGGATCGACCTGGGCACCCTGCGCGCCGAATGCCTGATGATCGCCATCGAGCATGTGCGCGACCCCGCCGCCGCCCGCCAG
>NZ_JARPAF010000008.1:0-332 GCF_029594735.1 Nitrospirillum amazonense
TATGGCCGCCCGTGATCAGCGTGCCGCTGCTCTGGCTGAAGTTGCCCGTTACCGCCACGTCGGATGCCAGCGTGAGGCTGGCGCCAGCGTTGCTGACCGTGTGCGTCGCCACGGTGATGGCATCGCCCAGGCTGACCGCACCCGATGCGAACACCACGTTGGCGCCCGTGTTGATGATGGTGCCGCCGGTGAAGCGGCCCACGGCACCGTTACCCCCACCGTTGATGGTGAGATCACGCGCGGACTGGTTGACCACGTTGCCGCTGATGACGCCGCTGTTGGCCAGGTTGCCCAGGGTGCCCGTGCCGGCAATGTACAGCGCCGTGGCGCCC
>NZ_JARPAF010000009.1:0-689 GCF_029594735.1 Nitrospirillum amazonense
CTGGCCGACCGCATGGTCAACCTGGTGGTTGCCGCCAGCACCCCGGCACCGGCCCCGGCCCTGGTACCCCCGGCCGTCAACCCCTGCCGACTCAACACCTTTCCGCCGCCCTGGTTCAGGGCGCCGGTGTCCATCGTCTCCAAACCCTGAAGGAGGTCCATCATGCTTTTCGGCCTGCGCCCCCAAGACATGTCCGACAACGCGCGTGACGTCGCCGCCTGGATCGGCACGCCGCTGATCGTCGGCGCCGTCCTCACCGGCCTGTATTTCGGCCTGCGCGCCGCCAGCTGCCACGACGCCGTCGCCGGCGCCTGCCTGTGGGACCAGCGCGGCCCGGTGCTCATGGTCCCCGGCCCTGTCGGGCATCCCGCCCAGCCCTGATGCTGGACTACTACAACGAGATCGACCCGCTCGCCGCCGCCACGCTGAAAGAGCTGATGCGGGTGGGTGTGATCCCGCCGGGCGATGTGGACACAAGGGACATTCGCGATGTTCGACCTGCTGACCTGGCGGGATACCGCCGCCACCACTTCTTCGCCGGCGTCGGCGTCTGGGCCTACGCCCTCGACAAAGCCGGCTGGCCCGCTGATCGACCAATCTGGACGGGAAGTTGCCCTTGCCAGCCTTTCTCCGCGGCAGGCGAAAGAGAGGGGTTTGATGACGAGCGGCACCTATGGCCGTACTGGCAC
>NZ_JARPAF010000010.1:0-687 GCF_029594735.1 Nitrospirillum amazonense
ATGTCAGTACGGCCATAGGTGCCGCTCGTCATCAAACCCCTCTCTTTCGCCTGCCGCGGAGAAAGGTTGGCAAGGGCAACTTCCCGTCCAGATTGGTCGATCAGCGGGCCAACCGGCTTGGTCGAGGGCATAGGCCCAGACGCCGACGCCGGCGAAGAAGTGGTGGCGGCGGTATCCCGCCAGGTCAGAAGGTCGAACATCGCGTATGTCCCTCGTGTCCACGTCGCCCGGCGGGATCGCGCCCACCTTCATCAGCTCTCGCAGGGTGGCGGCGGCGAACGGGTCGATCTCGTTGTAGTAGTCACGCATCAGGGCTGGGCGGGATGCCCGACGGGGCCGGGGATGATCAGGATGGGGCCGCGCTGGTCCCACAGGCAGCCGTCGGCGACGGCGTCGTGGCAGCTGGCGGCGCGCAGGCCGAACCACAGGCCTGCGGCGATGACGGCGACGATCAGCGGCGTGCCGATCCAGGCGGCCAGGTCGCGGGTGTTGTCGGACATGTCTTGGGGACGCAGGCCGAAAAGCATGATGGATACTCCTTTAGGGTTTGGAGATGGACACCGGCGCCCTGAACCAGGGCGGCGGAAACGTGTTGAGACGGCAGGGGTTGACGGCCGGGGGCACCAGGGCCGGGGCCGGTGCGGGGGTAGCGGCGGCGACCACCAAGGTGACCATGCGGTCCGCCAA
>NZ_JARPAF010000002.1:0-509849 GCF_029594735.1 Nitrospirillum amazonense
AAGACCACCCCGCCGGAGGCACCACCGTTGCCGCCGTACATCCCCTATATATGCTCGTGCGCGCGCGTAGACAGGATGTCTGTCAGGCGCTTTAACCACCCCAGGCCTGCAGTGGAGACGGGGCGCCGCCACCTTGCCCCAATTTCGCCACCACCGCCGGATAGGAGGCGGCCCGTCGGCGGTACCCAGCCTGCCCCCGCAGGGACGGACTCAAACGCCATCGTCTTTCAAGTCCTATTAACGTGTCGTACGTAGGATGTTCCCGTTGACAGTGGCAATCGCGTCACGCGAGGATTGGCCTAACCGGTGGCCAGGCTTTCCGCGCCTTTTGGCAGGTGAACCTAGGCCCATCGGACGAGAAGAAGCTGGGGCGTTACGACCTGCCGGATCCCCGGGCAATGAACCGGATTTCGGCGTTTCCAGTCGTCAGTTCCTCTCCCTCGACATCGGCCCCGTCACGCAAGGGCGGGACCGGTTGATGAGGATTTTCGTGGTGCGTCGGCACCACGGCCAAGGCCGTTCAACCGGGCGGCCCGTCGACACCGTGCCCGCGCCCTGGAAGCAGGTGCCCGGGAAACAGCGCCCGATGGGGCCCATGTAGCCTTTGAGGTTGAGGGTTTTGACGATGCGGTTTGATTTGGGGGAGTGGGGGCCTTGCTGAAGCGCATCGCCGTGACATCGGCCGTCGCCCTGACCCTGGGCGGCGTCGTCTCCCTGGCGTCCCTGGACGACACGGGCAGCGTGGCCGTCGCCCCCCAGGCGCTGCCCCCCGCCCCGCCGTCTGACGTGGATCCCGACCTGGCCGCCGCCGCCGCTGCGGCGCCCAAGGACCAGCAGGTGCCGCAGCAGACTGCGGTTGCCGCCGCCGATCCGGCGCCGCAGGCTGGCAAGCCCCTGTCGGTCGACCCGGTGGAGCGTCGCCACGTCAATGTCGGCCGGGGCGACACCCTGATGCAGGTGCTGATGGACGGCGGCGTGCCGGCCGACAGCGCCCAGAACGCCGTCAGCGCGCTGAGCGGCGTCTATGACGTGCGCCGCATGAAGGCCGGCCAGGGCATCACCGTGCTGTTCGACCACAGCGAGGGTGACAAGTTCATCGGCCTGGAATTCCAGCCGGCCGCCGAGCGCGCCGTGTCGGTCGCCTTCAATGGCGGCCGCTATCAGGCCCGCCAGGTGGACAAGCCGCTGGAGAAGAAGCTGATGGCCGCCCGCGGCCGCATCACCAGCAGCCTGTCGGAGGCGGCCAGTGCCGCCGGCGTGCCCTACCCCGTGCTGGACGCCTTCATCAAGCGCTACGCCTACGATGTCGACTTCCAGCGCGACCTGCAGCCGGGCGACACCTTTGAAATCCTATTCGAGCGTTACTATACCGAGGACGGCCAGCCCGCCCGCGACGGCGACATCCAGTTCGCCTCGCTGACCCTGTCGGGCAAGGAAAAGGCCATCTACCGCTACCAGGCGTCCGGCAGCACGCCCGACTATTACAACGCCCTGGGCGAGAGCATCCGCCGCGCCATCCTGCGCACCCCCATCGACGGCGCCCGCGTCACCTCCGGCTATGGGATGCGCATGCACCCGGTGCTGGGCTACAGCAAGATGCACAAGGGCAAGGACTTCGGCGCCCCCGTGGGCACCCCCATCTATGCCGCCGGCGACGGCGTGGTGGAGCAGGCGGGTCCCTTCAGCAGCTATGGCAACTACGTCAAGCTGCGCCACGGCAACCAGATGGAAACCGCCTACGGCCACATGAGCCGTATCGCCAAGAACTTGCGCGCCGGCATGCGCGTGGCCCAGGGCGACGTCATCGGCTATGTCGGCGCCACCGGCCGGGCCACCGGCCCGCACCTGCATTTCGAAGTGCTGCGCGGCAACCAGCAGATCAATCCCGACAGCAAGGAGGCCAAGATCGAGGCCGGCCGCAAGCTGGACGGGAAGGATTTGAAGCAGTTCCAGGCCATCGTCGCCGAGGACCAGGAGGCTTTCCGCGATCTGCAGGGCGGCAACGGCAGCACCCTGGTCGCCGTCAAGCCCGGCACAGGTCACGTGGTCCAGGCCGCCGTGAAGCGGCACTGAGCATAAACGCCCGGATCCATAAAATTCAGGGCCGGTCCCCCTGGGGACCGGCCCTTCGCCTGTCAGCGCTCGGAACAATGCGGTTCAATGCACGGTGGGCGGCTGGCCCCAGAGGCTTTCGCCGGCCGGCGGCACCTTGATGGCCTCACCGTTCAGGACCAGGCCCTCCGGCCCGGCGGAGACGGTGATGGTCTCCCCGTCGTTGATGCGACCTTCCAGGATACGGGTGGCCAAGGGGTTCTGCAGTTCCCGCTGGATCACCCGCTTCAAGGGCCGGGCGCCATAGGCCGGGTCGTAGCCGGCGTCGGCCAGCCAGCGCAGGGCCGCGTCGTCCAGCTCCAGCGTCATGTTGCGCTCCGCCAGCATGCGCCGCAGGCGGCCCAGCTGGATATTGACGATGCCGGCCATATGCGGCCGTGACAGCCGGTTGAAGATCAGGATCTCATCCAGCCGGTTCAGAAACTCCGGCCGGAAGGACCCGCGCACCACCTCCAGCACATGGGCGTGCGCCGTGGCCACCGCCGCCGCGTCCGCCCCATCGGCCAGCGAGGCCAAGGCCTCGGACCCCAGGTTGGACGTCATGATGATCAGCGTGTTGCGGAAGTCCACCGTGCGGCCCTGGCCGTCGGTCAGGCGGCCGTCGTCCAGCACCTGCAGCAGCACGTTGAACACGTCGGGGTGGGCCTTCTCCACCTCGTCGAACAGCACGACCTGGTAGGGCCGGCGGCGCACCGCCTCGGTCAGGGCCCCGCCCTCCTCATAACCGACATAGCCCGGAGGGGCGCCGATCATGCGGGCGACGGAGTGCTTCTCCATGTATTCCGACATGTCGAGGCGGACCATGGCCGTCTCGTCATCGAACAGGAATTCGGCCAAAGCCTTGGTCAGCTCCGTCTTGCCGACGCCGGTGGGGCCCAGGAACAGGAAGCTGCCGATCGGGCGGTTGGGGTCCTGCAGGCCCGCGCGGGCGCGTCGCACCGCGTTGGACACGGCCACCACCGCCTCGTCCTGGCCCACCACGCGGCTGTGCAGCTTCTCCTCCATGCGCAGCAGCTTTTCGCGCTCGCCCGTCAGCATCTTGTCGACGGGAATGCCGGTCCAGCGGCTGACCACGGCGGCGATGTCGCCGTCGCGCACCTCCTCATTCAGCATGCGGTTGCCGCCGGCCTCTTCCGCCTCGCGCAGGCGGCGCTCCGTCTCCGGGATGACGCCGTAGGTCAGCTCGCCCGCCCGCGCCCAGTTGCCGGTGCGCTGCGCGTTTTCCAGCTCCGCCCGGGCCTGTTCCAGCTGTTCCTTCAGCTTCTGGGCGCTAGACAGGGTGTCCTTCTCCGCCTGCCACTGGGCGGTGAGGTTGCCCGACTGCTCCTCCAGCTCGGCCAGCTCCGTCTCCAGCTTGACCAGCCGGTCCTTGGAGCCCTGGTCGGTCTCGCGCTTCAGCGCCTCGCGCTCGATCTTCAGGCGGATGATCTGGCGGTCCAGCTCGTCAATCTGCTCGGGCTTGCTGTCCACCACCATGCGCAGCCGGCTGGCGGCCTCGTCCACCAGGTCGATGGCCTTGTCGGGCAGGAAGCGGTCGGTGATGTAGCGGTTGGACAGGGTGGCGGCGGCCACGATGGCGCCGTCGGTGATGCGCACGCCGTGGTGCAGCTCGTACTTCTCCTTCAGGCCGCGCAGGATGGAGATGGTGTCTTCCACCGTCGGCTCGGCCACGAAGACGGGCTGGAAACGCCGGGCCAGGGCCGCGTCCTTCTCGATGTACTTGCGGTATTCGTCCAGGGTCGTGGCGCCGACGCAATGCAGCTCGCCGCGCGCCAGCGCCGGCTTCAGCATGTTGGAGGCGTCCATGGCGCCGTCAGCCTTGCCGGCCCCCACCAGGGTGTGCAGCTCATCGACGAAGACGATGACCTCGCCCGCCGCCGACTGGATTTCCTGCAGCACGGCCTTCAGCCGTTCCTCGAATTCACCCCGGAACTTGGCGCCTGCCACCAGGCCAGCCAGATCCAGCGCCATCAGGCGCTTGTTCTTCAGGCCTTCCGGCACGTCGCCGTTGACGATGCGCAGGGCCAACCCTTCCACGATGGCGGTCTTGCCCACGCCGGGCTCGCCGATCAGGACGGGGTTGTTCTTGGTGCGGCGCGCCAGCACCTGGATGGTGCGGCGGATTTCCTCATCGCGCCCGATGACGGGGTCGAGCTTGCCGTCGCGCGCCGCCTGGGTCAGGTCGCGGGCATATTTCTTGAGCGCGTCATAGCTCTGTTCCGCCGACGCGCTGTCGGCGGTGCGGCCCTTGCGCAGGGCGTTGATGGCCTGGTTCAGGGCCTGCGGCTTGGCGCCGGCCTCCGCCAGCACCTTGGCGGCCGTCGTGCCCTCGGCCATGGTCAGGGCCAACAGCAGGCGTTCCGCCGTCACGAAGCTGTCGCCCGCCTTCTGGGCCAGCTGCAGGGCGCTGTCGAACACCTTGGCCAGCTCACGGCTGAGGCTGATCTGCCCGGCGCCGGGGCCGGACACCACCGGCACCTTGGCCAGCGCCGCCTCGACACCCGACAGGGCGCGGGCGGGATCGGCGCCGGAGGAGCGCAACAGGTTGGCCGCCAAGCCTTCACTGTCGTCCAGCAGCACCTTCAGCAGGTGTTCAGGGTTCAAGGTCTGGTGGCCGCCGCGTAACGCCAGCGTCTGCGCCGCCTGCACGAAGCCACGGCTGCGCTCTGTGAACTTCTCGAAGTCCATCGCAAAAAGCTCCTAGTGTCGACCGGAGCGTCCGCCAGGCAGCCCGTTCCAGCCATGATCCACGACAATTGTGCGATCCGAAGGATGCACCAGCGATATGGGGCCTGATCCCGCCAGCCGCAAGCCCGATCCCGCCCCCATCCCTACATCTCCCCATCCCTACATCTAATTGTCGTCAACTTGTCCCCGACCGTTCGTTGACAAGCGGCGGGGGCGATCCCTTAGACTGGCTCCATGACGACGACCGTTTCCATCCTGCACTATTTCCCCGTCAAGGGGTTGTCCGCCCAGACCCTGGAGGCGGTCACGCTGGCCCCTGGCCAAGGCATGCCGCAGGACCGGCGCTTCGCCATCACCCACGGCGCCACCACCTTCGACGTGGTCAGCCCCGCCTGGCGGCCCAAGAGCAACTTCCTGGCCCTGATGCGGGATGAGCGGCTGGCCACGCTGGACGCGCGCTACGACGCCGCCAACTGCACGCTGGTGCTGCTGCGCAACGGCAGGCAGGTGGCCAAGGGGCGCATCGACACCCCCACCGGCCGCCTGCTGATTGAGCAATTCCTGGCCGCCTATATGAAAGACGCGGCCGTGCCGCCGCCCTACAAGGTGATCGAGGCGCCAGGCCACATGTTCAGCGACATCGAGGAAAAGGCGGTGTCGCTGATCAACCTCGCCAGTTGCAAAGATCTGGAGCGGGTGACCCAGGCGCCGGTGGATCCGCGCCGCTTCCGCGGCAACCTGCTGCTCTCGGACCTCGCCCCCTGGGCGGAGGCGCACTGGGTGGGCAAGCGCCTGCGCGTGGGCGAAACCCTGTTGGAGGTGTTCAAGAACATCCGCCGCTGCGCCGCCACCGAGGTCAACCCGGTGACGGGCGAGCGCGACATGCCGGTGCTGAAATCCCTGATGAACGGCTACGGCCACGTCAATTGCGGCGTCTACGCCCGCGTCATCGAGGGCGGGACGGTACGGCCGGGCGACACCGTCACGGTGGTTGAGGCCTAGCGCGGCGCCCCGGGCTGGCGCAGCGGCACCGCCCTGGCGAACGCGTCGATCTCCATGCAGGCGTTGAAAATCCGGTCGATGGTCGGATAGTCCACCGAGAAGACCTGGAACCCCTGGGCACCCGTCACGTGGCTCATGAGACACAGGTCCGCGATCGTGGGGCTGTCGCCATGGCAGAAGCGGCCAACGGCGGGATCACCGGCCAGACGGGCCTCCCCTTGTGCCAGCCCCTCGCGAAACCAGTGCCGCACCCAATCGGTGTGATCCACACCGAAGGCGGCGGCCAGATGGCGCCGCACCCGCGGCACGATCAAGGGGTGATGGTCGGCCGCGAAGCTGAGCGCAAGCGCCCGGACCCGGGCCCTGTCGCGCGCGCCGGCGGGCAGCAGCGGCGGGTCGGGGTACAACTCCTCCAGATATTCCAGGATCGCCAGCGATTGGGTCAACGGCGGCCCGCCATCCACGAACAGCGCGGGCACTGCCGCCGCCGGGTTGACGGCCAGGAAGGCCGGCGCGTTCTGCGCCCCGGCGTCGAGATCGATCATCGTCTCCTCGACCGCCAGGCCCTTGAGGTTCAGCGCCGCACGCACACGGAAGGCGGCGGCCGAGCGCCAGAAGCCGTACATCTTGAACATGGGGCATGGGTCCCTTCAGATCAGCAGCTCAGGTCAACGGCGGGCACCATAGGCTTTCGCCGGCGCCAAGCCGGCTTGGCCTTTGGCAAGGCGCGCTTGCGCCGACGCAAATCCGGCGGCGTTGCCAGGGCCGTCACAGGCGCCTTATTTTGCACCCACGCAAAGACGCGGGGGTTTTGGCGGGCAATCTTGCACAGGGACAAGCCCCATGGACTGGAACAACTTCCGGTTGATCCTGGCGATCAGCCGGACGGGATCGCTGAAAGGCGCCGCCAAGACGCTGGGGCACGATCATTCGACCATCTTTCGCTGGCTGAACGCCCTTGAGGCAACGTTCCAGGTCCAGTTGTTCGAGCGCAACGCCGGCACCTACCGCCCGACGGACGCGGGGGAGCGCATGCTGCTGGCGGCCGAACGCATGGAGGAGGAGGCCCTGGCGCTGGACCGGGACATCACCGGGCGGGATGCCCGCCTGTCCGGAAACCTCAGGATCACCTGCTCGGAAAGCCTGGCCTACCGGCTGCTGAACGACCTGCTGGTCGAGTTCCGCGCCCGGCACGATGGGATTTCGATCGAACTGTTGGTCGACAACCGGCAGCTGGATCTGCTGCGGCGGGAAGCGGACATCGCCATCCGTGCCACGCGGCCCGCCGAAGGCGATCTGTTCGGCCGGCGCCTCGCGGACACCGCCTGGGCCTTGTATGCCAGTCCGGCCTATCTGGCCGGCAAGCCCACCCCCGTCGCGCCGGGGTTCGCGGGACACAGCTTCATCGGCTGGGACACCGCCGCCACCGCCGCCGCCGCGACCTGGCTCACCGACATGGTGCCGGGGGCCGCCATCGTCTATCGCTCCAGCAGCCTCATCAATCAAATGATGGCGGTGAAGGCCGGGATTGGGCTGGCCCTTCTGCCCTGTTACCTGGGCGATCCGGAAGCGGACCTGGTGCGCGTTGCCGGTCCTGAGGGTGCGTTGACGCGCGAGCTGTGGCTGATCACGCATCGGGATCTGCGAAACACCGCGCGCGTTCGCGCCTTCTTCGACGTCGTCGGCCAGGGTCTGGTCGCCCGCCGCGACCTGCTGGAGGGCAAGGGTTAAGGCGTGGATTCGACGCCGGTCGCGGCCTGGGCATCAAGCCGTGCCCCCAACTTCTTGGGCGCCACGGCCTGGTAGCTTTCCTTGATCCAGGCCCGCAGCAGATCCAGCGGCACGTCCTCGCCCACGCCGAATGTGGCGGTGATCCAACCCGCGCGCCCCAGGCCATACCCCGTGGGCGCGCAGTTGGCCATGTCCAGCGCGAAGGGGCCGGAGCGAGGCAGCTTCACCGTCACGTGGCAGCCGGCCGCCCCGTCCCGGCCCAGGAAGACGAAGATCTTCTGCCGCACCTTCACCACCGTCTCCCCCCAGGGGTAATCCTCCCACGCCTCGGGATACGTCAGGGCATGGGCCAGCAGATCGGCCAAGGGGGAGTCCGGGAGCGAAGAGGCGTCGGTCACGGCTTGGGCTCCGCCGGGGCATGACCGGGCGCGGGTTCGGCGGGTGCCGGAGCTTCCGCCGCTGGCAGGTTCTCCGCCTTCCAGCGCATGGCGCGCAGGATGCGGTTGTAGCCCGAGGGATGGTCGTAGAACACGATCTCCTCCCACGCGCCCGGCTGCAGCTTGCGATATTCGGCCAGCTTCAGCGCCACGGTGGCGAAGCCGTCCGGCTCGCGCGACAGGTTCAGGCCGAAGGCGTCGGCCTCCGCTTCCTGCGTGCGGATGATGGTGTTGAGCACGGGCGTCAGCACGAAGAAATAGGCGGTGAACAGGATGACGACCAGGGGCAGGCCCGCCACGTCGCCTAAGCCGGTGACGCCCCAGCGTCCGCCACGCGTCAGACGGCCGAAGACACGGTCCACGAACAGATAGCCGAAGCAGACCAGGAGGGAGAGGTAGAGCAGAAGGACAAAGACGTGATTCAGGACGTAATGCCCCATCTCGTGCCCCATCACCGCCTTGATCTCCGCCAGGGTGCAGCGCTGCAGCAGCGTGTCGGTCAGGGAGATGCGGGTGGTGCCGAACAGGCCGCTGACATTGGCGCTGATCTTGTTGGACTGACGTGAGGCATTGAACTCATAGACGTCGGTGGCGGGTACCTCATTGGACCGCGCCATGGACAGCAGGGCCTCGCGCACCGGGCCCGGCTTCATCGGTTCGTATTTATTGAACAGCGGCGCCACGAAGACCGGCGTCACCACGATCATGAGAACCAGCACCACCACGCCGAAGGCGCTGGCCCACACCCACCAGCTTCGGCCCAGACGACGGACGATGGCATACAACACCCAGACGACCAGGGCGCCGATCAGGCTGGAAATGGCCAGCTGGATCATCTGGTCGCCGAACCAGTCGCCAAAGGTCTGGTTCATCAGGCCGTATTGCCGTTCACGGTACCAGTCGGCATACGCGACATAGGGCAGGCTGAGGACATAGTCGATGACGGTGTAGGCGATGAAGAACACCGGCGTGGCGAAGCGGCCCAGGCCGGCCAGCCGGTCCCGCAGGCGCCGCGCCAGGCCGCCGGCCAGGAATATGGCCGCCACCGCCAGCGACACCAGGAAGCGCCACAGCTGCAGCCAATAACCGCCCTCGAAATAGGCGTTCGACTTGGCCCGCGCGTCGGCAGGCACCGTGTCCAGATAAGCCTGCGTCGCCGCCACCGGGTCGAACGCCGCGGCGTGCGCCGCCACCGGGACCAAGCAGGCCCCCAGCGCCGCGCCTAAAATACCCACGGCTAACGCCGCCCCCATGCCCTGTCCCCAAACCTTCATAACCAGCCTCGATCCTTGCGCGCCGCGCCCCCTGGGCGGCGCTTATTGACCGACAGCGTAGAAGGCGGAAGCCGATCTGGATAGAACCAGTTCGCCTAAATCTTACAGGGCCTTGGGAAGGCGCGACTCCGGCGTGGGCGGCGCCAGATCCTCATAGAGCGCCTGGGCCTCCGGTGCCGGGCCGCGGCGGGTGCCCAGCGCCACCACCTTGATGACGCGGATATGGTTGCCCAGGGGAAAGGTCAACACATCGCCCGGCCGCACGGTGTGGTGCGCCTTGGTGATGGGGGTGCCGCCGCAGCGGATGGCGCCGGAACCGCACAGCTTGGCGGCCAGGCTGCGCGACTTCAGGAAACGGGCGTACCACAGCCATTTGTCCAGTCGCAGCCGGCCTTCGGCCAAGTCGGCCGCATCCTCGTCATCCGGGCCGACACCCTTGCCGTTTCCCTTAGCCATGTCGCGCCGCCGCCTTTGCCATCACCGCCACACCCCCCATCAGGGCACCTCCACCAAGGTCCGCAGAATACTGAAAGGATGGTCACCGGGCGACACGGGCTGGGGCGCGGGCGCCGCCTTCCTGCCGGGCTTGGCCGCCCCGGGAGCCGCAGCATGGGCCGCAGAGGGCGACACAGCCGGCGCCCGGCTGGGCTTGGGTCGCCGTCGCAGCCAGGGGGCCGGCTCCCCCTCCGCCTTGGGTTGCCCCATACGGTAGCCCAGCGCGGACATCAGGGACGGCACCTCCGACCGGGGCACGCCCAGGCTCAGCACCAGATCATCCACGGCGACCAGCGGCCCGGCCTTGGCCCGGCCGGCCAGGGATTTCTCCAGCCGGTCCACCATGTCGATGCGCATGGCGCGGGAACCCAGGGGAACGTAGCCGATGGCGGCCAGGAAATCCGGCGGCAGGTCGCCGACGGCCAAGGTCACACGTCCGGGTGGCGGCACGGCCACGGGCGTGGCGTGCGCCACCGACCACAGCAGCCCGCGCAGGGCCACCGCCGCCGGCCGCGTCAGCGCCGTCAGGAACACCTGGCTGAAGCCCAGGCGCAAGCCGAGGGCCGCCAGGCGCCGCCGATCCTCCTTTGTCAAGGTGGCGATCAACGGTTCCAGCGCGGCTCGGGGCAGACCACCCAGCGCCTCCGCCACCTGGAAGGCGATGCCCCGGCCGGCGCCGGACAATTCCCCGCCCCGCGCCGCCGCGGCCAGCGCCGCGAGGGGGGCCAGCACCCGGGCCACGTGCGCCTCCACCCAACGGGTCAGGCGGGCCCGCACCGGTTCGCGCTGGCCGGTCTGCAGGAAATCGTCGCCCACCAGGCGCACCAGGGGGGCCAGCGGCGTTGGCCCCGGCGCCAGCACGCCGATGACGGCGCCATCCCAGCTGAGCTCGCCACCGCCGTCCAGGGTGATGGCGGCGTCGGGAGCCGCCTCCAGCGCGCGCACCCGCTGATTGATGACGTCGCCCAGGGCGCGACGGGCGGCGGTGGTGATGGCCTTGGCATCGGCCGCCGGCACGTCGGCGTCCAACTGGAAGGCCACGCCGTGCAGCCGGCCCACCGGGTGGCCTTCCACCAGCACGCGGCCATCACGGTCCACCGCCCCCATCAGGTCGCGCCCATCGGCCAGGCGCTTCACCAGGCCGGCCGAACGCTTGTCGACGAAGCGCTGGGTCAGGCGCTCATGCAGGGCGTCGGACAGCCGGTCCTCGATGGCGCGGGTGCGCTCCTGCCAATGGACGGCATCGTCCAGCCAGCCGGGACGGTGGGAGATGTAGGTCCAGGTGCGGATATGGGCGATGCGCGACACCAGCGTATCGATGTCGCCCTCCCCCCGATCCAGGCGGGCCACCTGGGCCGCCACCCAATCCAGCGGCAGCGTGCCGGCCGGCCCGTCGCGCAGATACTTGAAGATCTGGGACAAGAGGCGGGTATGGGCGTCGGACAGCACCTTGCGGAAGTCCGGAATCTGGCAGACCTCCCACAGCAGGCGCACCGCCAGGGGATTATTGGCCAGGCGCATGAGGTCGGCGTCCTGCGCCAGGGCCTGCAAGGCCAGATGGTCGTCCGCCTCCCGCGCGCGGATCAGCACAGGCGACGGCGGCCGTTCCTCCAGCGCGCGCAGCAGGGCCTGGGGGCTGCGGAAGTCCAGGTCGACGTTGCGCCACATCAGGGTCTTCAACGTCTCGAACTTATGGTTCTCCACCGCGTCGATCAGCTCAGGATCCAGCGGCGGCGCCTCATCCGTCGTGCCGAAGGTGCCGTCGGTCAGGTGGCGGCCGGCGCGGCCGGCGATTTGCGCCACCTCCGGCGCGCGCAGGCGGCGCGGCTGCTGGCCGTCGAACTTGGACAGGCGGGCGAAGGCCACATGATCGACGTCCATGTTCAGGCCCATGCCGATGGCGTCGGTCGCCACCAGGTAATCCACCGCCCCTTCTTGATAAAGCTGCACCTGGGCGTTGCGGGTGCGGGGGCTGAGCGCCCCCAGCACCACCGCCGTGCCGCCGCGCGTGCGGCGCAGCAGCTCCGCCAGGCCATAGACGTCGGCGGCGGAGAAGGCCACCACGGCGGCGCGGGGCGGCAGCTTGGTCAGCTTCTTGTGCCCGCTGTAGGTCAGGCTGGAGAAGCGGGGCCGCGACACGAACTCCGCCTTCGGGATCAGCTTTTGCAGCAGGGGCTTGATGGTGTCGGAGCCGAGGAACATCGTCTCCTCCGTCCCGCGCGCGTGCAGCAGGCGGTCGGTGAAGATGTGTCCGCGCTCCGGATCGGCGGCCAGCTGGATCTCGTCCACCGCCAGGAATTGCGCCACATGGTCCAGCGGCATGGATTCGACGGTGCAGATCCAATAGCGGGCACCGGGGGGGATGATCTTCTCCTCCCCCGTCACCAGGGCCACCTGGCCCGCCCCCTTGGCCTTGACCACCTTGTCGTAGTTTTCCCGCGCCAGCAGGCGCAACGGGAAGCCCATCATGCCGCTGGCATGCGCCAGCATGCGTTCCATGGCCAGGTAGGTCTTGCCGGTGTTGGTGGGCCCCAGCACCGCCACGACCCGCCCGCCCGGCAAGGCGCCCACGCTGTCGGCGGCCCGCCGCGGAGCGGGCAGGGCGGAGGCTGGAGAGGGGCGGGGACGGTCGCTCATGACACTCAGTGTTGGGGTGGCGGCCCCCAAAAACAAGACGGCGTGTTTGAGGGCCTCCGCATGAACCGCGCCCGAGGAGCACGGTTCCGAGGTGGAGCCCGTCAGTGGCCCCCCGTCAGTGGACCCCCGGCTGGCCGCGGCCAAGTGGCCCTGGAAAAACCCCGCCCCCAATGCGGACATAATGTGGGGCCATCCTTATATAGGGTACCGGCCCGACAGGCACGCCGCTTGATTCCGGCCAATACTCCCGTATCACCTAGGCGCAACACCGTCCCCTTGAAGGCCCGTCCATGCCCGTCCGCCCCCGTCTCGCCGTCCTGACGCTGATCCCCCTGCTGCTGGGCACGTCCGCCCTGGCGGCGCCCGTGACGCAGGAAGGTGCCGACAAGCTGGCCCGGCTGGCCGAACAGCAGCTGACCAAGCCCGCCAACCCGCACAAGGACGGCAGCCTGCGCCTGACCCTGAACGGCCACGCCAGCGCCACGCGCGAGGGGGATCATTACCGCCTGAGCCTGCCGGGCGCGCAGCTGCACCTGGGCGACGACAGCGTGCTGGACCTGGGCACCCTGGTGCTGGCGGTCACCCCCACGGCCGACGGCCACTGGGACGCCACCGGTGCCCTGCCCAGCCCCATGGGCGTGTTCGACGGCCAGGGCATGCGCATCGGCGAAGTGCGCCTGGGCAGCCAGAGCCTGCATGCCCGCTGGACCCCCGACTTCCAGACGGTGGATCTGCTGGACGCCAAGGCGGGCGACATCCGTTTCATCCCCCGCCCCGGCCACGGCGCCGTGTCCATGGACGCCCTGACCGTGCGCTTCATGCCGGAGGACGAGGCGCGTGGGCGGTGGAGCGGCCCGCTGCGGATGGAGGTGAACAAGCTGGAGACCAGGACGCCGGAAGGTGCGGAGGAAACCCGGCTGCTGCGCGGTCTGCTGGCCATCGACGTCACGGACTTCAACATGGCCCAAGGTGCGCTGCTGCGCGTGGGCGGCGGCACGGATCCCGGCCCCGCCGGCGCCGTGCTGTCGCGCATGAAGGGCACCCTCAGCCTGGACGGCTATGCCAGCCACGACGACGAGGGCCATCCCTATTCCCTGAAGACCCTGAACGCCACCGTCACCGCCGACAACATGGACGGCGATCACGGCGTGCTGTCCCTAGACTATAGCCACCGGGGCCTGGTCAAGCCGACCGTCAACGGCCAGGCCGACCCCATCCCGGAAAAGGGCGATCTGCACCTGAAGATCAGCGATCTGCCGGCGCGCACCCTGGCGGAGGCCGACTGGACCACCCTGCCGCCCGATGCCAAGCATCGTAACCGCGCCATCAAGGACCGCACGCTGACCGCCCTGGGCCAAGCCGGCAGCCATCTGACCATCGACAAGCTGGACTTCCAGGCGCCCGACGCGGCCCTGGTGGGCAACGCCGCCCTGGTGTTCGACGCCGCCAACCCGCGCGGCCTGACCGGCACCCTGTCACTGCTGATGCGCGGCCTGGACCACCTGCCGGCCAATGGCGTGGGCAACGGCGCCATGCTGGGCTTCTTCGCCCTGCAGTCGATGGGGGCGCCCGAAAGCCAGGGCCGCCGCTTCAGCCTGGATTTCCGACCCGATGGCCATGTGAAGCTCAACGGCAGCGACGTCACCCTGCTGATGACTGGCTTGGCCAAGCTTCCCTGAGGACGCCCCCAGGTTGCGGGGCGCTCCCCGAATGACATAAAAAATACACTTCCCTTTCAAGGCACCGCTTTCATAACTCCTGTCCAGCCCGAAGGGGGACAGGCGCCGGCCCGGGCAAAGCCCCCGGAAGGGCTGGGCGGCGCCCAAAAGAAAGAAGCGAAGTGGCGGAAATCGATATTTCCATCGTCGTCGTGGCGGTGAGCTCGTTCCTGTTCGCGCTGGGCTGCGGAATTTTCTTCCATGACCATCCCGTCTGGAAGTGGATCGATATCGTCTACTATTCCCTCAGCGTCTTCGGCGTGATCCTGCTGTTCGTGTCGGAAGACCTGAACCGTGCCATGCTGCGCATCCAGGAGAAGGAGCGGGAGATCGAGCGGCACTGGGCCTCGGCCTTTCCCAGCGCCGGCACGGGCGTGCCCGCCATACCGGTGCTGCCCGCCTCCTCCCCCGACCACTGGCGGGCAAGCTATGAGGCGCTGAAGGCAGAGCAGGATTTGGGCGAACTGTGCCGCCAGGCGCCCAGCCTGGATTGCGCCCCCCACACCAGCCACGCCAGCTTCATCAAGCGCGACTTCCAGCAGTTCGACGCCGGCACCATGGCGGTTCCCGCCGACCGCGCGCGCAAGGAAGAGGACTTCTGCCAGCGGGCCTACCAGCTGGTGGACCATCTGGCGCTGAACAGCGGCGTGGGCACGGACGATTACGCCCTGGTGAAGCAGCGGCTGCTGGCGGTGGAACGCAACGAGGCCTCCGCCCTGGAAACCGCCGCCCTGGCGGAGGCGATCGGTACCAGCCATGACCGCATCCTGTCCGCCGTGCCGACGGAGAAATACGCCGCGGTGGAAAAGCTGCTAGGCTCGGAGGGGGAGTTCGCGAAGGAGCTGTTCACCCTGCTGTCCTTCTGCGCCACCCGGCCCACCGATGCCACCGCCAAGCAGCGCCACATCGACCTGCTGCAGTCGATCCAGGAAACCCGCCACCAAACCCCGCCGGAGGTGCAACAGGCCATCCGCGAGGCGGAGCAGATGGCCTCGGCCAGCCTGCCGCAGCGGGTGTCGCGCTTCATCCGCCTGAACCTGTGGCCCTTCATCCTGACGCTGGCCCTGGCGGGCAAGTTCGGCAAGGCTGTGTCCGGCTTCGGCGGCCTGCGCCGCCTGCGCGTAACACCCTAACCCTCAACCATGGGAACGAAGGCGACCGCCAGCAGCGGCCGCTCCCGCACCTGGCCGTCCCGTCCCTTTTCCACCAGGCACAATTGCTGCGCGCCCCTTGCCGGCCCCACCGGCAGCAACAGGCGCCCACCCGGCCGCAGTTGGTTCACCAGGGCCGGCGGCACGGCAGGCGTGGCGCAGGCGGCCAAGATGGCATCGAACGGCGCCGCCTCGGGCCAGCCGCCATGGCCGTCGCCGATGCGCAAGGTGACGTTCCTGATCCCCAGGGCCGCCAGCCGCCGCTCCGCCGCCTGCGCCAGATCGGCGATGACCTCCAGCCCGAAGACCGTGGCGCCCAGGTGGGCCAACAGCGCCGTCTGGTAGCCGGAACCGACGCCAACCTCCAGCACCCGGTCGCCCGGGTGGACGTCCAGCAGTTCCGTCATCAGCGCCACGAGGGAGGGCTGGGACAGGGTCTGGCCCGCCGCCAGGGGCAGCACCTGGTCATGATAGGCGTAAGGGGCCTGGTCCGCCGGGGTGAACAGTTCACGCGGCGTGCCCATCAGGGCGGCGGCCACGCGCGGGCTCAAGGCCGGCAGGCCCAGGGGCCGGTCTGCCCGCATGCGCCGGGCGATGGTTGCCACCAGGGCCTCGCGCTCATCCCGGCGGGCCACCAGATCGACCACCGCGCCGCCGCCGCTGGCGCCGGATTTTCCGAACCATGCCATCACCCTGCCCCCGTACCCCTTGCCCCTGTCGCGGTCATGCCGAATTCAGGCCCTGCCCCAACGGAGGGGCTTGCGTCCGTCGCGCCCGCCCCTCATATCGGGGCGCGACGGCCGGCCCGCTAATGGGCGGCGCGTCGGAGCCAGGTTCACCACGTCGGCGGCGCCACGACAGGGCCGCCCAGAAAGAAGGACGGAACACGCCCATGAGTGAGGAAAAACTCAGCTTCCAAGCCGAAGTTTCCCGGCTGCTGGATATCGTCGCGCATTCGCTCTATTCGGAAAAGGAGGTCTTCCTGCGGGAGCTGATCTCCAACGCCTCGGACGCCTGCGACAAGCTGCGCTACGCCTCCCTGACCCAGCCGGAACTGACGGCCGGGGACGCCAACTTCCGCATCACCCTGACGCCGGACACGGCCGCCCGCACCCTGACCATCGCCGACAACGGCATCGGCATGAACCGGGACGACCTGGTGGAAAACCTGGGCACCATCGCCCGCTCCGGCACCGCGAACTTCATGGCCGCCCTGTCCCAGAAGGCCGAGGCCAAGAAGGACGGCGAGAAGGACGTGTCGCTGATCGGCCAGTTCGGCGTGGGCTTCTATTCCGCCTTCATGGTGGCGGGCGAGGTCGAGGTCTATTCGCGCAAGGCCGGTGAAACCCAGGGCTGGCGCTGGACCTCGGACGGCAAGGGCTCGTTCACCGTGGGCGAGAGCGACGATGCCCCGGCGCGCGGCAGCCGCATCGTGCTGCACCTGCGCGACGGCGAGGACGACTACCTCCAGACCTACCGCCTGCAGAGCATCGTCAAGAAGTACAGCGACCACATCAGCATCCCGGTGCTGGTGGGCGATGACGAAAAGCCGGCCAACGCCGCCTCCGCCCTGTGGACCCGGCCCAAGAGCGAGATCACGGCCGAGCAGTACAAGGAATTCTATCATCACGTCGGCCACGCCTTCGACGATCCCTGGCTGACCCTGCATTGGCGGGCGGAAGGCGTGCTGGAATACACCAACCTGCTGTTCATTCCCGAGGCCAAGCCTTTCGACCTGTTCGAGCCGGAGCGCAAGCACCGGGTGAAGCTGTACGTCCGCCGCGTCTTCATCACCGAGGGTCCGGAAGGTCTGATCCCGGCCTACCTGCGCTTCCTGCGCGGCGTGGTGGACAGCGAGGATTTGCCGCTGAACGTCAGCCGCGAGATGCTGCAGCACAACCCCATGCTGGCCAAGATGCGCACCGGCATCGCCAAGCGCGTGCTGGGCGATCTGGCCCGCAAAGCCGACGACGCCGACTCCAAGGCGGACTACGCGCGCTTCTGGGAAAACTTCGGCGCCGTGCTGAAGGAAGGCCTGTATGAGGAGCGGGAGCAGCGCGACACCCTGCTGAAGCTGCTGCGCGCATACAGTACCCATGGGAGCACCCACGGCGATGAGCTGGTGAGCCTGGAAGACTATGTCGGCCGTATGAAGCCGGGCCAGGACGCCATCTACTACATCACCGGCGAGGACAAGGCGGCATTGGCCCGCAGCCCGCACCTGGAAGGCTTCCGCGCCAAGGGGGTGGAGGTGCTGTTCCTGACCGACGCGGTGGACGAGTTCTGGCTGCAGTCCGTCACCCAGTACAAGGACCACGCCTTCAAGTCCGTCACCCGCGGCGGCGCCGACCTAGCCAATGTTACGGCTGAGGACAAGGCGGAGGAGCCCAAGGCGCCGGAGGACAGCGTGGCCGATCTGGTGGCGCTGGCCAAGCTGACCCTGGGCGACGCGGTCAAGGACGTGCGCACCTCCGAACGCCTGCGCGAAAGTGCTGTCTGCCTGGTGGCGGACGAGGGCGACATGGACATCCACCTGGAGCGTATGCTGAAGGCCCACCGGCGCCTGGATGAGACATCCAAGCGCATCCTGGAAGTCAACCCCACCCACCCTTTGATCCGCCGCCTGGCGGACCTGGCCAAGGCCAATGGCGCCAGCGGCGCCCAGGGTGAGGCCCTGGCGGATGCAGCCTGGCTGCTGCTGGACCAGGCGCGAATCCTGGAGGGCGAGCCGCTGCCGGATCCGGTGGCTTTCGGCCGCCGCCTGGCGACGTTCGTGGAGAAGGGGCTGGCCTAAAGGGTCAATCGCCTCATTTATTTACACCCTGTTCATGCCCCGCCCGGGAAACCGATGCGGGGCATGGCGTTTTTGCAACGGCCGGTGGGTGTCAAGGGCGCCCCGCGCCGCATGGAACGGTTTCGCCCTTTTCTTGCCGCTAACTGCTGGCATAGTCCGCAACCGATCGAACGATGCGGCTGTTATCGTTGGCAGGTCGGGATGCGGCTGCACAGGGGGGCACCCTTGCCGTCGTTGATATGGGTTTCCCCCGGGACGTCCCGGGGGTCCAAGGGCGTGAGCCAGGCGGGGTTTGCATGGGGTTGTCGATGGGGGCTGTCGCCCCGAATGATCGGAATGGGGCGCGGACCGGGATGCGGCGCCGCAACGCCTCCACCGCCGCGCTACTGGCCACCGTGCTGTTCCTGCTTCCTTTGGGCGTCCAGGGAGGCGCCCAGGCGCGCGACCTCGCGGACCTCATGAAGGACCGCTTCCCGGTGGCGCAGGGTGAGGCGACGCCGGACGATAGCGACCAGACCGTGCTGGCGCGGTTCTACCGGGGCCGGGGCCTGAAGCCCTTGTGGGTGGAACACGGCGAGGCCAACGCCGCCGCCCGCACCGTCCTGACCGTCCTGGGTCATGCCGATGAGGATGGGCTGAACCCCAACGACTACGCGCCCGCCAGCCTGACGGCGCAGCAGGGCCATCTGGACAGCCCCGAGGCGCAGGCCGCATTCGAAACCAACCTGACCCTGGGCCTGGTGCATTATGCCAGCGACGTGTCGGTGGGCCGCATCATCCCCACCCTGGCCGACCCGGAACTGGTCATCGACCGGCCGCCCTTCGACCGGGCGCAGTTCCTGGGCGGCGTCGCCTCCGCCACGGACCTGGGCACCCTGCTGAGCGGCCTGGCGCCGCACCGGCCGGAATACGCGGCGCTGAAGGCCGCGCTGGCCCACTATCGGCAGATGAAGGCCGCCGGTGGCTGGCCCACCATCCCGCCGGCGCCCAAGGCGCCCCCGGCCCCGCCGCCACCGCCGGCCGATCCCGCCAATCCCACGGCGCCTGCGCCCAAGCCGGAAAAGACCAGCGATGCGCTGAAGCCCGGCATGATCGACCCGCGCGTGCCGGCCCTGCGCGCCCGCCTAGTGGCCACCGGTGAGGCCAAGCCCCTGCCCGTCCCGCTGCCCAAGGGCACCAATCCGGAACTGTACGACGACGCCCTGGCCACGGCCGTGAAGGAATTCCAGCGCCGCCAGGGACAGGAACCGGACGGCGCCATCGGCAAGCGCACCCTGGTGGAACTGAACGCCACCGTGGATCAGCGCATCAACCAGATCATCGTCAACATGGAACGCTGGCGGTGGGAGCGGGAGCCGGCGGACCAGCCCTATCTGGTGGTCAACCTGGCCGACTATACCCTGTCGCTGATGCGCGGCATGGACGTGCAGATGACCATGCGCGTGGTGGTGGGCGCGCCCTTCACCCGCACGCCCGTGTTCATCGGCAACATGAGCTATATGGAGCTGAACCCCTACTGGTACGTGCCGACCAAGATCGCCAAGGAAGAGATTCTGCCCAAGCAGAAGAAGGACCACAGCTACGTCGTCAAGAACCACTACACGCTGCTGTCGGACTGGACATCCAACGCCGTGCCGGTGGACCCCAGCAGCATCAACTGGGCGACCGTGACGGAGCGCAACTTCCACTGGCGGGTGCGGCAGGACGCGGGCAACGACAATTCGCTGGGCCGCATCAAGTTCATGTTCCCCAACAAGTTCGACATCTACCTGCACGACACGCCGTCCAAGCGGCTGTTCGACCGGGCGGTGCGGTCCTTCAGCCACGGCTGCATCCGGGTGCAGGACCCGCCCAATCTGGCGTTGGCCATCCTGGCCCTGACCGATACCCCCGGCTGGCCGGAGGAGAAGCTGCGGGCGGAGATCGGGGGCGACAGCCTGAAGCACCAGACGATTCGCCTGAAGAATCGCCTGCCGGTGCACATCACCTACATCACCACGGTGACCGACCCGGACGGCGGCATCGATTTCCGCACCGACGTCTATGGCCGCGACGCCCGCGTGCTGGCCGCCCTGAACGGTCCCCGGCCGCGCAAGCCGGTGGTGCCCGCCGCCGTGCCGGCCGCCGCCCCCACGCCCGGGAGCGCGCCCAACGCCGCGCCGAACACGGTGCCGGCCGCGTCGGGCGACGCGCCGAAAGCGCCTGAGACTCCAAAGCCTTCGGTCCAGGGCGCACGCACGGGCGCTACACCGGCACCGGCCGCGGCACCGGTGCCAGCCACCACCCCCGCCCCGGCGAATGCCAACCCGGCGCGCTGACGAATGGGGGCCGCCCGCCCAATTGTGACCGTTTCGGAAGCGGTTGCAAAGGCGGATGCCCAGGCCGACGCACGGTAGCGGTCACACGTTCATCAAATTTTTGCCTCATTTGGGGCTTGCTTATTCACACCCCGTTGTCACAGACTGCAGCCCTGCCCTGCTGGTGACGCGGGGCTGTGGCAAGACAGATGGGGACATCCGGAATGGACGAACGGCACGCCGCGGCGCGTTTGCTTACTATTGCCTGCGACGCCCCCAGTGCCTCTGATGCGTCCCTGGTTGCCTCTTCCGCTCCGGCCCCGACCCGGCGCGGCCTGCTGGCCGGCTTCGCCAAGCTGGCCACCGGCGCCGCCCTGGTGGGTGGTATCGCCAGCCCCCTGCCGGCGCTGGCCAAGGCCGCCACCAAGCACCACAGCGGCGCCAGCCACGGCCACAGCGCCGCCCACGGCAACCTGATGCATGGCGACTGGTCCAACGCCCGCGCCGCCACCCGGCCGCTGTCGGACAACCGCCGCGTCCTGGCCTTCAACCACCTGCACACCGGCGAGAAGCTGAAGGTCACCTACTGGGCCGACGGCAAGTACCTGCCGACCGCCCTGCACGACGTGAATTCCATCCTGCGCGACTGGCGGACCAACCAGACCATCGCCATGGATCCCAAGCTGCTGGATCTGATGTTCCAGATGCAGCACCGCCTGCACACCAACGAGACCATCCAGGTCATCTGCGGCTATCGCTGCCCCAAGACCAATGCCATGCTGGCGGCCAACTCCGAAGGGGTGGCCAGCCACAGCATGCACATGGAAGGCAAGGCCATCGACCTGGACCTGGCCAGCAAGCCCCTGGCCCGCATCCGCCAAGTGGCGGTGGAGCTGAAGCAGGGCGGCGTCGGCTACTATCCCAAGTCCAACTTCGTCCACGTCGACACCGGCCGCGTCCGCCAGTGGGCGTAACGGCGGGCGCGTGACGCCATGGGTCTAAGGACGGGGTTGTTCCCCTATTTGCCGACATGAGACAAACACCCCTCGGAAGACCTTGAGGGGAACCCAAGCTCATGCGCGTGCGTCTGGCGATGTCAACCGCCATAATCTTCACCATCGCGTCCACGGCCGTCGCGCAACCGGCACCGGCCCCCTTCACCGGCCGCGACCTCAGCGGCACCTACGCCTGCACCGGCGTGGATGGGCATGAGGGCGCCTACACCTCCACCGTGACGCTGGAGATGGACAGGGCGCAATCCCACGGGAATCGCGCCGGCTATCATTTCAGGATGGAGGTGCCGGGCTACGGCACCTATCGCGGCGTCGCCACCGCCGATGGCGACGCCCTGGCCATCACCTTCGCGCACGAGGACCCGGCCACCCAGGACTACGGCACCGGCATCGCCAAAGTGAGCCGGACCAAGGACGGCAAGGTGCGCTTCGACAAGTTCTATTACGAAGACGCCTACAAGGGCGGGAACATCGGCACGGAAAGCTGCGTGAGGACCTGAGTCCCGAAAGCGAACAGGCCCCGGATCGGACGATCCGGGGCCTGTCGCGTTTCATGGCATGCTGTCTTGCTATCGGCCGGGCTGAAGTCGGGCCGGCTGAATTCCAAGGCTCAGGCGGCGCTCGGTCCGTTCGCCAATTCCCGGTGCAGGACCTCGGTATCCAGTTCCTTTTCCCACTTGCTTACGGCGATGGTGGCCACGCCATTGCCCACCAGATTGGTCAGGGCGCGGCATTCGCTCATGAAGCGGTCGATGCCGATGAGCAGGGTCAGCGAAGCGATGGGAATGTCCGGCACCACGGCCAGCGTGGCCGCCAAGGTGATGAAGCCGGCGCCGGTGACGCCGCTCGCACCCTTGGACGTCAGCATGGCCACCAGCAGGATGGTGACCAAATGCCCGAAGGTCAGGTGGGTGTTGGTCGCCTGGGCCAAGAACAGGGTGGCCAGGGTCATGTAGATGTTGGTGCCGTCCAGGTTGAAGCTGTAGCCCGAGGGGATGACCAGGCCCACCACGGGGCGGGCGCAGCCCAGGCGTTCCATCTTCTCCATCATCTGGGGCAGCACCGTCTCGGAGGAGGAGGTGCCCAGGACGATCAGCAGCTCGGCCTTGATGTAGTTGATGAAGCGCAGGATGGAGAAGCCGCAGATCCAGCCGACGATGCCCAGCACCACCAGCACGAACAGCAGGCTGGTCAGGTAGAAGCTGCCGATCAGCATGCCCAGGTTGATGAGCGCGGCGATGCCGTACTTGCCGATGGTGAAGGCCATGGCGCCGAAAGCGCCGATGGGGGCCAGACGCACCACCATGTGGATGATGCGGAAGAAAATCTTCGACATGCGCTCGATGACCACCGTGGCCGGCTTGCCGTAGTCGCCCAGGTGGGCGATGGCGAACCCGGTCAGGATGGCGATCAGCAGGACCTGCAGCAGGTCGCCGCCGCCCAGCGCACCCAGATAGGTGTCGGGGATGATGCCCAGGATGTGGTCGGCCACGGTGTCCTTGGCGGCCTTGTCGACATAGGTCGACACCGCCTTGGCGTCCAGGGTGTGGGGGTCGACGTTCATGCCGTTGCCTGGCCGCACCACCTCGCCCACCAGAAGGCCGATGACCAGCGCGAAGGTGGAGATGACCTCGAAATAGATCAGGGCCTTGCCGCCTACGCGGCCGACCTTCTTCATGTCGGTCATGGCGGAGATGCCGCTGACCACGGTGCAGAAGATGACCGGCGCGATCATCATCTTGACCAGCTTGATGAACCCGTCGCCCAGCGGCTTCAGCGAGGCGCCGAAATTGGGCCAGATGCTGCCGACGATGATGCCCAGGATGATGGCGATGATGACTTGGAAGTAGAGGACCGAATACCAGGGCTTTTTCACATGTTCCATGGGCACATCTCCCTTAGCCTCTTGTGACGAGGCGTGTTGCCGGGCCCCCATTTCCGATGCCCCAGGGACCCGCGGCCACAGCACGGCCGTTAGGTGCGACAAGAAAGCAATTGCCAGGTGAGATCAAGGCTTAAGGCGGGATTCCGTCCGCCGCTCCTCATGAAATTTTTTGACCGATGCGGCCGCGACAACAGCCGGTCGCGGCAATCGCTTCTCTTGGCCTTCCCCCTGGCGCTTTTGCTTGCCCAATAAAAGTCGTTTTAAAAGACGGTCAGTTGCGGCGGCGCCGTCTTCAGCAGGTTCTCCAGCCGCTCCACCACCTCTTCCATGTTCACGCGCACACGGTCCAGCTCGTCCGCCGTCTTGTCGTCGATACCGGCCTCGAACAGCATCATGTCGTAGTCGGCCAGCACCTTGGTGAAGGCCTCGCGCTCATGCTGCAGGATCTCATAGGCGCCCAGCGCGTGGACCAGCAGCTGCGGCGGATTGCGGAAGAAGGCCAGGCTGACGCGGGTGAAGGCCGCGATGGACCGCAGTCGCATGCGGATGAGCCAGGACTTCAGTTCACGCGGCGCGTCGTTGGGACGGCTCTCGGCCTTGTCGCCGATGGTGAAGATCATGGCCTGGATTTCGTGATAGACGGCGCGCGCCTTCTTGTAGTCCGGGAAGGACTGGGCGGGGCGGCCGGACATCTGCTCGAAAGAGGTCACCGTGGACGACAGCGATCCCGCCAGCTCACGCAGCAGAGCGCCGTGGTTGACCTCCTTCTTCATGCGCATGGGGCGATATCCCTGTAAGGACCAGACGCTTCAGCTTAGCGCGCCAACCCCGTCGCCACCAGGGTATCCGGTGTATGGGGTCGACCCCCTGCGTCCGCCGCCCTCTCATCCCCGCGGGCATCCCCGCGGGCGGTCAGGTCATCGATCTCCAGGTCGCGGCCCCGCAGGTCGGGCAGGACCAGGGTGAAGCGGGTGCCGGCCCCGGCCTCGCTGGCCGCCGTGACCGTGCCCTTCAGGCGGTGGGTCACCAGGTTGTAGACGATGTTGAGGCCCAGACCCGTACCGCCCGCCCCGCGACGCGTGGTGAAGAAGGGGTCGAAGATGCGCGGCAGGATGGCCGCTGGGATGCCCCGGCCGTCATCCTGGTACACCACCTCCGCCCCGCCGGCGTGCCCGTCCCCCTGGGCTCCCGGGCCCTCCCCCGGCGGCAGGCGGCGGGCGGTGATGGTGATGCGCCCGCGCACGCCCGGCTCATAGGCATGGAGGATGGAGTTGGAGACGAAGTTGGTCAGCACCTGGGCCAGCAGGCCGGGATAGGTCTCCAGTTCCACCGGGCCATGGCAGACGACCTCCGCCGTGTGCCCGCTGCGGCGCAGGTTGGGGCCCAGGCTGGACAGCACCTCCTCCATGTAGGCGCACAGCTCCACCCGCCGCCGCTCCTCCGAGCTCTGGTCGGCCGACACCTGCTTGAAGCTCTGGATCAGGCTGGCGGCCCGGCCGATGTTGGACAGCATGAGGCGGGAGGATTCCGCCAGCTCGCCCATGAAGTCAGTCAAATCGCTGCGGCGCAAACGGCCGTCGCGCACCAGGTGATCGATGGCAGTGACCCGTTCCGAAACGTGGGAGGCGGTGGTCAGGGTCACGCCGATGGGGGTGTTGATCTCATGCGCCACACCGGCCACCAGCTGGCCCAACGAGGCCAGCTTTTCCGCCTGCACCAGCGCATCCTGCGACCGCTTCAGCTTTTCCAGGCTGTCGCTCAGTTCCGCCGTGCGGGTGCGCACGCGGTCCTCCAGCTCGTCATTGGCGCGGCGCAGGGCGGCCTCACTGGCCTCCAGCGCCCGCTCGCGCTCCTCCCGCTCCTTGCCGATGCGGTAGGCGACGCCGAAGGTCAGCAGCACCAGGCCGATGGCGTTGGGGGCGTAGAGCGCCGCCTCGGTCCAGATGGCGGCCGGCAGGACGCCGCTGGCGCGTAGCGACCAAACGACCGCCACACCCACGATGGGCAGGAAGCCCAGCAGGAAGAAGCGGGCGTTGACGGAACGCCGCAGGTCGCGCACCGCCGCCGTCAGCGTCAGGGCCGAGCCCAGCAGCGCCAGCGCCTGCGCGATGCCCGAGCCCCGCGCCGGGTCCAGGTAATGCAGGGGCGTATCCAGGACCAGCAGGCCGGTGGACAGCAGCAGCAGCCGGGCGATCCAGGGCTGGCGCCGCCTCAGATCCAGGAACTGCACGGCGAAGATCTGGCCCACGGCCACGGGCAGGGTGCCAACCACCTCGCGGTAATAATGACTGGCCAAGTCGGCCGGCAGGTGTTCCCAGGGATAGCCCAGCTGGCCGTAGATGTAGGCCAGGGTGATCAGGGCATAGAACAGCAGGGTCACCCCTACCTCCACCCCCGCCATCACCACCAGGGCGAACTGATAGGCGGCGGCGATGATGAGGACGCCGAAGGTCAGGCCGTGCAGCAGGATGTCGCGGCGGTCCACCTGGGCCTGGGC
This sequence comes from Nitrospirillum amazonense, assembly GCF_029594735.1. Lineage (NCBI taxonomy): Bacteria > Pseudomonadati > Pseudomonadota > Alphaproteobacteria > Rhodospirillales > Azospirillaceae > Nitrospirillum > Nitrospirillum amazonense. The sequence continues at coordinate 25,732 of NZ_JARPAF010000002.1, forward strand.
GTCGCTGCTGCGCAGATAGAGCGCGAAGGAGGCGAAGTAGTGCTCCACCCGCATGTACAGCACCGTGCGCCCCGGCGGCAGGGCCAAGGTGAAAACAGGGTAGCGGTGGGGAATGTCGGTACCCCGCGCCGCAGCCCCCTCGGCCACGTGCCGCTGCGCCACCGGGATCTGTCCATCGCCGGAAAACACGTAGAGATCCAGGCTGCGGTAATAGGGATAGGCGAAGACCAGCAGCCGGTCGATCGTGCCATCGGTCGGGTTGTCCAGAGTGATGCGCGCCCAATAGGCGGAATGGGTGCGGGCGAAACCGGGCGTATCGCGGGTGGCCGGGGTGAAGCGGGTGGCCGCTGGGCCCGACGTGACGTCGGCCAGGGTCAGGTCCCGCCCCTTGTCCTCCAGCAACTCCAGATGGCCGCCAAGGGACAAGTCCGGGCCATCCACCGTCACCGTGTTCGCCGTAACCGTGTCCGCGCGGGCCGCCACGGGTGCCAGTGGCGCGAACGCAAGGAACAGCAGGACGGCCAGCACCGCCCGTAGGCGGCAGCCCATCCCGTCACGTCCCGCGCCCTGTCTCCGTACACCCATCATCCGTCCGCTAACCCGTGGCTGGCGCAACCATGCCCTATCCAAGCTGGAAAGGCACGCCTTGCGTGTCCTGATGACGCCGGGCACGCGCGAACCGTCAACGGGGCCCACCCTGTCACGCGCGAACCGCCCCGTTCCGGTCCCCGCCCGTTCCGTTTCTGGCGCGCAGCCGGCCATCAATTGCCAGGCCCGCGCCCCCATGATAAGCGTCGCGGAAGGATGGGCCCGCCCTCTTCCGGGCAATGCCGGGACGGGCGGGGGCCCACCGGGCGGGACGAACAAGGCGGCGGGGCGCCCTTGGGCATGGCATGGCGGGACGGCGGGTTATGAGACGGCTGGCGGAGTGGATGAAATCCATCGGGCCGGGCCGCCTGATCAATATCTCGCTGGCCGCCGGCATCGTGCTGTCCCTGGTGTTCGTCCACGCCGAATTTACCCGGGGCCTGAATGCCCGCCGTGCTGAAATCCGCCAAGCCATGGATACCCAGGCCATTGCCTTGGACGGCACGCTGGCCGCCATCTCCGGCCGGGTGGAGCGCCTGCGGGAGTGGACCCGGCGGGCGCTGCTGGCCCCGCCTGCCGACACCCCGCAACTGAATGCCTTTCTGGACAGGGTGGATCAGGCCGGCGCGGATGAGGTGCCGATGCTGGATCGCGTCGGCCCGGCCGACGCCAATCCGCTGGACGGCCCCTTGCCCGCCGCCCTGCTGGCCCTGTCCAACCGGGGCCTGGCTCGGCATGAGGGCTTGTCGCGCCCCGACCGCGCCCATTGGCGGGCCGAGGTGGCAACCGCCGTGGCCCTGGCCCAGCAACTGGCGCTGGACGTGCGCACCCAGCCAGGCCTGGGGCGCGGCTATTTCATCGCCACCTCCGGCCTGGTGGCGGTGGCGCCCTGGCGGGCCGCCGACAATGCCCATGGGCTGATGACGGGTGTCTTCGAGCGCAGCGCCTATCGCCTGTCCACCCTGGCCGCCAACCCCGCCGGCCGCGTGCTGTGGACCGAGACGCCCGCCCCGCCGCCGCAGGGAGCGGCGCGGGATGAGGCGCCAGCCCAGCCGCTGCCCACTGTCGCCGCCCCCATCGATGACCAGGGGCGTTTCCTGGGCGTGGTGGCCTTCGACCTGGATCCCGCCCTGCTGGCCCTGCCCACGGCCAATACCGCCGCCGGCGGCGCCGTGCTGCTGCTGGGATCGGATGATCGCCTGCTATCGGCTGCCGGCACCCCGCCCGCCGACCTGTTTCAGCAGGGCCGGCCCACCCCCGTCGGTCTGGCGGCGGTGATGGGCAAAACAGCGGCCACGGCCGAGCATGCGGGCTATCTCATCACCACCCGCCCCCTGGCCAACGCCCCCTGGCGCCTGGTGCACGTGGCCCCGCGCGCGGCCCTCACCTGGTCACTGGTCATGCACACCGCCGGGTCCATGGCGGGGTTTTCCAGCGTGCTGCTGGCGGTGGTGCTGCTGTTCAACATGGTGGTGCGGCGCATGGTGCGCTCTCAGGAACGCTCCGCCGCGGCGGAGCGGGAGGCGCGGGCGGCCACGGAACAGGCCCTGGCCGAGCTGCGCGCCGCCCATGATGAGCTGGACTTCCTGAACCGGGAGAAGACGCGCTTCTTCTCGCTGATCTCCCACGATCTGCGCGGTCCTTTCAACGTGCTGCTGGGCATGACCAAGGAACTGGCAGACTATGGTACCCGCATGGCACCGGCCGATGTGGCCGACTTCGCCGCGTCGGTGCACCAGAGCGCGGTCACCGCCCACACCCTGCTGGACAACCTGCTGAACTGGTCGCGGGTGCAGATGTCGGGCACGCCCTTCAGCCCGTCGGTCATGCCGCTGGGCGAGGTTGTGGCCGCCGCCATCCATGACCTGGGCCCCACGGCCGATGCCAAGGGCATCCGCATCCTCGACGCCTCGGGCGACCGCCACATCCTGGCCGACCGCACCATGGTGCTGGCCATCCTGCGCAACCTGCTGGCCAACGCCATCAAGTTCAGCCACCCCAACCAGGGTGTCCAGGTGACCTCGCGGGCGCTGGGCGACCGGCTGGAGATCGCTGTGTCCGACCGGGGCATCGGCATGGATCCCGAACAGCTGGACCAGCTGTACCGCCGCGAGGCGCAGGACAGCCGCCCCGGCACCCTGGGGGAGGTCGGCACCGGCCTGGGCCTGACCCTGGTGCGCGACCTGGTGGCCCGCCACGGCGGCGTCCTGGCCATCGACAGCCAGCCGGGCGCGGGCACCACCGTCAGCTTCACGGTGCCGCTGGCCGCCGCCCCGCGTTGAACTGGCACGCCCTCGATCGCCGGGCGGCAGCATCCGCTGGCTTGGCCATCCTGGCAGACGGGGAAATCAGAGCACCTCGGCCAGCCGTTCCACCGGGCGGCACAGCACGGCGCCCTTGGGGCTGCGCGCGATGGGGCGTTCGATCAGGATGGGGTGTTTCACCATGAGGTCCAGCAGGGCCTCGTCGCCAAAGCCACCAGCGGGCTCGCCCGCCAGCAGGTCATCATTCCCGCGGCGGCGCAGGATGTCGGCCGGGCGGGCCTTCAGGGCGGCCAGCATGTCGACCAGGGCGGCGCGGTCGGGTGGGGTCTTCAGGTATTCCACCACCTGGACCTCATGTCCGCCGGCCTGCAGATCGGCCAGCACCCGGCGCGAGGTGGAGCATTTGGGGTTGTGCCAGAGGGTCACGATCATGGGCGATGGTTCCAGGGTGGGTTGGCGGGAAGCGGGCACCATAGCCGCGCGCCCGGCGAGAGGCCATCCGCCGGAAAGGCAGGGCCGGCCCCCCAGGCCGGCTCCCCAAGTCGGACGCCCAAGTCAGGCCACGTGTAACGTTACATTTTCAGCCTTCCACCCCAGCCCCGGCCTGGACTATGACTGCGATCTTGCTTGAGTGAGGTGAACGATGTGCGGCATCGCCGGTTTCCTGGGTAATCGCAACTGGACCCGCACGGCGGACCTTTCGTGGCTGAAGGCCGTGGCCGACCGGCTGGCCCAGGCGGGCGAGCCCGCCGCCATCGATGCCGCCTTAGACGATTTGGTGGCGCATTTCACCGACCTGATGGCCTTTCCCACCCACATGGCCGCCGTGGCCGACACGGCTGCCACCGCCCTGCTGACGGCGGTGGCCGATCGCATCGACGCGCTGGAGACGATGCTCCGGTCCGGCGAGGCTGCCCGCGACGTGGCGGTGGAGCGCACGGCCGAGCGCCTGCGCGACTATTCCTGGCAGTTGCGGACCGAGGTTCTGGGCAACATCGGCCGCACCCTGGCCCTGCTGCCGGACGGTGCCGCCGCAACCCGGCCGCAGCATGCGGTGGCCTGGGCCGCCGAACAGGTGCTGGAGAATCTGGACCGGCTGGAGGTGCGCGGGCGGGACAGCGCCGGCATCGCCCTGCAGATCACCATCGACCATCGCTACACCCTGGACGACCTGCCGGCGGCCCTGCGCGCCGGCGCCGCCGAGCGGCTGGCCGTGGGCGACCGGCACGAGGGCCTGGCGCTGCACATCCTGCCCGACGGCCGCACCACCGTGCGCTTCACTTACAAGGTGGCCACCCTGATCGGCCGCCTGGGCGACAACGGCGCCTTCCTGCGCGCCCGCATGCGCGCCGACGCCGTGCTGTGGGCCGTGGCGCGGCACGCTGACGGCTTCAGCGCCATCGCCCACACCCGCTGGGCCTCGCACGGCGCCATCAGCCTGCCCAATTGCCATCCGCTGAACGCCCGGCTGCTGAATGAGACGGGCACCGGCAAGGCCGCCACGGCACTGGACGCCGATGCCGACGCCATGGTGGCCCTGAACGGCGACATCGACAATTACCGGGCCCTGACCGAAAGCGCCATCGAGGGCACCGGCCACGCCTTGCCTACCGACACCACCACCGACACCAAGGTCATTCCCGTGCTGTTCCGTCTGGAGGGCGCGACGGGTAACGGCGGCGGTAACGCCGACCGTTTCCTGGCTACCCTCCGGCGGCTGGACGGGTCCATGGCCATCATCCTGCAGCACCCGACCGATCCGGAGCGCCTGCAACTTGGCCAGAAGGGCAGCGGGCAGAGCCTGTTCGTGGCCGAGGTGAACGATGGCCTGATCGTCGCGTCTGAGAATTACGGCCTGGCGCCGCGCGCCCGGCGGTCCATTCCCCTGGCGCAGGTAGAGCGCGGCGGCCTGGCCGTCGTCCTGTCGACGGCGGCGGGCGAGCCGGCGTTGACCGCCCGCACGGTGGACGACGGCGCCCCGGCCAGCCTGAAGGCCGACGCCATCGAGATTTTCTCCCGCGACATCTTCCGCGGCCGCCACGACCACTTCTTCGAGAAGGAGGTGCATGAGGCCCCGGCCAGCGTGCGCAAGACCCTGACGGGCCGCTACCGCCGCCAGGACCGGCGCGTCAGCTTCGACCTCAGCCTCGCCGGGGGCACCGACACGGGGCCGTGGGCCGGCCTGCGCGCCCGCCTGGCCGATCCGGCCAAGCCGCCCATCCGCCGCATCCTGGTGACGGGCCAGGGTACCGCCGCCATCGCCGCCATGGGCATCGAGCACCTGATCCGCCTGGCGCTGGACAAGGCGCCGGTGACGGTGACCAGCGCCAAGGCCTCGGAACTGTCCACCAACCTGGACGGCAAGAGCCTGGACGACGCCCTGGTCATCGCCATCAGCCAGAGCGGCACCACCACCGACACCAACCGCACGGTGGACCTCGCCCGCGCCGCCGGCGCCTGGATCCACGCCATCGTCAACCGCCGCAACAGCCCCCTGGTGCGCAAGTCGGACAGCCACCTGTTCACCAGCGACGGCCGCGACATCGAGATGGCCGTCGCCTCCACCAAGGCCTTCTACAGCCAAGTGGCGGCGGGCAAGCTGACCGCCCTGTGCCTGGCCGACGCGCTGGGCACCCTGCCGGCCCAGCAGATCCATGACGAGATGGTGGCGCTGGAGGCCCTGCCCCAGCGCATCCAGGAGGTGCTGGACGACGAGGGGGCCATTGCCGCCTGCGCCCGGGCCTATGCCCCCCGCAACCGCTATTGGGCGGTGGTGGGCAACGGCGCCAACAAGGTCGCGGCCGAAGAGATCCGCATCAAGCTGTCGGAGCTTTGCTACAAGTCCATCCCGGTCGATTACACCGAGGACAAGAAGCACATCGACCTGTCGACCGAGCCGCTGACCCTGGTGGTGGCCAACGACCTGGCCCCCCTGCTGGCCCAGGACACCGCCAAGGAAGTGGCCATCTTCAAGGCGCACAACGGCAAGCCCATCGTCTTCGCCGCCAAGGGCGAGACCTGCTTCGCCCCCTACGCCGAGGCGGTGGTGCACCTGCCCTCCGCCGGCGCCGGCCTGGACTTCATCATGGCCACGGTGGCGGGCCACCTGTGGGGTTTCCACGCCGCCCTGGCCATCGACGCCGAATCCCGCCCCTTCCGCGAGGTGTCGGCGGTGCTGGACCAGGCGCTGGCCGACCCGGAGCGGCCGGTGACGCCGGTGGCCACCAGCCTGGCCGCCATCATCGACCGCATCGCCGATGGGCAGCTGGACGCCGCGTTGCCCGCCAGCTACACCGCCCGCCTGGCCAAGCTGACCTCCGCCCTGCCCATGCTGGACACGCCAGGCGGCAAGCCGGAGCGGACGGTCGTCATCACGCGAGGCCAGGACCTGCTGCGCCTGGTGTTCGAAGAGACGTCGCGCCCCATCGACACCATCCGCCACCAAGCCAAGACCGTGACCGTGGGCATCTCTCGCCCCGGCCGTGAGATCAGCCCCCTGCTGCTGGCGGCCCTGGCCGACCTGGGCGCCACCCCTGCCGACCTGGCGGAGCCTGAGCGCCAGCTGCTGATCGCCCTGTCGACCCTGGTCATCGGGGTGGAGGGTGGCGTGCGCTATCACCCAGCCGGCGGGCCTGCAGGCGAGGGCGCGGATGGCACGCCGCTGCTGCAGGCGGTGGAGCGCAGCGGGCGGGCCAAAGGCGTCGCCTCGCGCCACGACCAGCCGGCGCCGGCCACGGGCGGCAAGCGCCGCGCCCTGCGCCTGGGCCGGGGCGTGCTGTCGGGCGGGGCCAGCGGCGCCCAGACCCTGGCGCTGCTGCCCCTGATGCGCGAGCCCAACTGGACACCGAACGGCCTCGTGCTGCTGCACCTGGCGCTGGTCAGCCAGGCCTCGCTGCAGCAGAAGATTGCAATATTGAAGGATTTGCGCCTGTACGAAGACCTGTTCGATGCCTACCATGAGACGGGACAGGCGGACGCGGCCGGCGACGGGGCGGGCCCGGGGGGCGGTAAGCCAGGGGGCGGGGGTAAGGACGGTGGCTTCGCCGCCTTCCTGGAGAAGCTGGCCCCCCGCGACCTCATCCTGTCCACGCCCGCGGAGCTGATCCGCCGGGCCTGAACTCGGGGTTTTGGGGAACGGCGATGCAGCGGGCGGGGCGTTTGGCGAACCGGACGGCGGTGGTGACGGGGGCGGCGTCCGGCCTGGGCCGCGCCGTCGCGGTCGCCCTGGCGCAGGAGGGGGCCAACGTCGTCCTCCACCACCTTTTGCCCGATGAACAGGCGGCGGCCACGGAAACCGCCCGCCAGGTGCAGGCCCTGGGCCGCACCGGCATCGTCGTGCAGGCCGACATCACCCAGCCGGCCGGCGCCTATACGGTGGCCGAAGCGGCCATCGCTGCCTTCGACCATGTCGACATCCTGGTCAACAACGCCGGCTTCCGCCTGAAACAGCCTTTCGACGGCATGACGCTGGAACTGTTCGAGGCCACCATGGCCGCCAACATGGGCGGCACCTTCCTGATGGTGCGCCATCTGCTGCCCCTGATGCGGGCGCGCAGCTATGGCCGCATCGTCACCACGGTGGACAGCACCGCCATGGAAGGGGCGCGCGGGATGACCGCCTACGGCGCCGCGGCCTCCGCCCTGCTGGGCTTCACCCGCAGCCTGGTGCATGAGTTCGGCGACAACGACATCACCGCCAATTGCGTGTGCCCGGGCCACCTGCCGCCCGACGCGGATGGCGAGGAGGAAGACTGGGCTGGCATCACACCCGCCTACGTCTTCCTGGCCAGCGACGACGCCTATGCCATGATCGGGCAAACGCTGCGACCCAGCCCCTAGGGCACTTGCTGGGCTAAGCCTAAGCCGCCTTGCGGCCTGCGGTAAACACGGTGTCGCCCGGCTGGATCTGGTCGGCCGGCAGATCCGGCAGGGCGGCCAGCTTGGCATAGAGCGGGGCGAAATCCTGCGCCGTGGCCTGGAACAGCTGTTCGAAGCTGTCCAAGACGAAGTAGGTTTCCTGGTAGTCGTCGATGCGATAGCGGGTGCGCATCACCCGTTCCAGATTAAAGCCCACGCGGTTGGGCTCGGGGCTTTCGATGCAGTACTGCGTCTCGCCCCGCGAGGACAGCATGCCGGCGCCATAGGCGCGCAGGCCCTGGGGCGTATTGATCAGGCCGAATTCCACCATGTACCAGTAGAGACGGGCCAGGCGCTCCAGCCCGCCGTGGGCTTCGGCCTCGGCGCCCTTCCTGCCATAGGCCTGCAGATAGTCGGCGAAGACCGGATGCATCAGCAGGGGCACATGGCCGAAGAAGTCGTGGAACACGTCCGGTTCCACCAGGTAATCCATCTCATCCGCCCGGCGGATCCAGTTGGTCACCGGAAATCGCTTTTCGGCCAGGTGGTTGAAGAAGACGTCGTTGGGCAGCAGGCCGGGCACGGCCACCAGGGTCCAGCCCGTGGCCTTGTGCAGCACCTCGCTGGCGCGATTGAAATGGGGCACCCCGTCGCGGGCGTCCAGCCGGGCCAGGCTTTCCATGAACTCAGGCGCGGCATAGCGGGGCAGCAGGGCCGACTGACGCTCATACAGCGTGCGCCAGCGGGCGTGCTCCTCCGCCGTGATCTTTTCCCAGCCCTGGGGCACGGTGTAGTCAGCCGCCATGGCGCTGTAGTCGCCGCGCAGGGGGGTGTCGGACTTGCCCGTGGTGTTGACCGGCGCGCTGCTGCTCATGGCTCCATCTCCCTGGCTGGGTTTGTGAAACCATTTTATCGCTGGATCAGCACCATTTCCTTGCGATCATGCCCCGTTAGCCCTAGCTCAAAACCACTTCCTGCCGTTTGAACGACCGGTTTAGCAATCTTGTGCCGGGAAGAAATTTCAGTCCCGCGCCAGTTCGGCGACCGACGGCAAGGGTACTGCGGTGGAGTGCTTGACCACGTCCAGCACGAAGCTGGAGCGTACGTCCTTCACGCCCGGGATCTGCAGCAGCTTTTTCATGGAGACCTCGGCGAAGGCCTCCAGGTTGCTGACCACCACCTGCACCAGATAGTCCATGGTGCCGGTCATGACGAAGCAGGACACCACCTCGGGGATTTGGCTGACCAGGCGGCGGAACACGGCGTCGCCTTCCGCGTTCTGATCGATCTTGACCTCGACGAAGGCGACGACCCCCAGGCCCAACAGGCGCCGGTCCAGCAGGGCGGCATAGCCCTGGATGTAGCCCTGGTCCTCCAGGTCCTTCACCCGACGCAGGCAGGGCGAGGGCGACAGGCCCACGGCTTCCGCCAGGTCGACGTTGGATAGGCGCCCGTTGCGCTGCAACGTATCCAGGATGCGCAGATCTGCCGCGTCCAGACTGGATTTACCCATAGTGATGCCGCCTTAAGGGTTTCTTGAGCACAACGTTGCTCAATCTTGAACAAATGCGGCAGACTTCGCAAGGAAATGCCCGGGCGCCGGGCGTATCATCAGGGGGATTGTTGCTTCTAACAGGGAGAGCGACCCGCCATGTCCACCCCGACCGCGTCCACCCCGACCACCCCCTCCTCCTCTGGGCCCGTCGCCGAAGCCGTCGCCGGCGGCGACCTGTGGGAGAACCCGCTGGGCACCGATGGCTTCGAGTTCGTGGAATACACGGCGGAGGACACCGAGGCCCTGGGCCGCCTGTTCGAGGCCATGGGCTTCACCAAGGTGGCCCGCCACCGCTCCAAGAACGTGGTGCTGTACCGCCAGGGCGACATCAACTTCATCGTGAACGCCGAGCCGGACAGCCTAGCCCAGCGCTTCGCCCGTGAGCACGGCCCCAGCGCCTGCGCCATGGCCTTCCGCGTGAAGGACGCGGGCGAGGCCCTGAAGCACGCCGTGGCCCAGGGCGCCAAGGAGGTGAAGGGCACGGTCGGCCCCATGGAGCTGAACATCCCGGCCATCGAAGGCATCGGCGGCAGCCTGCTGTACCTGGTGGACCGGTACAACAGCCCCAGCATCTACGACATCGACTTCGTGCCCATCGAGGGTGCGGACCAGAACCCCGTGGGCGCCGGCCTGAAGCTGATCGACCACCTGACCCATAACGTCCGCAAGGGCCGCATGGACCCGATCTCGGAGTTCTACGGCAAGATCTTCGGCTTCCGCCAGATCCGCTACTTCGACATCACGGGTGAGTACACGGGCCTGACCAGCCGGGCGCTGACCGCCCCCTGCGGCAAGATCCGCATTCCGATCAACGAGTCGAAGTCCGAGCAGGGTGCCGACAAGCTGGACCAGATCCAGGAGTTCATCGAGGCCTACAAGGGCGAGGGCATCCAGCACATCGCCCTGCTGACCGATGACATCATCGCCACCTGGGACAAGCTGAAGGCCGCCGGCGTGAAGTTCATGACGCCGCCGCCCGACACCTACTACGAGATGCTGGAAGAGCGCCTGCCCGGCCACGGCCAGCCGGTCGAAGAACTGAAGAGCCGCGGCATCCTGCTGGACGGTAAGGACAACCGCTATCTGCTGCAGATCTTCACCGAGACGGCCATCGGCCCGATCTTCTTCGAGATCATCCAGCGCAAGGGCGACGAGGGCTTCGGCGAAGGCAACTTCCGCGCCCTGTTCGTCAGCATGGAGCGCGACCAGATCCGCCGCGGCGTGCTGAAGGTCGCCGAATAAGGCTTGTTCCGGTAGCAAAACGAAGGGCGGCATCCGCGAGGGTGCCGCCTTTTTCGTTGGCTTGTGCTCGCACTGGAAAAAAGCTTTGGTGGATTCCATTTGAAGAGCAACGAATGTAGAATCGTCTCATTCCCAGTGCGGAAGCTATAAGCCGTTTTCGTTTGAGGCCTGCGATGGGTGTGATGCTTCAAGAGCCGAAGCCGCTGATCGGTGGCTTTTATACGATCCAGGAGGCTTCTCGCATCTTGGGCCTAGATAGCCAGCAGCGCATTAGAGGCTGGCTCAGCGGATATGCTGGCCGCGCCGAACCTATCATCTGTCGGCAATATCCCCCTGTTGGGGACTCTCAAGAAGTGGGTTTTTGGGACCTTCTCGAAATTCGCTTTATCGAGCACTTCAGGAAGCAAGGCGTTAGCCTTCAGAGTATCCGCAAGGCTGCTCACGCGGCTCGCGTGGAACTCCACTCGCAACATCCCTTTGCGATGTCTAGCATTCGCTTCATGACTGACCGAAAGCGCATTTTTCTGCACTTTGCCGAAAAGACTGGGGACAAGAAGCTGCTCGACCTCATGCATGGTCAATTCACCATGTACGAAATTATCGAACAAGCTCTTGCGAGGGGTATTGAGTTTTCTCCATCTACGGGCCTGGCTCAAAGATGGCACCCAAAGCCCATCGAATTTCCCAACGTAGTCTTGGATCCTTTAATTGCCTTCGGGCAGCCCGTAATTGACAATGCTCGAATTCCAACTTCAGCTCTCTTCAGCTCCTGGAAGGCTGAGGGAAATGATTATAGCATTGTTGCAGACTGGTACGAAATCGACGAAGCACTTGTCCGCCAGGCGGTTGAATTCGAAACGGTGCTCCCAGCGTGAAGATATGTGCTGACGAACACATATCCCCAAAAATCCTCCGTGCGGTCAAAGAGATTGTACTTTCACGATCATTTTCTCTATTTGGCGTGGCTGATTTAGAATTCAGAGGCACCGAAGACGAATATTGGATATCGACTTTCGCCCGAAACGGTGGCAACGCCATCCTGTCCTGCGACAGGAAGATGCTGAAACGAGATAGCCTTTTAACCCATATTCAGGAAACTGGATTGATCGCCATATATTTTCCCGAAGAATGGGCGATGGCGAAACGACACTTCCAGGCAGCACACACCCTGTTTTGGTGGCCAAAAATTGAAGAAACCATTAATACAGCCCCTTCCGGTAGCATTTGGATAATGCCTCCTGATTTTGGAAATCGTTCTTTAAAGCAATACATTAAGAAGATCCCGAAATCAGAAAGAGCAAAAGAAAGAATCAAAAGTCATTCCGTGTAATTAATACCAAAGGCCCGGTCGTGCAACAGGCTGGGCACCATGGATCGCGCCTCATCCACCTTGGATAGGTCCAGGTCCGCGACTAGCACACCGGAGGCCTCGCCACCGGCGTCAGCCACTACCTCACCCCAAGGGCTGATGATCAGGGCGTGGCCGTAGGTTTGGCGGCCGCCATCGTGGGTGCCCACCTGGGCAGGGGCCAGGACCCAGCAGCCGGTCTCGATGGCACGGGCGCGCAGCAGCACGTGCCAGTGGGCGCGGCCCGTGGGCACGGTGAAGGCGCTGGGTACGGTGATGATGCGGGCGCCGGCCTTGGCCAGGGCGCGGTAGAGCTGGGGAAAGCGCACGTCGTAGCAGACGGTCAGGCCCAGCCCGCCCCACGGGGTATCGACCACGCGCGCGGTGTCGCCGGGGCGGAAGGTGGCGCTTTCGCGATAACGCTCGCCATTCGCCAGCTCCACATCGAACATGTGCAGCTTGTCGTAGCGGGCCAGCACCTGGCCCGACGGGTCGATGACGAAGCAGCGGTTGGCGGCGCGGCCATCCTCCGTCAGACAGGCCAGGGTGCCGGTCATGAGCCACAGCCCGGTTTCTACCGCCAGGTCGCGGAACCGGCCAAGGGCCGGATGCGCCTCTTCCTCATAAGCGCCGGCCAGCACCCGCTCGCGGCCTTGGACCATGCGGGCCACGTTTTCCGGCAGGGTGGCGAACGCCGCCCCCTGGTCCCTGGCCTGGCGCAGCAGGTCGGCCACCGCATCCATGTTGGCCGATATCTCCGGCCCGGCGGTCATCTGCAGGACTGCCGCGCGCAGGACACCTGAGGAAGGGGCCGCCGTCATGCGCGTCAGGCGGTGCCGGAGGCCAACTGGTCCAGGCCCAGCTTGGCGTTCAGCTTGCCGGCGCGGTCCAGGGCGTGGATGTCGTCGCTGCCGCCCAGGCCCTCACCATCCACGAAAATCTGGGGCACTGTGGTGCGGCCATCCGCGCGCTGGATCATCTCCGGCTTGCGCGACGGGTTGGCGATGACGTCGATCTCCTCATACTGCACGCCCTTGCTGTCCAGCAGGCGCTTGGCGCGGTGGCAATAGGGGCAGTAGGGGCTGGTGTAGATCTCAACGCGGGGCATGGGCCCAAACTCCTGAGGAAATGATTTACCTGAAATATTGGCGCATCGGCGGCGCAGCGCCAAGGGTGGGTGCGCAACCCAGCCCTGAGTTAGAGTGTTTCTAAATATCTTCGGCCTTCAGCACCCGGGCCAGGGCCAGCACCTCCACCCCGGCGGCACCCGCCCGCAGCAGCACGCGGGCGCACTCCGCCACCGTGGCGCCGGTGGTGTAGACGTCATCCACCAGCACGACGCGCAGCCCCTTGACCGAGCGGCCGGGGCGCAGGGCGAAGGCGCCCGCCACGTTGCGCGCCCGTCCCCCCCGCGACAGACTGCCCTGGCTGGGCGTGCGGCGGCGGCGGACCAGCAGGTCGGGCGCCGCTTTCACCCCGCTGATGGTCCCCAGCCGCGCGGCCAGCAGGGCCGCCTGATTGTAGCGCCGGGCGAACAGGCGCCAGCGGTGCAGCGGCACCGGCGCCACGAGATCGGCCCCGGCCAGCAGTTCCCCCCCGGCGCGCGCCATCCAGCCGGCGAACAGGGGGACGGCCTCCGTCCGGTCGCCATGCTTGAAGCCCAGGATCAGGGGGCGGCTGGCATCGTCGTACAGCACGGCGGCGCGCAGCCGGCCGAAGGATAGGGGTGCAGCGACACAGATGGCGCACAGGGCGTCGGCGCCCATGTCATGGGGAAAGGGCCGGCCGCAGGCGGCGCATTGCGGCGCCGTGATGAAGCTGACGCCCCGCCAGCAGGCGCCGCACAGCGTGCCGGCAGCGGCCACCGCCTCGCCACAGCCCAGGCAGCGCGGCGGCAGCACCAGGTCGAGCAGGCGCACGCCGGTGTCGCGCACCCTGGCCCCCATCGCCCGCCCCCAATCGCCCATACGCGCATGTCCTCCAAGAAGCACGCGCCATGATAGCGCAAAGCCGCGCGTACCCCGTAAATTCCTGTTGCTCCGGCCCAGGAAGGGCCTATACCGGCCCCATGAGCGACGCCGACAGCATGACCGTCTTCAACCGCCGCCGCGTGCGGGCCCATCGCGACCGGGCCGCCGCCGGGTGGACCGGCTTCGATTTCCTGAAGGCCGAGGTGGTCGGCCGCCTGGTGGAACGCCTGGCCGACATCAAGCGCGACTTCCGCGTGGCCCTGGACCTGGGCTGCCATGGCGGAGAGGTGGCGCGGGCCCTGGCAGCCGTGCCCAGCATCGCCCAAGTGGTGGCCACGGACCTGTCCCCCCGCTTCGCGGCCGAGGCGGCCAAGCGCATGCCCGGCCTACCGACCGTGGCGGCTGATGAGGAGTTCCTGCCCTTCGCCGAGGGCAGCTTCGACCTGGTGGTCAGCGCCCTCAGCCTGCATTGGGTCAACGACCTGCCTGGCGCCCTGATCCAGGTGCGCCGCGCGTTGAAGCCCGATGGCCTGTTCCTGGGCGCCATCCTTGGCGGCGAGACGCTGTTCGAGCTGCGCCGCAGCCTGATGGAGGCCGAGATGGACCTGTTGGGCGGCCTATCGCCCCGCATCAGCCCCATGGCCGAGGTGCGCGACGCCGGCGGCCTGCTGCAGCGCGCCGGCTTCGCCCTGCCGGTGGTGGACAGCGACATGCTGACCGTCAGCTACCCCCACGCCTTCCGCCTGATCCAGGACCTGCGCGGCATGGGCGAGACCAACGCCGTGCTGGACAGCCGCAAGGCCGTGAGCCCCAGCGACCTGTTCACCCGGGCCGCAGAGCGTTACCAGGACCTGTATCCCGATGGCGAGGGCGGCATCGAGGCCAGCTTCCAAGTGCTGTATCTGGCCGGCTGGGCCCCCGACGAAAGCCAGCAGAAACCCCTACGCCGCGGCAGCGCCAAGCTGCGCCTGGCCGACGCGCTGGGCACGGAAGAGATCAATCCGCTGAAGAACTGATTGAGGGCTCCGCGAACGGACGGGCCGCGCGCCGACCGTTGGCGCGCGGCCCGCCGTTCCTGAGTCAGACTTACGCCGCCGGAACCTCGCCTTGCGGGACCAGCGGGAAGACCTTGGCACCGTTGACCCAGGTCTCACTCACTTTGATGTCCCCGATGCGGGTCGGTTCACACGTGCAGGGGTCGCTGTCCAGGATCACCAGGTCAGCCAACTTCCCCGCCTGCAACGTCCCGACATACTGGTCGGCATGGCATTGCCAGGCGGCGTCGATGGTCTGGGCCTTCAGGGCCGATACCACGCTGATGCGTTCATCGGGGCTCAGCACCCCGTGGTCGGGGTCCATGTCCATGATGCGGGTGACCGCGGTCTGGACCCGGCGCAGCGGCTCCAGCGGGCTGACGGTGTAGTCGCTGTGCAAGGAGAAGCGCAGGCCCGCCTTTTCCACGGACGCGCATCGGTCCAGCAGGTCGGCGCGGTCGCCCAGCAGCTTTTTCAGCACGTATCCCCACTCCGCCACGTGCTGGATGAGGAAGGACGGCACCACGTCCAGGTCCTTCATGCGCTTGATCTGGTCATCCTGCAGGATGGAGCAGTGCTCCACCCGGTTGCGCAGGGCGGCGGACGCTGGATTGTCCTCCTTCGACTTCTGGTAAGCCGCCAGGATGTTGTCGATGGCCGCGTCGCCGTTGGCGTGGGTGATGACCTGCCAGCCGGCGTCATTGGCGGGGCCGACCAAGGCGGCCAACCCGCTGACGGGCAGGTTCTGGTTGCCCTTCACGTCAAAGCCCAGATAGTCCCGCTCCGTCTGCAGGATGGCCCAGGGGGTGTAGGGTTCGCGCTGCAACCCGGTGACACCCTGGTTGGAGCCATCGGCGAACAGCTTGACGGCCTGCTGCAGGAACATGGGGTCGGTCAGGTCGGGGTGCTGCCAGTGCACCTGATGGTCGCCCACCAGGTACTGGCTGACATAGCGGGCGCTGGCGAAGCGGGGACGGGCCGTGAAAAGCGACACCGCGTCGATGGCCGCCTTCTCCATATCGGCGGCGCCCATCGCGATGCCCAGCGCCGCCTCGTTCACCATGGTGTTGCCGTTGGCCAGCGCGGTGTACAGAATCTCGGCCACATTCACGCCCAGCGTGGTCGGGTCCTCGGGGAAGCCCGTGTGACCACTGCTGGAGAGCGCACCCAGGACATATTTCTGGGCGGGATATTCAATGAAGATGCCGGAGGTGCGGCCGGTATCTTTACCGTCCTCGAAGAAGGTGGCGATCTTGCCCCCTTCCAGCTTGGGCGGGTTGTATTCGGGCACGCCGGCCATCACTAGGACCCGGCGGTTGGCGTAGGTGGTGTGACCCGACCCCGACGCGATGAAAACCGGGTTCTGCTTTTCCGCGGGAGCATGATCGAACAACTCATCCAGGTCGTCGATCGTGATGTTCCGCCAACCATCCGACAGCCGCGAGGAATCGAAACCGGTGGCGACGATCCAATCCTCTGTCGACTTGGCCGACCGGATGGCCTGGCGTAGCTTCGCCTTGACGCTGTCGAAGGTGTAGTCCTCCCCCGCTACCGGCCCCAAGCCCAAGCCAGGAGCCAGCAGGGCGCTGGCCACGACGTGCATGTGGGGATCGACGAAGCCCGGCATCAGCGTCCGCCCGGCCAGATCGACCTCCCGTGCGCCTGGAGCCAGGTCCCGCATCGCCTGCAGCGTGCCCACGCCCAGGATGTCCTTGCCCCGGATGACCAGGGCCTCAACCGTGGGCAGATCGTCGCGCATGGTTCGGATGACGCCGCCGTGGAACAGCCGGGCCGGCGCGTCAACCGGCTCAGGCGCCGGGGCCGATTGCAGCACGGCATAATCCTGCCGAACCACCTCCAGGGCCGCCTTTATCGCCTTGTACAGTTGCTCAGGTGTCAGGTTGTCCGTGGAGGCCAGCACAGCCTGGGCGATATCGAAGCGAGAACACGCGCAATTGGGCAACATCCTAAACCTCTTTGGGATTTGTGGCGGATGGATTGCCCGTAGGGGTAACATCAAAATCTATATTATAATTCTTAAAGTTTTATCTGATTCGATCACATATCTTCTTAGTTGTGATTTAACCTGCGCCACCGAATGGCGGCCTTAGAGCAAATCCCGCAACATGGCCACCAGCGGCACGTCGGCGGGGGGCATGGGATAGTCGTTCAGCTGATCCACCCGCGCCCAGGCCAGGGACTGGCCTTCCAGGGGCTGGGGCGTGCCTTGCCAGACGCGGCAGACGTAAAGCGGCATCAGCAGATGGAAGGTCTCATACCGGTGGCTGGCGAAGGTGAAGGGCGCCAGGCAGCTGGTACGCGTGTCGATGCCCAGCTCCTCCCGCAGTTCCCGCACCAGGGCCACCTCCGGCGTCTCGCCGGGGTCGACCTTGCCGCCGGGAAACTCCCAGAGGCCCGCCAAGGACTTGCCCGGCGGCCGCTGCGCCAGCAGCACCCGCCCGTCGGCGTCGATCAGAGCCACGGCGGCCACCAGGACAGTGCGCACCGGTTCCGTCGACTCGACCCGCCCATCCCAGCACGCGGTCATCTCATCCGCCACAGCACTTCCTCCAAATAAATCAGCTGCATGAGATTTCCCTCATGCAGCCGTAGGCCGCGACCGCGGCCGCCGGAGATTTCTGGGGAGCCGTAGGCGGACTGGAAATCGAGGACAAGCCAAGGCGGCGGATGCCGCCGCCCGGCGCCTGAGGGAACAAAGGAAGCTACCGCAGCCTCAGCTGCGGTAGCTGCCATTAATGTCGATATAGCCGTGGGTCAGGTCGCAGGTCCACACGGTGGCCTTGCCCCGGCCCAGGCCCAGGTCGACCTGGATGTCGATCTCCTGCCCCTTCATGTGGGCGGCTACCGGCGCCTCGTCATATCCCGGGACCTCCATCCCGTTGGCGCAGATCTGCACGCCGCCGATGCTGATGACCAGCTTGTCGCGGTCGGCCTTTTCGCCGGCGCGGCCCACGGCGGCGACGATGCGGCCCCAGTTGGCATCCTCACCCGCCACGGCAGTCTTCACCAGGGGGGAGTTGGCGACGGTCAGTGCGATGCGCTTGGCCGCCTGGTTGCTGGCCGCACCGGTCACGGTCAGGGTCACGAACTTGGTGGCACCCTCGCCATCGCGCACGATCTGCTGCGCCAGGTCCAGGCAGACGGCGTCCAGCGCCTTGGCGAAGGGGCGCAGGCGCGGATCGGTCGCGTCGGTGATGGGGGCGTTCCCGGCCTGGCCGGTGGCCACCAGGATCACCGTGTCGCTGGTGGAGGTGTCGCCGTCCACCGTCACGCAGTTGAAGCTGCGGTCGGTGGCGCGCGACAGCAGCTTCTGCAGCACGGGGGCGGCGATGGCCGCGTCGGTGAACAGGAAGCCCAGCATGGTCGCCATGTCAGGGGCGATCATGCCGCTGCCCTTGGCGAAGCCGTTCAGGGTCACCGTCTTGCCGCCGATGACGCAGGTGGCCACCGCCCCCTTGGGGAAGGTGTCGGTGGTCATGATGGCCCGGGCGGCCGCGTCCCAGTTGCCGGCGTCCAGCTTGGCCCAGGCGGCGCCCAGGTGCTGGGCGATCTTGTCGGCCGGCAGGGGCTGGCCGATGACGCCGGTGGAGGCGACGAAGACCTCTTCCGGCTTGCAGCCCACCAGCTGGGCGGCCGTGGCCACCGTCTCGGACACCAGCGATTCGCCGGCGGCACCGGTGAAGGCGTTGGAGTTGCCGGAGTTCACCACCAGGGCGCGGGCGCTGCCGCCGGTCAGGCCCTTGCGGCACCAATGCACGGGCGCGCTGGCGGTCAGCGAGCGGGTCAGCACGCCGGCAACGGTGGTGCCGGGGGCCAGCTCGGCCACCATCAGGTCATCCCGGCCCTTATAGCGGATGCCGCAGTTATACGCCGCCAGGCGGACGCCAGCCACGGGGGACAGGGTGGGGAAAGCGTCGGGCGCCAGGGGGGAGACCTTGAGGGCCATGGGGATCGCTCCGTTGAAGGCGAACGGTTCGGATGAGGGGCCGCCCGGAGGAACCGGGCAAACGGCGCAGAAAATAGGCCGAAATCCGTGACGAATAAAATCGAAAACGGGCGTTCGGCGCTTAAGCGAAAGCGAACCGCGGACAGCAAAAGGGCGCAAGACCGCCACCGGCGATGCTTGCGCCCTTCGTTAGCGTACCGGCGCGGGAAGGAACTCATCCCGCGCCTTCCCGCCCGCCTTACTGCTTGGCGGGGGCGGCCGGCTTGGCGGCGGCCGGCGGCGGGGTCAGGGAGATGGCCTGCTTGCCGGTGATGTCGAAGGCCTCGACCTTGGCGCCCTTGCGCAGCTCATCCACCACCTGGGCGGCCAGATCCTGGGCTTCGGCCTGGGCGACCTGGCCCTTGACCTGCTCGAACGGCGGGGCCTGGCGCTTGCGGCGGTCCTCAACCTTGATCACGTGCCAACCGAAGTCGGTCTTCACCGGGGTCTTGCTGACCTCGCCCGGCTTCATGGCGAAGGCGGCATCGGCGAAGGGGGCGACCATGTCGCCCTTCGTGAAGTAGCCCAGGTCGCCGGCCGAGGCGGCGGAGTTCTTGTCGATCTGCTGCTCGGACGCCAGCTTGGCGAAGTCGGCGCCGCCCTGGATCTGCTTGATCAGCGCGTCGGCCTCTTCCTTGGTCTTCACCAGGATGTGCCGGGCGCGGACCTCGTCCTCAGCCGGCATGGCCTTCACCATCTCGTCATACTTCTTCTTCAGCAGCGCCTCGTTCATGCGGGCGTCGACCTGCTTGCGGATGTAGGCCTGCTGCACGAAGCGCTCTTCAGCGTGCTTCAGCTCGGTCTTCACTTCCTTGCTGTCCTGCAGCTTGTCCTTGTAGCCGGCATCCGCCAGCAGGCGGGCGGTCACCAGGTTCTCCAGAACGCGCGGGTAGGCTTCGTTCAGGTGAATCTGCTGCTGGGTCTGGGCCGGCAGCTGGCTGTATTCGGCCAGCACTTCCGACCGGTGGATTTCCTTGCCGTTCACACGGGCCACCACCGGATCGTCCGCGGCCTGGGCCGGCGAGCCGGCGGCCGGCGCCGCGGCGGGAGCGGCAGCCTTGGCCGGGGTGTCAGCGGCCAGGGCGGTGCCGGCCAGGGACCCGAAAGCCGCGGTCAGCAGCGCGGCACGCAACATCTTCACATACATGGAGCTGAATTCCTCGAGGACTGGGGCTGCATCAAAAAACGGCGCGATGCTAGGGACCAGGGACGGCCACGCCGTAGCACTGCCGGGCCCTTCTTCGGCTGTCGCGCCATAAAACACGGGGGGCGCCCCTCTCGCAAGGTGGGACAGCGCCGGATACCCACCCCGTACGTGTCCTGATGCCGCACCCCACCCCCCGAACCGCGGGCCTCGCGCCACGCCCGGGAACGGTCGCCGGATACCGCATCCGCCGGGGCATCAAAGCGGTTGGAAAGCAGGCGGATCATGCTATGGTCCAGCCCCGCGCGTGTGGGGGATTTGACGCGGCAGGTAGGACCGGTATCGCGGTACCGGAAACGGCGGGGCTTCATTGACCGCCGGGCCCTGCCACCTTATCTCACAAGGCGCATGGGGGGCCTTATCCAAAACGGCCCCATGTCCCGCGCGGCCGGGCTGGATGATCCGGCCGGTTTCCCCGTGTTCGTTCTCTTCGAGGTTTTCATGTTCGGTTCCATCGCCCGCAAACTGTTCGGCAGCGCCAACGAGCGCGTTGTCAAAAGCTTGCGGAAGGACGTCGACGCCATCAACGCGCTGGAACCGAAGCTGGTCTCGCTGTCCGATGACGAGCTGCGCATGCGCACCGACTGGCTGCGCGACCGGCTGGCCAAGGGCGAGACGCTGGACGACATCCTGCCCGACGCCTTCGCCACCGTGCGCGAGGCGGCCAAGCGCGCCATCGGCCAGCGCCATTTCGACGTGCAGCTGATGGGCGGCATCGTCCTGCACCGCGGCCGCATCGCCGAGATGCGCACCGGCGAAGGCAAGACCCTGGTGGCGACCCTGGCGGTCTACCTGAACGCTCTGGAAGGCAAGGGCGTGCACGTCGTGACCGTGAACGACTACCTGGCCAAGCGCGACAGCGGCTGGATGAGCCGCATCTACGGTTTCCTGGGCCTGACCACCGACTGCATCGTCCACGGCCTGGATGACGACGAGCGCCGCCGCGCCTACGCCGCCGACATCACCTACGGCACCAACAACGAGTTCGGCTTCGACTACCTGCGCGACAACATGAAGTTCCGCCTGGACGACATGGTCCAGCGGCCCTTCAACTTCGCCGTGGTCGACGAGGTGGACAGCGTGCTGATCGACGAGGCGCGCACCCCGCTGATCATCTCCGGTCCCTCCACCGACGGGTCCGAGCTGTACGCCGCCGTGGACACGGTCATCCTGCGCCTGGCCGACACCGACTATGAAAAGGATGAGAAGGCCAAGTCCGTCAACCTGACGGAAGAGGGCACGGAGAAGGTCGCCCAGATCCTGACCGAGATGGACCTGCTGAAGCAGGGCGACCTGTACGACATTCACAACATCACCCTGGTCCACCACGTGAACCAGGCCCTGCGCGCCCACAAGCTGTTCACCCGCGACGTGGATTACATCGTCAAGGACGACAAGGTCGTCATCATCGACGAGTTCACGGGCCGCATGATGGACGGCCGCCGCTATTCCGAAGGCCTGCACCAGGCCCTGGAGGCGAAGGAGCATGTGACCATCCAGCGCGAGAACCAGACGCTGGCGTCCATCACCTTCCAGAACTATTTCCGCCTGTACCCCAAGCTGGCCGGCATGACCGGCACGGCCATGACCGAGGCGGCGGAATTCGCGGAGATCTATAACCTGGACGTGGTCGATATGCCGACCAACCTGCCCGTCCAGCGCATCGACTATGATGACGAGGTCTACCGCACGGCGCGCGAGAAGTACGACGCCATCGTCAAGCTGGTGAAGGAGTGCCAGGAGCGCCAGCAGCCCATCCTGGTCGGCACCATCTCCATCGAGAAGTCGGAACTGCTGTCCGACCTGCTGAAGAAGCAGGGCATCCCGCACAACGTGCTGAACGCCCGCTATCACGAGCAAGAAGCCTACATCGTCTCCCAGGCCGGCCGGCCGGGCGCCGTCACCATCGCCACCAACATGGCGGGCCGCGGCACCGACATCAAACTGGGCGGCAACGTCGAGATGCGCATCGAGTACGAGCTGGGGGATGTGACCGACCCGGCCGAGCGCGCACGCCGCATCCAGCAGATCGAGGAGGAGGTGGCGGCCGCCAAGGACGTGGCGCTGGCCGCCGGCGGCCTTTACGTCGTGGGTACGGAGCGGCACGAAAGCCGGCGCATCGACAACCAGCTGCGCGGCCGCTCGGGCCGCCAGGGCGACCCCGGCGCCTCGAAGTTCTTCCTGTCGCTGGAAGACGACCTGATGCGCATCTTCGGGTCGCAGCGCATGGACACCATGCTGCAGCGCCTGGGCCTGCAGGAGGGCGAGGCCATCATCCACAGCTGGATCAACAAGGCGCTGGAAAAGGCCCAGAGCCGGGTTGAGGCCCACAACTTTGAAATCCGCAAGAACCTGCTGAAGTACGACAACGTCATGAACGACCAGCGCAAGGTCGTCTATGAGCAGCGTCGTGAGATCATGGCCGTCGACGACATCAAGGAAACCGTCGAGGACATGCGCCAGGACACCATCAACACCCTGGTGGCCAAGGCCATCCCGGCCAATTCCTATGCCGAGCAGTGGAACATGGACCAGCTGCACGAGGACGTGGTGCGCGTCCTGGCGCTGGATGTGCCGGTGCAGGAATGGGGCAAGGAAGAAGGCATCGCCGAGCTTGAGATCGAGCAGCGCCTGATGAAGGCCGCCGACGAGGCCTACGCCGCCAAGGAGGCCAGCTACGGGCCGGAGATCATGCGCTCCATCGAGCGCAGCCTGCTGCTGCAGCTGCTGGACCAGTCGTGGAAGGACCACCTGCTGTCGCTGGACCATCTGCGCCAGGGCATCAACCTGCGCGCCTATGGCCAGCGCGACCCGCTGAACGAATACAAGCGCGAAGCCTTCAACCTGTTCGAGGAGCTGCTGGACAGCCTGCGCGAGCAGGTGACCCAGGTGCTGATGCGCGTGCAGCTGCAGGTCGCCCAGCCGCCGCTGGACCCCAACGATTTCCCGCCCCAGGAGATGCAGGAGACCCGCGTCGACCCGGCGTTCCCGCCCACTGGCTTGCCCGCTGGCCTGCCGCCGGCCGACGAGCCCCTGCCCCCGGGCATGGCGCGCGCCAGCGCCGGCCTGGGCTATGGCGCCGTGAACATGCCGCAGTCGACCCAGGTGGGCGGCCAGGACCCGGACACCTGGATGAACACCCCCCGCAATTCCCCCTGCCCCTGCGGCAGCGGCCTGAAGTACAAGCATTGCCATGGCCGCGCCCCGTAAGGGGCCGGTCCTGACGACCCGCCTACGCGTGAAGGAAGGGAGCCACGGGCCATGCCGGATGCCGAGGATATGACGCCGGAGGATGACAGCCACCGCCCGGCGCCACCCGTCAACGAAGACATCGTGGAGCGGCTGCGCCGCCGCGCCGAACGGGCCCGTGACCGCTATCCCGACCATGCCGGGGACCCCGGCACCCTGGTCGGCGGCCTGATCGAGGATTACGAGGCCGCCGCGCAGGAGATCGAGCGCCTGCGCGCCGCCCTGAAGGACATCGCCCGGCGGTCGCTCGCCGCGATGCGGCCTGAATTATGACGCGGGGGGCCCTCCTGCCGGCCATGGGCCTGCTGGCCGTGAGCTTGGCGGCCCTTCCGCCGGCGGCGCGGGCCGGCGGCGCCGAGCCGCCGGGATCGACACCGCAGGCCATCGTCGAGGCCCTGTACCGGCCGTATCTCGCCGATCCCCACGCCGAGAAAGACACGACCATCGATTCGGTTGCCCAGGTCCGACGCCACGCCACCCCGGCACTGGCGCGCCTGCTCGATGCCGACCGGGCCTGTGAAAAGCGCACCCAGGGGATTTGCGCCCTGGACTTCGACATCATCATCGACGGCCAGGACTGGGACCTGTCAGGCTTCGGCCTGCAGGCGGAAGCGTCGGACGACACGGCCACGGTGACGGCGCGCTTCAACAACTTCGGGCCCCGCGTCCTGGCCTACCATTTCGCGCGGACCGGCGGACGCTGGCTGATCGACGACGTGATCATCCTGAAGGACGATGCCGGGGCCGCCGACCATCCCTGGTCGCTGAAAGACACGCTGGTGAGCGAGTACGGCGCAACGGGCAAGAAACACCGCTGAGCCGCCCGCTCAGTCCGGGTAGCGAATGTCCAGGATCTCCACCTCTTGCGGCCCCTTGGGCGTGCGCACGGTGACGACGTCGCCCACCTTGGCCTTCATGAGCGCGCGCGCCACCGGCGACACCCAGCTGATGCGGTGGCGGTCCATGTCCACCTCGTCCCGGCCGACGATGGTGACGGTCATGCGGTCATCGTCCTCATCGGCATAGGTGACGGTGGCGCCGAAGAAGACCTGGGACCGGTTCTTCTGCAGCTGCGGGTCGACCACCTCGGCGCTTTCGATGCGCTTGGTCAGGAAGCGGATGCGCCGGTCGATCTCGCGCAGGCGTTTCTTGCCGTACAGATAGTCGCCATTCTCCGACCGGTCGCCGTTGCCGGCGGCCCAGGACACCACCTCCACCACCTTGGGACGCTCCACCCGCAGCAGCTGGTGGCGCTCATCCCGCATGTGGTTGAAGCCTTCCGGCGTCATATAGTTCTTGGCGCCAGCCGGCAGGGGCGGCAGGTCGTCATCATCATCGTCGTCGTCGCGGTCGGGGCTGGTGTTCATCGGTCACATCACGGGGCTCGCACCCCGGCCGTCTACCGCACCCGGGGCGCGGCGACAAGGCCCGGCCGGGGCCGCCGCAGGTTTTCGGGGACTGGAAGGGGACTGGAACCGAGGATGGCCAAGTTCGCGTGCCCCCCAACCCCCGAGGCACACTACATCTCGCGCAGCGCCTTCATGAAGCCTTCCACCGCCTGGTTCAGGCGGCCGGCCTCGCGGGTCAGGCTGCCGGCGGTGTCCAGCACCTCGCCCGCCGTGCTGCCGGCCACACCGGTGGCATCGGTCAGGGAGGATAGGGTGCGGCTGACATGGTCGGTGCCATCGGCGGCCTCGGCCACGTTGCGGGCGATCTCCCGGGTGGCGGCACCCTGCTCCTCCACCGCGGCGGCGATGGCGGCGGCGACCTCATTCACCTCGTGGATGGTGGCGCCGATACGTTCCATGGCGGCGACGCTGAGGTCCGTCCGCTGGCCGATGTCCTGGACGTAGCGGGTGATCTCCTCCGTGGCCTTGGCCGTCTGGCCGGCCAGGGTCTTGACCTCGGAGGCCACGACGGCGAAGCCCTTGCCGGCCTCGCCCGCCCGCGCCGCCTCGATGGTGGCATTGAGCGCCAGCAGGTTGGTCTGGCCCGCGATGTCGCTGATCATCTGCACCACGGCGCCGATGCGGTCCGAGGCCTCGGCCAGGCCGCCGATGGTCTGCCCCGTGGTGGTCGCCTCCGCCACCGCGCGGGCGGCGATGGCCTTGGAACGTTCGACCTGACGGCCGACCTCATCCACCGAGGCCGCCAGCTCCTGCGCCGCGGCGGCCACCGTCTGCACGTTGCTGGAGGTCTGGCTGGCGGCGGCCTGCACGTCCTGGGCCTGCGTGCAGGCGCTGCCGGTGTTGTCGGTCAGGGTGCGGGCGTCGCCCTCCAGCGTGTGGGCGGCACTGGTGACAGCGGCGGCCACCCCATGCACATCGGTCTCGAACGCGGCGGCCAGGCGGGCCTGACGCGTCACCACCGACCAGGTCATCATGGGGCCGACATAACGGCCATCGGTATCCCGCACGGCGGCCACGCGCAGCTCCAGCTCCTCGTTATCGCCACGGGCGTTTTCCAGGGTCAGGCGGCCCTGCCAGGGCAGCAGGGCGGGGTTCTTCACCACCTCCAGCAGCGCGGCCGGATCGGCATGGAACAGGCCGATCCCGGCGCCCACCGGCGTACCGCCGGCCAGCGGCCGCGGCAGGGGCGCACCCAGGGTCTTCAGCGTGCCCAGGCTGGCGGCGTTGGCATAGGTGATGCGGAAATCCTGATCGGCATCGGCCAGCAGGACATTCAGCGGCATGTCGTCCACCATCTGCTTCAGGCGGAAGACGTCGGCCACCACGCCGCGCAGGGCGCCAGCGGCGCGCAGCATGCGCCCGATCTCATCCCGGCGCTGGGTGGGGCGGATCTCCACCGTGGTGTCGTTGGCCGCCAGGCGTTCCAGCAGGCGGGCCACCAGCAGGGCGGGACGGCCCACCCAGCGGCTGGCCAGCCACCAGGCGGCCAGGCCCAGCACCACGGCCAGGGTGACGCTGGCCACCAGGATGCTGGTCTTCAGATGCTCCACCGCCTCGGCGAAGATGCGCTTCTGGATGCCGGTGTACAGAACGCCCACGATATGGCCACCGGCGTCCTTGATGGGGTCGTACGCGGTGTAGAAGGGCACACCCAGGATGTCGGCCTCGCCGCGATAGGCCTCGCCCCGTCCGACGACAGCGTCGTAGACGGCGTTGCGGGCCAGCGCGGTACCGACGGCACGGCTGCCATCCTGCTTCATGACGTTGGTGGCGATGCGCACCATCTCGCCATCCTTGGCGGCGAAGATGGTGGCGGTGCCGCCCACCAGGCGCTTCACCGTATCGACGGCGGCAACGTTGTTCTCCAGCGCGGTGTCGCCGGCGTACAGGTGCCCGTCCCTGAGACTGTAGCCCTTGCCGTAACCTTCCAGCACGTGCCACGCCACCTGCATGTTGGCGTCCTGCCGGTCCTTGGCCAATTCCATGGTGAAGCCCGCCAGCAACACGTGGCTGATGCCCAGGCTGACCACCGTCAGCAGGGTCACGGCCCCGACGATCAGCAGGGCGATGCGTGCCGCCACCGACACGGCGAAACCCTTGCGGACCTTGGCAGAAATGGAGGGGGCAGAAATGGAGGGGGCAGAAATGGAGGGGGCAGAAATGGAGGGGGCAGAAATGGAGGGGGCAGAAATGGAGGGGGCAGAAATGGAGGGGGTGCCGGCGGCCGACCGGGCCGTCGAGGACTGGGCTTGGAACATGGCAACACTTCCCAAATGCAGCGCCCACGAGGGCGCCGAGGGGCGCGCACGGGCGAGAACAACAGCGAAATTTGAAATGCCGGCTAGGGCGACCCCGATCGGCCCGCGAACCGCGGAGCTGTCTTTCGGAAGGCGAGTTTCAATATAGACGGCTGGAGATTTAGTCCAGGGATAAGCCCATGCGAATTTTGAAGACTAGACCATCAGGACGAATGGCGCGCCGATCCGTTAGCTTTTGAAATTTCCTTCAAACGCCCCTCGGCTTCATCACCGCCCCATAATCTTTTTGCGGTTTTGCTGTCCATTTACCAGGACAGATCAGCACTGGCTGCTAAGTAATACTTCGTGAATTTGCAGAAAATAGATTCCCCAGCCTAACTAATCGGACACCGAAGTCGATGTCCGGGGAAGACGAGGTTGATAAGTCATCCAACGGCTGCCGCTAAAAGCTGTTCGAAGAGCACGGAGCCGGCGCCCAGAAGCCGTCTCAGCCGGCGACGGTTTCCAGTCAAGCCTGCGTTCTTCTGTCGCATCCCCGGGCAAATTGCCGGCACGAGGCCGCGATTTCAGCCTGGGGACAGCGCTTACCTTGAGCGCAACTGGATATAATATCCGGACGGTGCTCACCTCTCCGCCTTTGGCGAAGACGCACATATTTGTCAGGAAGTCCGCAATTGAACTGCGGGGTGGACGCAGGCACACTCAGCGCCAAAGCGTAAAGCGCCCCGCAGTGGCGCCGCGCAATACAAGCGTAGGAGCGGCTGTATGCCCCTGGCCTCGACTAATTTCAAAGGCGTGATCAAAACTGTTCTGGTGACGACTGCGACCCTATGCCTCAGCCCCACGGTTAGTCTAGCGGCCAACGGCCGACTGCCGGGCAACATTTCACCCCTGCACTATGACCTGACGGTCATCCCCAATATCGAGGCCTCGACCTTCGCCGGTGAGGTGCACATCGACATCGACGTGGCCACGGCCACGCCCACGGTGGTGCTGAACGCGGAAAGCCTGACCCTGGACCGCGCGACCATCGACGGCAACCCCGCCACCGGCGTCACCTTGGACAAGGACAGCCAGACGGCCACCCTGACGGCGGCATCCCCCCTGCCGCCCGGCCATCACACGGTGGACATCGCCTACCGTGGCCAGATCGAGAAATCGGCGCGCGGCCTGTTCCAGCTGGACTACACCGCCACGGACGCGCCCGGAAACGGCAAGGGGGGCGCCGGCGTGCCTGCCCGCATGCTGTCCACCCAGTTCGAGGCCGGCGACGCCCGCCGCTTCCTGCCCTGTTGGGACGAGCCCGCGGCCAAGGCCACCTTCACCCTGTCGGTCATGGCGCCCCAGGGCCAGATGGCCGTGTCCAACATGCCGGTGAAGGCGGACGAGGCCATGGCCGACGGCCGCCACCTGGTGCATTTCCAACCCACGCCGCGCATGTCCAGCTATCTGCTGTTCGTGGCCGTGGGCGACCTGGAGCGCGCCACCGCCAAGGCCGGCGACGTGGAGATCGGCGTGGTCGTGCGGCGCGGATCGGTGGACAAGGCGCGCTTCGCCCTGGAGACGGCCGCCGCCATCCTGGCCCGCTACAACGACTATTTCGGCACGCCCTATCCCCTGCCCAAGCTGGACTTCATCGCCACGCCCGGCGCCGGTGGCTTCGGCGCCATGGAGAACTGGGGCGCCATCATGTCGTTCGAGAAGGACATGCTGCTGGACCCGGCCCTGGCCACCGAGGAGGCCCGCCAGCGCGTGTTCCAGGTGGTGGCGCACGAAATGGCGCACCAGTGGTTCGGCGACCTGGTCACCATGGCCTGGTGGGATGACCTGTGGCTGAACGAGGGCTTCGCCTCATGGATGGAGGCCAAGGCTATGGACGCCCTGCATCCCGACTGGTCACCCTGGCTGGTGGCCATGCCGGCGATGGAGCGGGCCAAGCGCCTGGACGCCCGCGCCGCCACCCACCCGGTGGTGCAGCCCATCAACTCTGTGGCCGAGGCGGACGAGGCCTTCGACGACATCACCTATGACAAGGGCCAGGCCGTCATCCGCATGGTGGAGGCGACGGTGGGCGAGACGGTGTTCCGTGATGGCGTGCGCCGCTACATGAAGCGCCACGCCTACGGCAACGCCACCACCCGCGACCTGTTCAAGGCGGTGGAGGAGGCGGGCGCCAAGGACGCGCTGCGCATCGCCACCGATTTCATCACCAAGCCGGGCATCCCCCTGGTATCGGTCAGCGCCACCTGCGGCGCCGGCGACGGCCCCAAGCCGCATAAGGGCAAGAAAGGCGCCAAGGAGACGGCGCCGGCCATGGCCGGCAGCGGCACGCAGGTCAGCCTGCGCCAGGCGCGCTTCGCCACCGAGCCGGTGACCATCCCCGACCAGTACCATCTGAGCGACCGGCTGTGGGCCATCCCCGTCCCCCTCGCCACGGTGGGTGGGGCCACGGTGGGCGCCACGGGCAGGGCCGCCAGTGCGCCGTCGCACGCGCTGCTGACGGCCCTGACGGGCAAGGCCGCCGCGCCCGGCTGCGGCCCCCTGCTGGCCAATGCCGGCCAGACCGGCTATTTCCGCACCGCCTATACCGAGCCGGCGTTCAAGGCCCTGGTCGATCATGTCGACCGGCTGGCCCCCATCGACCAGCTGGGCCTGATGTATGATAGCGCCGCCCTGGGCGAGGCCGGGCAGATGGCCATGAGCGACAGCCTGTCCCTGATCCGCGCCCTGCGCCCGGACGCCGACCCGTCGGTGTGGGAACAGGCGGCCGATTACCTGCGCGACGTGGACGGCTATTACGCCGGCAAGCCCGGCCAGGCCGCCTTCCGCGCCTTCGCCCGCGGCGTGCTGGCGCCGGTGCTGTCCGCCATCGGCTGGGACCCGCAGCCGGGCCAGGGCGATAAGGTGGGTCTGACCCGCGCCGCCCTGATCCGCGCACTCAGCAGTTTCGATGCCACCGAAACGCTGACGGAGGCGGAGCGGCGCCTGGCGGCCGACGGCACCGACCCCACGGCCCTGCCCCCCGGCATCCGCCTGGCGGTCATCACCGCTGTGGCCCAGCACGCCGATGCCGCCACCTTCGACCGGCTGCACGCCCTGGCGTCCAGCACCACCGACGCGCTGGCCCGCCGCCAGCTGTATGGGGCGCTGGGGGCGGTGCGCGACCCCGCCCTGGCGCAGAAGGTGCTGGACCTCAGCCTGACGCCGGAGGTGGGCACCACCATCGCGCCGCAGTTGATCCTGGCCGTGGCCGACGCCAACCCCGACCTGGCCTGGCGCTTCGTCACGGCCCACATCGACGCGGTGGAGGCCACGCTGGACCAGATGCAACGCTATGAGTTCTTCGCCGGCGTGGCGCGCCGCTCGTCCGATCCGGCGCGCATCGGCGAGCTGAACGCCTATGCCGAAGCACACGTGCCGGCCACCGCCCGCCAGGGTGTCGCCAAGGCCGCGGGCGAGATCGCCTACCGGGCCAAGGTGGCGCAGGAGCGGCTGCCCCAGGTGGACAGCTGGCTAGCCGCCCTGCCGGCCACGCACTGACTAAGAACGGCCCCCGTCCTGCGGCGAGGGCCGCCACCCTGACCGAACGCGCTCATGGCGTGGGACGGCGCCCGGGCGTAAGCTTCCCCTCACAGGACAGGAGTGCCGCATGCTGGTGGTGACGACGGAGGCCGTGCCCGGACACCGGGTCGTGGCCGTGAAGGGCCAAGTGTTCGGTGTGGTGGTGCGCAGCCGGGGTTTGGCCGGCAACTTCATGGCCGGCCTGCGCACCCTGGTGGGCGGTGAGATCCACGAATACACTCAGATGCTGGAAGAGGGCCGCCGCCAGGCCATCGACCGCATGGTGGCCAACGCCGGCGCCATGGGGGCCAACGCCGTGGTCATGATGCGCTTCGACAGCTCCGAGATCGGGGAGACCATGAGCGAGATCGTCGCCTACGGCACCGCCGTGGTGCTGGAAGCCGCCGTTTGAGTTTCAGGAGCCGTTTGAGTTTCAGGAGCCGTTTGAGTTTCAGGAAAGGAAAGCCTGCCTAGGGAAAGCCTGCGAACCACCACCAAGCAGAGGGGCCCGACGCCCCGGACGCCCGCCACGGACCGCCGGCCCCGCCATCGATCCGGGCACGCCCGCCGCCAGGGCCCCCGAACAGGGGAAGGAGACGTCCATCATGTCCGTGCTACATGTCCATTTCGGATCCGGTCCCGGCCACGCCCGGCAACGCCGCTCCCACCTGCGCCAGCCCGCCTGCACCTGGCTGATGATCGGCAGCGCCCTGGCCTTCGCCGCCACCCTGGCCGTCTGGTACATGGGCATGGTTACCGTCTTCCCCATCGGCCTGCTGGCCGGCACCGGCGTCCTGTGCCTGGCCGCCTGTGTCGAGCGCGTCGCCTACAAGCCCTTGACGGGCCTGCCCGGCCCCGGCTGGCAGGACACGGGCGAGCGCTTCACCGACCCCGGCACCGGCGCCCCCGTCGCCGTCTACTACAACCCCACCTGCCTGGAACGCCGCTACGTCCGTCTGGACCGGGAGCCCTGAGCGGCGCGCCAGCCGGCACGCACCATAGCGTTTGCATTGCCCGGAACTTGCCTGTATGGTGCGCGCCGCGCCGCCGGAAACCCGGTGTGTCGCCCGGCATGGACCCGTAGCTCAGCTGGATAGAGCGCTGCCCTCCGAAGGCAGAGGTCGTACGTTCGAATCGTATCGGGTCCGCCACCTTTCCCTTTCATATCGTCGACAGCCCTTCCGGCCCGTGGCCTGACATCCGCCACCGCCCCTCGACAGCCCCGCCCCAAATCGGCCATGGTGCGGTCCCGGGACGCCTGCGTCGATGCGCCCGTCCCTTCCCGTCCGTTACGCCGAAGATGCCCGCCATGGCCGACACGCCCGCCGCCGCAACCGCCCCCATCCCCGTTCCGCCGGACGCGCCCACGCCCGTGACCGGTGTGCCGGCCGTGCCGGGCGAGCTGAAGGAGACGCTGTACCTGGTGGACGGCTCGGGCTTCATCTTCCGCGCCTATCACGCCCTGCCGCCGCTGAATCGGCCGGACGGCACGCCGGTGAACGCGGTGCTGGGCTTCACCAACATGCTGATGAAGCTGCTGGCCGACGTGAAGGTGCATTCCGTCGCCGTCATCTTCGACAGCAAGCGGGAGAATTTCCGCAACGCCATCTATCCGGACTACAAGGCCCACCGGCCGCCGCCCCCGGAAGACCTGATCCCGCAGTTCGACCTGATCCGCCAGGCGGTGGACGCCTTCAACCTGCCCTGCCTGCATCTGGAGGGGTATGAGGCCGACGACCTGATCGCGACATACGCCCGCCTGGCGCGGGAGGCGGGGCGCGACTGCGTCATCGTCTCGTCCGACAAGGACCTGATGCAGCTGATCACCGACGGCGTCGGCCTGCTGGACCCGATGAAGAACAAGAGCATCGGCCGGGACGAGGTGCTGGAGAAGTTCGGCGTGGTGCCGGAACTGGTGGTGGATGTGCAGTCCCTGGCCGGCGACAGCGTGGACAACGTGCCGGGCGTGCCCGGCATCGGCATCAAGACCGCCGCCCAGCTGATCACGGAGTATGGCGGGCTGGACGCCCTGCTGGAGCGCGCGCACGAGATCAAGCAGCCCAAGCGGCGCGAAGCCTTGACCGTGCATGCGGAGATGGCCCGCATCTCGCGCCAGCTGGTGAAGCTGGAGGCCAACGTGCCGGTTCCTGAGCCGCTGGAGAACCTGACGGCGCGCAAGCCCGACCATGACAAGCTGATCGGCTGGCTGCGCGAGCAGGGCTTCCGCTCCGCCATCCAGAAGGTCGAGAACGACATCCTGAAGGCCAATGGCGGCAATGGGGGTGCCACCCGCGCCGGCACCGGCGCCCCGGCCCTGACGCTGGAGGCCACGGCCGGCGGCGGGGCGGAGCAACGCACCGATGCCGTGCGCGCCGCCTACAACAGCCGCTTCTACAGTACCGAGGCCGCCCCCATCGGGGAGCCCAAGATCCCCGCCCCCACCGAGATCGTGTACGAGCTGGTGCAGGACGCCGCCGTGCTGAAGCGCTGGATCGATGAGGCGACCCTGGCCGGCACGGTGGCCATCGATACCGAGACCGACGGGCTGTACCCCGACCGAGCCAAGCTGGTGGGCTTCTCCCTCTCCCACACGCCGGGCCGCGCCTGCTACGTGCCCCTTAGCCACATTAACCCAGACGCTCCTAAGGAGCAGGCCGGCGGCTTTGATTTCGGCGAGGCGCCGCCTCCGCCGCCGCAGATTCCGCTGGACGAGGCCCGCGCCCTGCTGGCGCCGCTGCTGGCCGACCCGTCGGTGCTGAAGGTGGGCCATAATCTGAAGTTCGATATCCGGGTGCTGGCCCGCCACGGCTTCGCCCCCGGCCCGGCCGCCATCGCGCCCGTGGACGACACCATGCTGCTGTCCTACGCCCTGGGCGCCGGCGCCCACGGCCATGGCATGGATGAACTGGCGCAGCGCCACCTGGGCCATACCTGCATCACCTTCGACGAGGTGACGGGCACCGGCAAGAACCGCATCACCTTCGACCGCGTGCCCCTGGACCGAGCCTGCGCCTATGCGGCGGAGGATGCGGACATCACCCTGCGCCTGCACCAGGTGCTGAAGGCCGACGTGCTGCGCCGCCACCTGATGACGGTGTACGAGACGCTGGACCGCCCCCTGACGCCCGTGGTGGCGACCATGGAGGAGGCCGGCATCCTGGTGGACCGGGCCATGCTGGCCGAGCTTTCGCGCGATTTCGCCGGCCGCCTGGCCGCACTGGAACAGGAAATCCACACCCTGGTGGGCCACCCGTTCAACGTCGCCAGCCCCAAGCAGCTGGGCGAGGTGCTGTTCGACGAGATGGGCCTGCCCGGCGGTAAGAAGGGCAAGACCGGCGCCTATTCCACCGACAGCAGCGTGCTGGAACCCCTGGCCGAACAAGGGGTGGAAGTAGCGCAGAAGGTGCTGGACCATCGCCAGCTGGCCAAGCTGAAGTCCACCTACACCGACGCCCTGCAGGAGGAGATCAACGCCGGCACGGGCCGCGTGCACACCTGCTTCGCCCTGGCCGCCACCGCCACCGGGCGCCTCAGCTCCACCGATCCCAACCTGCAGAACATCCCCATCCGCACGGAGGAGGGGCGCAAGATCCGCCGCGCCTTCGTGGCGCCGGAGGGCCATGTGCTGCTGTCCGTGGACTACAGCCAGATCGAGCTGCGCCTGGTGGCGGAGATCGCCGGCGTGCCGGCCCTGAAGCAGGCCTTCACCGAGGGCATCGACATTCACGCCATGACGGCGTCCCAGGTGTTCGGCGTGCCGCTGGACCAGATGACCAGCGAGATCCGCCGCAAGGCCAAGGCCATCAACTTCGGCATCATCTACGGCATCTCCGGCTTCGGCCTGGGCCGCCAGTTGGGCATCGGCGCCGGTGAGGCCGGCGCCTTCATCAAGCAGTACTTCGAACGCTTCCCCGAACTGGCCGGCTATTTCGAGAAGACCAAGGCCGAGGCCAAGGAAAAGGGCTACGTCACCACCCTGTTCGGCCGCCAGTGCTGGATCCAGGGCATCAAGGAAAGTAACGCCGCCCGCCGCGCCTTCGCCGAGCGCCAAGCCATCAACGCCCCCATCCAGGGCACCGCCGCCGATATCATCCGCCGCGCCATGGCCCGCGTGCCCGCCGCGATGGCGAATGCCGGCCTGACCGGCCGCATGCTGCTGCAGGTGCACGACGAACTGCTGTTCGAGGTGCCGGTGGCGGAGGTGGACGCCACCGTCCCCGTGGTGCGCCAGGTGATGGAGGGCGCCGCCAGCCTGTCCGTGCCCCTGGTGGCCGAGGCCGGCACGGGGCGGAGTTGGGGCGAGGCGCACTGAGCGCGCTTCAGGCGCCGGCGCCAGCATTCGCTGCCTCGGCTGTCCTCGCCTAGCCCCACGCCGCCAGCAGGTCCCGCACCACGGCGCCTGGGTCGGCCGCGCGCATGACAGTGCCCATGACGGCCAGGCCAGCGGCGCCAGCCGCGCGGGCCTGCGCCGCGTTGACAGCAGTGATGCCGCCGAGCGCCAGGGCACCGGGCAGGCGGGATAGCGCCTGGGGGCCCAGGGCGGGACCATAGCCGGGCTTGGATGGCGTCTCGAAAATGGGGCTGAGGGTGGCGTAGTCGGCGCCGCCCAGGCCCTCCTCCGGATGGTGGCGGGACAGGCCGACCAGCGCCTGGGCCCCCAAGCGAGCGCGGGCCGCCGCCACGTCGCCGCCCGCCCCCAGATGCACGCCGTCACACAGCATCGCCGCCGCCAGGTCGCCGTGCACCGTCAGCAGGGCGCCGTGGTGACGGGCGATGGGGACCAGCCGGCGCACCAGATCCAGCCGGTCCTGGGCGGCCAGGTTCTTTTCCCGCACGCTGGCCCAGCGGCAGCCGGCGGCGAACACGCGGTCCAGCACTTGGGGCAGCGGCAAGGACGCCTGTCGGCGGTCGGTGATGACCAGCAGGGGTGGGGCGGGCAACACCACCCCACCTATCCCCCGATCAGCCCCAGCTCTGGGCTGGAGGCTTCGGCGCGGGTGCGCTTCGGGATGCGGCCGGCCAGGCGGGCAAGGCGACCTGCGATGACGGCGTGGCCCATGGCGGCCGCCATGCGCACCGGGTCCTTGCTCTTGGACACGGCGGTGTTCAGCAGCACGGCGTCGCAGCCCAGTTCCATAGCCAGGGCGGCGTCAGAGGCGGTGCCGATGCCGGCGTCCAGGATGACCGGCACCGTGCTGCGCGCGCATATCATTTCGATATTGTAAGGATTGAGGATTCCCAGCCCCGTGCCGATGGGCGCCCCCAGGGGCATGACGGCGGCGCAGCCGACGTCGGCCAGACGGCGACAGACGATGGGGTCGTCGGTGCAATAGGGCAGGACGGTGAAACCGTCGTCCACAAGCTGGGCGGCAGCGGTCACCAACTGCTCCACATCCGGGTACAGCGTCTCGCGGTCGCCGATCAGTTCCAGCTTGATCCAGCTGGTGTCCAGCGCCTCGCGCGCCAGCTGGGCGGTCAGCACGGCGTCCTTCACCGTGGCGCAGCCGGCGGTGTTGGGCAGCAGCCAGGCCCTGTCGCGCACGAGGTCCAGGATGCCCTCGGCCCCGCCCTCCATATCCACCCGGCGGATGGAGACGGTGACCACTTCAGCGCCCGACGCCGCCAAGCTGTCCAGGAACACCTGCTGGTTGGGATAGCCCGCCGTGCCCAAGAACAGGCGGGAGGTGAACGCCTTGCCGGCGATGCGGAACAGGTCTTCAGCCACCTTGCAGCACCTTCACGATTTCGATGGCGTCGCCGTCGGCGACGGCACGCTCCGCCCAGCGGGCACGCGGCACCACGGTGCCGTTGATGGCCACGGCGATGCCGCGGGAATCCGGCCCCACCCCCGCCTCGCCCAACAGGGCCGGCAGGTCCAGGCCGTCCGCATGGTCGCGGGCCTTGCCGTTCACGGTGATCATGCACGCCTCACGTCAAGCTCAGTTCGCTGGCCAAATCGCCCGATGCCGAAGGGCGCCAGCAGCGGGTCCACCCGGCCGGTCAGGATGTGGTCGGCGACCAGGTCGGCCGTGCCGGGCGTCAGCAGGATGCCGTTGCGGTGGTGGCCGGTGGCCATGACCAGGCCGGCGACCTCGGGCACGGGCCCCAGGATGGGGGCGTCGTCGCGGCTGCCGGGGCGGTGGCCCACCCACATCTCCTCGATGGGCAGTTCCTCCACCCCGGGCAGGGCCCGCCACGCGGCCTCCAGCAGGGCCAGCACGCCGCCGGCCGTCAGATGGTCGTCCCAGCCCTTGTCCTCGGTCGTGGCGCCCACGATCAGGCGCCCGTCCAGACGGGGCACCAGATAGCATTTGGGCGGCCACACCACATGGCGCAACAGCGGCTGGGCCGGGTCCATGCGCAGGGCCAGCATCTGGCCCTTCACCGGCCGCACCGGCGGCACCGCGCCTTCCGGCAGGCCTGGCAACTGGCGCGACCAGGCGCCGGCCGCCAGCGCCACCACGTCGGCGGGCTTCAGCGCGCCATCCACCACCACGCCATCGGTGCGGCCCGCCGTCAGCGACAGCGCCTCCACGGCCGCGCCCTCGTGCAGGCGGGCGCCCGCCTTCAATGCCGCGGCCTTCAGCGCCACGGCCAGCTTGCGGTTGTCCACCTGGCCGTCATCGGCGCCCAGCACGCCGGCGGCGGCGCGGGGGTTCAGCCACGGCTCACGCTCCTTCACCTGCGCGCCATTCAGCCAGGCGACATTGAGGCCCAAGGACCGCTGGAACTCGAAGCCGCTGCGCAGCACCTCCACATCGTCGCGAGTCAGGGCCACCTGCACCGTGCCGTCCGTGCGCAGGTCGACGGGCAGGCCGCTGTAAGCCTCCAGCTCGGCGGCGAAGGCGGGCCAGCGGCGCTGGCTGTCCAGGGTCAGGGGCAGCAGCGCCTGCTCCCCCGGTTCCGTCTCCACGGCGGCCGCCAGCATACCGGCGGCGGCATGGGTGGCACCCCGGCCAGCGGTCCCCCGATCATAGATGTCGACCGCGCAGCCGGCGGCGGCCAGGCGCCAGGCGATTGACAGGCCGATGCAGCCGGCACCGATGACGACCACCCGGGGGGCGACGGACGGCTTGGCAAATGAATGGCCCGAAGGCGGATGATAGGTCACGGTCTCGCGATCTCCCTTCGCCGGCATGATCCGGAGCAGGTTCCATGGGTCTGATCTCAGCCGCGGGCCCGGTGGTCAGGCGGGCGGCACCCCAGTCGATGGCGGGAACGATGGCGGACGGGGCGTCCGAATTCAAGGGTCTTGCCGTCATGGCTGGGTGACAGGGCGGCGTTCGACATCCCCCGTCCGGGCGCGCCGATGCGCCGTCGGCCTACCCCATCAGGGATTTGACAAGTAGGCCGATTGTCTGGACTCTGCGAACCTTAGGGGTCCAGCTACCAAGGTCTGCTCATGTTTGCCGCCATCGGCCTGCTCGGCGTGTTCATCTGCGTGTTCGGGTCGTTCATGATTTTCGGCGGCAAGATCGGCATCATCCTTGAGGCCCTGCCTGGCGAATTCATGACCATCGGCGGCGCCGCCATCTGCGGCTTCATGGTGGCGAACAGCACCCACACCATCAAGCAGGCGCTGGGTGCGGTGAAGCGCATCTTCCCCGGCGCGAAGTTCCACAAAAAGGAATACATGGAGCTGCTGTCGCTGCTCTATCAAATCCTGAAGACGATGAAGACCAAGGGCGTGCTGGCCATCGAGCAGCACATCGAAAAGCCCCTGGAAAGCAACATCTTCAACGCCTACCCCTCGATCATGAAGGATCCGTTCACGGTCAAGTTCATCGCGGACTACCTGCGCATGTTCTCCATCGGCGTGGACAACCCGCATGAACTTGAGGCGCTGATGGAGCAGGAGATCGACAAGGCCAAGCACGAGGACCTGCACTCCAGCCACGCCTTCCAGACCATGGCCGACGCCATGCCCGCCCTGGGCATCGTGGCCGCCGTGCTGGGCGTCATCAAGACCATGGCGTCCATCACCGAGCCGCCCGAGGTGCTGGGCAAGCTGATCGGTGGCGCCCTGGTCGGCACCTTCATGGGTATCTTCCTGTCCTACTGCATCATCGCCCCCATCGCCTCGCGGCTGAAGGGCGTGGCGGAGGAGGAGAACCAGTTCTACCACGTCATCCGGGCGGCCATCACATCCCACCTGGCGGGCTACGCGCCCCAGGTGTCCATCGAGGCGGCACGAAAAAAGGTGCCGACGGAGTACATGCCCGACTTCAACGAGTTGGAAGAGGCGCTGTCGGCGATTAATTGACGCCGGCAGGCGGCGGGCGCCCCCCATCCCAAAGTTTAGGTCAAGGCGGGCGCGAGCGTGCCAGAGCCCGGCCATGCACCCGCAACCCAGCCATGCCGCACTGCAACCCCGATTCGGTCTTAATGCGATTGACCTGGGGCGCCGGAGAGGCCAACTACGGTGCCATGCGAATAGAGCGTCATCCCATCGGCCCGGCATGCATCACGACAGCCGCCCACGCCTGACGCTTTGCCATGGCCGCCTGTTCCTGGGCGGCCATTTTCACGAGGCAGCATCCATCGCGCCTTGCCAACGGCGCCGTCCCCTGGGGAACGGCGACGGGCGGGTGTCGGGCCGCCGAAACAACATAGGAGACGTAATTTGACCGATCAGCCGCTCGCTGGAAAAGCCGTTGCCATCCTCATCGCCAACGGCTTCGAAGAAGTGGAAATGACCGAAGCCCAGCGCGCCCTACTGCGCGCCGGCGCCGCGCCCAAGATCATCTCGCCCGAGCAGGGTCTCGTGAACGGCTGGCACGGTACGTCCTGGGGCCACTACTTCCCCACGGACAAGCAGATTGGCGAGGTGCTGGCCGCCGACTTCGACCTGCTGGTCCTGCCGGGCGGTGAGCGCAGCGTGACCAAGCTGGCCGCTAACCCGCACACCCGTCGCATCATCGGCAGCTTCATGGACGCCGGCAAGGGCGTCGCCGCCATCAACCACGGCGTCCAGCTGCTGGCCGTGGCCCAGCGTCTGAAGGGCCGCACCGTGACCGGCAACGAGGCGATCCGCGAGACCGTCGAGGCCGCCGGCGCCACCTGGGTGGCCGAGGAAGGCCAGAACATGAACATCGACCGCCAGCTGCTGACCGCCCGCGGTCCGGAAGAGGTGGTGCCGGAGTTCATCGAGACCATGCTGCGCGTCTTCGCCGACGCCATCGAGTACCGCCGTCAGCTGCTGGCCGAGAAGGCCGCCGCCGCCTGATCAGGCCGGCATACGGAATGAAAAAAGGGCGCGTGGCATCCAGCTTCGCGCCCTTTTTGTTTATCCAGATGAGGCGCTCACCCCCGCCGGTATTCCACCACCGTCCAGGTGAACAGGCCCAGCAGGACCAGGGCGCCGGCCTGGTGGGTAGCGGCCACGTGCACCGGCACGAACATCAGCAGGGTGCTGATGCCCAGGCTGATCTGCACCAGCACCATCGCGGCCACGGCGATGGCCAACGTCCGCACCCGGCCCTGGACGTCAGCACGCAGGGCGCGGAAGGCGTAGGACCAGACCACCAGGCCGGTCAGGATGGCCAGCCAGCGGTGGGTGAACTGCACCGCCGCCGTGTTCTCCAGGATGTTCAGCCAGATGGGGCTGAGGTTCCACATCTCCTCCGGCGCGAAGGTGCCGTTCATCAGCGGCCAGGTGTTGTAGGCCTGGCCCGCGTCCAGCCCGGCGGTGAAGGCACCCCACACCATGGTGGTGGCGACCAGGGCCATGGCAATACCGGCGTGGCGGCGCAAACTGCCGCGCGCCCGGTGCAGGCTGCCACTGGCGGCAGGGAACAGCAGCGGCAGGGCCGTGGCCAGCATGGCGACATAGATCAGCACCGCCAGCGACAGGTGGGCCGCCAGGCGGTAGTGGCTGACATCGGGCCGGTTCACCAGGCCGCTCTTGACCATGTACCAGCCCAAGGCGCCCTGCAGCCCGCCCAGAACGAACAGGCCGGCCAGGCGCGGCACCAGGCTGCGCGGCACGCGGCGGGTGGCGAGAAAGACCAGGAAGGGCAACAGGAAGACGAGGCCGATCAGGCGCCCCACCAGGCGGTGGAACCACTCCCAAAAGAAGATGCCCTTGAACTGCGCCAGGTCCATGCCGCTGTGCTTCAGCGCGAATTCCGGCGTGGCCTGGTACTTGGCGAACTCCTCCGCCCAGGCGGCGTCCGACAGGGGCGGCAGGGCACCCGTCACCGGCTTCCATTCCGTGATCGACAAGCCGCTTTCCGTCAGGCGGGTGATGGCGCCGATGACGGCCATGGCGAATACCAAGCCGGCACAGACCAGCAGCCAGATGCCGATGGCGCGATAGGGCGCGCGGGTGGCGGCACGGGCGCGGGCGGTGGGGAAAGGCGTGACGGTCACGGGATGGGGCCTTTGAAAAGTAAAGGGCTGGAGCGGACTATAAGCCCGCCCCAGCCCCCCTTACAAATGCCCGGCATTGGACGAATTGCCCTTACAGCCCCTTGCCGAAGGCCCGCAGCAGGAAGGCCTGGGTCAGGGCCACCTCCTTCAGCTTGTCGAAGCGGCCGGCGGCACCGGCGTGGCCGGCCCCCATCTCGGTGCGCGACAGCAGGACATGGTCGTCGGTCTTGAGCGTCCGCAGCTTGGCCGTCCACTTGGCTGGTTCCCAATAGGTGACGCGCGGGTCGCTGAGGCCCGCGGTGATCAGCAGGTGGGGATAGGCCTTGGCCGCCACGTTGTCGTAGGGGCTGTAGGACTTCAGCCGCTGATAGACCTCGGGCTCGTTGGGATTGCCCCACTCGTCATACTCGATGACCGTCAGGGGCAGGCTGTCGTCCAGCATGGTGTTGACCACGTCGACGAAGGGCACCTGGGCCACGATGGCGCGGAACAGGCCCTCGGGCGCCATGTTGGCCACCGCACCCATCAGCAGGCCGCCGGCGCTGCCGCCCTCGGCCGAGATGTTGCCGGCCTTGGCATAGCCCTGGCCCGCCAGGAACTGCGCGGCATCGATGAAGTCGGTGAAGCTGTTGATCTTCTTCTCCAGCTTGCCGTCCTCGTACCAGCCGCGCCCCAGTTCATCACCGCCGCGGATGTGGGCGATGGCGAAAGCGAAGCCCCGATCCAGCAGGCCCAGCCGGTTGGCCGAAAAATAAGGGTCGATGCCGTTGCCGTACGCGCCATAGGCGTAGAGGTGCAGGGCGCCGGAGCCATCCTTGGGAAAGTCGCGGCGGTGGACGATGGAGACGGGGATCAGCGTGCCGTCGCGCGCCGGGGCCATCAGGCGGGCGCTGACATACTGGTCGGCGTCGTAGCCGCTGGGAATTTCCTGGACCTTGCGGATGGCCAAAGTGCGGTCGTTCAGGTCGTAGTCGTAGACCGTGGGCGGCGTCGCCAGCGACTGGTAGCGCAGGCGCAGCAGGCCGCCGTCATAGTCGAAGTTGGCGCCGGGGCCGACCTCGAACGCCGCGTCGGGGAAGGCGATGTCGTGGGCGCCACCTTTCTTATCCAGCACCCGCACCACCTGGGCGCCGTCCACCCGGGCATAGACCACCAGCCAGTCGCGGAACGCCATGTGGCCGGTGAGGTAGGTGCGGTCGGCCGGGGCGATGACCTCCACCCAGTTGGCCTCCGCCGTATCGGCCAGCGGCGCCTTCACCAGGCGGAAGTTGCGGTGGGTGTCGTTGGTGATGATCCAGGCGGTGTCGCCCTGATCCTCGACATTGTATTCGTGACCCTGGCGGCGGGGCAGGACCAGGCGGGGCTCACCCTCCGGCTGCGCGGCGTCCAGAAGCCGCACCTCGGTCGACACGTTGTTGTGGGCGACGATGCGGATGAACCGG
Source organism: Nitrospirillum amazonense (assembly GCF_029594735.1). Lineage (NCBI taxonomy): Bacteria > Pseudomonadati > Pseudomonadota > Alphaproteobacteria > Rhodospirillales > Azospirillaceae > Nitrospirillum > Nitrospirillum amazonense. The sequence goes on from NZ_JARPAF010000002.1 coordinate 68,090, forward strand.
CCGGACAGGGTCAGGTCCAGGCTGACCATCCAGGCGGGGTCGGCCTCCTCATAGACCAGCACGTCCTCGGTCAGGGCGGTGCCCAGGCGGTGGCGCCACACGGTCTTGGGCCGCTGGAACTCATCCTGGCGGATGTAGAACAGGTGCCGGCCGTCGGCCGCCCAGGCGACGCCAGGCGTGGCGTCGGCCGCCCCCTCCAGCACCAGGTCACCGGTGGACAGGTCCTTCACCCGCACGCCGTAGCGTTCGGAGCCGTCGGTGTCGGCGGTGTAGGCCAGGTAGCGACCGTCGCGCGTCGTCTCGAAATCCGCCACGCGCATGAAGTCGTGCTGCGCCGCCAGGACGTTGACGTCCAGCACCACCTCCTCTTCAGAGGTGCCGGCGGCCCAGCGCACGAAGACGGGGTAGTTCTGGCCGGCAGCGAAGCGCGACTGGTAGAAATAGCCGTCGCGGCGGTAGGGAACGCCGGTGTCGTCCTCCTTGATGCGGGCGCGCAGTTCGGCCACCAGGGCGGGGCGCAGGTCCCCCTCCCCGCCCAGCACCTGCTCGATATAGCCGTTCTCCGCCTCAAGGTAGGACAGGATGTCCAGGTCCTTCACCTCGGGGAAGGCCGGGTCGCGCAACCAATCGTAGGGGTCGACGCGAACCTCGCCGTGGGCCGTCTTCTCCACCGGCCAGACCCGGGCCACGGGCGGCTTGGCGAAAGCGGACTGGCGGAAGGGGACGTCGGAAGCGGACATGGATGGAGACACCAATGGTTGTGCCGCCCGCGTCGGGAATGGCAGGCGGCGGAAACGGATCGCAACGATATGGTCGGGGGTGTGGAGCCGGCAAGCGGGCCCGAGTGGGGGTGTGCCATGTCCCAGGCACGGCCAGCGGCGGGGAACCTGCCATGCCGCCCCGGCACTGGCGGCGGGGCCAAGACCGGGTTATCCCCAACATGACATCCACCGCACCATGAAGACACGGACATGCCGTTTCCCCACGCCATCCAGGCCGCGATCTTCGACATGGACGGCCTGCTGATCGACAGCGAGCGCCCCCTGCGCGGTGCCATGATGGACGCCGCCGTGACGGTGGGCCGCCCCCTGACCGAGGTGTTCTACGGCACCCTGATCGGTCGGCCCTATCCGGCGGTACGCCAGATGCTGGTGGACCATTTCGGCGGCGAGACCGTGTTCGAACGCTTCACCGAACTGTACCGCAGCGCGATCCAAGCGCATTTCGACGCCGGCATCGCCCTGATGGCCGGGGTGGTGGAACTGCTGGACCATCTGGACGCCGCCGGTATCCCCATGGCGGTGGCGACCAGCACCCAGCGGGAACGCGCGCTGCACCATTTGACCCAGGCCGGCATCGCCCAGCGCTTCCGCGCCGTCATCGGCGGCGACGACGTCAGCCAGGGCAAGCCGCATCCGGAGCCCTACCTGAAGGCCGCCGCCGCCCTGGGTATCGATCCCCGGCACTGCATCGCGCTGGAGGACAGCCACAACGGCATCCGCGCGGCGCACGCCGCCGGCATGATGGCGGTGATGGTGCCGGACCTGCTGGCCCCCACGGAAGAGATCGAGGCCCTGTGCCGCGTGGCCGCCGACCTGCACGAGGTTCGCCGCTGGGTGGCCTGACCCACCCAGCGCAGGCGCCGCGCACACAACAAAAAGGGCCGGCAGCGGATGCTGTCGGCCCTTCCCCTGGGACACCCAAGGTGCCCAGCGATCAGCGTTTCCTCAGACCGTCAGGTTCACGAACGCGCCACGGGTGCGGCCGGTGTCGGACGCCGCCTTCACCTGGTCCTGCGTCGGGCTGAAGTTCTGCGTGAAGCTGTTGCTGCTGCTGTTGGACGCGTTGTTGTCGGTGTTGGCCTGGTCGGTGCCCTGGTCCGACGTCCCCTGGGTCTTGACCGGGGAGATGGACTGCACCTGCGAGTTGGAGACGTCGCTGGTCGAACCGACACCGGAGGTCAGGAACGTCGCGCCGTAACCAGAGCTGTAGAAGTTGATGCCGCCGATGGACATGGGAATGGCCTCCTTTAGCCACCCCGACATATACGCTCATTTTGCAAATTGGACAAGGGTGGCGGCGGCAGAAATTGCCCACCGCCACCGCCCCTTTCATTGCTGCTGGACTCTAGGCGGCCGTCGAGTCTTGCAAATAGAAAGGCTTAGGACTTGCCCTTCGCGTGATAGCTGATGCGCCACACCGTCCCGCCGACGTCATCCGCCACCAGCAGGCTGCCGTCGTGCGCCATGGCCAGGCCCACCGGGCGGCCCCAGACCTGGGCCGGGTTGGTGCCGGGCAGCCAGAAGCCGGTGGCGAAGTTCACGTAATGGCCCGCCGGGCGGCCGTGGGTGAAGGGCACGTAGACGATCTTATAGCCCGTGGGCTTCGCCTTGTTCCACGAGCCGTGCAGGGTGACGAAGGCGCCGCCCTGGTAATCCGCCGGGAACTGATGGCCGGTGTAGAACAGCAGGCCCAGCGGGGCGGAGTGGGCGTCAAACAGCAGGTCGGGCACGATGGCCTTGGCCACCAGGTCCGGCCGCTTGTCGGCGAAGTCCGGTTGCGGGTGGCTGCCGGTGTAGGAATAGGGCCAGCCGTAGAAGCCTTCCGGCTGCAGACGGGTGAAGTAATCGGGCACCAGGCCGTCGCCCAGGCCGTCGCGCTCGTTCACCACGGCGTAGAGGTCGTCGCTGCCGGGGTAGAACTGCAGGCCCACCGGGTTGCGGGTGCCGGAGGCGTAGACGCGCTTCACCGTGCCGTCCATGTTGAATTCGGTCACGGTGGCGTGGGGCTTGGGATCCTCGGCAATGTTGCTCATGGATCCGATGCCGACGAAGAAGCTCTTGCCGTCGGGGGCGAATTCCAGGGTGCGGGTGGGGTGGCCCTTGGGCTGACCGAGGGCGCCGTCCGGCGTCACCTGGATGCGGTCGCCCGCCGGCTTGGTGTCACCGTCCTTGTACGGGATCTTCCACACCGCCTTGATGTCGCCCACCCAGAGGTAGCCGTCGTGGAACTCGATGCCGTAAGGGCGGTCGAAACCGCCGGCGAAGGTGATGATCTGGTCGGCAGTGCCGGTGCCCTTGCTGTCGCGCAACAGGGTGATCTCACCCGGTGTGGCCTGGCGGGCCAGGAAGACGTCGCCGTTCGGCGCCACCGCCAGGTTGCGCGCGCGGCTGAGGCCCGTGGCGAAGACGGAAACGGTGAAGCCCTTGGGCACGTTCAGGCTGGCGCCGTCGGGGCGCGGCACCTCTTCCGACGAATTGCCCACGCCCTCGGTCGCATAGGGGGCGGGAAGGTCGGCGGCGCGAATCTGGATGCGCTGGCCCACCTTCTGCTCGGGATTGCCGGCCGGGGTCGCGGCCCCGGCGGAAGACCAGGCGGGCGCCAGCGCCCCCAGGCTGAGGCTGACGGCGGACAGGACGGCAAGGCTGCTGCGGCGCATGGGTCGCTCGGATGTGCGGGGGGATGATAACGTTGTCACTGTCGGTGACTTTAACCACGTTCGCAAGGCTACAGCTTGGCATATGCCGGAATGCCGCGCCCGGCAAGTCACCGCCGTCACAGCCCCATGCCGAGGTGGCTCCCCCAACCCCGGCCGGTGTGGTCCTGGACGGCGCGGGCCCGTTGGGGAATGATCGAATCCTGGAAGCAACAAGCGGGGCCTGCGCGTCATGATCAGTCTGCTGATGAACATCCTGTGGGTGGTGCTGTTCGGGTTCACCGGGGCGCTGGCCTGGTTCATGGCCGCGATCCTGATGGTGGTCAGCATCGTCGGCATCCCCTGGGCCCGGGCGGCCTTTAACATGGGCCTGTTCGTGCTGTGGCCCTTCGGCCAGATGGCGGTGGACCGCCGCGTCCTGACCGGCCGGGAAGACCTGGGCACCAGCCCCCTGGGCTTCCTGGGCAATGTCGTCTGGTTCCTGTTCGCCGGCTGGTGGCTGGCCCTCTATCACGTCTTCGCCGGCGTGTTCTGGTTCGTGACCATCATCGGCATCCCTTTCGGCATCCAGCACTTCAAGTTCGCCATGCTGGCGCTGGCCCCCATCGGCAAGGCCATCGTGCCGGTGGAGACCATGGGGATGCCGCGTTACTAGTTCCTCAAACGCCGGCCGGGCCATCCGGCCCTTTGGCTCATCCTCGCTGCGCCCTCCTTCACACTCAATGGGCGGTACTCGCTCCGGCGGCCGCAGTCGCGGCCTAGAGCAAGATGCGATCAGTCATGATCGCATCTTGCTCTTAACCTGTTCATGATAGAGCGGATTTACACGATCAGGTGATTCCACCTGATCGCGTTCCGCTCTAGGGAAGCCGGGCGCTTAGGGGGCGCGGGGGAAAGGGCGTCAGCCCCGCAGCGGCTCCAGCAAATCCGGGATGCGGCCGCGGTCGACGGCGTCCAGGAACTCGTCGGCCAAGCGGTCGGTCTCGGCAACGGCTTGGCGCCAGTAGCGCTGGCGCTCGGCGGGCGGCAGCGCCTTGAAATCGCGGCGGTCGGGAATCTTGCCGTGCGGCAGCGACGCCAGGAAGTCCTCGGAGGGGCACAGCAGCAGGGTGCGGGCCAGCGAGGACGCCGCCGGGCGTCGCCAGGCCAGGGCCTTGTCGAACCATCCCGGCACCACCTTGGGTCCGAAATGGGGGAACAGCACCAGGTCGCTGCCCGGTGTCTCCGCCACGAAGGGGATGTCCAGGTGATAGTCCATGATACCGCCGTCCATATAGGCGCCGGGCCTGGCCCCGCCGATGTCGCGCACCAGTTCGAACAGGAAAGGGATGGCGCCCGAGGCCATCAGGGCATCGCCCAGGTTGGCCGGGGTCAGCGCCACCCGCCGTGTGGGGAAGCCGGCGGCCAGGTCGAAGGGGTCGGCCGCGCGCGGGTCGGCGAACAGCGTGCGCTGGAAGAACAGGGGCAGGCTGCGGCGGCTGACTAGGTTGGCCAGGCCCGCCGCCCCGATGCCGGCGCCCACCCAGGCCGGATGGCGGGCGCTGAGCGGCCCGCGCCCCCGCACGGCCAGGATCGACAGGCGCATGGCGGGATGGGACAGGATCTCCCGTGCGCCCTTGCGGTCACCCTCGTTGGCGCCGGAGGGGGAGCCCAGGATGATGTCCAGGAAGGCGCGGCTTTCCCGCGTCAGGGTGGGCATGGTGGCATCGGACGGGACATAGGCCAGGTAGGCCTCCTCGAACCGGCGCAGCACGCTGGCCGGATCCTGCCGCGCCATCGCGGCGAAGCGCCAGCTGCCGATGGAACTGCCCACCAGGGCCAGGGGCCGGGTGCGGCCCTGGAACCAGCGCGACAGGATGGCCCGGTCCAAGCGGGTCAGCGCCAGCCATTTCGGCCCGCCGGAGGCCCCCGCCACCGTGCCGAACAGCTCATCCGACACGCCGTCGCGGCGCAGGCGGGCCATGGCCTCGGGCCCGGCCAGGAAACGCAAGGCAGGCGCCACGTCCTTCCCCCTAAAACCGCTCAAGTTTCGGCTTGAAACACCGCTCAAACCCGCGCATGGCTTCGCGTCCGCGCCATCCGCTATGATGGATTTCGGACACCCCCGCCGGCACGGGCCCGGCGGCGGATGTCATGTCCCAAGCATCTGATTGTTATTCAAGGAGTTGCCATCATGTCCACCCCCCACAAGCGCGCCATGGAAGCTGTGCTGGAAGCCGCCGACCTGGATATCAAGGCGGCCCTGGAGGAGCGGGGCATCACCGACAAGCATTCGGAGGAGGCCGACGACACCATCCTGGACGTGGCCATCCTGCACGCCTGGCGCATCTTCGTGCGCATCAACGAGGCCCAGGGCCTGACCGTCGACCCCGGCCTGTTCGTCGACCTGGCCAGCGAACTGGCCGAGGACATGGCGGAAGAGCGGGAGCAGTGATTTAGGAAATAAGGCCCCACCCGTGGTGCCCGCTGCCGGGATCGAACCGGCACGCCCGTGAGGGCGAGGGATTTTAAGTCCCTTGCGTCTACCAATTCCGCCAAGCGGGCATCCAGGGTCGAGGCCGCTGGACACTAGCGAAGGTGGGGCCGGCAGGGCAAGGCCAGTAACGCGTGCAAAAGCCGGTAACGCGGGCAAAACGTCACCGGCCGCTGTCAGGCCGCTCCCTCCACCACCTCCGGCTCCGCCCCCATGCCGCGCACCAGGGCCGCGACCTCCTCCGTGGCGGCGGCCAGGCGCGATCCGTCGGGGCTGCGCAGCACCAGGCTGGTGGCGAAGCGGCCCTCGCGATAGGTGGGATAGCTGCCGATGTCCACGTCGGCATAGCGGTCCTGGATGGCGCTGAGGCCGCCGGCCAGCTCTCCCTCGCCCACCAGGCAGCGCACGGTGCGGGCCAGCACCACCGGGCCGCCCACCAGGCGGTTGGTCAGGCCGGCCAGCATGGCCTGCATGATGGCCGGCACGCCCGCCATGACGAAGACGTTGCCGATCTGAAAGCCGGGGGCGGCGGAGACCGGGTTGTCGATCAGGATGCCGCCTTGCGGCACGTTGGCCATGCGCAGCCGCGCCTCGTTCAGCTCCCGCCCCGTGCCCTGGTAGTGTGCCTCCAGCCGGCGCACGGCCTCGGGATCGCGCACCAGCGGCACGCCGAAGGCCTTGGCGACGCAGGCGGCGGTGATGTCGTCGTGCGTGGGGCCGATGCCGCCGGTGGTGAAGACGTAGGTGTAGCGGGCGCGGGTCTGGTTCACCGCCTCGATGATCGCGGCCTCGTCATCCGCCACCACGCGCGCCTCCCTCAGGCGCACGCCCATGCCGCCCAGCACCTTGGCCAGGTGGTTCAGGTTCACGTCCTGGGTGCGACCGGACAGGATCTCATTGCCGATGATGATGAGGCAGCCAGTGGGCGCGGCGGTAGGGGCGGTCATTCGAGGCGGGCTCTTTCGTCGCGGGACGGGATGGGCCGCGCGATTATAGGGGGAAATGTCCCGCCGCCAACCGTCCCTGACGCGGATTCGGAGCCCTGCCCTGCCCCGGATTGCCTTGCCGTGGGACGGTGGCGCGCCTAAGTTCGGAACCGTATGCGCCGGCGCCTGTTCACCAGCCCCATGACCGCCGGACGCTGGTACTTGGCTGGGCTTGGCCGGCTGGCCGCCCGACAGATGGATTTTAGAGCATGAACAGAGGCGAAGCGGCCGCCGCCGCGGATGAAGAGTACGAACTGGAAGATCGCGGCATCGTCATCCATGGCGAGGAAGGCTTCGCCGCCATGCGCAAGGCCGGCCAGACGGCCGCGGCCCTGCTGGACTACCTGACCCCCTTCGTCGTGCCCGGCGTGGCGACGGAGGAGATCGACCGGCTGTGCGAGGAATGGACGCAGGCCCACGGTGCCAAGTCCGCCACCCTGGGCTATCGCGGCTATCCCAAGTCCTGCTGCATTTCCGTCAATCACGTGGTCTGCCACGGCATCCCCAGCGACAAGCGCCTGCAGAAGGGCGATATCGCCAACATCGACGTCACCGTCATCGTCGACGGCTGGTACGGCGACACCAGCCGCATGTTCTTCGTGGGTGACGACATCCCCCTGAAGGCGCGCAAGCTGGTGGACGTGACGTATGAGGCCATGATGCGCGGCATCCAGGCGGTGCGCCCCGGCGCCACCCTGGGCGACATCGGCCACGCCATCCAGACCTTCGCCGAGGGCAACCGCTTCTCCGTCGTGCGTGACTTCTGCGGCCACGGCGTGGGCAAGGTGTTCCACACCGCCCCGTCCGTCTTGCATTTCGGCAAGCCGGGCCAGGGCACGGAGCTGAAGGAAGGCATGATCTTCACCATCGAGCCCATGATCAACATCGGCCGTTATGACGTAAAGATTCTGTCCGATGGCTGGACCGCCGTGACCAAGGACAAGAGCCTGTCGGCGCAGTTCGAGCACACGGTGGGCGTGACCAAGGACGGCTGTGAGATCTTCACCCTGTCCCCGGCGGGTTTCCACCAGCCGCCCTACGCGGCCAAGGCCTGATCACCGGCCCTATGCCGGAAAGGAAAACCCCGCCCAGGTCGCCCCGGGCGGGGTTTTCTTTTGGATTTCGGGATCACGCACGGGCGACCTGCGGTCCCTGCACCACCTGCAGATGATGTTCCAGCACATCGCCCACCGCTGCCTGGGTCTGGGCCAGCACCTGGCGCAAGGAGGCCAGGGCGCCAGCCTCCGCCACCCCTTGCCCGGCGCGGCGTGCCAGAAAGCGGCTGATGTGGGCCAGCCGGGGTGTCCCCATCTCCGCCGCCGTGCCGGTCAGCAGATAGGCGTAGTGGCGCACGCCGTCGACGGCACCGCGCTGCAGCGCTAGGTCCAAGGCGCCGCCGGCGTCCACCAGGCATTCCGCGTAGAGCGTCAGAATCTCGGACAGCGCGCCGTCCCCCAGCGACAGGGCGTAGCGGCGCAGCCGCTCCTCCTCCACCAGGGGAATGCCGGGCAAGGGCTCAAGGCCGCGCTCGTCCCCGCACCCATAGGACCTCTCGGCCAGTGACTTGTCGGCACGCGCCGTCTTGACGGTGGACAGGGGAATGAGATGGGGCATCGCGGCTGGACTCCTCTGGTCAGGCGAAGTAACCCCAAAGCAATAGATATGCCAGGCAATGGCTGGGCGGATAGAGCAGCGATTCCCGCGAGTCGCTGCTGGGGCCGGGCCGGGCCCACCCGGCAAGCCCCTCCGGCCCGCCGTGCGAAGGGCAGGTTTTGCCGGGACGATTTTCCCCACCCAGGTCTCCCCACCCCATCCTGGGCGCCGCCTCTGGCAGGTGCATCGCGCCCCGCCTATACTGCCTGCGCGGGTAACGGGGGATGGGGCATGGGCCGCGAGCACGACAAGAACGCCGTACTGGAATTGGACCTGCCCACGCCGGCCGCCGAGAAGGAACCGCCGCCCCACTATCACGGCCACCGCGACCGCCTGCGCGAGCGTTTTCTGAGCCAGGGCCCGGAAGCCCTGCAGGATTATGAGCTGGTGGAACTGCTGCTGTTCCAGGCCATCCCCCGGCGCGACGTGAAGCCCCTGGCCAAGCAGCTGCTGGACCGCTTCGGTTCCTTCTGGGGGCTGGTGTCGGCGCCGGTGGCCATTTTGCGTGACGAGTTCAAGCTGAGCGACACCGCCATCGGCGCCATCAAGGTGGTGGCCGCCGCCGCCCTGCGCATGGCACGGCGGGAGTTGCTGGACCGCCCCGTGCTGTCGTCCTGGCAGAAGCTGCTGGATTACTGCCAGGGCGCCCTGGCGCATGAGCCGGTAGAGCAGTTCCGCGTGCTGTTCCTGGACGGCCGGCACGCGCTGCTGCGTGACGAGGTGCAGCAGCGCGGCACGGTCAACCAGACGGCGGCCTACCCGCGCGAGGTGCTGAAGCGCGCGCTGGAACTGGGCGCCAGCGGCATCATCCTGGTGCACAACCACCCCAGCGGCGATCCCAGCCCCAGCCGGGCGGACATCCAGATGACCAAGGCCATCGCCGACGCCGCCAAGGCCCTGGAGATATCGGTGCATGACCATCTGGTCATCGGCCGGGGCCGGCACTTCAGCTTCCGCGCCCAGGGGCTGGTTTAGAGCGTTACCACGTCCAGCACCGCCTGCGCGGAGGGCCCGGGGCGCGCCTGCCGTGGCAGGGTGTTAGCCGAAGGTGAAGGCGTAGGCGCGGGCGCCGGGGTCTAGGAACTCGATCTCGAAAGTGTGATCGACCACCGGGCCGGTTTGGCGGACCAGCTGGTACAGCTTGGCGGCGCGCACCGTGCCCACGCCGTCGGCGTCCACGTCAGTGCCGTGGTCGGCGCCGGGGGCGGCACCGTCGATGCGCACCCGGAAGCGGACGGGCTGGCCATCGGCGCCTGGCGCCAGCACCAGGTGCAGGTCGCGGGCGTGGAAGCGGTAGGCGATACGAGCCCCGGCCTGGCCGGCCGTGGCGAATTCCCGGCCCACCGTCCAGTCGCCGCCCAGGGTCCAGCGGTTCAGGCGCAGGCTGCCGGCCGGGCGGTAGCGGGCGGGGGCGTCGGCCACGATGTCATCGCCACCGGAATAGCGCTGGCCCTCGCCATAGCCGACATAGGTTTCGGAGGAGCCCAGGTCGTTGAGGTCGGCGGCGGCCTGCGTGCCCTCAACCTTGACTGCGGTGGCGGGACCCGGAGCAGCGGGCGTGGCCTGGGCGTCCGCCAGCGCCTTGCGGATGACGCGTTCCGTCTTGTCGTAATCGCCCTCGCCAAAGGCCTGGTAGATGACGCGGCCATCGGCGCCCACCAGGTACAGGGCGGGCCAGGCCTGGTTGTCGAAGGCGCGCCAGATGCGATAGTCGTTGTCCACCGCCACCGGATAGGTCACGTCCAGCGTGGCGGCGGCCTTGGTGATGTTGTCGACGTCGCGTTCGAAGGCGAACTCCGGGGTGTGCACGCCCACCACCACCAGGCCCCGGTCCTTGTACTGCGCCGCCCACTGGCGGACATGCGGTAAGGTGCGCAGGCAGTTGATGCAGGAATAGGTCCAGAAGTTCACCAGCACCACATGGCCACGCAGATCCCCCGATGTCAGACCGGGGGTGTTGACCCAGGCCTTGGCCTTCAGCACGTCAGCCAGGGGTCCGGTCAGCGGGGGTTGTGGAGATGGGTTCGCCGCCGGCAGGGTGGCGGCATGGGCCACGCCGGAGTCATGGGCGCTCAACACCTTGACCAGGGCGCGCTCCACCCGGTCGGTGGGCAAGGCCGGCACCCCCAGGAACAGGCGGGTGTCCAGGCCGGCGGCGCTGATGGCCGCCGTGGCGACCACGGCACCACCCGCCACCCGGCGCACGCCCTCGGCCCAGCGCAGGGCCCCCTGCGGCAGGGCGCGCACCAGCCGGCCGCCGCCGATCATGAAGACGGCCAGCGGCGTGGCGGCGCCCAGGGCGTAGAAGAACAGCGCCACCGTGGTATCGGGGCCGGGCCCATGCAGGGCGGCGGCGCTGAGGATCAGGCCCAGAATGGGCCCGGCGCAGGGCGCCCACATCAGCCCGGTGGCCAGGCCCAGGGCCAGCGACGAAGCGACGGTCCTGTCGACCCCCGAAGCCGCGCCAGGGCTGAACCGTTCAGCCAGCCGCGCCCCCGCCGCCACCAGCGGCGCCGTCAGCCGGGCGGCCAGCGCCGGCCACATCATGGCCAGGCCAAACAGGGCCACGAAGGCCAGACCCATCGCCCGGCCGTACTGGTTGGCCGCCACCGCCCAGCCGCCCGCTGCCGCCAGGCTGGCCGTCACGGCGAAGGCCGCCGTTAGCCCCATCAGCAGGGGTAGCCCCCGGCGGCGGAAGCCGGCCCCGTCCGACAGGGCCGGGGCCAGGACGATGGGCAGCAGCGGCAGGATGCAGGGGGCGGCGATGGTCAACACACCCGCCAGATACGCCAGAAGGATCGAGGCCATGACGATGGCTCCTATTTAATCGTGTCCGTTTAGATCGTATACGCTGTTAATAGACCTGTTCCGATGCGGCGTCAATTCCCGATTTAATCGCATCCGTGTTATATAGGGCAGGACAGGCCGGCAGGCCCCTTGACACCCTTATCGGAAGGAACGCCGATGACACCCCCTGATGCCCCGGCACCAGACAGCCCCGCGCCCTCCGCCCCCCAGCCGAAGCTGGCGGATTTCCTGTGCTTCGCCGTCTATTCCGCGAACCTAGCGTACGGCCGCGCCTACAAGGCGATCTTGGATGAACTGGGCGTGACTTATACCCAGTGGATCGCGATCGTCGCCCTGTGGGAGCAGGACGACCAGACGGTCAGCAGCCTGGGTGAGAAGCTGTTCCTGGAATCGAACACCCTGACCCCCATCCTGAAGAAGCTGGAGTCGCTGGGCTATCTGCAGCGCCGCCGCGACCCGGCGGATGAACGCCAGGTGCGGGTCAGCCTGACGCCGGCCGGCCGCCAGCTGCGGGAAAAGGGGGGGCAGCGCAATCTGGTGAAGGCCAGCGGCCTGACACCGGAAGAGTTCAAGGTGATCCAGAAGACGGTCAGCCGCCTGCGTGACAACCTGCTGGTCCACGCCGGCGCCAGCCAGGCGGACCGGGACGAGGCGGAAAGGGTGGGACCGAAAGCCGACTGACGCGCGGGGCGAAGCGCGCGCCTCATTCCCCCGCCGGCGTGCCGGCTGGTGTCCCAGTGGGCGCCAGGGCCCGGCGGCTGGGCAGCAGCGGAACGGCGATGGCATAGGCCGCCACGCCCAGCAGCCAGACGGCACCCGGCATGCTGGCCCGGGTGGCGCCATAGACGGCGGTGAAGAGCAACGGGCCGCCGATACCCACCAGGCTACCCAGCGCCGCCAGCGTGCCCTGCAGTTCACCCTGCCGGTCCTGGCCGACGCGGAAGGACATAAGCGCCTGAAGGGCCGGCCCGACGATGCCACCCAGGGACAGCAGCGGCATGATGAGGAAGACGGCCAGGCCATGGGTGGCGAAGGCCATGACGGCATAGGCCACGCCGTCCGCCACCGCCGCCAGGATGAAGGCGCCCCGTTCACCCAGCCGGCGGGTCACCGGTTCCGTCACGAAGGTCTGGGCAATGGCGTGCAGGAAACCAAAGGCCGCCAGCGACCAGCCCACCACCGACGCGTCCCAGGCGAATCGGTCCTGGCCGTTCAGCACCCAGAGCGAGGCCGCCAGCTGGCCCGCCCCTTCCGCCAGGACATAAACCACCAGCAGCCGCGCCAGGATCGGTACGCCGACGGCCCAGCGCAGGGAGCCGAAGGCGTTCAAGGCGCCAAGCTTGATGGGCGCGCGCTCCGTTGTCGCCGGCCGCGACTCCGGCAGCACCAGCAGCGCCAGCAGGAAGTTCAGGCCGTTCAAGCCGGCCGCCAGCAGGAAGGGCGCTCGCAGCGAAACCATGCCCAGCAGGCCGCCCAAGGCCGGGCCGGCGATGAAGCCGACGCCGAAGGCGGCACTCATGCGCCCGAATTGCTTGGCCCGCCCCGCCTCTTCCGTCGTGTCGGTGATGTAGGCGGTGATGACCGCCATGTTGGCGGAGGTAATGCCGGCCAGGATGCGGCCGCCCGCCACCACCCAGATGTTGGGCGACCACGCCAGGGCCAAATAATCCAGTGCCCCGCCGATCAGCGACAGCAGCAGGATGGGCCGCCGACCGTAGCGGTCGCTGAGCGCGCCCAGCACCGGGGCGCAGAAGAACTGCATCAGGGCGAAGATCGCCAGCAGCAGGCCATAGAGCGGCGCCACATCGTCCGTGCCGGTCACTTCGCGCAACAGTCCCGGCAGGATGGGCATAATGATGCCGATGCCCACCGCATCCAGCGCCATGGCCAGGAAAACCACATACAACGCCTTGTTCATGACGCCACGCCTTCAAATCCCTATCACTGATAGAGTTGCATTTTCCCTATCGATGATAGAGAGTCAAGCGCGAATGGAGGATGGCATGCGGCCAGAGGGCAAACTGACCCGCGACACGGTGGTGCGCGCGGCCTTGGATCTGCTGAACGAGGTGGGGATGGACGGGCTCAGCACCCGCCTGCTGGCGGCGCGCCTGGGCGTGCAGTCGCCCACCCTGTATTGGCATTTCCGTAATAAGCGCGCGCTGTTGGACGCCATGGCCGTGGCCATGCTGGCGCAGCACAAGCATGTGTGGCCACCGGAGGGGGAGACGGACTGGCGGGCGTGGCTGACGCTCAACGTCCGCAGCTTCCGCCACGCCCTGCTGGCCTATCGCGACGGCGCCCGCGTGCACGCCGGCACCGGCCCGCTGGCGGAACAGATGCCGCTGGCGGAGGCGCAGGTGGGCCTGCTGTGCCGGCACGGCTTCGCCCCGGCGGACGCGCTGTGCATCATGATCGCGCTGTCGCGCTTCGTCGTGGGATGGGTGCTGGAGGAACAGGCGCGGGCCACGGACGCGCCCGACCGCGCCGGCCAGACCCTGCCGGAGGTGGGGCCCGACGCGCCGCTGATGGCGGCGGCGATGGCCGGCGTCCTGAGCGACAGCCCGGACGCCGCGTTCGACCGGGCGCTGGGCTATTTCATCGCCGGCCTGAAACCGACGGAATAAGGGGCACCGGGGCGGCCGGGCGCCGCCCCGGACCGGGACTCAGACCAGCTCGATGGCGTAGTTCTCGATGACGGTGTTGGCCAGCAGGCGTTGGCACATCGACTCCACCGCCGCCTTGGCCTTGGCGGGGTCGGTCTCTTCCAGGTCCAGCTCGATCAGCTTGCCCTGACGGACTTCGCCCACGCCGTCGAAGCCCAGGGTCTGCAGGGCGTGGCCGATGGCCTTGCCCTGGGGATCGAGGACGCCGTGCTTCAGCGTGACGGTAACCTTGGCCTTCATGATCGATGCTTCCTGGTTGGTTCTACGCAAAACGAGGGATATGAAAAGGCCCGGGGGCGAAATCGCCCCCGGGACCGGAACTTCACTGCATCAGCTTGGGCGCCTTGACGTCGCCGGGGCCGCCCTCGGGCAGGATGCCCAGGCGGCGGGCCACTTCCTGGTAGGCTTCCTCGACCTTGCCCAGGTCCTGGCGGAAGCGGTCCTTGTCCAGCTTCTCGTTGGTCTTGATGTCCCACAGGCGGCAATTGTCCGGGCTGATCTCATCGGCCAGGACGATGCGCATCTCGTCATTGTCCCACAGCCGGCCGAACTCCACCTTGAAGTCCACCAGCTTCAGGCCCGTGCCCAGGAACAGGCCGGACAGGTAGTCGTTGATGCGCAGGCTGAGCGACAGCATGTCGTCCAGGTCCTGGGGCCCCGCCCAGCCGAAGGCGGTGATGTGCTCCTCCGACACCATGGGGCAGCCCAGCTCGTCGGACTTGTAATAGAACTCGATGATGGAGCGGGGCAGCTGCGTGCCTTCGGGAATGCCGAAGCGCTTGCTGAGCGAGCCGGCGGCGACATTGCGCACCACCACCTCGACCGGGATGATCTCCACCTCGCGCACCAGCTGCTCGCGCATGTTCAGGCGGCGGACGAAATGGGTGGGCACCCCCATCTCGCCCAGGCGGGTCATCAGGTATTCGGAGATGCGGTTGTTCAGCACGCCCTTGCCGGTGATGACGCCCTTCTTGTGCTCATGGGACGTATCATCCTTGAAGTACTGAACCAGCGTGCCGGGCTCAGGCCCTTCAAACAGGTCTTTGGCCTTGCCTTCGTAGATCCGCCGGCGTCGAGACATGGGATCACTTCTTTCGAACGAACGGATGCGGGCGGCATCGGGCGGACGTGCGCATAGCGGAACGCCCGCGCCCGAGGGCCGGCCCTGATGGCGAGGATATAGCAAGCAATGGGGTCCTGTACAATGTCAGGCACCCCTCGCCCCACGCCGGGCGCCTATACGGTCGGACTTATCGGCCCAAACCCGCGTCCCAGATCCACATCAAGGAAAGGTGCCTCGTCCGGCCGGCCGGCGGCGAAGCGCCAGCGGGGAAGCACCCCGGCGCGGTCCATGGCCGGCAGGGCGATGAGGGAGCTGCTGGTGGTTTCAAACCCCTGTGGAGTCACGATGCACATCGCCTCGCGCGGATTATCGCCCGCGCCGCTGACGCGGCTGGCCAGCAGCATCTCCCATTCCGCCCAGTGATCGGTCTCAGGATCCGGCGCGGGGGCGGCGGCGAACAGGGGGCGGTAGCGCCGGGTGCGCGGGCAATCCGCGGCGTTCAAGCCGCGGGCGGTGATCATGGAGACGCCCTCGGGGATAGGCGTCACCCGCACCCGGTTGCGCCCCGCCTCCCCCGTATGTTCCAGCAGCCAGGCGTCGCGATTGTCAGCCAGCAGCAGGTTGAAGGGGCGGTAGGCGCGGGTGTCCAAATCCGACAGCGCCTCCACCGGGGCGTCGGCATGGTCCAGCGCCTCCAGCACCAGTTCCCCGCGCGACCGCTTGCCGGCCGCCGGGCCCAGCGAGCCCTCGCGGTTCAGCACGGCGGCCAGGACGGCGGTGTCGTTCAGGCCGCACCAGCTGCCGTCCGCCAGCTCATCCTTGCCGGCCACCACCTCCGGCCGGTCGGGCCAGTGGCGGGCGGGAGGCAGCCAGGGACGATTGTTCATCTCATCGCGGTTGGCGGCGACGATCAGGGGCCAGGCGTGGCCGGGACGGCGGAGAAGGATGACGCTGCACATGGGATGAAGGCACCTGACAGAGTATTGGCGCCGCTTCGGGAAATGCCCCGGGGGCGGCGTATTGCCCCGGGGGCTGTAGACCGCAAGCGACCACCCGATATATAAGGCTGCCGGGGGAAATCGAAACCACCCAGAGCTGTGCTTCGAGGAATAGCGATGACGACCTTTGACGAACGCGAACAGGCTTTCGAGGCCAAGTTCAAGCATGACGAGGAACTGCTGTTCCGCATCTACGTCCGCCGCGCCCGCCTGATGGGTGAGTGGGCCGCCCAGCACCTGGGCCTGACGGGCGACGAGGCCGCCGCCTACGCCAAGGAAATGGTCTCGGAAGACCTGCGCGAGCCCGGCCACCAGGACGTGCTGGCCCGCATCATGGCCGACTTCACCGCCAAGGGCGTCGACATCTCCGCCCACCGCGTGGAGAAGGAGATGGAGCACACGCTGGAAGTGGCCCGCGAACAGATGATGACCGCCTGATCCGCTCCAGGATCACGGGGAATAGGAAAAGGGGCGCCCCATACGGGAGCGCCCCTTTTTTGTTTATGTTTAATCAGCGGCATTCCATGCCGCTGTAGGACGCGACTGCGTCCGCCGGAGTTTTCCGGGGAGCATCGGCAGACTGGAAAACGAGGACAAGGCAAGCGGGCGGATGCCCGCGCCCGCCGCCTGAGGGAACAATAACTACTCCCCAAACACGCGCTTGAACACCGTGTCGACGTGCTTGGTGTGGTAGTCGAGGTCGAAGGCGCCGTCGATCTGCTCGGCCGTCAGGTGCTTGGCCACGTCGGCGTCCGCCTTCAGCAGGGTGCGGAAGTCCTTGCCCTCCAGCCACACCGGCATGGCGTTGCGCTGCACGGCGCGATAGGCGTCCTCGCGGCTCATGCCGGCCTGGGTCAGGGCCAGCAGGACGCGCTGGCTGTTGTGCAGGCCGCCCAGCATGTCCAGGTTGCGCTGCATGTTTTCCGGATAGACCACCAGCTTGTCGATCATGCCGGTCAGGCGGGACAGGGCGAAGTCCAGGGCGATGGTGGCGTCGGGGGCGATGACGCGCTCCACCGAGGAGTGGCTGATGTCGCGCTCATGCCACAGGGTCACGTTCTCCAGCGCCGGCACCACATGGCTGCGGATCAGGCGGGACAGGCCCGACAGGTTTTCCGACAGCACCGGGTTGCGCTTGTGCGGCATGGCCGACGAGCCCTTCTGGCCCGGGCTGAAATATTCCTCGGCCTCACGCACTTCGCTGCGCTGCAGGTGGCGGACTTCCGTGGCCAGGTTGTCGATGCTGGCGGCGATGACCGCCAGGACGGCGAAGTACATGGCGTGACGGTCGCGCGGGATCACCTGGGTGGACATCGGCTCCACCGTCAGGCCCAGCTTGGCGGCCACATGCTCCTCGACCCGGGGGTCGATGTTGGCGAAGGTACCGACGGCGCCGGAGATGGCGCAGGTGGCGATCTCATCCCGGGCGGCGGCCAGGCGATCACGGCCGCGCTTGAAGGCGGCGTAGTGGCCGGCCAGCTTCAGGCCGAAGGTCACCGGCTCGGCATGGATGCCGTGGCTGCGGCCGATGCTGGGGGTATACTTGTGTTCCTGCGCCCGGCGTGCCAGGGCGGCCAGCAGGGCATCCATGTCCGCCAGCAGCAGGTCGGTCGCCTCTTTCAGCTGCACCGCCAGGCAGGTGTCCAGCACGTCGCTGGAGGTCATGCCCTGGTGGACGAAGCGGGCCTCGGGGCCGACATGCTCCGCCAGGTTGGTCAGGAAGGCGATGACGTCGTGCTTGGTCTCGCGCTCGATCTCATCGATGCGGGCCACGTCCCACTTGGCGCGCTCCCATACGGCTGCCGCCGCCTCCTTGGGGATGACGCCCAGCTCGGCCTGCGCGTCGCAGGCGTGGGCCTCGATCTCGAACCAGATCCGGAACCGGTTCTCCGGTTCCCAAATCTTGACCATCTGGGGGCGGCTGTAGCGCGGAATCATGGGGCGTCGCCTCTGCTGGGGGGCTGCTGATGGCGCCGGACCATACGGGCGGCCGGACGCCTTGACCAGTGCAAGGGGCGCAGGGGCAGGGTGCTGCCAGGGTGACGGACGTCACCCACGCCGGTCAGGCCCGGTCCCGCCGCAGCCATTCATCGGCGGCATCGCCCATGGTCCGCCCCACGGCGGCCTTCATCCAGGCCATGAAGGGACGGTCGAACCTAAAATGCTCCCCGCACTCCCGGCGTAAGAAGCGCCGCACGTTCTGGGTGGCTCGATAGCCGGCGGTGATTGGGGTGGAGCGGTCGATCGGGTCGGCATGCCAGTCGAACACCGTTTCCATGCCCTTCCCTGCCCGCTCAGTGCCGCAGGCCGTCGTGCACCCAGCCGGTCACCATGGCCATGACCTCGGGCGGCAGGTCGTCCGGGCTGGGGTGGTGCCAGCGGTAGACGGTGATCGCCGCCTCCAGGCAGAACTTCTCCGGCTGGCCTTTGCCGCGCATCTCCTGGTACGCCCGCACGACGGCGGGGCGGCAACAGTCGGACGTGGCATCCTCGCGGCAAGCCATGGGATGGAACCTCAGGAGCGCTTGGCGCGGTTCAGCGGCACGCCATACAGTTCCAGGCGGTGGCCGATCAGCTCATAGCCCAGCTCCGCCGCCACCTTTTCCTTCAGACGCTCCAGCTCCTCATTGCGGAACTCGATCACCTCGCCCGACTGCAGGTCGATCAGGTGGTGGTGGTGCTCATCCCGGATTTCCTCGTACCGCGCGCGGCCGTCGCCGAAGTCCAGCCGCTCGATGACGTTGGCTTCCTCAAACAGCCGCATGGTGCGGTAGACCGTGGCGATGGAGATGTTGGGATCGATCTCCACGGCGCGGCGGTACACCTGCTCCACATCCGGATGGTCCATGGCCTCGGACAGCACGCGGCTGATCACCCGCCGCTGCTCGGTCATCTTGAGGCCCTTCTGGATGCAAAGCTGTTCAAGACGCGATGGCATGGGGACGCTCCCAAAAGACGGAAATGGTGAACCGGCCGCCGGTAAAGACGGGAAACTATAAACATTCTAAACCGAGCGCCCCGCCCGGTTCGAGTGGAATCGACTGCAGGGCTGCCCCGTTTCGCCGCGCAGCCCGTTTCGTCGCATGAAGCAGCGGCGGGAAAGAGGGCATCTGGTCAGGCCGGCCCGATCAGCGCCAGCAGCCGATCTAACGTGGCCTCGTCCATCTTGCCGATGCGCTGCGCCAAGCGGTTGGCGGCCAGGGTCGCCTTGGGGTGCAGGCCGCTGGTGTCCACCACCACCCGGGGGTCGGACATTTGCGCCAGGCGTTCCATCTCCTCCGCCTCGTCCCAGATGATGCCGAAATAACCGCAAATCTGGCGCACCAGCATGGGCGAGGGCGTGCCCTTGCGACCGTGCTCCAAGGCGGAGAGGTAGGCGGAGGAGATGTGCAGGGCGGCGGCCATGTCCTTCAGGGCCAGGCCGTGCTGCTCACGCAGCTCACGCATCCGCTGGCCGAAGGGGGTCATGGACGCTGCCGCTTCAGGAGCACGTAGAGCGCGCCGCCACCACCATGCTGCGGCTGGGCCTGGCGGATGGCCAGCACCAGGGGGCGCAAGGGCGCCTCCCCCAGCCAGCGGGGCACCGCCACGCGCAGGATGCCCTTTTCCCGGTCGGTGCCCATGTGGACGCCGCCGCCGGAGCCCTTGCCGGTGATGACCAGGAGGGTGCGCCGACCCTCGCGGTGGGCGCGGGCGACGAAGGCGTTCAGGGCGCCGTGCGCCTCGGCCTGGGTCATGCCGTGCAGGTCCAGCCGGCCATCGATGACCAGTTGGCCCCGGCGCAAGCGGTCGTCGGTGCGGCGGTCCAGGCCGGCGCGGGCGCCGAAGACCAGCGGGGGATGGACCAGAGGGGCGGCGGGAACGGGCTTGGCCGCCGGCGCCGACGCCAGCGGCGGGGCGGCGGGCACGGCGGTGGCGGCCGCCACCGGCGCGGGCGGGGGCGGCGGCAGGGGAGCGCCCCGGCGCAGCGGGGCGGCGTCGCGCATGACCTCACGCCACAGGCGGATTTCCTCCGACGTCGGACTGCGGCGCTGGCGGCTCATGAAGACGGTCCGGGCCCGGCGGCAATGTTGGCCGGCGTCACCGTGCGTGGCAGCAGCAGCCAATAGCCGCCCCGGCTTTTCATCACGCCGGCGCGGCTCTCCGCCTCACGCCCGTGACCCCAGAACACGTCGCCGCGCACAGGTCCCTGGATGGCGCCGCCGGTGTCCTGCGCCACCATCAGGCGGGACAGGCGCTTGTCCCCGTCCTCCGGGTCGGTGACGTCGAGCCAGACGGGCAGGCCGTAAGGCACGTAGGTATGGTCCACCGCCAGCGAGCGGCCGGGGATCAGCGCCACGCCCTGGGCGCCCAGGGGGCCGTCCCCCTCCAGCGGCTTGAAGAAGACGTAGGACGGGTTGCCTTCCATGGTGGCCTGGGCCTGCGCCGGGTTGGCCGCCAGCCAGGCGCGGATGGACTGCATGGTGACAGCGTCGCGGTCCAGCTTGCCATCCGCCGCCATCTGGCGGCCGATGGCGACATAGGGCCAGCCGTTCTGCCCGTCATAGGCCACGCGCATCTCGCCCCCCTCCTCCAGCACCACCCGGCCGGAGCCCTGGATGTGCAGGAAGAAGGCATCGACGGCGTCGTCCAGCCACACCAGCTCCAACCCCTTGCCGGTCAGGGCGCCGGCATCGATACGGCGGCGGTCCTCGTAGGGCTTCAGCTTGCCGTCCGTCACCCGGCCGGCGATGCGCTGGCCCTTCAGGCTGTCGCGGAACTCGCCCAGGTCGACCATCACCAGGTCGGGCGGACGGCGATAGAGCGGCACCGTGTAGCGGCCGTGGCGCGTGCGGCTGCCGCGCAGTTCCGCCTCATAGTACCCGGTGAACAAACCCTCGGGATTGCCGTTGTCGGTGGCGCGCCAGGGCTGGAACCAGCGTTCCAGCGCGGCGCGGGCCATGGCCTCGTTCCCCGGCGGCAGGTTCTTCAGGGCCGAGCAGGGGGCGTTCCAGTCCTGGGGCTTGCCCGCGACACCGGAGGTCTGGCGCAGCATCTTGTCACAGGAACGCAGGATGGCGGGCACGGCCTCAACCACCCTGTCAGCCTGCCACCCGGGCAGGTCGGCATAGGCGGCCGGCTGCAGCACCAGCTTGGCCCCCGGCGCCGGGGCCGGCGGCGGCGGCTCTTCGGAGGTGAACAGGGAACAGGCGGTGGTCAGCAGCAGCAGGGCGCCCGCCACGCCGCGCGCCGCGCGGGCGAAAACGGGCCGGCACGGTATGGGCAATGGTTCCTCGCTGGGCGGCTGGATCGTCAGGTCGAGCCGGACCTTAAAACGGATCGCCGCCGGAAGGAAACACCGGATGCGGCGCGCATCGCGATTTGCGCCGCCATTCGCCCGCTTAATGCGGAACGCGGGTTTCGACCAGGCGCCAGTTGGGGTCGGACGACTTGGTGTCGCGGGCGAAGGTCCAGATGTCCACCACCTCGGCCGGATGCTCGGCGTCGCCGTCCACCACCCGCCCCTGGGCATCGCGCGTGACGTTGGTCTGGTGGGTGATGAACTTCACCGTGCACAGGGCCTGGCCTTCCAGCAGGCGGGCCTGCACCAGGTCCACGGTGTCGAAGGCCTGGATGTGCGCCTCCAGCGTCTCGCCCGCCCGGGCGCGCGCCTCGATGGCCTTGGCGAAGTCGTTGTAGACGGCGTCGGCCAGCAGCGGGCGCAGGGCGCCGGTATCGCCCCGGGCGAAGGCGTCGACGATGATGCCGAAGGCGCCTTCCGCGCCCTTCAGGAAACGCCGCTCGTCAAAGCTGGGATCGGCCTGGTGGATGCGGGCGAGGCCAGCTTCCAGCGACAGCGGGCCGTCGTAGTCGGGCGGGGTGACGTCGCGCGCGGTGCCCTCGATCACCTTGGGCTGCACCCCCTGGAAGGGCGGCGGGCGCACGCCCTGCTGACCCTGGCCCTGCTGACCCTGGGTGGTCGGCCCTTGCGCGGGAGGGACGGCGGTGAAGGGGTTGGGGCGCTCACGCTCCTCCCCCGTCTTGCGGCCCAGCGCCTTGTGCAGCTGATAGGCCAGGAACACGGCGATCATCGCGAAGATGATGATTTCGAAGAAGTAGGAGTTGTCACCCATTGCAGACTTCGAACCTCCGGCGCTTGAAATAAGCCCGCGTTCCAGGCCCAATCGGCACCTGGATACGGGGCCCTCGCCCCACCATGTTAAGACCGAACACCCGGTTGTCATTACGGGCGGCCCTCTCGCTGTAGATAGGCGGCGCCCGAAGAAAGAGCAAGCTTATGCGCCTTCCCCTTTTTCTCATCGCGTATCTTCTGGCGGAAATCGCCGCCTTCGCCTGGGTGGGGGAGAAGGTGGGCGTCCTGGGCACCGTGGCCCTGGTGGTGCTGTCCACCATCGTCGGCCTGTGGCTGGTGCAGCGCCAGGGGCTGGACGCCCTGCGCAAGGCCGCCGGGCTGTCACCGGGCCAGGCCCCGGTGGTGGAGGCCTGGGATGGCCTGTGCCTGGCCACCGCCGGTGTGCTGTTCGCCGTGCCCGGCTTCATCAGCGATGTGGCCGGCGTCGCCCTGCTGGTCCCGCCGGTGCGCCGCGCCCTGCTGGGCCAGGCCCAGCGGCTGTCGGGCACCCGCTTCACCGTGCGGACAGCCGGGGGCGGAATGAATGGGGGCGGCAGCTATGGCGGCCCCGCCCGTCCCACCACCGTCATCGACGGCGACTTCGTGGACGTCACCAAGCCGGACCAGGGCCCCACGCTGCCCAAGGAATGAGGCGCCCGCCCCGCCTCAGTGGGCGCCCTGCAACAACCCCTTCAGCCGGTACAGCTCTTCCAGCGCCTGGCGCGGCGTCAGCTCATCCGGGCTAACGGACTTCAGCGCCGCCAGCGCCGGCGATTCTGGCGGCGGCGCCGCGGCGGGCTCCGGTGCGCGGCGCACGGGCGCGCTGAACAGGGGCAGATCGTCGGCCAGCCGCGTCACGGCGCTGCCTTGGTCGCCCGCCTCCAGGATGGCCAGCACCTCCTCCGCCCGGCTGATGACGGTGGCCGGCAGCCCGGCCAGGCGGGCCACGTGGATGCCATAGCTGCGGTCGGCGGCGCCGGCGGCCACCTCATGCAGGAACACCACGTCGCCCTGCCATTCCTTGATGCGCATGGTGTGGCACGCCAGCGACGGCAGCTTGGACGACAGGGTCGTCAGCTCATGGTAGTGGGTGGCGAACAGGGCGCGGCAGCGCGTGACCTCATGCAGGTGCTCTACCGCCGCCCAGGCGATGGACAGGCCGTCGAAGGTGGCGGTACCGCGCCCGATCTCATCCAGGATGACAAGGCTGCGCCCCGTGGCCTGGTTCAGGATGGCCGCCGTCTCCACCATTTCCACCATGAAGGTGGAACGGCCGCGCGCCAGGTCGTCGGCGGCACCCACGCGGCTGAACAGCCGGTCGACGGCACCGATGTGGGCGGCATCGGCGGGCACGAAGCTGCCCATCTGCGCCAGCACGGCCACCAGGGCGTTCTGGCGCAGGAAGGTCGACTTGCCGGCCATGTTGGGGCCGGTCAGCAGCCACAGGCGGTTGGCGTCCGACAGGTCGCAGTCATTGGCGACGAAGGGCCCGCTGGCGGCGGCCACCAGTGCCGCCTCCACCACCGGATGCCGGCCGCGCACGATGCGGAATTCGCGGCTGTCGTCCACCACCGGGCGGCACCAGCGGCATTCCACCGCGATGTCGGCCAGCGAGGTCGCCACATCCAGCGACGCCAGCGCCTGGGCGGTGGAGGCGATGTCGTCGGCCCTGGCCAGGACCGCCTGGGTCAGTTCCTCGAACAGGGCCAGTTCCAGGGCCAGCGCCTTGTCGCCCGCCTCCGCCACGCGACGTTCCAGGTCCGACAGCTCCACCGTGGTGAAGCGCATGGCGTTGGCCAGGGTCTGGCGGTGGATGTAGGTGCCGCGCTGTTCCGCCGCCATCAGCTTGTCGCCGTGCTGGGCGGTGACCTCGATGTAATAGCCCAGCACGTTGTTGTGCCGAATCTTCAGGGTGCTGATGCCCGTATCCCCGGCATAGCGGGCCTGGAGGTTGGCGATGAGGCGGCGCGAGTCGTCGCGCAACTCCTTCAGTTCATCCAGGGGGGCCGAATAGCCCTGGGCGATGAAGCCGCCGTCGCGGGCGTTCAGCGGCAGGTCCGGGCCCAGGGCCGCCGCCAGCATGGACACCAGGTCGGCCGGCACCTTCACGCCGTGTAGGGCGTCGAGAAGGCCTGGGGGCAGCGGCGGTTCCAGGGCGCCGCGCAGCGCCTCGGCCGGGAAGGTGTCGCAGATGTCACGGGCGCGGCCCAGGCCGTCGCGCACCCCCGCCAGGTCGCGCGGGCTGCCCCGGCCCAGGCTGAGGCGGGACAGCGCGCGCTCGATATCCGGCGCCCGGCCCAGGTGCGCGCGGATGTCGGCCCGCAAACCGCCCTGCTCCACGAAATAGGCCACCGTGTCCAGGCGCCGGCCGATGGCGATGGGATCGGTGAGGGGGGAGGCCAAGTGGGCCGCCAGCAGGCGGGCGCCGGCGCCGGTGACCGTGCGGTCGATAGCGCCCAGGAGGCTGCCGCGCTTTTCCCCCGTCAGCGTGCGGCTGAGTTCCAGGTTGCGGCGGGAAGCCGGGTCGATCTCCATGACCGCGCCCAGCGCCAGGCGGCGCGGCCGGTCCAGGCGGGGCACCCGGCCCTTTTGCGTCAGTTCCACATAATCGACCAGGGAGCCGGCGGCCGCCACCTCCGCCCGGCTGAAGCTGCCGAAGGCGTCCAGTGTGCCCACGCCATACAGGTCCAGCAGGCGCTGGCGGCCGTTCTCGCTGTCGAATCGGGCGTTAGGCTGCACCGTCAGCTGGTCGCGCCACTCGGCCCACAGCTCGAACAGCTCCGGCTGCTGCGTCAGGCGTTCGGACACCAGCAGCTCACCCGGCGCCAGGCGGGCCAGGGCGGCCGGCAGGGCCGCGCGTTCCACCGGCTGCAGGGTCAGCTCCCCGGTCGACAGGTCCAGCCAGGCCAGGCCCAGGGCGCCGCCCACCTCGGCCAATGCCGCCAGGTAGTTGTTGGACCGGGCGTCCAGCAGGCCGTCCTCGGTGATGGTACCGGGGGTGACGACGCGCACCACCTCGCGCCGCACCACCGCCTTGCCACCGCGCTTGCGCGCCTCCGCCGGGTCCTCGGTCTGCTCGCAGATGGCGACGCGGAAGCCCAGGCGGATGAGGCGTGACAGATAGTTCTCGTGCGAATGCACCGGCACGCCGCACATGGGGATCTCTTCCCCCAGATGCAGGCCGCGCTTGGTCAGCGTGATGTCCAGCGCGCGAGCGGCGGCCACCGCGTCGTCGAAGAACATCTCGTAAAAATCACCCATGCGGTAGAACAGCAGGGCGCCCGGGTGCTGGGCCTTGATCTCCAGGTACTGCGCCATCATGGGCGTTACGCCCTGGGCGGAGGACGCCGGGGATGCGGTATCGGTGGTATCGGGCACGGCACTAAATCCGGTAGGACGGGAACGATGGGGCCCTTAGGTATAGCGCCCCCGGCCCGCCAAGCCGAGTCCGTTTCCCTAGCCCGCCTTGCGCCCCAGCCGGCGGTGGACCTCGTCCAGCAGGCCGTCGGCCGCGGCCTCGATCATGTCCAGTACGGTGTCGAACTGGTCCTCCGACCCATAATAGGGATCGGGCACGTCGTGACCCTTATGGTCGGGGGCGTAGTCCAGGAACAGCTGCACCCGGTCGCGGTGCTTGGGTGGCGCCAGGCGGCGCAGGAAATCCAGATGATCGCGGTCCATGGCCAGAACCATGTCGTACCGCTCAAAATCATCCGCGTCCACGCGGCGGGCCCGCAGCGCCGACAGGTCGACGCCGCGATGGCGCGCCGCCTCGACCGCCCGGATGTCCGGCGCCTCCCCCACGTGATAGCCGTGGGTGCCGGCGCTTGCCACCGTCACATCGTCGGCCAGGCCATCCATGGCCAGGCGGCGGCGCATCACGCCCTCCGCCGTGGGGGAACGGCAGATGTTGCCCGTGCAAACGAACAGGATTGAAATTTTCCGATTATTTTCCAATGCCTTACCCTTATTCCGGGAGTGCCAAGACATCTGCGGCGACTGTAGCAACCTCGGACACGGGAATCAAATGCTCACCCGGTCCCCCTCTCCAAGAAGGTAGGGCCGCGACATCCGGCCCACCCCTTCCCGCTTGCCGGACGTCGCGGCGCCGCCCAAGATGCGCCCGTCCCGCCGGTGGCAGCCGCCGGGGTTCGGCAACGCGGCAGGATACAGGTCCCATGCCCCTTATCGACGTCACCGGTCTGCGCCACGCCATCGCGGGCCGGCCGGTGCTGGATATTCCCCAGTGGTCGGTGGAGGCGGGCCGGCATTGCCTGCTGCTGGGCCCCAGCGGCAGCGGCAAGACCACCCTGATCCATGCCCTGGCCGGCCTGAAGCGGCCGGACGGGGGCCGCATCCTTCTGGACGGCCAGGCGGTGTGGGACCTGGACGCCGCCGCCCGCGACCATCTGCGGGGGCGCCTGATCGGCATCGTCTTCCAGACCCTGCACCTGGTCGCGGCGCTGGACGTGGGCCAGAACCTGCATCTGGCCCGCTGGCTGGCCGGCCTGTCGCGCGACGCGGGGGCCGTGGCCCGGGCGCTGGACCGCGTGGGCCTGGGCAACCGCCTGGCCGCCAAGCCGGAGCATCTGAGCCAGGGGGAAAAGCAGCGCGTGGCCATCGCCCGCGCCGTGGTCACCCAGCCCAAGCTGATCCTGGCGGATGAGCCGACATCGGCCCTAGATGACGAGAACTGCGCCCTGGTGCTGGACCTTTTGCTGGAACAGGCGGAGGTGTGCGGCGCCACCCTGCTGGTGGCCACCCATGACGAGCGCACCCGCGCCCGGATATCCGACCGGCTGGACCTGCCCAAGCTCAGCCCCGTGACGGAGGCGGCATGACCACCCTCGGCCTGGCCTGGGCGTACCTGAAACGCGCGGCCCTCACCACCTGCCTGAACGTGGCGCTGCTGGCGCTGGGTACCGGCACCATCGTCGTGCTGATCCTGGTGGGCACGCAAGTGCAGGACCGCCTGGCCAAGGATGCCGCCGGGGTCGACCTGGTGGTGGGCGCCAAGGGCAGTCCGCTGCAGCTGATCCTGTCCGCGCTGTACCAGATCGATATTCCCACCGGGAACATCCCGCTGTCCCAGGCGCAGGCCCTGGCATCCGACCCGCTGGTGGCCCAGGCCGTCCCCCTGGCCCTGGGTGACAGCTTCCGGGGATACCGCATCGTCGGCACCGACCCGGCCTTCGTCGCCCTGCGCCATGCCCAGGTGGCGACCGGCCGGCTATGGCAGGCGCCCATGGAGGCGACGGTGGGCGCCCAGGTGGCGCGGGCCGCCGGCCTGAAGGTGGGCGATCAGTTCAATGGCAACCATGGCCTGTCGGCCGGCGGGGCGGTGCATGAGGGCATGCCCTATACCGTGGTGGGCATTCTGGCCCCCACCGGCGGCGTGGTGGACCGCCTGGTGCTGACCCCCATCGACAGCGTGTGGGCGGTGCACGACGCCCACCATCATCACCACGACGGCGATGCTGAAGAGCACGAGCAGGGGACCCAGCCGCCACCCGAACGCGAAGTGACGTCCGTCCTGCTGCGCTACCGCTCCCCCATCGCGGCCGCGCTGCTGCCCCGGCGCATCAATACCGGCAGCGCCATGCAGGCGGCCTCGCCGGCGGCGGAGATGACGCGGCTGCTGTCCCTGGTGGGCATCGGCACGGACACGGTGCGGGGTTTCGGCCTTCTGCTGGTCGCCTCGTCCGCGCTCAGCATCTTTGTCGCGCTGTACAACGCCACCCAGGCGCGGCGCTATGACCTGGCGGTCATGCGCGCCCTGGGCGCCACGCGCATGCGCGTCTCCTGCCTGCTGCTGACCGAGGCGCTGGCCATGGGGGCGGCCGGCACTGTGCTGGGCTTGGCGCTGGGCCATGGCGCGGTGGAACTGGCGGGCCGCCTGGTGCCCCAGGCCCGCGACATGGGCATCACAGGACTCCAGTTTCCGGCCACCGAACCCTATCTTCTTGTCCTGGCGGCCGGCCTGTCGGTGCTGGCCGCCCTGGTTCCGGCCGTCCAGGCCTATCGCACGGACGTGTCGGCGGTGCTGTCGCGGGGGTGACCCCGCTCCACACCCAGCCCTCAATCGGCCACGATTGGGGGCCAACAAAGCATTTGGCAGTTGAGAGAAAGGATTTCGCCATGACGGTTCAGGCCAAGCGCACATTCGCCGCCGCCCTGATGATGGCGGTCATTGCCACCGGCGCCGTCGCCGGGGCGCCCGCCCTGGCGGCTGACAAGAAGGTGGCGTCGGCCACGCCCACGGCACCGGCACCGGGCACGGCGGCATCCGTGCAGGCCAACATCCCCAAGGCCACCCTGGGCTGGGACAAGCTGGCCGACGTCAAGGAAGTGCACAGCATGGACAACGGCCTGCTGCGCGTGCGTGCCGCCTTCGGGCCGGAGGTCCAGGCGCTGGAGGGCAAGCCCCTGACCATCGCCGGCTTCATCATCCCGCTGGAGCAGAAGGAGAAGTCCGGCCATTTCCTGTTGAGCGC
The DNA here is from genome assembly GCF_029594735.1 of Nitrospirillum amazonense. NCBI lineage: Bacteria > Pseudomonadati > Pseudomonadota > Alphaproteobacteria > Rhodospirillales > Azospirillaceae > Nitrospirillum > Nitrospirillum amazonense. The sequence continues at coordinate 96,779 of NZ_JARPAF010000002.1, forward strand.
CATGGCGCCCAGCTGCCCCTTCTGCCCGCCGCCCGGCCCTGCCGACCTGATGGAGGTGAAGACCAGCGCCCCCATCGCCATGACCAACGAGCCCATCACCCTGACCGGCACGCTGCACATGGTGGGTGATGACGACAACGGCCTGTACTACCGCCTGGCGGACGCCACGCTGCAGGCGGGCAGTTAAATCCCCAGCAGGTAGCGCACCAGGCCGATGAGGCTGCCGACCAGCAGCACCGAGGTCCCGAACAGCGCCAGGCCGAAGCCGGCGGCGCGCTTCTTGGCATCGGCGTAGTAGGTCACGGCGTACAGCACGCGGCCGATAGGCCATGCCAGGCCGATTACCGCCGCCTGGTGGTCGCCCCAGATGTTGGCGAACAGCCACAGGCTGGGAAGGAACAGCACGATCTGTTCCAGGGTGTTCACCTGAACGCGCAGCACCCGCTGGAAGGCCGGCGGGCCATCCACGGACGGCGCCTCCACCCCATGCCGGGTGCGTGCCCGACTGACCTGTCCGATGGTCCAGAAATAGACGAACAACGCCAGAAGCGTGACCAGGCCGGTCCACACGAAGGCCGCCATAACCCCATCCCCTTCTTTCGGCCGGAGGCACCAAAGCCGCCCGCTCCTCGTTTCTTATATCGGTGCCGATCCCCGATATCGGTACCCCCTAAACTCAGGGGTCGTTGGCCTCGATGCCGTACATGTCGTCATCCGTGAAGCCGAAATGGTGGCCGATCTCGTGGATCATGACGTTCAGCACCAGATCGCCCAGATCCTCCCCGGTTTCGCACCAATAGTCCAGCAGCGGGCGGCGGTAGAGGAAGATCATGTCCGGCCCATGGCTGGCGTCGTTGGCGCCGCGCTGGGGCAGGGAGACGCCACGGTAGAGGCCCAGAATGTCGAACGGGGTTTCCAGCCCCATCTCCCGTTCCGTCTGCTCATCCGGGAATTCGGCGACATGGACCACCAGGTTGCCCATGTGCACCCGCAGCTCGGGCGGGATGGACGCGATGGCGTCGGTGGCCAGGCGTTCAATCTCCTCCAGTGTGGGCGGAGAGGTGAAGCGGCGGGGCAGGACGGTGACGGTGGCCATGGCTCTATACCGGGGTAGGCTGTGCTAGAATCTTGACGGGAGGGCCCCGCCGGGTCCACGTCAACGCTTGTCGGTCCCGCCGTCAAGCCCCGGCGCTCAGGCGTCATCGTCGCAGGCGACTTAACCCCATCACGGGAGGCGGCTGCGGGAAGGACCATGGCGCGGAACCCGACGCCCATGCGCATGGCCCGTTTCATGGAAGAGAACGCTGGTTGAGATGACCGACGACACCGTGCCGCCGGCGGAAGACGCCGCCCCCCAGCCCGCCGCCGCCCCGGCCGCCTGTCCCCGTTGCGCCAAGCCACTGGACCTCTGCGTTTGCGAAGGTATCACGCCCATCGAGACCCGGCTGGAGGTGCTGGTGCTGCAGCATCCCCAGGAACAGGACGTGGAACTGGGCAGCGCCCGGCTGCTGACCCTGGGCCTGGCGCGCGGCCGGCTGAAGGTGGGGCTGTCCTGGCCCAATTTGGCGAAAGCCTTGGGCAGAGAGGCCGACCCGCGCCGTTGGGCCGTGCTGTACATGGGCTCGGGCGACGACGCCGTCGCCACACAGCCCGGTACCCTGCGCCTTGTGGACAGGAAGGGCCAGACGGTGGAGGACCCCACCGTGCTGGCCGACCTGGAGGGCATCATCCTGCTGGACGGGTCCTGGTCGCAGGCCAAGGCCCTATGGTGGCGCAACGCCTGGCTGCTGAAGCTGCGCCGCCTGATCGTCCATCCGGATTTCGTTTCCGCCTACGGCAACCTGCGCCGCGAGCCCCGGCGCGAAAGCGTGTCGACGCTGGAGGCCGGCGCCTTCGCCCTGGCCAAGCTGGAGGGGGACGACACACTGGTGGAGCGGCTGCGCGCACCCTTTATCGCCCTGGTGGCCCGCTACCGCGCCGTGCGCGGAAACCGCCCGCCCAAGGCCGCTGCCAACCGGCCGGCCGGCGAGGGCAGCCGCAAGCCCGACTGGCGCGGCCGCAAGCGCCGGCCCCGGTAGCGGAAAACGCTACCATCTAGTGCGTGGCGAGTGACGCACCGGCCCTTTTTTAGCCAGAATTGGCGGTCACACACGCGGAAGTTTCCCCTCCCCAAGACCTCGGACCGCCTCCCATGACCCTGCGCCTCGCCCTCGCCGCCCTTCTGTTGTGCGGCGTTGCCGCCCCCGTCATGGCTGCCGAGGTCGGGGCTGCCGAGCCGACGCCGCGGACGATGACGCAGCCGGCGGCGGCCTGTCCGGAGGGGGCGGACTGGAACATGCCGGCGGCGCCGCTGCATATCTATGCCGATACGTGGTACGTCGGCACCTGCGGCCTGTCCTCCATCCTCATCACCTCGCCACAAGGCCATGTGCTGATCGACGGCGCCACGGAGAAGGCGGCCCCGCTGATCGAGGCCAATATCCGCGCCCTGGGTTTCAAGGTGGAGGATGTGCGCATCATCCTGAACAGCCATGAGCACCTGGACCACGCCGGGGGCATCGCCCAGTTGCAGCGGGACTCGGGTGCCACGGTCATGGCCCTGTCGGCCGCGGCCGGCGCGCTGGAGCACGGCAAGGGCGACCGGGGCGACCCGCAGTACCTGAGCATCGAGGCCTTCCCCGCCATCCCGCATGTGAAGCGCCTGAAGGACGGGGAAGAGGTGACCCTGGGCCCCATCCGCCTGACGGCCCATGCCACGCCGGGCCACACGCCGGGCGCCACCACCTGGACCTGGGACAGCTGCCAGGATGGCCGCTGCCACCACATCGTCTACGCCGACAGCCTCAGCGCCTACACCGACGACGTCTACCGCTATTCGGACGAGGCAGCGCATCCGGGGGTGCTGGCCCGCTTCCGCCAAGCCATCGCCACCATGGCCGCCCTGCCCTGCGACATCCTGCTGACGCCCCATCCCGACGCCTCGCAGATGTGGAAGCGCCTGGGCCCCAACGCCACCCTGCCCCTGGTGGACGAGACCGCCTGCCATCGCTACGGCGAGGCGGTGACCGCCCGCCTGGACAAGCGTCTGGCGGATGAGGCGGCGAAAACGGAAAAGGAAAAGGCGGGCCGCTGAGAGCCGCCTGTAACCCAACACGTCAAACCAGCGGCATGAAATCATTTCATGCCGCTGCAGGATGCGACCGCATCCGCCACAGTTTTCCGGAGAGTGTCAGCGGACTGGAAAACGAGGAAGCCAAGCGGCCGGATGGCCGCGCCCGGCGCTTGAGGGCAAGCCAACTAGCGCAGCGACATCACCCGCACGTCGGCGGGCGGGGCCGCCGCCGCACCCGCGGCCCGGTCGGCGGCGGCAATGCGCTTTTCCAGATCGGCCGCGTGCAAGCGGGCCGCGTCCAGGTCGCGCTGCAGCTGGTCGCCCCGCGCCCGCTCCTTGCGCAGGGCCCGGCGGTGCTTGCCGGCCGACAGCCAGGAAATCAGGCCGCCGGCGAGGAAGCCCACCAGCAGGGACACGAACACCACCGCAAAGGACGGCGCCACCACCGCGCCGTCCAGCGGCCACAGCGTCAGGCGCACCAACTCCTCATTCACGATGGCGAAGTCGATGGCGACGAGGGCCAGGGGTATGGACACGATCCAGGAAAGGTAACGCAGCACTGGCCGCTCCACTGGCAACGGCCGCCCTGGACCGCCCCCGGATGGGGCGGCCCCTGGGGCGGCGCCGAGAAGGTCCCGACGGAACCGCCGGGACCGGGTCCCACAGATGGGGGCTATCAGTCGGTGTTCAACTGCTCACGCAGCTGCTTGCCCGTCTTGAAGAAGGGAATGAACTTCTCATCCACGTCCACCGCCTGGCCCGTGCGGGGGTTGCGGCCGGTGCGGGCGTCGCGCCGTTTCACGGAGAAGGCACCGAAGCCGCGCAACTCCACCCGGTCACCCCGGGCCAGAGCCTCGGTGATCTCGTCGAAGATGGTGGTGACGATCTTTTCCACATCGCGCTGGTAGAGGTGCGGATTGAGTTCCGCCAGCCGCATGATGAGTTCCGACTTGGTCATCGGCAATTCCCCCTTGGGCAATCGGTCCCGGTCTCGCGGGAACGCTATCTTTATCGTGTCGTTGGTGCCTCCCGGCAGGCCGACGGCCTGGGCGTACATCCACCCACGCCTAGCAGGTCCTGATACCGCGCCCCGCTTCCCCTGGTGGCAGGCCTCGGCTAGGCCCCCGTGGGGTCGGGGTCACGGCCTCCGTCGCCGCCCGTCCTCCCTCAACTGTGCCGGAGCGGACCCGTCCTGGCAAGGGTAAGGTCTTCATACTCTTGCATTATCGCTGATTGAACTCAGCCTTTCGGGGGCCCTCCCCGTCGAGCTCCTCCGTCCGGCCAAGCCGGCTGGATAAGAAAAAAGCCGCCCCCGGTTGCCCGGGGACGGCCTTTTCCTACTCAAGACCCGGATGGGCCCTGAAACTCAGTCCTGACGGACCAAGTCTCAGGCCTCGTCCTTGTCCTTCTGGGCGCGCTTCAGCGCGGCGCCCAGGATATCGCCCAGCGAAGCGCCCGAGTCGGACGAACCGAACTCGGCCATCGCCTGCTTCTCTTCCTCGACTTCCTTCGCCTTGATCGACAGGCCGATCTTGCGGCTGGCGCGATCGATCTGCGTGACCTTGGCGTCGACCTTCTCGCCGACGGCGAAACGGTCCGGGCGCTGCTCGGAACGCTCACGCGACAGGTCGGACTTGCGGATGAAGCCGGTGAAGCCGTCGACGACCGACACCTCGATGCCGCCCTCGGTGATGGCGGTGACGGTGCAGGTGACGACGTCGTTCTTCTTGACGCCGGCGACGGTGGCTTCGAACGGATCGCTGGCCAGCTGCTTGATGCCCAGGCTGATGCGTTCCTTTTCCACGTCGACGTCCAGGACCTTCACGCGGACGTGATCGCCCTTCTTGTAGTCCTGGATGGCCTCTTCACCCGACTTGTTCCAGTCGAGGTCGGACATGTGGACCATGCCGTCGATGTCGCCCGGCAGACCAACGAACAGACCGAACTCGGTGATGTTCTTGACCTCGCCTTCCAGCTCGGTGCCGGCCGGGAACTTGTCGACGAACGTCTCCCACGGGTTGTCCAGGCACTGCTTGAGGCCCAGGGAGATGCGGCGCTTCTGCGGATCCACGTCCAGCACCATGACCTCGACCTCCTGGGAGGTGGAGACGATCTTGCCGGGGTGGACGTTCTTCTTGGTCCAGGACATCTCGGAGACGTGCACCAGACCCTCGATGCCGGGCTCCAGCTCCACGAAGGCGCCGTAGTCGGTGATGTTGGTGACGCGGCCCTTGAACTTGGCGCCGACCGGGTACTTGGCTTCCACGCCTTCCCACGGATCAGCCTCAAGCTGCTTCATGCCCAGGCTGATGCGCTGGGTTTCGGAGTTGAAGCGGACGACCTGGACCGTAACGGTCTGGCCGATCTGCAGGGCTTCCGAGGGGTGGTTGATGCGGCGCCAGGCGATGTCGGTGACGTGCAGCAGGCCGTCGACACCACCCAGATCCACGAACGCGCCGTAGTCGGTGATGTTCTTGACCACACCCTGCAGAACCTGGCCTTCCTTGAGGTTGGCCACCAGCTCCGAACGGGCCTCGGCGCGGCTCTCTTCCAGAACGGCGCGACGCGACACGACGATGTTGCCGCGCGAGCGGTCCATCTTCAGGATCTGGAAGGGCTGCGGGGTGCCCATCAGCGGGGAGATGTCGCGCACCGGGCGGATGTCCACCTGGCTGCCCGGCAGGAAGGCCACGGCGCCCGACAGGTCGACCGTGAAGCCGCCCTTGACGCGGCCGAAGATGATGCCGGTGACGCGCTGCTGTTCGGTGAACGCACGCTCCAGCTGGGTCCAGGCCTCTTCGCGCTTGGCCTTCTCGCGCGACAGCATGGCTTCGCCGTGCTTGTCTTCCATGCGCTCGAGGTAGACCTCGACCGTGTCGCCGATCTTCAGCTCAACCGGCTGACCGGGGACGGCGAATTCCTTCAGCGCGACCCGGCCTTCGGACTTCAGACCAACGTCGATGAGCACCATGTCGTTCTCGATGTTGAGAACGGTGCCCTTAACCACCGTGCCTTCGAGGCTCTCGCTCGTGCCGAGCGACTCTTCCAGAAGGGCGGCGAAACTTTCCTTCATCCCACGGTCTTGGGACTTGGCGGCGGAAACCTGGGCCATTTAAACTCCTTGAGTGGATCCAGCACAGGCCCGTTCCAACCCCCCGGCAGACGCCCGGCCGACAGGAGGTTAACTTGGCCCATGGCGTCGGACACCATGCCCGGCGACTTGGGTTGAGTTGGGGGCCGCGCGGCCTAACCGTCCGTTTTAAAGGAAGCCGGGAAACGCGGGTCTGGAGCGGATGAAGTCCGTGGCGGCGACGAATGCCTGTTCGGCATCCATCATGGACGTATCAAGCAAAAACGCGTCGACAGCGGGCTTCAGCGGTGCCACCGCCCGTTGACTGTCACGCGCATCACGAACTTTCATGTCCTCCAGGACGGCCTCGTATATAGCCTCAGCGCCAGTATTCCGCAACTCCGACAAACGGCGCCGGGCGCGGACCTCAACGTCGGCGGTCACATAGAGCTTGGCGGGCGCGTCGGGGCAGACCACGGTGCCGACATCGCGGCCGTCCAGCACCGCGCCTTTCGCGCCGCCGGGCGGGTGGTTGGCGAAATTGCGCTGGAAATCCAACAGGGCCGCCCGCACCTCGGGCACCACCGAGACCTTGGAGGCAGCGACCGCCACCGCGTCCTGGCGCAGCGCCGGGTCGTTCATCAGGGGCAGCACGGTGGCGGGATCGAGGCCCTGGGCGGCGGCGATGGCGGCCTGCGTGTCGTCCGGCGCATGGCCGGCCCGCAACAGCGTCAACCCCACCGCGCGGTACAGCGCGCCCGTGTCCAGGTGGGCGAAGCCCAGGGTGGCGGCCAGGCGGCGGGCCAGCGTGCCCTTGCCGCTGGCGGCCGGGCCGTCGATGGCGACGATGAAGGAAGAAGTCATGGGGATGGGGCGCCTTCGCCGAGCAAGTGGAACCGGAAGGGGGACAGGCCGGTGGCCTAACACCGCCCGCCCCGCCTGGCAAGCCGGCCCCACCCCTCACTCTTGCGTGATGGCGGCGCCAAGGGCGTTGAGCAAGGAGGCGGCCGCCGGGCCCAGGCTGGACCGCACGGCTATGGGGTGCGCAGCTGCGGTGCCCAGCGCCAGGAAGGCCGGCGCCAGGTCGGCATCGACCTCCACCGTCGCCCCGCCCTGCGGCGGCTGGCCGTCGCCGGTGACGGTCAGGACATCCGCCCCTGCCGACACCGTGACTCCGCAGGCGCCCAAGGCCGCCACCAGGGACGGCACCATTCGGGCCAGGCGAAGGGGCAGGCCGCGCAGCACCGTCGTGCCCCGGGCGCAAGACGCCGCCACCGCCACCAGCGCCAGCTCACCGGTGCTGAGGGATGCGGCCGCGACCTCAACCCCGTGCAAGGCATGCGCTGGCGGGTGCAGCCGCAGGTCGGCCACGGGTTCGCCCTCGCTGGCGGCCTGACCCGCCGCCGCCCGGATGGCGCCCATGTCGCCCACGCCCATGTCGCGCAGCACGGGAAGCAGGGCGATGCGGTGTTCATTGACGCCGACGTGGGGCAGCGCGATGCCGGGGCCGGGGCGCAGGGCGGCGGCCACCAGGGCGGCGCCCGCCAGGGAGGCGTCGCCCGGCACCGCCACCCTGGCCGGCCGCAGTTCCCGCTGGCCGTCGATACTGACGGCCCAGGCGCCGTCCGGCTGGTGGCGGGCGGTGACAGTGGCGCCGAACTGGCGCAACAGGCGTTCGGTATGGTCGGCGGTGGGCGTTTCCTCCACCACCGTGGTGCGGCCGGCGACGTTGAGCGCGGCCAGCAGCAGGGCGGACTTCACCTCGCACGCCACCGGGGCCAGCGGCCGGTGGTCCACCGGCACCGGCCGGGCCGTGCCGCGCACCAACAACGGGGGATGGAAGCCGCCCAGCCCGTCACCGGCGGGAGTGAAGGCCGCCCCCATGCGCGCCAATGGAGGCAATGCCGTCTTCAGGAAAGTGGTGGCGGCAGGATGGCTGGTGGTGAGGAAGGTCTCGCCCCCTTGCGTGGCCAAGAGGCCGGCCAGCAAGGCGAAGGCCAGGCCGTCGGGGCCGACGTCCAGCAGGCCCGGGGCCTGGCGCAGGCCGCCAACGCCCACGCCGTGGACCCGCCAGGCGCCCTCGCCCAGTGGCTCAAGATGGGCCCCCAGCGTGCACAGGGCCCGCACCAGCGGCTCCAGCCCGACGGGGGCGCCCGTCACCCGGCTCTCCCCCACGGCCAGCGCCGCCAGCACCAGGGCGCGCGCCGCGATGGCGGCGTCGCCCGGCACCACCACCGTGCCGCCCAGCGGCGGGACGGGGGATGAGATCCAGGTGGACAAGGCGGGCGCGGACATGGGGATTGGAGTCCCTGGAATGGCGGGGCGGAACAGCGTCCAGGATGGCCCTACCCCCGCCGCCGCGCAAGGCGTTGGGGCCCGGGGACTGCCCAGGGGGCCCCGATGGGCGCCGCCGCATGGGACGAAAGCGCCCCCTTGTGGGTGTCTTCGAGGATTCACGTTTGACAGGGGGCGGGCTTCATGGCAAACGCCCGCTCCTGTACCTTTTTATATGAAGCGTGGACATGGCCGGCCCGGGCCGTCGTCACGCGTGTTTTTGACGGAGGATTGCCGTGGCGAAACCGGAATGGGGCACCAAGCGGATCTGCCCGAACTGCGGCACCCGCTATTACGACATGCGGAAGAATCCGCCGACTTGCCCCTCGTGCTCGACCGTGTTCGATCCTGAGGCCCTGCTGAAGTCCCGCCGCGCCCGTCCCATCCTGGCCGACGACACCAAGAAGCCGGTCCTGGATGACGAGGACACCGGCGTGGAGGTCGAGGACGAGGAGAAGGAAGAGGCCTTGGAAGAGGCCGAAGTCGACCTGGAGGTCGATGACCTGGAGGAAGCCGAGACCGCCGACGAGGTGCCCGGCGACGATGATGAGGACGTCCTGCTGGAGGACGCCGAGGAACTGGGCGACGAGGATGACATGGGCGAGGTGGTCGACGTCGAAGGTGGCGACGAGGACCGCTAAAGTCTGAGCAATTTCAGGGCGTTGGCCGTTCCGGAAAAAAGTTTGGAAATCCCCGATTTTTCTCTTGATCCGGCCGGCGCATCTGAGCATATTCCCGCCCACACCACGCCAGCCCCCAGGCGGCGCGGACCGAGTTAAAAATGGTTTGGGGCTATAGCTCAGCTGGGAGAGCGCTACAATGGCATTGTAGAGGTCAGCGGTTCGATCCCGCTTAGCTCCACCAAATTCCGAAAGGCCGGCTGACGACTCAGCCGGCCTTTTGTGTTTCTGATCCGATTGACTGGCCCTGCCGCTACTTTTTCTTTTCCAATGCCGAGGATGGCGGTGCCACCTGTCACATGACTGAAAGACATGCCAGGGTCGCGGATGAAATTGCGCGCTTGATCTCCGCCCCGCATCTGCGCATATTCCCGGCCTCACCGCCGCCGCCCAGGTCACGGGCCCCCAGAAGCGGTGTCCGAATTCCAAGGTTCGGGGCTATAGCTCAGCTGGGAGAGCGCTACAATGGCATTGTAGAGGTCAGCGGTTCGATCCCGCTTAGCTCCACCAAATCCAAAAGCCCGGCTGGCCTGTCCAGCCGGGCTTTTGCGCTTTCGGTGTTCTGGCAAAAGCATTCTTGAAAGCCCCCGGTCCGCCGGGTGATGGTCGATTCCCATCTCTTCGCCCATCCCGAGTCCCGCCCATGCCCCACCCTCATCGCCTGGCGCTCTGCGCCATCCTGATGCTGTCCGTCGCCGCCCCCGCCTTGGCGGCCGCGCCCGGCCCCCGGACCGGGCCCCAGACCGGCCCCTGGGACACGGACTTCCTGCCGCCGCTGCCTCCCTGGCACGGCGCGTCGGAAAAGCTGGTGGTGCCGGCGACTGATCCCTGGGCCACCCCGGCGGAGCTGACGGGCCTGACCGCCACGCCCAGCTATGATGAGACCCGCGCCTTCATCGACCGGCTGGTCGCGGCATCACCCCTGCTGCGGCAGGAGGTGTTCGGTGTGTCGCCCGAGGGGCGGGAGATGGTGGCCGTGCTGGCGGCCAAGGGCCTGATCGACGGCAAGCCGGACCCGGCCAAGCCTCTGCTGCTGGTGCAGGCCGGCATCCACGCCGGCGAGATCGACGGCAAGGACGCCGGGCTGATGCTGCTGCGCGACATCACCCAGCGGGGCAAAGACGGCCTGCTGAACCGCGTGAACCTGCTGTTCGTGCCCATCTTCAACGTTGATGGACATGAGCGCGCCGGCGCCTACAACCGGCCCAACCAGCGCGGCCCCATGAACCAGGGCTGGCGCACCACGGCGCAGAACCTGAACCTCAACCGCGACTACGGCAAGCTGGACACGCCAGAGATGCGGGCCATGATCGCCCTGATCCGCCGCTACCAGCCGGACCTGTACCTGGACATCCATGTCACCGACGGCATGGACTACGCCTATGACATCACCTTCGGCAACGACGAGGGTGCCGCTGGGGACCTGTTCTCCCCCGCCATAGACCGCTGGCTGGCGGGCCCCTTCAAGACGGAGGTGGGCCAAGCCCTGGCCAAGGCCGGCCACGTCCCCGGCCCCCTGGTGACGGAGGCCGACGGCCGCAAGCCGGAGGGCGGCATCGCCGGCGGCACCACGCCCCTGCGCTATTCCATCGGCTACGGCAACCTGGCGCATATCCCCACCGTGCTGGTGGAGAACCACTCGCTGAAGCCCTATCGCCAGCGGGTGCTGGGCACCTATGTGCTGATCGAGCGGTCGCTGACCCTGCTGGCGGAACAGGGTGCTGCCCTGCGTCAGGCCGTGGCGTCCGACCGTGACCGCCGCCCCGTCACCCTGCCCGTGGCGTTCGAGGTGGAGAAGACGCCCAGCGCCAGCGTGGAGTTCCGGACCATGCGGCATGAGAGCTACATCTCCCCCGCCTCGGGCGGGGTGGAGGTGCGCTGGCTGGGGCGGCCGGGCGCCACGGTGCGCATGCCCGTCTTCCTGGATCACCCCAGCGTCACCGTCGCGCGGCCCGAGGCCTATTGGGTGCCGGCGACCAAGCCGGAGATCATCGCGCGGCTGCGCCTGCACGGCCTGGCGATGGAAACGCAGGATCAGCCGCGCGAGATCACGGTGGACGCCGTGCGCCTGACGGAGCCCAAGCTGGCCACCGAGACCAACGAGGGCCATGTCATGCTGGACACGTCCGGGTATGTGCATGAGACGCGCACGGTGTTGTACCCCAAGGGCAGCGTGCGCGTACCCACCGACCAGCCTCTGGGCGACCTGGCCGGCCAGCTGCTGGAGGCGGAGAGCACCGAGTCGTTCCTGGCCTGGGGCTTCTTCCCCGAGATCCTGCAACGCACGGAATATATCGAACCCTACGCCATCGCCCCGCTGGCCGAGCGCATGCTGGCCGCCGACCCGGCCCTGAAAGCCGCCTTCGAGGCCAAGCTGAAGGCCGACCCCGGCTTCGCCGCCAACCCGGACCAGCGCCTGGCCTGGTTCTATGACCGTACGCCCTACAGCGATGCCGCCTACCTGCGCTATCCCGTAGGGCGGGAGATGGGGCGCTGACGCGAAAAAGGCCGCCCCCGGGATGGGAGGCGGCCTTTCTTCAATTCGGCGTCCGAGCGAGCGTTTACTTGCCGGTCAGCACCCAGTCGGGGCGGACCCAGTGGCAGGTGTAGCCGCCGATGTTCTTTTCCAGATAGTCCTGGTGATAGTCCTCGGCCTCCCAGAAGGTGCCGGCCGGAACGATCTGGGTGACGACCTTACCGGGCCAGCGGCCCGACGCGTCAACCTCGGCCATCACCTCCTCAGCCGCCGCCTTCTGCTCGGGCGAGGCGTAGAAGATGGCGCTGCGATACTGGCTGCCGATGTCGTTGCCCTGGCGGTTGGCCGTCGTCGGGTCGTGGATCTGGAAGAAGAACTCGATCAGGCGGCGATAGGTCAGCCTGGCCGGATCGAAGGTGATCTCGATGGCTTCGGCGTGGCCGGTGGTGCCAGTCTTCACGTCCTTGTAGGTCGGGTTCCGCAGCTCACCGCCGATGTAGCCCACGCGGGTGTCCACCACGCCCGGCACCTTGCGGATCAGATCTTCCATACCCCAGAAGCAGCCACCAGCCAGCGTCGCGGTTTCGGTCGTCATTGTCGTCATCCTTGGGAAAGGCAATCAGTCAGGCACTGCAAGTAAGCGCTGGCGGGTCCCGCTTCAACAGCGATGTTGGCCCAAAGAGTGTCGGCCGGGTCGATGAGCGGTTACAGTGGCGCCCATGCGTTCCGCCTATCTCTCCCTCACCGCCGCCATGGTCTTGGTGGGCCTGTCCGTGCCCATCAGCAAGATGGCGGTCGCATCCGTGCCGCCGCTGGTGGCCGCTGATGTGCGCTTCACCCTGGTGGCCCTGGCGCTCAGCCCCTGGGCCGTGCGCCATGCGCGCCGCGTCCTGCCGGCCACGGGCGGCGACTGGGCCAGCCTGGCCCTGCTGTCGCTGTTCGGCATGATGCTGTTCAACGTCTTCCTGATGTACGGCCTGCGGGGCACCAGCGCCACCACCGCCGGCATCCTGACCAGCACCATCCCCGCCGTGACCGCCCTGTGCGCCGCCGCCATCCTGCGCGAGCGGTTGACCCTGCGGAATGGCGCGGCCATCGCCTTGGCCATGGCCGGGATCGCCGCCCTGAACCTGGCGTCCGGCGGTCACGAGGGTGGCGGCGGCGCCGGCGACACGCTGCGCGGCAACGCCCTGGTCCTGGGGGCCGTGGTGTCGGAGGGGTTGTACAACGTCTATGCCCGCCGCCTGGGCGGCGTGTCGCCCCTGGCCGTGACCTTCCTTGCCAATCTGATGGCGGCGGTCCTGGCCCTGCCCTTCGCCGTCGTGACGGCGCGGGGAATGACGCTTCAGTCGCTGTGGGGCGCCCTGTCGCCAGGCGCCTGGACGCTGTACGCCGCAGCCTCGCTGGGCAACGGCCTGGTGGCGGTGATGTTCTGGCTGCGCGGCGCGGCCCACATCCCCGCCAGCCGTAGCGGCCTGTTCACCGGCCTGCTGCCCGTCACCGTGCTGGTGCCGTCCCTGTTCCTGTTGGGTGAGCGGCCGACCCTGGCCCACGCCCTTGGGTTGGCGGGCGTGCTGGCCGGCATCGCCGTGGGCGTCATGCCCGGGCGAAACCGGCCAGCGACAGCGCGACCTCAGGAAGCCGAGCCGTAAACGGTCTCAAGCTCGGCATCGTCGAAGCGGTAGTGGGTGCTGCAGAACTCGCACGCGACGTCCACGGCGCCATCGACCTTCAGGTCGGCCACTTCCTCACGCGGCAGGGACTTCAGCACCGTCACCACCCGCTCCCGCGAGCAGCGGCACTGCGCCGCCAGGCCGTGCGGGTCGTAGGCCCGCACCTCTTCCTCATGGAACAGGCGGAACAGCACGTCGTTCACCGGCAGCGCCGGGTCCAGCACCTCGGCCGGGGTGACGGTGGACAACAGGGCCATGGCCCGGCGCCAATCGTCCTCCAGGTCGCTGGGCTTGGCGTCCGACGCCACGCTGCCGGCATCCTCATCCGGCAGGGCCTGCAGCATGATGGCACCGCCACCCCAAGCGCCCCCGTCAGATAGGCCGGCATGGACGACGATGCCCGTGGCCAGCTGTTCCGACTGGGTGAAGTAGTGGCGCACGCAATCGTCCATGCGATCACCCTCCAGGCCGACGATGCCCTGGTAGCGCTGGGTGTGCTCGCCCTGGTCGACGGTGAAGGCCAGATAGCCCTTGCCCAGCAGGGCGGGCACGGGCGCCTTCTCGACCTCATCCGTCAGGGCGGCCTTCAGCTTGTCCTCATCGAACTGGGCGTAGCCGCGCACGGCGCCGGCGCTGGTGACGTCGGCCACCATCAGGTTGATGGGGCCGTCACCCTTGGTCTGCAGGGTGAACACGCCCTCATACTTCAGCGCCGCCGCCAGCGTGGTCGCCAGCGTGATCGTTTCCGCCAGCATCTGGGCGACGGGGCCCGGATAGGCGTGGCGGCCCAGGATCTCGTCCAGCACGGGGCCTAAGCGCACCATGCGGCCGCGCAGGTTGGACCGGTCCAGCTGGAAGGGCTGCACCACGTCGATGTCCCGGGAATCAAGGGCGGAGGCGAGGGTGGAAACGGCGGCGGTGGTCATGATCGCTTACCCCAAAAACAAAGGCGCCCGACCGGGGTCAACCGATCGGGGCCTTATGGATAACCTCAAGGCCGGACAAGCTTGGTCCGGTACCGGAACGATCAGGCGTTCAGGCACCAGGCCAGGATGCCCTTCTGGGCGTGCAGGCGGTTTTCCGCCTCGTCCCAGACGACGGACTGCGGACCATCGATGACGGAGGAGGTCACCTCCTCCTCCCGATGGGCCGGCAGGCAATGCATGAATATGGCGTCGGGGGAGGCCAGTTTCATCAGCGCGTCATTGACCTGGAAGGGGGCCAGCAATGCCATGCGCGCAGGCGCATCCTTGTGATGCATGGATACCCAGGTGTCCGTCACCACGATGTCGGCGCCCTCGGCCGCGGCCTTGGGATCTTCCGTCACCACCAGGCGGGCGCCTTCGCGCGCCGCCCAGGCGATGGTGTCGGCCGTGGGCTGCAGGCTGGCCGGCGCCGCCACGCGCATTTCGAAGCCGAAGCGGGCGGCGGCATGGATCCAGCTCTGGCAGACGTTGTTGGCATCGCCGCTCCAGCAGACCACACGGCCCTCGATGGGTCCGCGCTTCTCCTCGAACGTCATGATGTCCGCCATGATCTGGCAGGGGTGGGAGGTGTCGGTCAGGCCGTTGATGACGGGGATGCTGGCGGCCCCCGCCATCTCATGCACCTTGGTCTCATGGTCCGTGCGGATCATGATGACGTTGACGAAGCGCGACAGCACCCGGGCCGTGTCGGCGATGGTTTCGCCATGGCCCAGCTGAATCTCGCGCCCCGTCAGGGTGATGACATCACCGCCCAGTTGGCGCATCCCCACCTCGAACGAAACGCGGGTGCGGGTGGACGGCTTCTCGAAAATGGTGGCCAGCGTCAGGCCCCGGAAGGGCTGGGGATGCTGGGCCGTGCCGTTGGTCTGCTTCAGGTCCCGGCCCCGCTTCAGGATTTCGCGCAGCGTGGCCGTATCGAAATCGCTGATGTCCAGGAAATGCCGGACCGTCTTGGTCGTCGCGGTCATGATGTGGGTACCCCTCAAGCCGCCAGGGCCGCGCAGGTGCGGTCCAGGATGGCTACGGCCTCGTTGATCTCGGCCTCGCCCACGATCAGCGGCGGCAGGATGCGGACGACGTTGTCGGCGGCGGAGACCACCAGCATGCCGTTGTCGCGCAATGCCGTGACCAGGTCGCCCACCGGCGTCACGCACTTCACGCCCAGAATCAGGCCCTTGCCGCGCACGCTGTCCAGCACGGTGGGGTGGCGCGCCACCAGCTCTTCCAGCTTGCCCTGCAGCAGGTCGCCCTTGGCGATGACGTTGTCCAGGAAGCCCGGCTGCGTCATCACGTCCAGCACGGCGTTGCCGACGGCCATGGCCAGCGGGTTGCCACCGAAGGTGCTGCCATGGGTGCCGGCGACCATGCCCTGGGCCGCCTTCTCGGTGGCCAGGCACGCGCCCAGCGGGAAGCCGCCGCCGATGCCCTTGGCGATGCACATCACGTCCGGGGTGACGCCCGCCCATTCATGGGCGAACAGCTTGCCGGAACGGCCCATGCCGCTCTGGATCTCGTCGAAGTACAGCAGCAGGCCGTACTCGTCGCAGATGGCGCGGAGGGCACGCAGGTAATCCAGGCTGGCCGGACGCATGCCGCCCTCGCCCAGGATGGGCTCCACCAGGATGGCGGCCGTCTGCGGCGTGATGGCGGCGCGCAACTCGTTCAAATTGTCGTAGGCCACCCGGTCGAAGGCGTCCAGCAGAGGGCCGAAGCCCTTCACCATCTTATCCTGGCCGCTGGCGGCGATGGCCGTCATGGTACGACCGTGGAAATTGCCGCCGACGACGATGAAACGCGTCTTCTCCGGATGGCCGGTCTCATAGTGATACTTGCGTACCAGCTTCACACCGCATTCCCACGCCTCGACGCCGGAATTGGTGAAGAACATGGTGTCGGCGAAGGTCAGTTCCCGCAGGCGGCTGGCCAGCTTCTCCTGCCCTGCCACGCGGAATAGGTTGGAGGTGTGCCACAGCTTGTGCGCCTGCTCGGTCAGCTTCTCCACCAGGTAGGGATGGGCGTGACCGAGGGCGTTCACCGCGATGCCGCTGGTGAAATCCAGGAATCGTCGGCCGGTGGTGTCGTAAAGGAAGCAGCCCTCACCCCGCTCGAACACAACGTCGATCCGGGAATAGGTCGGCATCACGACAGGAATCACGGCCAGACACTCCTTTATTTCTTGAGGCGCGTTACACGGAATTATCATAAAACCAGGGCCACCCCCGGCGCGCCAACCGGGGTTTGGAACCGCCGACTATTGTGTGCCGCTGGGCCTCCGTCAATCGCAACCCGCCCTATCCTGCAGGTCCCCTGCCATGCGCCCCTAGTACGGGACGCATGCGCGCCGGTGAAGCCAAGGGGGCATCCCCCGCCTGGCCGCCCCGGGAGATGTTGCGAAAAGCCTCAGAAACGCTTAAGAGTTTTGCAGTGTCCGGCCCGTTTTGGCGGGGGCGGCGGTGCATCGTGGGGAATGCGCGCCGGCCCGGACGAGGAATTTCCGACCTCCGGCGCGCGCCGGGTGTTTTCAGCTTCCGGCCCCGCGCCGGATATTTCCAGGTTCCGGCCTGCGCCGGACTATGAGGGGGACCGATGGCCAGTGACATCCTCGATCCGCGCAGCTTTTTGCGGCCGGGCCTGAACGGCGGACCGCAGACGGAATCGACGCCCGACCTGGGCGGCGGGGTCACCACCATCTCGCCCGAAGCCCGTATCGAGGGCGCCAAGATCTCCCATTGCCACACCCTGCACGTCGCCGGCCGCCTGGTCGATGTGACGCTGAACGAGGTGAAGGTGCTGGAGGTGGCTGAGGGGGGCCACTTCGAGGGCACCGCCGTGGTGGAGAGCATGAAGGTTTCCGGCCGCGCCACCGGCACCATCGAGGTGACAGGCACCCTGTCCATCGGTGAGACCGGCCAGGTCGACGGCACCATCCGTTACGGCCGCATCAGCATTGCCGACGGCGGTTCCATCTCCGGCACCATCCAGAGCGGCAAGTCGCACTGAGTGGCCGGGACGCGCAAGTCCGGGACGCGTGAGTCTGGTGTCATCGGGGGCGGCCTTCGGGTCGCCCCTTCGTTTTTGGGAGGCGGGCATGGAAGGACGGTCGGCCAGCCACACCGTGGGCCAGGATTTGCGCCGCCTGCGCCGGCTGCGCGGCCTAAAGCAGGGCCATGTGGCCGAGCTGCTGGGCGTGACCCAGGCCACCGTGTCGCGCTGGGAACGGGGCTTGGCCTGGCCGGATGAGACGCACGCCGCCCCTATCGCCGCGTTGCTGAGCCCGGGCCGGGCGGGCCAGGACGCTGCCCTGAAGCGGCTGGTCCAGCGCTCCCGCGATCCGGTGCATCTGATCTGTGATCGCAGCCACCGCCTGCTGGCGGCATCCGCAGCGCGCGAGGCGGAATGGACGGTGTCGGCCAGCACGGTGCTGGGCCAGCCCTTGCTGTCCTATGCCACGCCGCAGATTTTGGACGCGGAAGCCGGCCTGGCCGGCGCCGGCTGGTACGACCGGCCGGACGGCGTGCTGGATCTGGAGACCGAGACCAACCACCGCCCCGACCTGCTGATCCGCCGCAGCCGCATGCGCTGGGAACGCATCCTGTTGGAGGACGGCACCGCCGGCCGGCTGGTCACCACCCTGCGCTGGGGCGGGCCCGCCCCGGAAACGACGAAAAACTAAGCACTCATCTCCTGAGCGGCCAGGATGCCCTGCAGGGTATCGCCGCCGGCGATGGGCACGCCGCTGCGCGCACCGGTCTGGTTGCTGTTGGCGGCCATCTGGCTGCCGAAACCGTTCTGGCCGCTGCCATCGGCCGCCGTCTGGGTGGCGTCTTCCAAGCCGCTCTTGCCATCCTTGCCGGAGGCGGTCATCTGCCGGACCTTCTGCTCCACCTCGCGCATGATCTGGCGTTCCAGGTCGGCGCGCTGATCGGCGGGCATGTTGGCCACGTCCTGGGAGGTCAGGCCCTTGGACTGCAGCGTGTCCTCGGCGATCTTCTGCTTCATCTGCTTGATCTGATAGGACCAATACCCCTGGAAGCCGCCAGTGGTCATGTCCTTCAGCATGGTTTGCGGATCGTCGTCACCCTTCAGCAGGTCGGCGAAGGCGCTGTCGGTCTGGCTGATGGACAGGGCGCTCTGCGAGCCGGCCGGACCGACGCCCCCGCTGCCCGCGGCGCCGAAGCCGCCATAGGCATTGGCCGCGGACTGGGTGTGGTTGCTGGTGTTCAGGAACGACATGGTCTTCGGTCCTTGGCCCCTGGGGTGGAACGACGCGGTCCCCATGGTGCCCGTGGGCAGCCATGGTTAACGCCGTATTCCCAAGCAAGGCCCGGGCCGCCGCTGTCACCGGCGAAAACCCAGGCGATGCGCCGGTTTTGCCGGCGCCAAGGCCGGCCAGCCATGCCCCTGCCCTGTGCCAACCCAGGCAAAAGATTCCGACAGATCGGCAACTATTGCCGATCTGTCATTGTCGCCAGGATCCGCCGGGGTATCAGCCGAAGCGCCGCAGCCGTTCCACCAGCAGGTCGAAGAAGGCGTCGCTGTCGGCCTTCAGCATGACGGTGGCGTTGCGCGGCCGGCCGGTGGTGTTCCAACGGTCGATCACCGTCTGGCCCGTGGTCAGCGGGCTGCCGGTCTCGATCTCCACATTCACGGACTTGCCCTCGAAGATGCCCGGCCGGATCAGCCAGGCGATGACGCAGGGGTCGTGCAGCGGACCGCCGTCGGTGCCGTACTTGTGCTCGTCGTACCGCTGGTAGAAGTCCAGCATCTCGTACGTCGCCTGGGCCACGCGGTTGCCCACGGCCTGGATGCGATCCATGTGGCGACGCGCGGTCAGGACTTGGTGGGTGACGTCCAGCGGGAACATGACGATGGGCACGCCCGATTTGAAGACGATGTCGGCGGCGTGCGGGTCGACGTAGATGTTGAATTCAGCGCAGGGGGTGGAATTGCCGCCCTCCATCTGCGCGCCGCCCATCAGCACGATCTGGCGCAGGCGGGAGGATATCGCCGGTTCCTTCACCAGGGCGCGGGCGACATTGGTCAGCGGCCCCAGGGGGCACAGGGTGACGGTGCCCGGCTCCTCCCGCATCGCTGTCTCGATGATGAAATCCACGGCGTGCTGCGCCTGCAGCGGCATGGTGGGCTCTGGCAGGACCGGGCCATCCAGGCCGGTATCGCCGTGCACCTCCGGCGCCGTGTGCAGCAGGCGAACCATGGGCCGGTCGCAACCGGCGAACACCTTCACATCCGGCCGGCCCGCCAGCTCACACACGCGGCGGGCGTTCTTCTCTGTCCATGGTAGGGGCGCGTTCCCCGCCACGGCGGTGATGCCCAGCACCTCCACATCCTCGGGACTGGCCAAGGCCAGCAGGATGGCCACGGCATCGTCCTGGCCAGGATCGGTGTCGATGATGATCTTGTAGGGCTTGGCCGCACCTGGGGTGGCGGCGGCAAGGGTGGTGGGGGTGGTGATCATGGGGCTGCCGTCGGTCTTGAGCGGAAAGGCCGACACTTAACGCGAAAACCACTTGAGAGGAAGCCGCCCACCCCGTTTTATGGCGCGGATGAACCGGGGGTTGCGCCCCATCCGCCTGTCGCAGAGCTTCATGCCGACCATGTCCCAGTCCAACGCCCCCAACACCGCCGCCCCCGTGGTGGCCGCCCGCGCGGGCGACATCTCCCAGGAAAGCGACTTGCCGGGCCTGGCTGTGTTCGACTTCGATGGCACCCTGGCGCGGGGTGACAGCTTGCTGCCCTTCCTGGCGCGGGTGGCCGGGGGCGAAACCCTGCGCCGCCACCTGGCCGGCAGCGTGGCCGGTGCCGCGTCGCGCCGGTTACCGGTTCGCCCCCTGGCCAGCCGCCACCTGCCTGGCAGGGAAACCCTGGTGAAAGGCGGTGATGCCGGCGACGCGGATGATGATTTCAAGACGGCCTTCAAGCGCCGGCTGCTGCGCCGCTGCCTGGCCGGCGTGCCGCTGGAGCGGGCACAGGAAGCGGCGGCGGAGATGGGGGCCTGGGTCCGCTGGCACACCCCGCTGCGCGACACCCTGATGCGCCATGCCGATCAAGGCCACCGCATCCTGGTGGCCACCGGCGCGCTCACCCTGTACATGCCGGCCCTGCTGGCCGACCTGCCGGTGCATGACCTGCTGGGCACCGAGATGGCGGTGGGCGAGGACGGCCTGCTGACGGGCGAGATGGTGGCCGGCAACTGCGTGCGCGCGGAAAAGGCCCGGCGCCTGGCCCTGTGGATGGAGGAGACGGGGCCCTATGGCCGCCGCTGGGGCTATGGCAACCAGCCCAGCGACCTGCCCTTCCTGGCCCTGATGGACGAGGCGACGGTGGTGCCTACGGCGCATTAGTTTCGCCCTCAACCGCCGGGCGCCGCCTTCCGGCGGCTTGGCTCATCCTCGTTTTGCAGTCCGCTTCGCTCCCCACAAAACTCCGGCGGCCCCAGTCAGGGCCTACCCGGTCGGGGCTTACCCAGTCGGGGCTTACGTTGGGAGCCGAAGCCCCATACCGCCTCCTATCGTTTGCCGTCTATAGCTTGATGTAAGGCGCGCGCACGCCGATGGGGGAGCCCAGGGTGAAGCCCAGTGCCGCATCGGCACGGCCCTGGTTCACCGCGATTTCCACCAGGCCGCTGGAGTTCACGTACCAGAAGGCCGTCCCCGGCGGCACGGCGCCAAAGGTGCGGGCGGGTTCCACCGCCCGGCCGCCACCGGGACCGCCCACCCACAGTCGGGCGTCGGGCGCCACACCGCCGTCCAGCACCCCGGCGGGCCGCAGGCCGGTCCAGCCGTTGCCATAGCTGTCGATGTAAAGGATGCGGCCATTGTCGGCCGCCCCGCCATCCCCCGTTCCGTACAAGGGGGCGGCACCGACAAGGTCGGCCAGGGCCAGGGGGCGGGCCCAGTCCCCCAGCTCCTGCCCTGCGGCGGCCAGGGCCGCCACCGGCGCGAACAGGTCGCGGCCATGGAAGGAGACGGACAGGGCCTCGGGTCGCCAAGTGACCTCCCACGCCTCGGCCAGGCCACCGGTGGCGGTGGTATCGGCGATCAGCGGCTGAAACAGGCCGTTGTCCGGCCCCACCAACCAGACGGGGCACCCCTGGGGGCGGCCCTGCCCGCCGGACAGCCTCACGGCCAGGGGCCGGCGCGCCGTGCCCACACCGGGATCGACTACGGCCAGGAAAACGGCTGGCACCGTGGTGGGCGGCAGGGCGGCCAGGGTGGCCGGCAGGATGGCGGCCAGCAGGCGGCCGGCGGCCAGGGGATCGAAGGCGGGGGCGTCGTGCATCAGGTCGATGATGGGGGTACCCAACGGCGCGCGGGCCGCCAGCACCGCCTGCATCTGGCCGACATAGGGGCCGGACCAGCCGAAATCGGTGTAGAGGAAGATCATGGCGGCGAACCTCTGGGGGCGGCGCAGTGAACGGGACCTGCCCGATCATGACCGGCGGCGGCGCCAAAAGGAAAGGGCCGCCCGGTTTCCCGGACGACCCCACAACCTTCCCGCTGCCGGTGGGTTCCGCTTAGTTGCGGCGGTCGCCCATCAGCTGCATCAGGGAGATGAAGATGTTGATGAAGTCAAGATACAGGCTCAGCGCGCCCATGACGGCCAGCTTGGTGTTGGCCTCGACACCCCAGGATTCGGCATACATCTCCTTGATGCGCTGGCTGTCATAGGCGGTCAGGCCCGTGAAGATCAGCACACCCAGCACCGACACCGCGAACTGCAGCGCGCTGGAAGCCAGGAAGATGTTGACCAGGCTGGCGATGACCAGGCCGATGACGCCCATGATCAGGAACGAGCCGAACTGCGTCAGGTCGCGCTTGGCGGTGTAGCCATATAGCGAGGCGCCGGCGAAGGTGGCGGCCGAGATGAAGAACACGCGGGCGATGCTGGCGCCGGTGAACACCAGGAAAAGGCTCATGAGCGACAGGCCCATGACGGCGCAGTAGGCGAAGAAGACGGTGCGCAGCGTGCCCGACGACATGCGGTTGATGCCGGCCGACAGCGCGAACACGAAGCCGATCGGCGCCAGCATGACCACCCACTTCAGGGGCGTGCCGAAGATGGCCGCCACCAGGGCCGGGGACTGGGCCCCGAAGAAGGCGACAAGGCCGGTGACGATCAGGCCGACAGTCATGTAGTTGAAAACGCGCAGCATGTGCTGGCGCAGGCCCTCATCGAACAGGGCCCGGTCGTAAGCGCCGGTGCTCGACGCAAAACGATTGTAGGGTCCAATAGCCATGACGTTCCTCGAATGATCCCAGGTTAAACCCAGGCGACCCCCATGGGCCGCGATTTCCATATTGTCCCACTGGCCCAGCGATTCAACGGGAAAGCGACCAAGCCCCGGATGGGTTACACACTTGTAATGTGGGGAGGAACCGTGGCGGCAGTGGGGCGGCTGGCATGAAGGCCTGGGCGTCGGGTAGCCGCGAAATGGTTCTGTCCGGGAAGGATTGCATCGCCAGAAGGCGGTGGGCTCCGGCCGGCCGGAGCTGGGGCTGGTGAAAGGAATCGAACCCTCGTCGTAAGCTTGGGAAGCTTACGAACTCTCAGCATAAAACATTGATACAAATCGATTAATTTATCCGTGATTTACACATGTAAGCGCAGAGGTAAGTAATTGAGCTGCCTCGGATAGCGCTGACATAGCAGCTACCGGATACCCTCAAGGATCGACCAAACCCTTTTATAGTCAGCCCCTTTGTCGCCCAATGCCTGGGCCCAGAGTCCATTGCCGGACGCCAACAACTGACGTGCTTGCTGCAAAGCCCCCCCGCCTATCTGGCCTCCCCACGCTGCAGCCAAGGGCTCTGCAGCTCGGCGTGGAACGCCCATTAAACGCAGAGCGACGGCATTGCTTGACCTAACACCGTAAAGAACTTGAGAGGGCAAATTTTTGATCTCCCGTCGTTCATTCTCATCCATGGATTCAAGCTCTTTCTCAAGGGTCATAGCCTGTATTGCACCAAGCCCCCAAGCAGATGTCTGTATCAATTTCCCGTACACGCTCTTGGCGCAGGAACTAACAGCTGCCGTCCAGTCCTCATCAGCAGCATCACCAGAAAAATACTCTCTCGCCATGTCCGATATCGTAGCACCAGCCACCCAGTCTTTTATCATTCGCGCTAGTAAATTGCCGTTAGGAGAACTGCCTCCTGTTACCTGCGCTAAATCCCCTCGCAATTCCGGAATATCCAAAAGAACCCCCATGATCCTCTGAAGATTGGTATTGCCAGTGCTAAACAAGGTGCTGGGATCCCACACATCAGCCCTAATGCGCTTCTGATTAATGTTCTCAAGAGTTATGCTAACGCTTTCCCAAGAAAACCCGGTGCTATCGACCAAAGACAGCGGTTTTCCGCGCAGCCGCTCAACATAAGATCGAGTAGCCGACAAAAGCTGAGCCGCTGTTTCGGGAGTTTTCCTTCTTAGTTCCTGATACCCATAGGAACCACGCAAAATCTGCTCAATTTCAATCACGAATTTATCATGTAGACCCACTTGACGATAAGTATGAGCAATATATTGCAAGAACGATGACCATTCTTTCAAGAAAAATAACTTGTGGAGTGACAGTCCATGACCAACGGCAAAGGCCTTATCTATCATCGATAGCAGGCAGGAATTAAGCGCATCGACATTACGCGATATAAAACTCTCGAGAATTCTTTCCTTTTCATCCCCATTCGCCACCAGAGCGACAATCCCAATATTCTCCTGATCTGCTCGCCCGACCCGGCCAGCGAGATTCCAGAAGTCTTCCGGAGGCATATCAACGCCATAAGGATATTGATGGCTGGCCATAATCACAGAAGATATCGGGAAATTCACACCCTGTGCTATAGTCGTAGTAGCAACGAGTACATTTATGTTTTGGCTTTCTAGAAGCCACTCCATAAGAGAGCGCAGCTCATCAGATATTCCTGAATGATGAACACCAACGCCCTTACCGAGCATATTTATCAGCTCGAAATCCTGACCGAGCTCATCCGCAATGAACCTTTGAACCAAAGAAATATCGTCATTAGCCACACTAGCGCCCGCATCATCATGCAAAAACTTACGAGCGATGGACCAAACATGATCTACTCTGTTGGCGAGGACAATAGTTGGCCCACGATCACGGAAAGCTAACGCCGTGGATGCGGCACATGCACCCGAATTTGTAGATACACCGCTCCATGTCAGGCCGAGAGGCTTTCCAGCAGCAACTTGGATTGCTTCCGGTATCTCGAGCGTACTCTTGGATGTATGGACCGTTTTAAATTTACTAACGAAATGTCCTGCCTTTTGTCCTTTATAAGGACGCACTATTCCAATAGCCCTATCGTTGGGCTTCCAGTCAACACTCAGCTCTATGTCCTTAAAACTCGTCGGATCAAGCCATTTAGCAATATCCTCCGCGTTTGGAATAAACGGCGTTAGCAGCAGAAACTGAGCATATCTACACTCACGATTAATAGTCGCAAGCAGTAATTCTAGCCGAATTCCCCGTTCTGCTTGAGCTATATTATGCGCTTCATCAACAACAACCAGGGTCAAAGGCCGACCAATTTCTTTTTCCCAGCCACTTCTCAAAAGAAGATCAAGCTTCTCCGGCGTTGATATCAAAACCCTAAATTGCCCATCTCCATTTTTGTTATTTAGGAGATCAGATTCCAAAGTATCTACTTCGAGCGCCGGACTCACCTTTTCAACAACTACGCCCAATGGTGAAAAGTCAGCCCGCAAACGACTAGCAATCTGATTGACCAATGCTTTTGTTGGGGCAACATACGCGACCCAACCTTTTTCGTAATCGAATTGATTAAGCGCCTGCAATATTCTAAACATAGAAATAAAAGTCTTCCCACTCGACGTTGGAAGATTCACTACTACAGACCGATGGCTAGACCCTAAAAGCCCCTGCTCTCTTAGAATTTTCCTTTGTGGCGGCAATACATCAAAAATGGGCCTGCGGTGCTCTCTCGCCGTAATTGCCTGAACAAATTTGGTAACCCTGCTATTAACCGCTCTTGTAACAGACCATATGCTATTCCTAATTAATTGATTAGCCGCACCAGAAACCAAACGAAGAACAGGCTCAAGCAACACCAGCTCAGCCCGTGCACAGGCGGTGAAAGCTCGATCGAATTGGGCTTCTATCTGCTGAGCAACATCGTAGCGGCCGTCGACACTGCCTTGAGAACAAAATGTAGCGACGATCTCCGCAGCCTTGGCTACATGGTAAATAGCAACCAGCTCCCATGCCGCCTGCCGCGCATCGGTTTCCAACCCAGTTAGATAATCATTTTCAAACTGGGCCTGAAGCTCCCGTAACGAAGCAACGCTCGTCAAAACACTATCGAGATCGGACCAGCCATCTTTACGAATAAGCTTTAACCAACATTCATAAACGGTGACTTTTGCTGTCTCACCCCAGTTTTTATCTGATATGGCAGTAACTGGCCACTCTGCAATCTGAAGGAAGCGTTTAACGTCGGGGCCCCTGTCGCCCAGGATCCCAACAGCAGCCGTCTTAAGCAACCGCTCCAACTCTTCGACCGCCTCTGGCGCTCGCGGCACGACACGCATGATCTCGAATGCGCATTCACAGATAGCTCTGGCCGAATCCTCAGATTCGCGCTCCACATCGGCGTCAAAGCGAGACAGCGTATCAATTGCAGCCAACTCAAGCGTATCCGCGGTAAATTTTAGCCCATCCCCCTCTAAGTCAGGCGGCACCTCGCCAAGGCTGCGATGGACCCAATAGGTCGCGGCCAGCGCTTTAGCGTCCTTCAGGAGCTCTTCGCCAAGCGCATCTAAGACCCATGAGTTTCCGATCACGATGCACCAGTTGCGTTAAGGATGGCGGGCCATTCCGCGCATGGCCGCGGGAGATACCACGCATCAAGCCTAAAGCGCAGAGGCGCATTCAAGGAGGCTGCTAGCGCCATTCCGCGGGACTGCAAATCCAGGATATTATGAGGCGTATCTCTCAACAAAACACCAACAATCATAATATCCTTTCCGCCGGAGGCAAGATATCTCTTCACTGCCGCCTGATATTTTGGCCAAAACCCCGTATTGACACACCTGTGATAGAGATATTTTACGAGGCATGATTTTATGCGCGCGTTGTTGGCGAGTGTATCAACTTGATGAATTAGGCCAGATCTTCCAGATAGGACACCAGGCGGGGTGCTAATATCGGAAGATGTCTTAACTTCCCCAAATAAAAAGCATGCGTCTTGATTATCACCCACAAAACCAACAATATCAGCGCCTGGAAGGCTAGCCTTTGGTGTCTTCAAATCACGGCCTTCATGCCATGGCCATGTAGCATCATCTGATTCAGCAAGTATGCATTCTGCAAAAGCCTCCCCAATTTCCCAATTAAGCGTGTTGGGGTCTGCTTCCAGGATTTCAGATACCGTTTGCGCGGCCATATCACTTGTCACCAACGCCTGCATATCTGCAGCAAAGTTTATACTGGCTGCTGCATCTTTCACGCGATCCCGCACCGGCCCTTGTAGGTACGCCTCAAAGCCAGGTATGGACGATACCTTTATACCTTGCCAACAAAGAGGGGTTTGGGGGCCTTGGTAAACCGTCTCGACATCTAGCGTTAGCGGCATTTCGCTTCCTGGACTTAGCTTAACAATACCCCTTCCTAGGGGAACATACTGACGCAATACCGCATATGGAGCATCTCAACCAAAGAGGAGTCAATATCTGGAAATTATCCCGTGCTGGTGGATATTTCTACTAACTCGACGCCCTCCCTTTGCTGCCTGCTTCGGGAGAGCACCGAGCTAAAGGAGGCGGCGCGGAGCGCCCTCAGAAGCTGGCGAAGCGGCGGCCCCTTATGGCGGCGCTGGTCGCACGGTCGCACGGTCGCACGGTCGCACGCGACCGTAGGCGTCAGTGGCCGGGTGTGAAAGCCTAAAAGGCAAGGGCAAGGCTAAGGCATAGGATGGCATACAGCATCCACTCGACCTGGCGCGACTTCGCGGGATGTCGCGCCAGGACGCGCACCGATGGCGCGCCTAACGGGCTGTCCCGCGCCGCCAGTTGAAGCGCGGCTGCCTCCGGCACCCGCATGGCCCGTAACGCCCAATACCGATCCACGTCCAGCATCGCCATCGTCGCCTCACCGTCAGTTCGCCGGAACTGTTTGAGGATAGCCGGGCCGGCATCGTATGCAAGGCGCTTGAGCCTTTCCATTCGCGCCCCGGAGCGGAGTTGGGTCATGCGAGTCGGACCCGCGCCCACCCGAATGCAAATTGCCCACAGGCCCGCCACGCCGAAGGGGGACTATAGGGGGATGAGCCAAAGGGGGCGGCGCTTCGCCGCGCGCGGGATGGCGCTACGCGCCGCCCCCTTTGGCATCTCGTTAAAGACTCTCGTTAGAGGGCATATGGTGCACCGATTCGGGGGGTGTCAGGTGCATATGGTGCACCTATCGAGTGCCTTATCCACAGGGCGATAGGTGCACCCTATGCACCTATTCGCCGCCACCAGCCGCGAGATGAACGGTCTGGACGCCGTCACGGGCATTGATCTGCACGTTCATGTTCAGGCTCTTGATCACCACCAGGCGCACGGCCTCCGGCGCGTGGACGCCCTGGGCCAGGATGCCGCGAAGCTGGTCCAGCGCGTCCATGAAGGTGCTGGGCAGGTAATCCCAGGTGGCGACCGCCGCTGGCATTCCGGCCGGGTTCCGGATCTCCACCTTTTCCCGCACCCGGTAGTGGTTGCGCCGGCCCCGCCGCTCCCGGCTGAGATAGCCAGCCGCCTCCAAAGCATGAAGCGACTTCACCACCTGGCGGCGGCTGATCCCCGCCTTGGTGGCGATGGTTTGCACGCTGGGGAAGGCCATGCCGTCGCGGAAGCTGGCATGGGCCTTGATGACCAGATAGACGACGGTGGCATAGGGCTTCAGCGTCGCGCATTCCCCGTTCTCAATCATGGCGTGAAGAACATGGAACCAGGTGGTGCGCGCCTTGAACAACTCGCCTTGGACACCTTCCAGGGCGACGGGCCCGGCCCGGCTCATCGCGCGTTCTCCGCCGTGGAAGCCTGCACCCGGCCATCCAACCAGGTGCGCAACACCGCCTCGTCATAGCGCACGCAGCGCGCCGAGAGCAGGACATAAGCCGGGCCGCTGCCCCGCGCCCGCCAGTGGGCCAAAGTCTGCGGCGCTACACCCATCAATTGCCCCGCCTCCTCCGGCGTCAGCAGGCGGGAGATCGGCCCGGCGGTCACGACAGGCGGTGGGGCCGGTTTCTTCTTGTAAGCCATCGGGGATGCCTCGTTATCGGTCGAGGCTCCCCATTGTTCACATGGATCGCGGGCTGTCCGCCCCGAAATAATGCAGGACGCCCACCGCTGGGCCCCAGCCGCCCCTCCGCGCCAGCGGAGGATTGCCGCCCTTGGGCGGCAGCTCACCACCAGGTGAGCGGGAGCATTTTGTAATGACAAAATGCGTATCCTGCCTCTCTCCCGTCTTTTTCCACTTCACGGCAAAGCCGGGGAAACGCTGGACCACGCCGGAGAGCTGGATAGCCAGCCTCAGCGCCTTTGACCACCCGTCATGGCACACCATGGACACCGTGCCGGCACACATTCCCAAAGGGCCGGCACACGGAAGGACCATGACTGATCACAGCGGATTTCAAGCTGAACACGGGCTATGAAAGCCAATCGACATGCCGTGAGGCTATCCGCAGGTAGTCGCCGCCAACCAAGGCCTTGCAGGCCGCGACCGCACGTTCCAGGCGCTTCTTGCCCCCCTCGCCAGGAAAGACCACGGCGGCGATTTCCGACCGCCGCACGCCGGCGGCCAATCCGTCCGCAACCCTGAGATACGAGGCAAAGTTGCTGACGGAGCGCCGCGCCTTGCGGCTTCGCTCCTCATCCGTGGTCACGAACTTCGGGAGATCGCCAGCGAAGGGATCAGGGGGCTTATCGAAGGCGATATCGACGCCGTACTTTCGCCGAATCGCCTCCTCGGCATCGAACCGCGCCAGCACCGCCCTCTCGTCCCCCCGCGCCCGTTCCCGCGCCCGGCTCCAGATGGCCCAGTCGAGTTGATAGTCCGAATTCCGGCGGAGGAATTCCCACGCGATACGATGGTCCAGCAACGGGTCATAGGCTTCCCTGGTGCTACGCCGTCCCCGCAGCGGTTCTGTCAGCCCCAAAGCCGGTCGAACGGCATCGGGCAACTCCGCCATACGGCTCAGCGCCTGGCGACGCGCCACCAGCTCGGCCAGTTGCTCCTCAATGCCCTGGTAATCCTCCTTCTTCCGCCAATCGGGCCACGGCACCGTGCGAAAGAAGTGCTGGGGCAATCCCTCAGCCAGGTCGGGCAGGCGGATGAGGAAGGTCCGGTCGATCATGCCCGGCGCCCCGCCCCCCTACAGCTTCCCGCCGCTAGTGATCGCGGCCACACGCTCGGCGGCGCGGCGCAGGGGATCGTCCAACAAGTGGGCATAGCGGCTGGTGGTCTTGGCCTGGGTGTGACCCAGCAGGGCGCCCACCACGGGCAGGCTTTCGCCGGACGACACCAGCAGGCTGGCGAAGGTGTGGCGCAGGTCGTGGATGCGCACGGCCTGGATGCCCGCCCGCTTGCACACCGCCGCCCAGAAGGTGCGCACGGTGGTCATGTGGTGCGCCGGGCCCTCCCGCCCTGGGAACACCCATGGGGACGTCTTGGCGGCCTGCTGTCGCTTGGCCAGCACCTCCACCACCGCCGGCGACAGGGGAACGCGGTGGGTCTTGTTCTGCTTGGTGGTGGCGGCCGGCTTGCTCCACACCCCGGCGGCGAGGTCGGTCTGGTCCCAGCGCATGGCCAACACCTCGCCCACCCGGGCGCCGGTCAGCAGCAGCAGGCGCACCACGTCGGCCGAGTCCTGGGCCGGGCTCTGGTCCAGGGCGGTGCGCAGGCGGGCGATCTCCTCCGGGGTCAGGTAGCGCTCGCGCCCCTCCTCTGTGTTGCGCTCCACCTTGGCGGCGGGGTTCTCGGTCAGCAGGCCCCAGCGTTCCGCCGTGGCGAACAGGGCGGAGCAGAGGGAGACGGCGCGGTTGGCGGCCACGGGGTATTTCTGCGACACCCGGTGGTGCATGTCCTCGATGTCGCGCCGTCCGATCTCGCCCAGGCGCTTCTCGCCCAGGTGGGGCAGGATGTGGTTCTTCAGCAGCAGGCGGCGGTTCTTGATGGTGCCGGCCCGGTTGCGGCGGCCCGCCACCTCCTCCATCCACCGCTCGGCGAATTCCGTCAGGGTGGGGTTGGTGTCGGGTTTGACCTCGCGGGCCTCTCGGCGCTCCTGCGCCGGATCGCGGCCCAGGTCGGCGGCGGCGATGACCTTGCGGGCCTCCTGCCGGGCTTTGTCCAGCGGCAGCTTGTGGCAAAAGCCGATGACCATGCGCCGCTCTTTGCCGCCGCGCACCCGCATCTGCACCACCCAGGCCTTGGCGCCGCTGGCCGTGGCGCGCACGGCGAAGCCGGCCACCTCGCTATCCCAGACGAAGCTCTGCCCCTTCTCCGGCGGCTGCAGCTCATCCACGAGGGTCGTGGTGAGACGGACACGGGCCATGGCGGGGCACCCCTGCTTACACAAAGGCGCTTACATGGGTGGTCCAAGAGGTCGATCGGCCACCAGGGCGATTCGCGGAGCTGGCTTCCGACCTGCTTACACCGCCGCCGTGTAAGCACTGGTGTAAGCTAGCATGGGGCAGAATCAGGCACAACGCGGCCCCACCCGGCACATCGCCGGGGCGCTAAGTGGCTGATTTTCTAGGGAAGTTGTTGGAGCGGGTGAAGGGAATCGAACCCTCGTCGTAAGCTTGGGAAGCTTCTGCTCTACCATTGAGCTACACCCGCGCCGGGAAGGAGCTTATAGGGCTTTCCGGGGCGGCGTTCAAGCGGCAGTAGGGCCGCCGCTTGGAAACGCAGGAAACTCGATCCTCAAGGGCACATCAGTCACGGGTCCCGGCCGTTGCAATTGGCCGGGGGGCCGGATGGGTCAGCGAACCGCCCTCCGGCGCGGGCGGGCCAGCTTGGCCACGCCAGTCTCGGCCGCGGGGGCCTCGGCTGCCGCGGTTTCTGCCGTCGCGGCGGGAGCGACCGTACGGGCCGGGGCACGACCCAGCATACCGTGAGCGTTGCTGAGCGAGCCGGGGATGAACTCCAGGCCCAGGAAACGGTCCAGTTCCACCGGGCCCGGCAGCTTCAGGCCCAGCACAGGGGTGCGGGTGAAGCCGAAGCGGTTATAATAGGGGGCATCGCCCACCAGCAGGACGCTGGCATAGCCCAGCGCCTCGGCCCGGGCCAGGCTGGCGCGGATCAGCTGGCCGCCCAGGCCGGCGGACCGGTAATCCTCGGCCACGGCGATGGGGCCCAGCATCAGGGTCATGGTACCGTCGGCGGCCATCACCGGCCAGTAGCGGATGGAGGCCACCAGGCGCGGCTGGGCGGCGGAGTAGCCCGGCGCCTCTTCGTCCAGCGCCACCATGCACAGGTCGGCCACGGGGGCCACGCCACGACGCAGGCGGTAAACGGTCTTGGCTTTGCGCTTCGGTCCGAAGGCGGTGTCGAGCAGGCGTTCGATGGCGCCGGCGTGCGCCGGCAGCTCAGTCGTCAGGATCATACGATTGGGGTGTCCCGGTTCTCTAAAACAGCGGCGCGGTGGGCGCCTAGAGACCGGAACCGAGGGGCGTCGCCAGGAGTGGGCGACGCGTCAGCATCCGGCCGTGATACGACCCTGTCGCCCGCAAGGCAGGCGACCGGAGGATCGTCGTCGAAGGAGGAGGCTGGCGTACATGTAACGCGCCGTCGGTAGTTGCACCTGGGGGCCTATATGAGGCCAAGCCCCCCCGGGCGCAAGCGGGTTTTTTGGGTCTGATCCCCGCTGGGTTGGGATCGGCCTCCCGCTCTCGGCATTGCTGGGGGCCCATCCCCCTTCGCTATGCGGGGCCCCTGCCCGCCATCCCCGCGCCCAAGATCCTGGAGATTGGCCGCAAACAGGCCTAAGAAGGGTGGAACAGGAGATTTTGTCGCGGACCAACCGGGCGCTGGGCCAACCAGCCGCCGGCCGGCGACACGGGAAGAACGCCCTGAAAGACATGTCCCATGTACAGTGAAACCACTCATGCCATCCGGGTCAGCGTGCGGCCCGAGTTCCTGGAGGACCAATCGTCCCCAGGGGAAGGTCATTACGTCTGGGCCTACACCGTGCGAATCGAGAACACCGGCGGCGAGACGGTGCAGCTGCGCAGCCGCCACTGGCACATCACCGACGCCCGCGGCCGGGTGCAGGAGGTGCGGGGCGCCGGCGTGGTGGGCGAGCAGCCGGTGCTGAGCCCCGGGCAGTCCTTCGAATACACCAGCGGCACGCCGCTGAGCACGCCGTCGGGCATCATGGTCGGCAGCTATCAGATGGAGCGTACGGACGGTAGCCGTTTCGACGTGCGCATCCCGGCTTTCTCCCTGGATAGCCCCCATGAGCGTGGGGCGCTGAACTGACAGCCCCGCCCGCTCGTAGATAAAGACACGAGACCAGGCCGGCCGCTGTCACAGACGGACCCGCGCCCGTGCTTGTACAGAACCCGACCATATGGTCCCGAATCCGGGCCTAGACGCCCCGTCACCAACCACGCCAGCCCGCCCGAGGGAGAAACACCGTGACCCACGCCAAAAACACCCCTGCCGACAAGATCGTGGCCGGGCCGGTCCACGGGCGCCGCACCGTGGTCGCCCAAGGCCGCCCCAGCCGGGAGGAAGCGGAGGAAGCGGTCCGCACCCTGCTGCGCTGGGCCGGCGATGACCCCACGCGCGAAGGCCTGCTGGGCACGCCCGACCGCGTGGTCCGCAGCTATGAAGAATTCTTCGCCGGCTATGCCTCCGACCCCATGGAGCTGCTGGCCCGCACGTTCGAGGAGACCGACGGCTACGACGAGATGGTCGTGCTGCGCGACATCCGCTTCGAAAGCTATTGCGAACACCACATGGTGCCCATCATCGGCGTGGCCCACGTGGCGTACCTGCCCCGGTCGCGCGTGGTCGGCATCTCCAAGCTGGCGCGGGTGGTGGAGGTCTACGCCAAGCGCCTGCAGATCCAGGAGAAGATGACCTCGCAGATCGCCAATACCATCGACGAGGTGCTGCAGCCCCTGGGCGTGGCCGTGGTGATCGAGGCGTCGCACCAGTGCATGACCACCCGCGGCGTGCACAAGCCCGGCGTATCGATGGTCACCAGCCGCATGCTGGGCGCCTTCCGCAGCGACCCCAGCACCCGCCGCGAGTTCCTGGCCATGATCGGCAATCCCAGCCCGGCGGGGAGTATGTTCTAAGGCTGGAAGCGCCCCATGGAAAAGGCCGGTGGCGACAACGCCACCGGCCTTTTCCTTTGGTCACACGCCACCCATCCCTTCGTTTTCCCTAGGCCACGACCGTGGCCGCCCGAAGTTTCCGGGGAACGCAGTGGACTGGAAACTGAGGATAGCCTAGGGGCGGATGCCCCGCCGGCGCCTGAGGCAAACTAAAAACTCCCGCCGGCGCTTGAGGAACTCAGAGAATCATCGCCGCGAACAGGTTGTCGCGGATACCCTTGGCCAGCTGGGCGTCCATGTCGCGGGCCATGTCGCGCACCAGCTGCGACCAGGTCTTTTCCCGCTGGTTCAGGGTCACATCCTCGGACACCGACTGGCTGGAGGTCACCACCACCGATGTACTGCCGGCATAGCCCTTGGCCGGCATATCGACCTGGATCTCCACCTCCACCCGTCCGTCATACCGCTGCGACTGGTCCGTCGTGAACCAGCCCTTCACGCCGGTGGTGCGGGGCAGGTTCACTTCCACGATGCTGGCGTTCTTGATGACGACCCGGGCCTTGCCGCTGGAACCGGCGGCCTTCAGCCGGTCCTGCACCCACAGGCGCACCACCTCGGCCGGGGTCAGCTGCAGCTGGTATTCGATGTTGGGCGGCTTCATGGGCGACACGTAATCGTTCACCACCTCAATCTCAGCCACGTTCAGGGTGATGGGCGTCTCGTCGGCAAAGCCGAAACCGCCCGACTGGGCCCAGGCGGATCGTACGCCCACGCCGGCGGGCGCCACGACCAGCAGACCGAGAACAAGGGCCAAGAACAGACGACGCATGGGTCACCTCGAAAAAGGCGGTAAGCCTGAATGGTAGCTGGCAATGCTTGTGTCATGACCCCGGCGGCTGATCAAGCGCGACGCCGGAGATAAACCCCTACCAACGGCAGGGAAGACGCATGGCGGCGCGACTCGAATCCCCCGACGGAGGGCCTAGCCTCAAGGAATCTCCCCACTGCCCGGCGCGACCGCTGCCGTCCGGCGGTCCACAAGCCTGTCAAGGGCGAATCAGGGCCCGCCATGGACCTTCGCGATAAGGAAATACCCCAGGCGACGCAAACGTATTGCTATTAATATCTTTTAACTTCAATGGCTTGCTTTTATTGCCTATTTCTTGAGCAAAGAGCGCAGAGCCCCGGGACTCCTGGCCCCGGCACTACCCTTTCACAGACTTATCCACAGTTTCTGGGGGTATCTGAATCCCGCCCCTCCCCCTGGCCGAAAGGCATGTGCGCCCCGCCATGATGGTGATCACAGGAGGGGCGCGCCCCGGCCGTCCCCGCCACGATCTTCCGCGGCTGTTCAGCCGCCCCCGCGCGCCGGCGCTTGTCTTGAACCGTGGGAGGGGGTACCCATGTATGCCGTAGGCGGTGCCGTTCCGGGCCGCCAAGCAGCGGGCCGAAGGCACCGGGTTCGGATGGAGCCCGGCGCGGAGGCCGCCCCCGCATACTCGCTCGTTGGAGGAGGTTGCCGCTATCATGAATACCCGCGTTTCGTTCCTGAACAGCCCCTTCCTGCTGGGTTTCGACCAGTTCGAACGCACGCTCGACCGGATTTCCAAGTCCGCCGCCGAGGGCTATCCCCCTTATAATATCGAGCAGGTCGGCGAAGACGGTCTGCGCATCTCCCTGGCCGTGGCCGGCTTCACGTTCGACGACCTGCAGGTGCAGACGGAGGACAACCAGCTGATCATCCGCGGCCGCCAGCAGGACGACAAATCGCGCATCTATCTGCACCGCGGCATCGCCGCCCGGCAGTTCCAGCGCAGCTTCGTCCTGGCCGACGGCATCGAGGTTCTGGGCGCCAGCCTGGACAACGGCCTGCTGCACATCGACCTGCGCCGCCCCATTCCGGAGCCCAAGGTGCGCACCATCAAGATCAGCGGCGCTGGCGAGGGCACGCCCGAGCCACAAACCATCGACGTTTCGCCCGATAAAAGCCCCGGTTGATCCCAGATAGGGCCATTTTCCGCCTTCACCCTGACAGGGCTTCCAAAAGCCTGTCTTTCCTCACGTTGCGAAAAGCGAGTGACATCATGACCGACAGCTTCGACACCGAATTCCAGACATTGAGCCCCGACGCCCTGCGCCACCTGTCCACCCAGGATTTCGCCGCCTTCGGCGTGAACGTCCTGGCCTATGTGAAGCCGGTGGTGACCCAGGGCATCCTGGGCTATGCCATCCACGCCGCCGACGGCACGCCGCTGGCTGTGGCCGCCTCCCCCGAAGTGGCGCTGGCCTCTGTCCGCCAGCACGACATGGAAGCCCAGCGGGTGCATTGAAGCGGATACACCCGTGTATCCTCAAACGCCGGACGGGCGCATCCGCGCCCTCGGCTGCCCTCGATTCCCAGTCCGCTTCGCTCCCCGGTAATCCCCGGCGGCCGCACAATCGCGGCCCAGGGAAAAGAAAACGGGGCGTAGCAGCTAGCCCATGAAATCCAAGAGCGCGCGCAGGACATCCTGCGGGCGCTCTTCCGGCAGGAAATGGCCGCAGTCCAGGGCCTCTCCCTGGAGATCGCGGCAAACCTCCCCCCACACGGCCAGTGGATCGTAGGCGCGGCCTACCAGGCCCTTCTTCCCCCACAACACCAGCGTCGGGCAGTGGATGCGACGGCCCAGCCGCCGGTCTTCCGCCTCGTGCGCCAGGTCGATTCCGGCCCCCGCGCGGTAGTCCTCGCACATGGCGTGCAGGGTGGCCGGATCCCGGAAACAGCGCAGGTATTCCTTCATCACCGCCGGCGGGAAAGGCGACGCCTCGCCTTGGCCGGCGTGGGGCGACAGGCCACGAAGCGCGCTGGTCAGTACGAACTCCGCATCCAGGCCCAGCAGCCGCTCGGGAAACGGTGCCGGCTGGATCAGGAAGAACCAATGCCAATAGGCGGTGGCCACCCGCTGGTCCATCGTGCCGTAGACGACGGAGCCGGGCACGATGTCCATGAGGCACAGCCGCTCCACCGTCTCCGGATGGTCCAGCGCCAGGCGATGCGCCACGCGGGCGCCGCGGTCGTGCGCCGCCAGGCGGAAGCGGGGATAGCCCAGGGCCGCCATCGCCGCCACCATGTCCGCCGCCATCGCCCGCTTGGAATAGAGCGCGTGGTCGGAATCGGCCGGGTCCGCCGGCTTGTCGCTGTCGCCATAGCCGCGTAGGTCGGCCGCCACCACGGTGTAGTGCCGGGCCAGATCCGGCGCCACCGTGCGCCACATGGCGTGGGTTTCGGGAAAACCGTGCAGCAGCAACAGGGGCGGTCCCTCGCCGCCCTGGGCCAGATGGACGTCCACCGTGCCGGTGGCGATGCGATGATGGGTGAAACCGTCCAGCAAGGCCATGGGCGCACCGCCTGTCGCGCGGGGGATGGGGCCTTCTGATGAAACCCTGCTGCCCCCTCCGCTGCCAAGCCCGCCGAAAGGCCAGGATGCCCCGCCGATGGTACCGCCCAGAGCGTCACGCGCGGACGGCGGCAGGGCCCCGTTCGCGCACAAGAAAAGGCCGGCCCCCTTTAGGAAGCCGGCCCTCTCATTTCCGATTCGTCTTTAGGGACGAATTAGAAGTCCATGTCACCCATGCCCGGGGCGCCGGCCGGAGGGGCCTTCTTCTCGGGCTTCTCGGCGACCATCGCCTCGGTGGTGATCAGCAGGCCGGACACGGAGGCCGCGTCCTGCAGGGCGGTGCGGACCACCTTCGTCGGGTCGATGACGCCGAAGGCGAACATGTCACCGAACTCACCGGTCTGGGCGTTGTAGCCGAAGTCGGCGCTGGACTGGTCCAGCAGCTTGCCGACGACGATGGAACCGTCGGTGCCGGCGTTGAAGGCGATCTGACGCACCGGGGCCTGCAGGGCCTTGCGGATGATGTCCACGCCCACGCGCTGGTCGTCATTGGCCGGCTTCAGGCCGTCCAGGGCCTTGGTCGCGTACAGCAGGGCGGTGCCGCCGCCGGCCACCACGCCCTCTTCCACCGCGGCGCGGGTGGCGTGCATGGCGTCGTCAACGCGGTCCTTGCGCTCCTTCACCTCGACCTCGGTGGCGCCGCCGACGCGGATGACGGCAACGCCGCCCGCCAGCTTCGCCAGACGCTCCTGCAGCTTCTCACGGTCGTAGTCCGAGGTGGTCTCCTCGATCTGCGCCTTGATCTGGCCGATGCGCGCCTCGATGTCGGCCTTGGCGCCGACGCCGTCCACGATCGTGGTCGCGTCCTTCGTGATCACCACCTTCTTGGCGGTGCCCAGCATGTCCAGCGACACGTTCTCAAGCTTGATGCCCAGGTCTTCGGAGATGACCTGGCCGCCGGTCAGGATGGCCATGTCCTCCAGCATCGCCTTGCGGCGGTCGCCGAAGCCCGGGGCCTTCACCGCGGCGATCTTCAGGCCGCCGCGCAGCTTGTTCACCACCAGGGTGGCCAGCGCCTCGCCTTCCACGTCTTCCGACACGATCAGCAGCGGACGGCCGGACTGCACGACGGCCTCCAGGACCGGCAGCAGGGGCTGCAGGCTGCCCAGCTTCTTCTCGTGCAGCAGGATGTACGGGCTTTCCAGCTCGGCCGTCATCTTGTCGGCGTTGGTCACGAAGTAGGGCGACAGGTAGCCGCGGTCGAACTGCATGCCCTCGACGACTTCCAGCTCGGTGTCGAAGCTCTTGGCCTCTTCCACCGTGATGACGCCCTCGTTGCCCACCTTTTCCATGGCGCGGGCGATCATCTCGCCGATCTCGGCCTCGCCGTTGGCGGAGATGGTGCCGACCTGGGCGATCTCGGCATTGGTCGAGATCTTCTTGGAACGGCCCTTGATGTCGTTGATGACGGCGGTGACGGCCAGGTCGATGCCGCGCTTAACGTCCATCGGGTTCAGGCCGGCGGCAACCGCCTTGGCGCCTTCGCGCACGATGGCCTGGGCCAGCACGGTGGCGGTGGTGGTGCCGTCGCCGGCGATGTCGTTGGTCTTCGAGGCCACTTCGCGCACCATCTGGGCGCCCATGTTCTCGAACTTGTCGGCCAGCTCGATCTCCTTGGCGACGCTGACGCCGTCCTTGGTGATGCGCGGGGCGCCGAAGCTCTTCTCGATGACGACGTTGCGGCCCTTGGGACCCAGGGTCACCTTCACCGCATCGGCCAGGATGTCCACGCCGCGCAGCATGCGGTTGCGGGCATCGACGCCAAACTTCACTTCCTTGGCAGCCATGATCTCTCTTCCTTGAATTTCCGGGGCCTCATGAGGCCCGCGATGGCTTTGAGGGGAACACGACAGGGCGGCGACCCGTCAGGGTCGGCCTGCCCGGTCATCCAATCAGGCGACGATGCCCAGGATGTCGGATTCCTTCATGATGAGGTATTCGGCCCCATCGATCTTGACCTCGGTGCCGGACCACTTGCCGAACAGCACGCGATCACCAGCCTTCACGTCCAGGGCGATCAGCTTGCCCTGCTCGTCACGGGCGCCGGGGCCCACGGCGACGACCTCGCCCTCCTGGGGCTTTTCCTTGACGGTGTCGGGGATGATGATGCCGCCGGCGGTCTTCTGCTCACTCTCGACGCGGCGCACCACCACGCGGTCGTGCAGCGGACGGAACTTCATAGGATCTCTCCCTTAAAAGGCAAAAGCTGTGGGGTCGAGCCTGCTGTTAGCACTCAACCCCGGTGAGTGCTAGCGGAGATAATACGAGTCCGGACGGGAATCAAGACACTTGCGGCTGACCGGGCGATGGTCGCGAAAACGTCATGGCGGCACCCCTGGCTCCGTCGCCGTTTTGAAGGCATAAGCCGTAAAACTTAGCTGCCCCTGTGATGGCGGGACGCGACAGACTATCCGTCCATGCTATCGTGCCGCGTGCACCTTCCTTCCCCGACAGGCCCCGACGCCGCCCTGATGCTTTACCTGCAAGTCGCCATCCTTGTTCTGCTGATCCTGCTGAACGGCTTTTTCGCCATGTCCGAACTGGCCGTCCTGTCCGCCCGGCGCAGCCGGCTGACCGCGCTGGCGGAGAAGGGGCAACGCGGGGCCCGCACGGCCCTTGCCCTGCAGGACAGCCCCTCGCACTTCCTCTCCACGGTGCAGATCGGCATCACCATGATCGCCATCGTGGAGGGCGCCTTCGGCAGCGCCACCCTGTCGGGACCCCTGGCGGAAAGCCTGGCCACCATCCCGGCGCTGGCGCCACACGCCGACAGCATCGCCGTGGCCCTGGTGGTGGTGTGCATCACCCTGCTGTCGCTGATCGTGGGCGAGCTGGTGCCCAAGCGCCTGGCCCTGTTCGCGACCGAGCG
Source organism: Nitrospirillum amazonense (assembly GCF_029594735.1). NCBI lineage: Bacteria > Pseudomonadati > Pseudomonadota > Alphaproteobacteria > Rhodospirillales > Azospirillaceae > Nitrospirillum > Nitrospirillum amazonense. The sequence goes on from NZ_JARPAF010000002.1 coordinate 136,745, forward strand.
CATCGCCGTGCTGACCGCCCCCTTCCTGCTGGGCCTCTCGCGCGTCGCGTCGCCCGTGGCCTGGTTCCTGGGTGCCGCCACCGAACTGGTGCTGAAGCTGTTCGGTGCCGCCGGCAAGCCGGAGAACGCCGTCACCGAGGAAGAGGTGAAGAGCCTGATCGCGGAGGGCACCGCCGCCGGCGTGTTCGAGCCGGAGGAGAAGCGCATGATCGAGGGCGTGCTGGGCCTGTCCGACCGGCCGGCGCGCGCCATCATGACACCGCGCCTGGACGTCATGTGGCTGGACCTGAACGACGACGTCGACCAGCTGACCAAGGAAATACAGGAAAGCCACCACAGCCGATTCCCCATCTGCCGCGGCAGCCTGGACGAGGTGGTGGGCGTGCTGCACGCCAAGGCCGTTCTGGACGCCGTCCTGGCGGGCGAAACGCCGGATCTGGGCAAGCTGGCCAACCCTGCGCTGATCGTCCACGACGGCACCCAGGTCATGCGCCTGCTGGAACTGTTCCGCTCCTCCGGCCAGCAGATGGCCCTGGTGGTGGACGAGTACGGCAGTGCGGAGGGCATCGTCACCCTGACCGACATCCTGGAATCCATCGCCGGCGACCTGCCCGAGGCCCACGACGTGGACGAGGATGAGTTCGTGCGGCGGGAGGACGGTTCCATGCTCATCGACGGCCGCATGGACATCGATGAGGCGTCGCACGTTCTGGATCTGCCGGGCCTGCGCGATGGTGGCGACTACCTGACCCTGGCCGGCTTCCTGCTGTTCAAGCTGGGCCACCTGCCCCGCGTGGGCGAAGGCATCAGCCACGCGGGATACCGGTTCGAGGTGGTGGACATGGACGGCCGCCGCATCGACAAGATCTTGGTGATCCCGCCGGCGGAATGAAGCGCAACAAGCGCCACTTCTGCTCGTTCCGCCACTTGAGGCCCAGTTCCTTTGGAACTGGGCTAGGACGCGACTGCGTCCGCCGGAGCTTTCCGGGAAACGAAGTGGACTGGAAAGCGAGGATAGCCAAGGGCCGGATGGTCCGCCGGCGCCTGAGGCAATCTTATTTGGTTCCGAACAGCCGGTCGCCCGCGTCACCCAGGCCGGGAACGATGTAGGCGTCGTCGGTCAGGTGGCTGTCCAGGGCGGCGGTGTAGACCTTCACCTCGGGGTGGGCGTCGTGGAAAACGCGCACGCCTTCCGGCGCCGACACCAAGGCCATGAAGCGGATCTGGTCGTCGGCCACGCCGTGGCGGTTCAGCACGTCGACCGCGTGCACGGCGGAGTTGCCGGTGGCCAGCATGGGGTCGACCAGGATGAAGGTGCGGCCGGCGGCGGCCGGCAGCTTCACCAGATATTCCACCGGCTGCTTGGTCTCATGGTCGCGGTACAGGCCGATATGGCCCTCGCGCGCGCCGGGCATCAGCTCCAGCAGGCCCTCGGCCATCACCAGGCCGGCGCGCAGGATGGGAACGACGGCGACCTTCTTGCCCTCGATCACGGGCGCGTCCATCTCCACCAACGGCGTCTCGATCCGTTCCGTGGTCAACGGCAGGTCGCGCGTCAGCTCATACCCCATCAGCAGCGCGATCTCGCGCAGCAGCTGGCGGAAGCCCATGGTGGACCGCCGCTTGTCCCGCATATGCGACAGCTTATGCTGGATCAGCGGGTGGTCGGCGACGAACAGGTTGGGAAATTCGGGAACGGTGCGCATGGGCGGCAAGACCAGGAATTTAAACGGTGGAATTGGTTCCAAGCTAGCGGACCCGGCAGCCGAGCGCCACCACGGCGACGCACGGAATCAGGTCCGACCGCCCGAATAAGGCGACCGGTTACCCCAGGCGGGTGATCCTGACCAAGCGGTCAAGCCTCATGGCAGGTGCGCGGCTCCTGTGGCGGGCCAGGGCGCGCCGGGGGCACAGATGCCCCGCCGGGCCCGGGCTCACGCCGGCAAGGTCGCGCGCACCACCTGGTTGCGGCCCTGCCGCTTGGCGGTGTAGAGGGCGGCGTCCGCCTCCGCCACCAGATCCTCCGGATCGCAATCCGGCCGCGCCTCGGCCAGGCCGAAGCTGGCGGTGAAGCGGATGGCGCGCCCGCCGCCGATGGCGACCGACAGGGTCTCCATATCCTGGCGCAGGCGTTCCACCACGGCATAGCCGTCCATGATGGTGGCGTCCTTCAGCAGAATCAGGATTTCCTCACCGCCCAGGCGGAAGGCCTCGTCGAAGCTGCGGATGCCCTGGTTCACGGCGCCGGCAGCGGCCATCAGCACACGGTCGCCGGCCTCATGCCCATAGGTGTCGTTGACCGACTTGAACTTGTCGAGGTCGCACAGCGCCACGCAGAAGGGCCGGCCGGTACGGCGGTAGCGGTTGACCTCGCGCTCCATCTCCTCGCGCAGGCCGGTGCGGTTGCGCAGGCCGGTCAGCGGGTCGATGCCGCTGCCGGCCACGCTGAACGCCCGCTCGATACGGCGCAGCAGCAGCATGAACTCGTCGAACTTTTCGATCACCGCCTCGTACGACTGCAGGGAGGGCGGCTGGCCCTCGGCCGCGCGCATGTGCACCAACCGGGCCATGCGGTGCATCTGGTCGTGCAGCGAGATCGCCCGGTCGATGGCCGGCTGGTCCGCCAGTTCGCTGCCGGAAGCGCCCCGCACCCAGGCGGGAAAAGCCACCGGTGTGGGCAGGGGGGCGCCGTCGCCCAAGTTGAAGAAGGCCGCGCGGTGCCACTGACCGATCCACCGGAGATGCTCATCCACCACGCCGGCCAGACCGGCGGCGGAAGGCAAGGGGGACGACTCGTTCATCGCGGAAAGGGGATCCTGAGACGGGGCCGTATGCCGCATGGATAGGGCGGCGCCAGCGAAATGGGGCAATACCCACACTTTAGGTCATTCAACCCCGGTTTGCACCGCCCTTGGCACCAACCCGAGGGATAGGATGTCACACCGGCGGCATCCCGTCCCGCACCTTTGAATTACCCCTGTAGGATCAAGCCGCTAAACGACTCAGGAACCCAGCGCCTTCAGCCGGCCCTCCAGTTCCTTGCGGTCGTCGGATCCCTCGGGCAGCAGAGGCAACAAGCGACCCCAGAGGTCCTTGGCCTCAGCCTTGCGCCCGCCCTCCGCCGCGTCCAAACCCAGGTACCACAGGGCCTGGGGATTGTTGGGGGAGGACTTCAGCACCACGCGCAGGGCGGTGAAGAAGGCCGGCGGCGGATGGCCGCCGTCGGCCGGCAGCAGCACGCGGGCATAAGCCAGATTGATCTCGCCATCGTCGGGTGCCGCGGCCACGGCCTTGGCCCAGGCTTCCCGCGTCTTGGCCACGTCGCCCGTCGCCTCGTAGGCCTGGGCCAGACGGGCCCAGCCCTCGGGCTTGTCCGGCTCCTTCTCCGCCGCCGCCTGGAACTGAGCCAGCAGCGACTTCACCGTGGCCGACCGCTGTTCCGGCGTCATGGTGGCGGGGTCGGGCATGCCGGGCGGAACGGCACCGGCGGGCGCGCCGGCGGTGCCGCCGCCGTAGCGCTTGGCGTTGGCCTCGGCCTCCGCCGCCTTGTCGTTCTGCCCCAGCACACGATAGGCGCGGGCCAGGCGCGACCAGCCTTCGGCATCCTCGGGTTGGGTTTTCAGCCGGTCGGCCAGACGCTGGACCATGCCCTGGATCATGGCGTTGCGATCGCCGCTGGACATGGTGGAGGCGGCGGCCATGTCGTCGGCTGTCGGACCCGGGGTACCAGCATTAGGTGCGGGTGTCGGGTTGGCGGGCGGCAGGGGCTGCGGCGTCACCGCCGCCGGATCCATGCCCGCCTCGGTCGCCGTCTCACCCAGCTGTCCGCGCAGGAAGGGCACCCAAGGGGCGTCGGCCGGGCTTTCAGCCAGCAGGGCGGACCAGCGGGTGATGGCGCCCTTGAGGTCGCCCGACTGACGCGTGGCCAGGCCGTCGTAATACCGGGCGCGCGGTTCCTTGGGGTTCAGGGCCAAAGCCCGCCCCAAGGCCTGCTTCGCCTCCGGCCCCACCACACCGTCGGCCGACAGCACCAGCGCCTCGGCGCGCGAGGCCTGCAGATTGGCGTCGTCGGGCGCCAGCTCCACGGCCTTCGCCCAGGAGGCGGCGGCCTTGTCGTTCTGGCCGGTCATGCCCTGGGCGGTGGCCAGGGCCTTCCACGCCTCCAGATCCTTGGGGTTCTCGGTGACCCGGGCCTGCAGGGTCTTCAGCACCGCCTGGGCCTGGACGCCGGCGGTCTGGTCGGTGCGCCCGCCCGCCGGCTGGCCCGGCAGGTCGGGGCTGCCCAGGCGCAGGTAGATACCCATGGCCAGCAGCGGCACGGCGGCCATCAGCGTGGTGGCCAGCGTGCGGGAGGGCTTCGCCGGCGTCGCGGGCGCCACCGGCGCCGACTTCGCGCGCGCATCGGCCGCCAGCAGGCGCCGGCCGACCTCCGTCCGCGCCGCGGCGGCCTGGTCGTCGGTTAGGAGGCCGCGCCCCACGTCACGCTCGATCTCCGCCAACTGGTCCTTGTAGATGTCAACCTCGGGCGAACCGGCGGCCTCCGTCTTGCGCGCCACCATCAGCGGGCGCAGCAGCGCCAGCAGGATGCCCGCCGTCAGCAGGGCGGCGGCGATCCAGAACGCCATCATGGCCGCCCCTTCCCTTCGTCCTCATCACGCATCAGCATGGCCAGATGGGCCTTTTCCTCCGCCGTCAGGGGCGGCGCCACCGCCTCCGCCCCCACCGGACCGCGCCGGCCCCGCCACAGCAGGATGCCCCCCCCCACGACCAGCAGGGCGAAGGGCCCGAACCACAGCAGATATGTGGCCGGCCGCACCGGCGGGCGCAGCAGGACATAGTCGCCGTAGCGGTCGGTCAGGAAGGCCACCGCCTGGGCGTCCGTATCACCCTTCACCAGCCGCTCGCGCAGCAGCAGTCGCAGGTCGCGGGCCAGGGGCGCGTCACTGTCGTCGATGGACTGGTTCTGGCAGACCAGGCAGCGCAGGTCCTTGGAGATGGCGCGCGCCCGCGCCTCCATGGCCGGGTCGGACAGCATCTCGTCCGGCTGCACGGCGCGCGCCAAGGGGCCGGACAGCAGTGTAGCCGCCAGGACCAGGGTAAAAAGCACCCGCCTCATTTCGACAACTCATTGATCAGCGGGAGGATGCGGTTCTGCAGATCCTGCGGGGTGATGGGCCCCACCTGGCGGTAACGGATGCGACCCTGGCGGTCGATGACGTACGTCTCGGGCACGCCGTACACGCCGAAGTCGATGGCGGTGCGGCCACTCTCATCCCGGGCGACGGCGGCGTAGGGGTTGCCGTCGCGGGCCAGGATGGCCTGGCCGTCCGCCGCCTTGTCCTTGTAGTCGATGCCCCGGATGTCCACCCCCTGCCCTGCCAGGCGCATGAGGATTGGGTGTTCCGAGCGGCAGGGCGCGCACCAGCTGGCCCAGAAGTTCACGAGACGGACTTTCCCGTCGGCCAACCCGGTGGACGCCACGCCCGGCTGCCCGTCCACCAGGGGCGGCAGGTCGAACGCCGGCACCGGCTTGTCGATCATGACGGAGGGCAGGCGGTCGGGCGTGTCGCCCCGGTCGATTTGCTTCAGGCGCACGCCGAACCAGCCGGCCAGGCCCAGGAACAGCACCAGGGGGATCAGGAACATCAGGCGGCGCATGCGGGGAACCTTATTCGGCGGGGGCCGGCGGAACGGCGGCGGCGGCGCGCGGCACGGCGCGCTTCAGCGGCACGCCCACGCGCAGGCGGCGGTCGGACAGGCTGACCAAGCCGCCGGCCATCATCAGGATGGAGCCCACCCAGATCCACGGCACCAGGGGATGGCGGTAGAAGCGGGTGTTGTAGCCGGTGCCGTCGGGCGCCGGCTCGCCCACCACGGCATAGAGGTCGCTGAAGAAATTGGTGTGGATGGCGGCGCCCGTCGTCGTCATGCGGGTGACGGGGTAAAAGCGCTGCTCCGGCGCCAGGGTGGCCACGAAGTCGCCGTTACGGGTGACGGTCAGCACGGCGCGGCGGGCGGTGTAATTGGGGCCCGGCGCCTCCGCCACGCTGTCCAGGCGGAAGCTGTAGCCGGCCACGTCCACCGACTGGCCGATGTGCAGCACCTGGATGGCCTCCGTCGTCCAGGCGGAGGTGCCGACCATGCCAGCCACGGCCACGCCCAGCCCGGCATGGGCGATGGCGGTGCCCCAGGCGCCCCGCGGCAAATGGCGGGCGCGGGAAATGCTGTCGGACAGGGGCATGCGGAACAGGCGGATGCGGTCGGCCACGTCCACCACCGCGCCCATGACGGCCCAGCCGGCCAGGCCCAGGGCCAGCACGGCCAGCACCGGCTTGGTGCCCGCCAGCCACAGCCCGGCGAGGGCGGCCACCACGCCCACAAGCGCCGCGATCTTCAGCCGGCCGAGCACACCGGCCAGGTCCGCCCGCTTCCACGACAGCAGCGGCCCCAACGCCATGACCGCCACCACCGGCACCATCAGCGGCACGAAGGTGGCGTTGAAGAAGGGCGGGCCGATGGAAATCTTGCCCCCGCCGACGGCGTCCATGAACAGGGGATAGAGGGTGCCCAGGAAGACGGTGGCGCAGGCGGTGGACAGCAGCAGGTTGTTCAGCACCAGCCCGCCCTCGCGGCTGACGGGCGCGAACAGGCCGCCGGCCTTCAGGACAGGTGCCCGCAGGGCATAGAGCAGCAGGCCGCCGCCCGTCGCCACCACCAGCAGCGCCAGGATGAAGACGCCCCGCGCCGGGTCGGAGGCGAAGGCGTGGACGGAGGTCAACACACCGGACCGCACCAGGAAGGTGCCCATGAGCGACAGGGTGAAGGTGACGATGGCCAGCAGAATGGTCCAGCTTTTCAGCGTGTCGCGCTTTTCCACCACGATGGCGGAGTGCAGCAGCGCCGTGCCGGCCAGCCAGGGCATCAGGCTGGCGTTTTCCACCGGGTCCCAGAACCACCAGCCGCCCCAGCCCAGGGTGTAGTAGGACCACCATGAGCCCATGGCGATGCCCAGGGTCAGCGACGACCAGGCGATCAGGGCCCAGGGCCGCACCCAGCGGGCCCAGGCGGCGTCCACCCTTCCCTCGATCAGCGCGCCGGCGGCGAAGGAGAAGCAGAGGCTGAAACCGACATAACCCAGGTAAAGGAAGGGCGGATGGAAGGCCAGCCCTGGATCCTGCAGCAGGGGGTTGAGATCATGGCCGTTCAGCGGCGCCGGATCCACGCGGGTGAAGGGGTTGCTGGTGGCGACCATGAACCACAGGAAGCCCACCCCGATCATGCCCTGCACCGCCAGAACACGGGCCCGCAGGCTGGCCGGCAAATTGCGGCCGAAGGCGGCCACGAGGGCGCCGAACAGGGCCAGGATGAACACCCACAGAACCAGCGAGCCCTCATGGTTGCCCCAGACGCCGGCCACCTTGTACAGCATGGGCTTGTCGGTGTGGCTGTTCTCCACCACGTTCAGGACGCTGAAGTCCGACACGACATGGGCGTAGGTCAGGGCGCCAAAAGCCAGCGCCAGCGCCGCGAACTGGCAGTAGGCCGCCGTGCGTCCCACCTCCATCATCGCGGCGTCGCGCCGCGCCGCGCCCCATAGGGGAATGACCGACTGCACCAGGGCGACGACCAGCGCCAGAACCAGCGCGTAGTGTCCAAGCTCGGGGATCATGGGCCGTCGTCCGCAGTCTTGTCGTCAGGGATTGGTGCGCAGGGTGGAGGTCTGGTGCTCCTCCCCGGCCGCAACGGGCGCATCGCCGGGTTTGCCGGGATGGCCGGCACGCTTCAGGGCATCGGCCACGTCGGGCGGCATGTACTTCTCGTCATGCTTGGCCAGCAGCTCGGTCGCGGTGAAAACGCCGTCGGCGCCCAGCTTGCCCTCCGCCACCACGCCCTGCCCCTCGCGGAACAGATCCGGCAGGATGCCGGTGTAGGTGACGGGCAGCGATCTGGCGGTGTCGGTCACCTGGAAGGTGACGGTCATGCCGCCCTCGCGCTTCAGGCTGCCGGCCTCGACCAGCCCGCCGATACGCACCGTGCGCCCGCCCGGAGGCTTGGCCGCCAGATCCGACGGGCTGTAGAAGAAGACGATATTGTCGCGGAAGGCCGACAGGGTCAGCGCGGTGGCGGTGCCTAGGCCCAGCAGGGCCAGCGCCAGGATCATCAGCCGGCGGCGTTTGCGGGTCATATCGCGCCCCCGGGTGTGGTCTCGGCGGCAGGGGTGGCCGTGGGGGCTGGGGCGGCCTTGGGCTCACGCTTGCGGCGGGGTTTGGCCGCCTCCAGCGTGGCCAGGGTGCGTTCCACCCGGCGCAGGCCGGACAGGCTCAGCACCAGCAGGCCCACCAGGACCACGGCCGCGGCCCCGTAGGATGACCAGACATAGGCGGCGTATCCGCCCATCGACAGGAACCCGTCCATCACACTCTCAACCACTGCCGGACGGTCCGGAAGGACCGCGAAGTTGGCACGACCATTACGTTATCACGCGCCCGGAACGACCGCCTTCGGTCTTCTTGTCCCAACCGCCGGTTCAGTTGGCCTGGCCCAGGCGCAGGGTCTGCACCCGGCGCGCGGCCAAGCCGGCGCGGATGCGCAGGATGACCACGGCGAAAAAATAGCTCTGGAAGGCCACGGCCATCAGCAGCAGGGGCCACAGCATGCTGGCGGCTATGGTGGGGCCGCCCAGGCGGAAGACGCTGGCCGGCTGGTGCAAGGTGTTCCACCATTCCACCGAGAACTTGATGATGGGCACGTTCACGGCGCCCACCAGCAACAGGATGTTGCCGGCCTTGTTCCCCCGCGCCGGATCGTCGAAGGCGTCCACCAGGGCCATGTAGCCAAGATAAAGGAAGAACAGCACCAGCACGCTGGTCAGCCGCGCGTCCCACACCCACCAGGTGCCCCACATCGGCGCCCCCCACAGCGACCCGGTCAGCAGGCACAGAGCGGTGAAACCAGCGCCCAGGGGCGCGGCCGCCTTGGCGTAGACCTCGGCCAGGGGATGTTTCCACACCAGGGCGGCGGCGGCGGCCACGGCCATAGTGCTGTAGGTGAACATGCCCATCCACGCGGCAGGCACGTGGATGTACATGATGCGCACGGTATCGCCCTGCTGGTAATCCGGCGGCGACACCAACAGGCCCAGGTACAGCCCGGCCGCAAAACAGACCGCCGACAGGCCCGCCGCCCACGGCAGCACGGCGTTGGCGATCCTCAGGAAGCGGGCGGGGTTGGCGAAGCGATGCATGGCCCCCGTTATGTATCACGCCCTCCGGCCTTTGCCATCGGGATACACTGTAAATTGATATGGATCAGGCCCAATGGTGTACCCGGGCAATGGATTGGTTAACGCTCGTCCCTAGACCTGGGGCCGGCTACTCATGCGCCGCCCGCAGCGCCGCCGCGATGGCCAGCGGCGCCAGCACCAGCGCGCCGCACAGCATGCCGCCCAGCAGCAGCAAGTGCGGCCGGGGGGAGAGGCCGGACAGGCCGGCGTCCAGGCCGGCGGCAGCGAAGATCAACACGGGGATGTAGAGCGGCAGCACCAGCAGGGGCAGCAGCACGCCGCTGCGCCGGGCGCCCAGGGTCAGGGCCGCCCCCACCGCACCGATGAGGCTGAGCAGCGGCGTCGTCAGGGCCAGCGTGCCCACCAGCAGGCCCAGCTGGTCTGCCGGCATGCGCAGCAACAGCGCCAGCAGGGGCGCCACGATCATCAGGGGCACGCCCGTCACCAGCCAGTGGGCCGCCACCTTGGCAATGGCCACGCCCTCCGCCGGCAAGGGCGAGAGCAGCAGCAGCTCCAGGCTGCCGTCCTCGAAATCGCCCTGGAACAGCCGCTCCATGGACAAGAGCGCCGCCAGCAGGGCCGCGATCAGCAGCACGCCGGGGGCGATGCGGGTCAGCACGTTGGGCTCCGGCCCCACGCCGAAGGGGAACAGCACCACGCACAGCACGAAGAACATCAGGGCGGCGGTGGCGTCGCTGCCCTGGCGCAGCACCAGGCGCAGGTCACGCAGAATGAGGCGGAGCATCAGGCGGCGTCCTCCGTCCCGTCCTGATCATCCTCGACGGGCGCGAAGGTGGCCAGGTCCAGAAGCTCGCCACCCGGAGTCGCCAGGTCGATATGGGTGGATAGCACCACCCGGCCGCCACCGGCGCGATGACGGGCAATGGCCTCTTCCAGCAGGGCGACGGAAGCACGGTCCAGGCCCACGGTGGGCTCATCCAACAGCCATAGGGGCGCCGGTGCGGCCACCAGGCGGGCCAGCGACAGGCGTCGGCGCTGCCCCGCCGACAGGAAGCGTCCGGGCACGTCGGCAATCGTGTCGATGGCGAAGGCGTCCAAGGCCGCGTCCACCCCGACGCCGCCGCGCAGGCCGGCCCAGAAGGCCAGCATCTCCCGGCAGGTGAAGCTGGCCTTCACCGCGTCCAGGTGGCCGACATAATGCAGGCGGGCCCGGTGCGCCTCCGGATCCTGGCCCAAGGCCACACCGTTCCAGGCGATGGTGCCGCGCAAGGGCTTCAGCAAGCCGGCCATCAGGCGCAGCAGCGTCGACTTGCCGCTGCCGTTGGGTCCCACCAGGGTCAGGCAGCCGCCGGCCGCCAGCTGGAAGTCCAGGTCCTGGAACACCAGGCGCCCGCCGCGCAGGCACAGCAGGTCGCGGCCGGTGAAAAGCTGAGGTGACGTCATGGGCCCTGGGCGCCGGAGTCGAAGGGGTCCCGACTATAGGCCGCAGGCGGCGGCGGCACAAAGCGCTGGATCAATTGCCCAATTCAACGTGCCCGGAATCAATCGCGTGAGACGTCCACACCATTGCAGGGCAAGCCCAGCGGGCGGATGCCCGCGCCCGACATCTGAGGGAATCGATAAAAAGAAAACGGCCACCGCGGGGGGCAGGTGCGGTGGCCGTTTGGTAGACCAGCCGGGGCAGGCTGGAGAGGACACCTCCGGTAGGCCGGTCGGGGGAGACCGGGCGGGAGTGCTTCCGACCCCGGCAGGGGATCATGTCGCGTCGTCCTCTATGCGCATAAGGCCAGCGCGACATGGCCAATTTGGGCCGCAAAAGTGGCGAAAATGAGATTTGTGGCGGAGCCGGCGTCCGGGCTGGAACCCGCAAGGTGCCAAGCGGAATTAGAGGTCAAAGCCATGCGGTGCGGGAGATTCGGCCATGAAGTCGCAGGGGCGACGTTCACCAAAAAAAATCGCTGTGCAACCCCGGCTTTCCATCTTATATAGCGCTCAGTCGCAGCGCACGTGCCTATGGCCCCGGGCGGAATGGTTCCACCTCAGGGTTATGCAACGACGTAACGCGTATCCTCGTCCGTCCCTTAAGCAAGGCGGCGAATTGGAGGCTACGATGGTTGATGTTGTTGTCGGTGGGCACGCGCCCGCCTTTCCTCGATCCCCCGCCCCCACTCTGATGCAGAGTCGGATGGGCCATGATCAGGCGGTCTGCAGTCAGACCGGGCCGGTGGTTTGCGCGCTTCTGGCGCCGCCTGGGCATATCTCCAGTATCTGACCCGTTCGGGCCGGCCGCTTTATTGGCACGCCTGAACGGACCCGGGCCATTGCCCGGTTAAGCCCCCATTCCCGATCCATCCCCTGATATGCCTTTTGGCCTCGGAGTCATCGATGACCGAGAAGATCGCTCGTTTTTTCGCTGAGAACACGCCCGCCACGCCCTGCCTGGTGGTCGACCTGGACGTCGTCGCCAACAATTACGCCAACCTGCACGACGCCCTGCCCGAGGCCCGGATCTTCTATGCCGTGAAGGCCAACCCGGCGCCGGAAATCCTGAAGCTGCTGGTCGAGCGGGGGTCCTGCTTCGACACCGCCAGCATCCCGGAAATCCAGTACTGCCTGACCGCCGGCGCCACCGCTGACCGCATCAGCTTCGGCAACACCATCAAGAAGGCGTCGGACATCGCCTGCGCCCATGCCCTGGGCATCAGCCTGTTCGCCTTCGACAGCATGGAAGAGCTGGAGAAGATCGCGGAGCATGCCCCCGGCGCCCGCGTCTTCTGCCGCATCCTGACCTCGGGCGAGGGTGCCGACTGGCCCCTGTCGCGCAAGTTCGGCTGCGAGCCGGAGATGGCGACGGAGCTGCTGCTGGCCGCCTCCACCATGAACGTCGTGCCTTACGGCGTGTCCTTCCACGTCGGTTCGCAGCAGCGCGACCTGACCCAGTGGGACAAGGCCCTGGCCCAGACAGCCGAGATCTTCCATGCCTTGGAAGAAAAGGGCGTGATGCTGCGCATGGTGAACCTGGGCGGCGGCTTCGCCACCCGCTACCTGAAGGACATCCCCAGCGAGGGCGAGTATGGCAACGCCATCGAGGCCTCGCTGCGCAAGCACTTCGGCAATCGCCTGCCCGAGACCATCATCGAGCCGGGCCGCAGCATGGTGGGCAACGCCGGCGTGATCCGGTCGGAAGTGGTGCTGATCTCGCGCAAGTCGCACCGGGACGAGCGCCGTTGGGTCTACCTGGACATCGGCAAGTTCGGCGGCCTGGCCGAAACCATGGACGAGGCCATCAAGTACAAGATCCAGACGCCCCATGACGGCGGCGCCGCCGAGCCCGTCATCCTGGCCGGCCCCACCTGCGACAGCGCCGACGTGCTGTACGAGAAGACGGAGTATCGCCTGCCGGTGGACCTGCGCATCGGCGACAAGGTCGACATCCTGGCGACCGGCGCCTACACCACCACCTACTCGGCGGTGAACTTCAACGGCTTCTCGCCGCTGGCGTCCTACTACATCTAAGTTTCTTCGAGACCTTGTCCGTCGCGGAAGCGGTGGGGGAAAGGCCCGGAAGCACTGCGCTTTCGGCGCCTTTTCATTTGACCTTCCCTCTGTCGAGGGCGTCTGCCGCCGAGCAAGCCCTTGTCAGGCGCCCTTGTCCCCCAACGCCGCCGCCATCACGCCGGGCGACAAGCTGGGACGGCCGTCCTCGCCGGCGCCGCCTGTCAGCAGACGCTGGCTGGGCAGGATGAGGGAGACGGTGGTGCCTTGGCCCAGTTGCGAAGCGATGTCCAGCCGGCCGCCATGGAGTTCGGCCAAGCCCTTGGACAGGGACAGGCCTAGGCCGGTGCCTTGCGTCGTGCGGGCGTAGACGTTGTCGATCTGCTGGAAGGGCACGAAGACCTTGGACAGGTCCTCCGCCGCGATGCCGATGCCGGTGTCGGTGACGGCGATGACCAGCTGGGCCTCGGGATTGATGGTGGCGGTCAGCGACACGGTGCCGCCCGGGTCCGTGAACTTCACGGCGTTGGACAGAAGGTTCAGCAGGATCTGCTTGATCTTCACGTCGTCAGCCAACAGCGGGGGCAGCCCGGGCGCCATGGCCACCACCAGGTCGATGCGCTTTTCCATGGCGCGGGCGCGGGCGATGCGCTCGCACCCCGCCACCAGCGCGCCCACGTCGCATACCCGCTCGCGCAGCTCGACCTTGCCCGCCTCCATCTTCGAAACATCCAGGATGTCGTTGATGATGGCCAACAGGTGGCGACCGCTGGCCACGATGTCACCGGCATAACCGGTGTTGGTCGCCTGGTCGGGAACGCGGCGCAGGTCATTCTCCAGCACCTCGGCGAATCCGATGATGGCGTTCAGCGGCGTGCGCAGCTCATGGCTCATGTTGGCCAGGAACTCGGTCTTGGTGCGGTTGCCCAGCTCGGCGGCGGCCTTGGCCCGCTCCACCTCTTCCGCCGCCCGCTCCGCCGATATGGCGACGGCGGCCAGCCGGCTGGCCCGGCGCGCCAGGTCCAGCATCCAGCCCTCGGGCGACCGTGGGGTGCGGAAATAGACGGCGAAGGCGCCCAGGGGATGACCGTCACCAGCCAGGATGGGCAGGGACCAGCAGGCGGCAACGCCGGCCTCTGCTGCTGCCTGCCGGAACTCCCGCCACAGCGGGTCGCTGGCGATGTCGGTGACGATTACCGGCTCGCCCCGGTAGATGGCCGTGCCGCAGGACCCGACGGACGCCCCCACCTCCGTCCCGTCGACGGCGCGCACGAAGGCCGGCGGCAGGCTGGGGGCGGCGCCGGTCTGGATGTGGCGCCGCTCAGCATCCACCAGCACGATGGAGCAAAGCCCGCCCTCCAGCTCCGCCTCCATGCCGGAGCAGAGGGCCGACAGCACGGCCGACAGGGGCGCGCGCCCGGCGGTCATGCCCAGCACCTTGCGTTCAACTGTCAGCAGCCGCTCCGCCCGTTCCCGGCGCTGGGTCTCTCGTTCGATGCGGCGGGCGTGGGACCAGTAGAGGGCCAGCGCCGAATGCAGCTCCGCCACCAGGGGATCGCGCCCCAGGCGCGGCAGCAGCGCCGGCGCCTGGGCCACCTGCCCCTCCGCCAAGTCGCGCATCAGCCGGGCGGTGCGCGACACGGCAAGGAACACGCCCTGGCGCAAGGTCACCAGGATGGCCAGCGTCAACAGGGCCGCCAAGGTCAGCGGCGCCCCGGCCTTGATCGCCGCCCAGCCGGCGGCGGGGACGGGCATCGCCGCCCAGCGGTCCAACGCCCCGTCCGCCACGGCGCCGATACCGGTGAGCGCCGTCATCACCTCCTCCGGCGCGCGCCGGCCATTCAAGGCGGCGGTGAAACGAGCCAGGGCCACGGCCAAGCCATCGTCGGGCCGCGAGGACGCGGGCCAGTCCAACAGGGGGGCGGTCGTGGCGGCGGATGGTTGCATCAACGCGTCCGCCCACGCCAGGTCGGCGTCCCGGCGGGCCGCCAGCGCGTCGCCGGCCAGGACGGCGTCGGCGCTGGGCAGGCTGTGGGCGGCGGTGGCCACGACCTCGCGCGCCAAGCGGCCCTCGGCCGTGGCCAGCGCCCTTTCCCCCGCCAGCCAATTGCGTAGCAGAGGCGGATCGCGGTCGCCGCCGGCCCGATGCAGCATCTGGTCCACCGCACGGCGCGGCCCCGCCAGCTCCTGACGTATCCCGGCCAGCCGCTGGCGTGCGGTGTCCAGCGCGGCATTGGCGGGCAGCGCCTCCAGCGCCGCGTCCAACGCCTGGTCCGCCTGCCGCCGTTTTTCCGCCAGATCATCCGCGGAAGGGGCAACCGCAGGGGGGCTGGCCGCGGGGGTGGTGACGGCTGGGGACGCAGGCAACGTCCCCGCCGCCTGCAAGGCCAGGTATGAGGCCGTCCACTGCGCCGACTGGATATCCAGCGCGCCCGCCAGCCCCCGAGCGGCCAGCACCAGGGCATGGCCGTTCTGCGCGTCACGCGCCTGGATCCAAGCCGTCCGCATGTCCACGACCGCCAGCCCCAGTTGCAGGGCCGCCAAGCCGGCAAGGGCGCCCATCACCGACTGGCGCATGGCACCGACCCGGCCCATCTGTTCACAAAGCAGCTCATTGGAGAAATGATCCCAAGGCCCACACCTTGTACCTGTGGCCCACTGTATGCGAGGCCGAGGCCCCCGCGCAAATATCCAGGGGGGTGGGGTACCGCCCAAGTGAGGGTGGATGCGACACAAGGCGGGCATGTCCGGCGGCACCTAAATCCTTGCGTGGGCACCCTTGACCTCACCCCCCGTCGTCTATACCTGACGCAAGGTCGAGGCGGCCGACATAGGGCGCCGTTACCGCTATCCTGCTGCCTCCCGGATCCCGCCCCGTTGACGTCTTCTCCCGCCCCTTCCGACAGCGAGGCCACCGCCGAGGAATTCCCGCCCACGATTTCGTCGTCGGGCGATGATGGCCTGTTCGCCGATGACGACCGCGACGCGCTGCACATCCTGCCGCTGGGCATGATCCCGGTGCAGACGCCGGGCCTGAAGCGGGCGCGGCTGATCAAGAACGCGCGGCTGGAGACGGTGGTGGAGGTGTTCCAGGACCGGTCGGCCGGCAGCGGCCAGGTGAACCCGGAACACCTGGCCACCATGTACCCCTCGCACGCCAAGGAAATGCGCACCGACATGGCGCAGATCCACCGGCTGACCCAGCTGAACAGCTACGACGTCTATAGCCTGCGCATTGAGCTTCGCCGCCTGGGTATCCCGGTGGAGGACGTCAACTACCTGCGCCTGTCCGCCGGCAAGCGGCTGGAACTGACCACCTATATGCGCGACTTCACCCTGCCGCTGATCCAGCAGGTCTACGGGTCGGAACAGCGCCCCATCAACGACATCGCCGACCTGTTCCAGCTGCTGGCCAACCCCGACCGGGAAGAGGCGCTGCGCAACCTGACCCTGTTGTCGCAGAAGCTGAACGTGCAGCTGCAGGACATCCCCAACTTCCTGGAGGAATACGGCGACGTCTTCCTGTCGCTGGCCTATTTCCGCAGCTGCCTGGACGGCCTGGTGCCGGAGGTACAGCGTTTCATGGGTTGGGTGAACGAGGCCACCAAGAGCGAGATGATCACCCGCGACCGCCTGCTGATGAAGATGATCGGCGACGTCATGCGCATGCTGACGGGCATCACCACCTCCATCACCGGGCGGTTCGAGGCGTTTGACCGGCGCAGCAAGGATTTCTGGCACGACATCAACGCCGACAGCTTCCGCTCCGTCCGCGCCCAGTTGTCCGCCCACCATGTCACCATCGGCGGCGTGCTGTGCGGCCTGGCGGTCAAGATGGCCCTGTGGAAGGCCCGCTTTCCCCATGGCGGCGGCGGACCCATGAAGCGGGTGGAATTCGTGCGCTCCGAAATCCTGCCCGGCCTGGACCATATCAACCGTATCGAGAAGTCGGCCGCCGGCACGCACTGAAGCAGGCGTCGGCCCTACAGGCCCAGCGTATGCTCCAGCAGGAACAGCCCGCTTTTCAGCAGGGCCACCAGCACGCCCCAGACGACGGCCACGGACGTCACCGCCGTGCCCAGCCCCAGCAGCACCCATACCCCGTCCCGTTCCAGCACCCCCAGGGCCACCAGGCTGATGGCCACGGCCGGCAGCATGTTGCCGAGCGGTATGGGCAGGAACAGGATCAGCGCCAGCAGGAAGCAGACCAGCCCCACCGCATGTTCCACCGGCGGGCGGGCCAGCACGCCCAGGCGGGGCTTCAGCATGCGTTCCGCCTTGGCCAGCCAGGGCGCCACCTTGGCCATCATGGCGGCGAAATCCTTGCGAGCCAGCGACCGGCTGGAAATGAAGCGGGGCAGCCAGGGCTTGCGCCCCAGGGCCAGCTGCGCCGTCAGGAACACCAGCGGCAGGCCCAGCACGGCGGAGGTGCCGGGCGGCATGGGCAGGGCGTTGGGCACGGCGAAGACGAAGATCAGCGCCCCCACCGCGCGGTCGCTCAGCGCCGTCAGCAGGTCGCCGATGGCGATACGGTCCCGCCGTTCGTCGGCCGCCAGGGCTGACAGGATGTCGGAAACCTTGTGAGGCCGGGGGATCGCGGCGGCAGCGTGACTGTCAGTGGCCTCACCCGCGGTCATGCTGTCCCTCTGATCCCATCCCTATGGCCTTGCGCCCATTGAGGTGGGGTCGGCAACCTCCTGGGTCCAGCGATTTTTCCCGTCGCGGCGGATCAATAGGCGGCGAAGGTCTCGCGCATGGCCCGTTCCTCCTGCCGGATGCGGATGGTCAGGGGCACCAGATAGACGACCAGACCGGCGACCAGGGTGCAGTAGGCGTGCAGCGTCAGGGCGAAGCCCACCAGTTCCGGCAGGATGTTCAGGAAATAATTGGGGTGCCGCACCAAGCGGAACAGCGGATGGGTCACCAGCTGGTGATCGCGCGCGATCAGCAACTTCACCGTCCACAGCCGGCCCAGCAGCCGCACCACCACCAGCAGCATGATGGCGCCGAACAGGTAGATGGCGAAGCCGAAGCCGCTGACGGCGTCGACGGGCGCGGCGCGCACCAGCCCCTCCACCGTCGCCGACAGGTAGAAGGCGATGTGGGCGATGGTCAGCGCCAGGGTGTTGCGCGCGCCGTGCTCCACAGCACCGGCGGCGCGCAGCGCCTTTTCATGCCGGATGGAGACGGCGAGCATGGCGAAGCGGTAGGCGAAGGCCAGGACGATGAACAGGATCAGGGTGGTCACGGCGGCACGGTGCTCCAAGGGACGAAAGCGTCGGGCGCATCCATAGCATAAGCGCCCCGGACGATGCCCCATTCCAACCGTTGCGTTCCGGCTCTATCGTGGGAGCCAACCCCACCCGCCTGCGAGAGCCTCTCCCAATGGACCGTATCGACGCGATGAGGGTGTTCGTGGCCGCCGTGGATGAGGGCAGCCTAGCTGGCGCCGCCCGCCGCATGCGCCGCTCGGCCGCCGCCGTCAGCCGGGCCATCGCCTTCCTGGAGGGGCATGTGGGCGCGGCGCTGCTGCACCGGACCACGCGCTCCCTGCATTTGAGCGAGGCCGGGGAGCGCTATGCCATCGCCTGCCGCCGCGTGCTGACGGAACTGGATGAGGCGGACATGCTGGCCGCCGGCGAACGCTCGGCGCCCCGCGGCCTGTTGACCGTGACCGCCCCGGTGGCGGCGGGGGAGAACGTGCTGGGCCCCATCGTGGCGGGCTTCATGGACGCCTATCCCGAGGTGTCCGTCCGCCTGAACATGATCGACCACCCGGTCAGCCTGATCGATGAGGGTATGGACCTGGCCCTGCGCATCTCCTACCTGGCGGACTCGGCCCTGGTCGCCACCCGGGTGGGAGAGGTGCGGCGGGTGGTGGCGGCCTCGCCCCGCTACCTGGAAAGCCATCCGGCCATCGAACAGCCGTCGGACCTGGCCCGCCATGCCATCGTAGCCATGACCCATTTCGGGCTGGAGACATGGAGCTTCCCGCCGGTGCCCGGGTCGGCGGTGCCCCGCACCGTCAGCTTCACCCCCCGCCTGGTGGTCAACACCATTCGCGCGGCCGCCGCCGCGGCGGTGGAGGGGCGGGGCGTGACCCGCCTGTTTTCCTACCACATCGCGGCGGAGCTGGCGGCCGGCAGCCTGAAAGTCATCCTGGATCGGGATGAGCATGAGCCGGTGCCGGTGCACCTGATCGCGCCGCCGGGGCGCCTGTCCGTGCCCAAGGTGCGCGCCTTCGCCGATTATGCCGTGCCGCGCCTAAGGGCCCATTTCGCCCAACTGTGCCCGCCTCCCCTCAAGTCCCTTTAAACACCGCACTCTTCCTCGCGGCGCAAGAATGTCTGCCGCCGGCCGGGCGTTCACCCGCAACCAGCCGGAGCGCATCTTTCGGGTCATCCACAGGGCAACGTCGTCGACAAGGACGATCGCCCGCAACCGATCCCGAAGGAGTTTCCATCATGAGCACCACTGGAAAAGTCGCCATCGTCACCGGCGCCTCGCAGGGCATCGGCGCCGCCACCGTCGCCGGCCTGATCGCCCAGGGCTATCGTGTCGTCGCCACCTCGCGCACCATCCAGCCCTCGCAGGATCCGAACGTAGCTACCGTGGCCGGCGACATCGGCAGCCGCGAAACGGCGGAGCGCGTGGTCGCCACGGCGCTGGAGCGCTTCGGCCGCATCGACAGCCTGGTCAACAACGCCGGCATCTTCATCGCCAAGCCCTACACCGACTACACGGACGAAGACTACGCCCGCGTCCTGTCCACCAACCTGAACGGCTTCCACCACATCACCCAGCTGGTCATCGCCCAGCTGCTGAAGCAGGGCAACGGCGGCCATGTGGTGCAGGTCACCACCAGCCTGGTGGACCACGCCAATTCCGGCGTGCCCTCGGTCCTGGCCTCGCTGACCAAGGGCGGGCTGAACGCCGCCACCAAGTCGCTGGCCATCGAGTTCGCCGGCCGGGGCATTCGCGTCAACGCCGTCTCCCCCGGCATCATCAAGACCCCGATGCACGACCCGTCTACCCACGAGTGGCTGGGCAAGCAGCACCCGGTGGGCCGCATGGGGGAGATGGCCGACATCGTGAGCGCCATCCTCTACCTGGATAATGCCCCCTTCGTGACGGGTGAGATCCTGCACGTCGACGGCGGCCAGAGCGCTGGTCACTAACTCTAGGAAGGCGGGAGAGCCATCATGCCTGTCGTCACCATCCAGATCACCCGCGAAGGCACGGCGCCGGGCGCCGACGCCACCACAGCGGAACAGAAGGCAGCCCTGATCAAGGGTGCCAGCGCGCTGATGCTTGAGGTCCTGGGCAAGCCGCTGGACAGCACCTTCGTCGTCATCGAGGAGGTGCCGCTGGAAAACTGGGGCTGGGGCGGACTGCCCGTGACGGAGTACCGCCGGCGCAAGGCGGCCGTCCCCTGACCGCGCCCTGATCGCGGGAAGCCGGGGATGCCAATTAATGCATCCCCGGTATATCTTTCATCAGCTGTTCCGGATAGGAGACATCCCATGTCCACCCCCGCCGCCGCAGGCCGCCTGCTGGACCTGCTGAAGATCGACATCCCCCTCATCCAGGCCCCCATGGCCGGCGTTTCCACTCCGCCCATGGCAGCGGCGGTGTCGGGTGCCGGCGCCCTGGGCTCCCTGGGCCTGGGCGCCAGCACGCCCGACCAGGCCCGCGCCATGATCCGCGCGGTGCGGGAGCGGACCAGCCGTCCCTTCGGCGTCAACCTGTTCGTCCACCAGCCGGCCCAGCGCGACGCCGCGCGCGAGGCCGCCTGGATCGACCGTCTGCGGCCGCTGTTCGACCGCTTCGGCGCCACCCCGCCGGCCGAACTGCGGGAGATCTATCCCACCTTCCGCACCGATGACGCCATGCTGGCCATGCTGCTGGAGGAACGGCCGGCCGTGGTCAGCTTCCATTTCGGCCTGCCGGACGCCGGCCGCGTCCGCGCCCTGCGCGCCGCCGGCATCGCCCTGGTCGCCAGCGCCACCAGCCTGGATGAGGCGCGCCAGGCGGTGGCGGCGGGCATGGACGCGGTGGTGGCCCAGGGCTATGAGGCCGGCGGCCATCGCGGTGTGTTCGATCCGGACGTCCCGGACGACCGGCTGGGCACCCTGGCCCTCACCCGCCTGCTGGCCCGCGACCTGGCCGTGCCGGTCATCGCCGCCGGCGGCATCATGGACGGCGCCGGCATCGCCGCAGTCCTGGCCTTGGGTGCCGGCGCGGCGCAGTTGGGCACCGCCTTCGTCAGCGCCGACGAATCGGCGGCCGACGCCGGCTATCGCGCCGCGTTGAAGGGCCCGGCGGCTCACCACACCATCATGACCCGCGCCATTTCCGGCCGGCCGGCGCGCAGCCTGGCCAACGCCTTCACGCGCCTTGGCGAGAGCCTGCCGCCGGACGCGGTGCCCGCCTACCCGGTGGCCTACGACGCCGGCAAGGCGCTGAACGCCGCCGCCAAGGCCGCCGGCGACACCGGCTATGGCGCGCAATGGGCCGGCCAGGGCGCCCCATTGGCCCGCTTCCTGCCGGCGGCCCAGATCGTCGCCGAACTGGCGGCGGAACTGGCCTACGCCCGCCGCCACGGCTAAGGCCCCGTCCCGCCGCTCTCACGTCTCCGATCAACGCCCCCTGAGACCGGGCCAAGGCTCGCATCTGAGGGGGCATTCTTTTCCAATGAAAAGTCGTACGCGATCTAATCGGATATATTGACAATAAGCGCCATCCGGGCCATCTTCCGTTCATCCGATTATATCGGACACGATTAAAATACCCTCACCGCCCTTCACCCCCACACTGAGGAATCCAGACCATGAGCCAGATCGACACCGTCCTGTACACCGGCAAGACCCACACCCAGGGCGGCCGCAACGGCCATGCCCGCAGCAGCGACGGCCAGCTGGACGTCACCCTGTCGCCCCCGGGTTCCGGCCGCCCCGGCACCAACCCGGAACAGCTGTTCGCCGCCGGCTGGTCCGCCTGCTTCATCGGCGCCATGAACCGCGCCGCCCAGGTGCTGAAGGTCAGCCTGCCGGCCGAGACCGCCGTGGATGCGGAGGTCGACCTGGGCAAGGGCGGCGACGCCTTCTTCCTGCAGGCCCGCCTGACCATCAGCCTGCCCGGCCTGGACCGCGCCGTGGCGAGCCAAGTGATCGAGCAGGCCCACCAGCTCTGCCCCTACTCCAAGGCCACCCGTGGCAACATCGACGTGGAATTGCAGTTGGCATGACGCCTGACAGCGTCAAAGAAAAGCGCCCCGGGATTCGCGTCCCGGGGCGCTTTTCTTTCATTGCACAGTAAAAGGCGGATCAAACGTCCAGGTTCGCCACCTTCAGCGCGTTTTCTTGGATGAAGTCGCGGCGGGGTTCGACGATGTCGCCCATGAGGGTGGAGAACACCTCTTCCGCCTCGTCCACGTGGGTGACCTTGACCTGCAACAGCGAGCGGATCTTGGGGTCCAGCGTGGTTTCCCACAGCTGGTCCGGGTTCATCTCGCCCAGGCCCTTGTAGCGCTGGATGGCCAGGCCCTGGCGGCCCTGTTCCAGCACCGCGTCCATCAGGCCGGTGGGGCCGACGATGGTGCGGGTGGTGCGGCCGCGGTAAGTCAGGGTGGCGGCGTCGGTGAAGACCGTCTTCAGGAAGTCGGCCATGGCGTCCAGGCGGCGGGCCTCCACACTCTTCAGCACGTCGGCGTCCAGGATGTGGCGGTGGGTGACGCCGCGGCTGGTGCGGAACAGCATCAGGCCGCCCTCGCGCGCGCGCTCACCCTGCCAGGCGCCCACGCCCACGGTGGCGCCCTCGCCGGCATTGCCGGCCGCCTGGGCGGCCTGGGCCTCGATGCGGTTCAGGCGGTCCGCCACCACGCGGGCCAGTTCATCGGCCCGCGCGTCGTCGGTCAGCAGGGTCATGGACAGGGCGCCGGCCACGGCCGCCTGTTCCACCACGGAGGCGTTGCCCACCTTGCGGGTCAGGGCCTGCAGCTGGTGGCGGGCGGAGCGGGCCTGCTCCACCACGTCGCGCAGCTCCCCACCCAGGCGCTCGCTGCCATCCGCGGCCCTGAGGGTCACGTCCTCCAGCCCCTGGCCGATCAGGT
The DNA here is from genome assembly GCF_029594735.1 of Nitrospirillum amazonense. Classification (NCBI taxonomy): domain Bacteria; kingdom Pseudomonadati; phylum Pseudomonadota; class Alphaproteobacteria; order Rhodospirillales; family Azospirillaceae; genus Nitrospirillum; species Nitrospirillum amazonense. The sequence goes on from NZ_JARPAF010000002.1 coordinate 159,595, forward strand.
AATCGTCCAGCGCCCGGTCGTCCTTCAGGTAGCGTTCCTTGGCCGTGCCGCGCTTCACGCGGTACAGCGGCGGCTGGGCGATGTAGAGGTAGCCGCGCTCGATCAGCTCGGGCATCTGGCGATAGAAGAAGGTCAGCAACAGGGTGCGGATGTGCGCGCCGTCCACGTCGGCGTCGGTCATGATGATGACCTTGTGATAGCGCGCCTTTTCCGCGTTGAACTCCTCACGCCCGATACCGGTGCCCAGCGCGGCGATCAGGGTGCCGATCTCGGCCGAGGACAGCATCTTGTCGAAGCGCGCGCGCTCCACGTTCAGGATCTTGCCGCGCAGGGGCAGGATGGCCTGGAATTGGCGCGAGCGGCCCTGCTTGGCGGAGCCGCCGGCCGAGTCACCCTCGACCAGGAACAGTTCGCTGAGCGCCGGGTCGCGTTCCTGGCAATCCGCCAGCTTGCCGGGCAGCGAGGCCATGTCCAAGGCGCCCTTGCGCCGCGTCAGTTCACGCGCCTTGCGCGCGGCCTCGCGGGCAGCGGCGGCCTCGACCACCTTGCCGATGATGCGCTTGGCGTCGCCCGGATGCTCTTCCAGCCAGGTCGCCAGGGCGTCGGCCACCACCGCCTCCACCACCGGGCGGACCTCGGAGGAGACCAGCTTGTCCTTGGTCTGGCTGGAGAACTTGGGGTCGGGCACCTTCACCGACAGCACGCAGGTCAAGCCCTCGCGCATGTCGTCGCCGGAGAGGTTCACCTTCTCCTTCTTCGCGATGCCGCTCTCGTTGGCGTAGTTGTTCAGCGTGCGGGTCAGCGCCGCGCGGAATCCCGCCAGATGGGTGCCGCCGTCACGCTGGGGGATGTTGTTGGTGAAGCACAGCGTGCTCTCGTGATAGCTGTCGTTCCACTGCAGCGCCACTTCCACGCCGATGGTGCCGCCCAGGTCGCTCTGCCGTTCGGCGCGCAGCGCGATGCCCGGCTTGTGCAGCGGCGTCTTGGACCGGTCCAGCCACTGCACGAAGGCCTCCAGCCCGCCCTCGTAATGCAGTTCGCACGACTTGGGCTCCACCCCCCGCGCGTCGGTCAGGAACAGGGTGACGCCGGAGTTCAGGAACGCCAGTTCGCGCAGGCGGTGTTCCAGCGTCTGGTAGTCGAATTCGGTCTTGGTGAAGGTGGCCTTGGACGGCAGGAAGGTCACCTCTGTCCCGGACAGAGGGCGGCCGTCGGCCTTCAGCGGGGCGGGGCCGGTGTTGGCCAGCGGCGCCTGTGCTTCACCATGGGCGAAGCGCATCTCCCACACCCGGCCCTGGCGCCAGATGCGCAGGTCCAGGATTTCTGACAGGGCGTTCACGACGGACACGCCCACGCCGTGCAGGCCGCCGGAGACCTTATAGCTGTTCTGGTCGAACTTACCGCCGGCGTGCAGCTGGGTCATGATGACCTCGGCCGCCGACACGCCTTCCTCCGCATGGATGTCCACGGGGATGCCGCGGCCGTCGTCGCGCACGGTGCAGGAGCCATCGGGATTCAGGATGACGTCCACCCGCGTGCAATAGCCGGCCAGCGCCTCGTCGATGGCGTTGTCCACGACCTCGTACACCATGTGGTGTAGGCCGGAACCATCGTCGGTGTCGCCGATGTACATGCCGGGACGCTTGCGCACCGCATCAAGGCCTTTCAGCACTTTGATGGAGCTGGCGCCGTAATCCTCGGCGGCGGAGTCGGGGGTCGTCAGAGCTTCTTGTGCCATGGATACACTCTACCAGATATCGCGTCGCCCAGGGGCAAAACCGTCATAACCAAGGGGGATCGCAGCCCCCCATTCCGCGGACTCTCGAAAGCGCCAGGGGCCTATCCGGCGCCCACCACCACGCCGCCGCCGGTTTCGTCCGGAACCACCCGGACGTGGCTGGCGGCGGTCCCCAGCTCGGCGAAGGTGGCGGCGTCGGTGCCCGTCATCCACGCCTGGGACCCCGTGGCCAGCACCTCCTGGAACAGGGCGGTGCGGCGCTCGGCATCCAGGTGGGCGGCCACCTCGTCCAGCAGCAGCAGGGGCGGCGCCCCGCCCTCGGCCGCCATCAGCCGGGCGTTGGCCAGCACGATGGCGATCAGCAGGGCCTTCTGCTCCCCGGTGGAGCCCAGGTCCGCCGGCATGCCCTTGGCCAGGTAGGTCACGGCCAGGTCGCTGCGGTGCGGGCCCACGGTGGTGGTGCCGGCGTGCGCGTCGATCCGCCGCGCCTCCGCCAGGGCCCGGCGCAGCGTGTCCTCCGCCTCCACCGCCGGCCGGTCGGCCAGCCAGCCGTCCAGAGTGCCGGTCAGGGCCAGGCCCGGCGCCGGGAAGGGCCCCACGCCCCGGCGGCAGGCGGCGGCCAGGCGGGCGGTCACGTCGCGGCGGGCGGCGGCCACGGCGATGCCGTTGGTCGCCATCTGATCCTCCAGCACCGTCAGCCAGGAGGGGTCGCCCCCCTCGCGCAGCAGGCGGATGCGGTCGCGCATGGCCTGTTCGAAGCGGCTGAGGTGGCCGGCATGCTCGGGATGGAAGCCGAACACCAGCCGGTCCAGGAAGCGGCGGCGGCCGGCCGCCCCCTCCACGAACAGGCGGTCCATCTGCGGCGTCAGCCAGACGCAGGAAACATATTGCGCCAGCGCCATCTGGCTTTTGGCCGGGCGGCCATCGATGTGCACCACGCGGCGCTCGCTGCCCGGGGCGCCGTTGGGGTCGCGGCCGGTGCCGATCTCCACCGCGCCCAACGGCGTCTGCACCTCGGCGGCCACGGCCCAGCCCGGCGTCTCCCAGGTTTCGCCCGGGGCCTGCAGGCGTTCCACGTCGCCCAGCTTGGCGCGGCGCAGGCCGCGCCCGGGGGCCAGAAAGCTGACGGCCTCCAGCAGGTTGGTCTTGCCGGCGCCGTTGGGACCGGTCAGCGCCACCGGCCGCCGGTCCAGCGTCAGGCGGGCCTGGGCGTAGGAGCGGAAGCGGGTGACGGTCAGCCGCGTGACGGCCAGCGCCGCGAATGGCGCGGGCACCGCCCCCCCATGCTCATGAGGGGCGCCCTCCGGCTTCCCCGTCAGGGGCGGCTCTTCTGTGGACATGGCGCCCATATTGGCCAGCAACCGCTACTGCCGCCCCGGGGACCCCAGGACCTCAAACGCGCATTGGCATGAGGACATAGAGGGCCGAACCATCGGCCACGTCGCGCACCACGGTGGGCGAGCCAGCGTCGGCCAGGGTGAAGCGAACCCCCTCGCCCTCGATCTGCTGGGTGATGTCCAGCAGGTAGCGGCTGTTGAAGCCGATCTCGAGCGCGGTGTTGTCGTAGCTGACCTCGATCTCTTCCGTCGCGGAACCCGCCTCGGGGCTGGAAGCCGACAGGGTCAGGATGCCGCGGTCCAGGCTGAGCTTCACCGCCCGGCTCTTTTCCGTGGAGATGGTGGCGACGCGGTCGACGGCGGCGGCGAACTGGCCGGCGTTGACCTCCATCACCTTGTCGTTGCCCGTGGGGATGACACGCTCATAGTCCGGGAAGGTGCCGTCGATCAGCTTGCTGGTCAGCACGATGCTGTCGAACGCGAAGCGCACCTTGGTGTCGGACAGTTGCACCTCGATGCGGTCCGCCGCCTCGTCCAGCAGCTTGCGGACCTCGATCACGGTCTTGCGCGGGACGATGACGCCGGGGATGCCGCCGGCGCCGTCCGGCAGGGCCATCTCCACCCGGGCCAGGCGATGGCCGTCGGTGGCCACGGCGCGCAGCACGGGGATTTCAGCGGCACCGGTCTTGGCCTTGGAGGCGTGCAGGTAGATGCCGTTGAGGTAGTAGCGCGTCTCCTCGGTGGAGATGGCGAACTTGGTGCGATCCACCAGCATCTTCAGGTCGCTGGCCGACAGGCTGAAGCGGTGGCCGGTGTCGCCGCCGGCCATGACGGGGAAATCCTCCACCGGCAGGGCGCCCAGGCGGAACTGCGACCGGCCGGACCGCAGGGTCAGCGTGTCGGCGGTGAAGTCCAGTTCCACCTGGCTGCCATCCGGCAGCTTGCGGGCGATGTCGTACAGGGTGTGGGCGGGGGCCGTGGCGGAACCGGGACGCGCGATGTCGGCCGGCACGGATTCCACAATCTCCAGATCCATGTCGGTGGCGGTCAGCGCCAGCTCACCGTTTTCCGCCTTCAGCAGGACGTTGGACAGGATCGGAATGGTGTTCCGACGCTCCACCACGCTCTGAACATGACCGAGAGACCGGAGCAAAGCCGCGCGTTCGATGGTGATCTTCATGCCGTTCCGCTTGTGCTGACCCGTCGCCCCTGTGAGGCGCGGCGATTGTTTGCCTTGAATCCCCTAAGGCCCCCCCACAGGGCCTGGAAAAAGGGGTGGTCACCATAGCACAAGCCCCGCGCGGCGACAGCGTTTTCGACCGATTCCAGAGCCATTCGGAAGGCCGAGTCGCCGCCTGTCCGAAAGGGGGATCATCCGCCCGCGTATCGCGCGTCCAGGCCGCCCGAAAGGTGGCGCAGGCGGCCCAGGACGACCCGCCGTTCCGCCTTGGTGAGCCGGCCCAGCGGCGCCAATTCCACCTCCCACGCCGGCTGGCCTTGGACGGCCAGGCGGCGATGGGTCCAGGTCGCCGCCACCCGCCCCTGGCGCAGCACCACGGCCGAGATCCAGCCGGCCTGGCGGTAGATGGCGGTACGGTGCCTGGCATCCACCACCTGGGCGGTGTCGGCGTGGGCCAGCAGCCAGGGATCGAACAGGGGCAGCACCGCAAGGTGGCCGGCCGGCATCTCGGCGGCGCGCGCCGCCGCCTCGTCCTGCGCCAGGATGTAAGCGGGACGGCCGTCCATCTCCACCGCCAGCAGTTCGCCCGCCAGGTCCTGGAAAGCCTGGCGGCAGGGGCCGGCGGGAATGCCGGCGAACTTGCGGAAGTCGGCCGGCGTCGCCGGACCATAGGCTGCCAGATAGCGGCGCAGGAAATTTGCCACGCCCCGCGCGCTGTCCGCCGGCGCCACCGCCTGGCCCAGCCAGGCGGGCAGGCCCACGAAGGCGGCCTCGTTATCGTCGGGACGCAGGGGACCATGGCACAGATGGCCCAGGGCGCAGGCCAGCTTCAGCACCCCACCCCAGCTGTGCTCCAACCAGGGCCGGGCCCAGTCACCCAGCTGCGGCACCAGCCGGCGGGACAGGTCCATGCGGCTGTGCGGCCCATCGGCCAGGGCCCGGACCACGGCGTCGATCAGCGTCGCCACCCGGTCGGGGGCAGGCCCTCGCGGCTGTACCACGCGTGGTACTCCGGCTGCTTCAGGCGGCGCAGGGCCAAAAGGTCGCCCAGGTCGGCCGTAGGCACCAGATGCAAGGTGGAGCGCTGGGCCCACAGCTTGACCAAGCTGCGGCTGTCATGGAGGGCCCTGGCCACATCAGCATCGGCCAGGGCGGCCGTGCGCGCCCGCAATTGCAGGATGGCGGCGGACTGCACCTGGGCCTGGGCGCCCAGCAGCGTGCCGGCCGCCGTCAGCATGTCGGGCGCCGGGGCCAGCAGATGCTGGCGGTCCAGGCGGAAGGCCAGCGCCTGGGGCAGTGAGATCGCCAGGGGGGAGGTCAGGATGGCACCCCGATCAAGGAAGGGAGCGGACCGGGTACATTAGGGCGGGCCTTGACTGTTCCGCCAAGCCGCCCCTCAGCCTTCCAGCATGCGCCGCAGCAGTTCCACGTCCTCGGAAAAGGTCGGGTCGGTGGCGCACAACTCTTCCACCTTGCGCACGGCGTGCATCACGGTGGTGTGGTCGCGGTCGCCGAACTTGCGGCCGATCTCGGGCAGGGAGCGGGCGGTCAGCTGCTTGGACAGGTACATCGCCACCTGGCGCGGGCGGGCCACGGCGCGGGCACGGCGGGCGGAGCTCATGTCCGCCAGGCGGATGTTGTAATGCTCCGCCACCTTCTTCTGGATTTCCTCGATGGTCACCCGGCGGTTGCTGGCGCGCAGCAGGTCGTGCAGCACTTCCTGGCTGCTTTCCAGGGTGATGGCGCGGCCCACCAGCTCAGCATGCGCCACGATGCGGTTGAGGGCGCCTTCCAGCTCACGCACGTTGGACGTGATCTTGTGGGCCAGGAACTCCAGCACCTTCTGCGGAATCTGCACCCGCATCTGCTCGCCCTTGGACTGCAGGATGCCCAGGCGCAGCTCGTACGTCGTCGGGTGGATGTCGGCCACAAGTCCCCAGCCGAGGCGGGAGCGCAGGCGCTCCTCCATGCCTTCCAGGTCGGACGGGCTCTTGTCGGCGGAGATGATGACCTGGCGGTTCTGGTCCACCAGGGCGTTGAAGGTGTGGAAGAACTCTTCCTGGGTGCTGTCCTTGCCGCTGATGAACTGCACGTCGTCGATCATCAGCACGTCGACGGAGCGGAACTGCTCCTTGAACGCCATCGTGTCCTTGTACCGAAGCGCCCGGATGAACTGGTACATGAACTTTTCCGCCGACAGGTAGATCACCCGGCGAGCGGGGTCCTTCTTGCGGATGTGCCAGGCGATGGCGTGCATCAGGTGGGTCTTGCCCAGGCCCACGCCGCCGTACAGGAACAGCGGGTTGAAGGTCACGGCGTTGGCGTCGGCCACGCGGCGGGCGGCGGCGAACGCCAGCTCGTTGGGTTTGCCCACCACGAAATTCTCGAAGGTGAAGCGCGGGTCCAGCAGGGCCGAGACATCGTCGCGCTCCTCCCCCAGGCCGTTTCCGGCGATGAAGGCGGGCAGGGCCGGCGCCTCGGCAACCCCGTTCAGGCCGCCATGCAAGCCGCCGTTGAGGGACGCGGACGCCTCGACCTCGTCATATGTGGGCAGGTGACCGATGCCGGTTTCCGCCAGCGGCCCAGCATCGGTGGTGGCGTTGGCGGCGGCGCGCGGGGTTGTGGTCAGGGCGCCGCCGAGCGAGGCGTCGTTGCGCGGGGGGGCCACGACGATTTCCACGGACTGGACGCCGGGATTCTCGCCCGACCATAGGGCGCGGATGCGATCGGCGTAATGGGTGCGGATCCAGTCGCGCATGAAGCGCGTGGGCACGACAATGCGCACCTGGCCGCCAATGAAATCCTCAACGGTCAGCGGCTTCAGCCAGCTGCGATACGCGGTTTCACCCACCTCGTCCTTCAGGCGCCCGCTGATGCGCGCCCATTGCTGATCCAGAGATGCCTGAACCGACATTCCCGCTTCGCTCCTGCCCCAACGCCTTCCGGACCCGGACAATCAAATAAGACGACACCGGCCATCGATAGCCGGCCTGACAACCGGATCAAATCGGACCGGAACCTTATGCCGGGAAAGCCCGGTTCCCCCATGAGACAGGTCATCCCGGGATGCATCACCCCGGCAGGTGCCTCATGAAGGCCGGAGGTCCGGGCGACGAGCCCGGAGCCGAACGAAGGCATGGGAGCCGGCTGGACAGCCGGCACGATGGATGATGATGGAAAAAGGCGGTGGACCACGCAAGGTCCCACCCTTTCCAACGCCGCCCTAACCCCGCTTCGTCAGCCCCTGTCGTCGGCCCTGTCCCGGCTGGTTCCGTGACCACCTTTCCTCCCACCGGAACGTTTACCGGCACTGGGTTTGAGGCATCGCCCCGCCCCGTCCGGCATCATTCCGCTGAAACACCAGGCAGACCAAAACCCACACACGCAAACAAAACCGCCCACCTCACGGGATTCGTTTTAAAGAATCTCCCGTAGATGCATGATCTTCTTCAAAGATTCAGAAATCTACCAACGCCAGAGTGATGTAGAGCGCCAAGCGTCAGCATCAATGTACATCTGCCATCGGTCTGCGCGGGCGTTTCCGCCGCTTGATTACTTCATCGAGGAGAACGACCCCGCACATCCGGAGATGCTAGTCGGGCCGTCCGGGACTCGCAATAGGCTCGAAAAGGGAACAAGCAAAAAAGACCGAATGATGCTCGCACCCGCCGCCCGTCACCGGCCCTTCGGACTATTCTGGAAGAATAGGTGAGGATGAACGCAGTAACGACGAGCGGACAAGGAAAAGGCCGCGCCCCCGCCTGTGTCCGGCAGGACGCGGCCTCATCCAATCCACGGTCAAGAGCTGGGACCCCGCCTCATGCGCCGGGCCCCGAGGGCCCGCGCGATCGGCGCGGCCGGCTTATCAGCCCAGAGCGTTGATGCGGAGAGACAGACGGGAAATCTTGCGCGACACCGTATTGCGGTGCAGCACGCCCTTGGAGACGCCACGCATCATTTCCGGCTGGGCCAGCTTGAACGCCTCGGCGGCGGCGGCCTTGTCGCCGGCTTCCAGGGCCAGCTCAACCTTCTTCACGAAGGTGCGGATACGGGACACGCGGGCCCGGTTCACTTCGGTACGGACTTCCGTCTGACGGATACGCTTTTCAGCGGACTTATGATTAGCCATGACAAACCCTTTTCGAACACGACCCTTGCCGTGGAAGGCCGGGCTTATACCCCCTCCCCACGAAACCGTCAAGCGGCACGGCCCTAAAAACCGCGCCAGACTAGACCAAAATCCGGCGGACATGCCCTTGCTTTGGACATCCCGGCCCCCCGGATTCAACGAGTCTAAAACCAGATATGGGCGATTCTGTCGCCGCACCCCAAGATCATGCGTCTTTTACTTTAAACATACCCTTTCCCTTGGGGCGCACTTCGAAAGCGGGCTACTGCGGGCGCAGAATGAAATGCACCACGGTTTCCGCCCGGCTGCCCATGCCGTCGCGGGTCGCCGTGATCTCCAGCTTCTCCCCCTCGCGCGCCCAGCGGCCGTCGCCGGAGGGGTGCCAGCCCAGCTGCGGCAGGGTCTGGGCGTAGAAGGCGGTGATGGCGGCGGCGCTGACGTCGCCCTGGGCCGCCGACTCGACAATGCGGCCTTCCGGCTGGTCGAAAACCACCGCCGCGTTGGCCGGTGCCATCAGCCCCGGCATCAAGGGCAAATCCTCCACCCCCGGCACAAAGCCCGGCTCCACCGGTCCAGCGCCGCCCGGCCCAGCGGCCAAGAGCAGGGGGATGGAAACGGCGGCGGCGAGGACAAGGCGCATTCAGGGCTCACGCGGGGGGCCAGGGAGGCCGGCAAAGTTCGGCCGGCGAGGTTCGCTGGGCGATAAGGTGAAGCATGGCGGGCCGCCCATCAACGGCCAAGGCCGCATGCGTCAGCGCTGCCGCCGTGCGCAGAAGAAGCTGGACCGGCCGGCCTGCACCAACCGTTGCACGCCACCCGTGCGGGCCACGTCGCAGTCGCAACCGGGGCAGGCCTGGCCCTCCCGTCCGTAAACGGCGAAGGAGTGCTGGAAGTAGCCCAGCTCGCCATCCGACTGGACGTAATCGCGCAAGGAGCTGCCGCCGGCGGCGATGGCCTCGGTCAGCACGTCGCGGATGGCCGGCACCAGCCGCTGGGCGTCCTTGCCCGCCACGCTGGCGGCCGATCGTTCGGGGCTGATGCCGGAGCGGAACAGCGCCTCGCAGACATAGATGTTGCCCAGCCCGGCCACCACGCGCTGGTCCAGCAGCGCTGCCTTGATGGGCGTCATCTTGCCGGCCAGGCGCGCAGACAGCGTATCCGCGTCAAACGCGTTGCCCAGCGGCTCCGGCCCCAGCTTGGCCAGCAGAGGATGGCTGTCCACCTCCCCGTCCGCGATCAGGTCCATGAGGCCGAAGCGGCGAGGGTCGTTGAAGGTGACGACGGCGCCGTCGTCCGTTTCCATGACCACATGGTCGTGCGCCCCGGGCGCGCCGGCAGGCCCCCGGCTGACCACCATGCTGCCCGACATGCCCAGGTGGATCAGCAGCGTGTCATTCCCCGAACCGGAACCAGGCTCAAGGCGCACCAGCACATACTTTGCCCGGCGGCCGATGCCGGCCACGCGGCGGCCCGTCAGGCGCTGGACGAAGCCGGGTGGGAAGGGCGTGCGCAGGTTGGGGCGGTGCTGGGCCACGCGCACCAGCGTGCGGCCCTCCATCTTCAGGGCCAGGCCCCGGGCCACGGTTTCGACCTCGGGCAATTCAGGCATGGCGGAGCGCTCTCAGGCTGGGCGGATCACAGGTGGATAAGATGGGCGCCTGGCGGGGTCGCCTGCAACAGCGTCACCACCCCCGCCGTTTCCACCGTCACATCGGGACGCAGCGCCGGCTTGTCCAGCCCCAGCACGCGCCAGCCCATCTCACAGGCCATGACGCGCACCCCCAGGGGGTCCAGCGACTCGGTCAGCTCCGCCAGGGTGGCGACGTTGGTCTCCGCGAATTGCCGCTCGCGCTCGATGGCGGTGCTGCCGTCATCCGCCGGGTCCAGGCCCATCCAGCCGTCGCCCGCCAGCAACAGGCGCAGGGCGCGACCGGTGACGAACAGCAGGGCGGGGCGGCCGATGGCCGCCGCCGCCGTGGCCATGACCAGGGCGTAATGCACCCGGTCGAAGCCGCCCGAGTGCAGCACGATGGAAAGCCCCGGTTGAGTGGTCGTCATGCTGTCTCTTCCCCCGGCCCCGTTTCACCGGGCAGGGCGGTGATGCTCGGGTGGCTGCCGCACAGCGGGCAGTCGGGGTCCGGCTTCACCCGAACGGTGCGGAAGGAGGCCCCCAGGCTGTCATAGAGCATGAGGCGGCCGGACAGGCTGTCGCCGATGCCCAGAAGCTCCTTCAAGACCTCCAGCGCCTGCAGGGATCCCACCGTACCGGCCAGCGCACCCAGCACCCCCGCCTCGGAACAGGAGGGCACCAGGCCCGGCGGCGGCGGTTCGGGAAAGACGCAACGGTAGCAGGGATGGGGGTGGCCTTCGTGGGCCTTAAACGTGGAAATCTGCCCATCGAAGCGCAGCATGGCGGCCGACACCAACGTGCGGTGCTCGAAATAGCAGGCGTCGTTCAGCAGGAAGCGGGTGGCGAAATTGTCCGACCCGTCGGCCACGATGTCGTAACCCCGTATCAACTGCCGGACGTTGCCGGGGGCCAGGCGCGTCCGGTGCACCTCCACCACCACGTCGGCGTTGATGGCGCGCAAGCGGGCGGCGGCGCTGTCCACCTTGGCCTGGCCCAGCGAGGCCATGTCGTGCACCACCTGTCGCTGCAGGTTGGACAGATCGACCGTGTCGTCGTCGACGATGCCGATGCGTCCCACCCCGGCCGCCGCCAGGTACAGCAACAGCGGCGCGCCCAGACCGCCGGCGCCCACCACCAGGACGGAACTGGCCAGCAGCCTGGCCTGCCCCTCCCCACCGACCTCCTTCAGGATGATGTGGCGGGAATAGCGCTCGATCTGTGAGTCATTAAAGTCCATCGCGCCCTCAAGCGCCGGGCGCGGCCATCCGGCCGCTTGGCTATCCTCGCAGCGCCCTGCGGTGCTCGCTCCGGCGACCGCAGTCGCGGCCTAGATTAAGTAAGGAATGAACCTAGCGGAAAAAAGGGGGACCGGCGCTGTGACCGGTCCCCCCTTAGCGCCGATCCAGGCCGATCAATCCAGGCCGTCGAACAGGCCGGTGGACAGGTAACGCTCGGCGAAGCTGGGCAGGATCACGACGATCTGCTTGCCTTCGTTCCCCGGGCGGGCGCCCAGTTCCAGGGCGGCGGCCAGGGCGGCGCCGGAGCTGATCCCGACGGCGACACCTTCCAGCTTGGCCACCTCGCGCGCCGTCTCGAAGGCGCGCTGGTTGGAAATGCGCAGCACCTCATCGATCAGGTGGGTGTCCAGGATGTCGGGCACGAAGCCGGCGCCGATGCCCTGGATCTTGTGCGGGCCCGGCAGGCCGCCGGACAGCACGGGGCTGTCCTCCGGTTCCACGGCCACGGCCTTGAAGCTGGGCTTGCGCTCCTTGATCACGCTGGCCACACCGGTCAGCGTGCCGCCGGTGCCCACGCCGGAAATCAGGAAGTCCACCCCGCCGGCGGTGTCGGTCCAGATCTCCTCGGCCGTGGTGCGGCGGTGGATCTCCGGGTTCGCCGGGTTCTTGAACTGCTGCAGGATGTAGGCGTCGCCGGCCTCGGCCGCCAGCTCCTCCGCCTTGGCGATGGCGCCCTTCATGCCCTGGGCCGGCGGGGTCAGCACGATCTCGGCGCCCAGCAGCTTCAGCATGCGGCGGCGTTCCACCGACATGCTTTCCGGCATGGTCAGGATCAGGCGGTAGCCCTTGGCCGCGGCCACAAAGGCCAGCGCGATGCCGGTGTTGCCCGAGGTGGGCTCGATCAGCAGGGTGCGGTCGGGAGAGATGCGGCCGTCGGCCTCGGCGGCCTCGATCATGGCCAGGCCGATGCGGTCCTTCACGCTGGACAGCGGATTGAAGAACTCGCACTTGCCGATGATGTCGGCCTTCACGCCGTGGGCGGCGGCCAGGCGCTTAAGGCGCACCAGGGGGGTGGCGCCCACGGTTTCCAGGATGCTGTCGTAAACGCGGCCGCGGAAGGCGGCGCTGGGGGCGGTGTCAGCCATGGTTCGATCCCTTCCTTAGATGCTGAAGTCCAGCTTGTGGGTCGCTTCGCTTTCGATGCCGGCACGGTGGGCGCGCAGGCACAGATCCTCAATGGTGGTCTGGTCCAGGCGGCGCATGCAGTCGTCCTGCAGTTCGGCCCACAGCGGGCGCACCACCTGCCGGCCCAGCTCGGCCCCCACCGCCTCTTCCATGGGATCGGTGGCCTGTTCCAGGGCGCGGACGATGCGTACGATCTCACCCACCGTGATGCGGCGGCGTTCACGCGCCAGACGGTAGCCGCCCCGGGGGCCGCGCACGCCGGCCAGTATGCCCGCCCGCACCAGGGCCTGCAGCACCTGTTCCAGGTAACGCTTGGGGATGCCCTGCCGCGCCGTGATCTCACCCGACTGCACGGGTTCGGAGCCGGCGTTGTAGGCGATGTCCAGCACCACCTCGATGGCGAACATCAGCTTCTTGGAAATCCGCAGCATCCCTTCCCCCATTTTTATCAGCCCGCCCGGCCGGTGGCGGTCGCGGTGACGCCGGTGGAGCCGAAGCCCCCGGCGCCCCGGGCGGTCTCATCCAGGCTGTCCACCTCTTTCCACTGAGCGCGCTCGTGGCGGGCGATCACCATCTGTGCGATGCGCATGCCGCGCTCGACAGTGAAGGGCTGGTCCCCCAGGTTCACCAGGATGACGCCCACCTCGCCCCGGTAATCGGCATCCACCGTGCCCGGGGCGTTCAGCACCGTGACGCCGTTCTTCAGCGCCAGGCCCGACCGCGGGCGCACCTGCGCCTCGAAGCCCACCGGCAGGGAAATGGCCAGGCCCGTGGGCACCAGCGCGCGGCCCAGGGGCGGGATCACCACCGGGGCCGACACGGCCGCCATCAGGTCCAGGCCGGCGGCCTGGGCGGTGGCATAGGCCGGCAGGTCCAGGTCCCGGCCATGGGGCAGACGGGTGACGGCGACGGTAACGGCTTCGGTCATCAAACGGGTTCCGGACTGTTGTTGCTTGTTGAAAGGGCGATGGGGGGCGGCAGGGTGTCGGCGATGGCCTGGGCCAGGCGCACCGCCACCTCGGTCTTGGACAGACGCGGCCAGGTTTCGATCAGAGGGGCCTCGGGTTCCGCGCCCCGGCGCAGCAGATGCACCTGGTTGTCGTCACCACCGAAGGTGCCGGTTCCGGTCGCCACGTCATTGGCGACGATCCAGTCGCAGCCCTTCTTGGCCAGCTTGGCGGCAGCATAGGTCAGCACGTCGCGCGTCTCGGCGGCGAAGCCCACCACCAGGCGGGGTCGCGCCGGGCCGGCCTGGGACAAGGTGGCCAGGATGTCGGGGTTCTCCGCCAGGGTCAGGGTGGGTGGGCCGTCCGGGCCCTTCTTCAGCTTGTCACCCGCGGCGGTCGCCACGCGCCAATCGGCCACGGCGGCAGCGCAGACGGCGATGTCGGCCGGCCCGTCGGGTGTTTGAAGGGCGGACTGGCTGGCGGCCAGCATCTCGGCCGCCGTCTCCACCCGCACCACGCGCACGCCGGGCGGGTCGGCCAGGGTCACAGGGCCGCTGACCAGGGTCACGTCGGCGCCCAGCGCCGCCAGGGCCGCCGCCACGGCGTGGCCCTGCTTGCCGGAGGACCGGTTGGCGATGTAGCGCACGGGGTCGATGGGTTCATGGGTGGGGCCGCTGGTCACCACCGCGCGGCGCCCCGCCAGCAGATCACCCACGGGCGGTTTCGGCGCCGACTGTTCCGCGAAGAAGGCGGCGATGCCGGCCACGATCTCCATCGGTTCCACCATGCGGCCGGAGCCGACCTCGCCGCAGGCCATGTCGCCGGCGGCGGGCCCCAGGCGCCGGACGCCGCGCTGCTCCAGCGTGCGGACATTGGCCTGGGTGGCGGGGTTGGTCCACATCATGACGTTCATGGCCGGTACCACCATCACCGGCTTGTCCGTGGCCAGCAGCGCCGTGGTCGCCAAGTCATTGGCCATGCCGGCGGCCACGCGCGCCAGGATATCGGCGCTGGCCGGGGCTACCACCACCAGGTCGGCCTCGCGCGACAGGCGGATGTGCCCCATCTCCGACTCATCGGTCAGGGAGAACAGGTCGGTGTAGACCTTTTCCTCCGACAGGGCGGCCACGGACAGGGGTGTTACGAATTGCTGCGCGCCCTCGGTCAGAACGGCGCGGACGCGAACGCCGCGTTCCTTCAGCCGGCGGATCAGTTCCAGGCATTTATACGCCGCGATGCCGCCGGAAATGACCAGCAGCAAGCGCTTGCCATTCAGAACGCTGTAATCCGGGGTCGCGGACAAGGGGCACCTTCGGAACCGGTTTCCCCAAGGGATATCAGGGAAACGACATCACCCACCGGACAATCTTCGCAATGCACGGGTATGTGATGTGAAATCAATAAATATGAAGTCGCCGGGCTTTGCGCAAGCGACAGTTCGACGCCATCGCCCACAGCGCAGATGGCGGAGAATCGGGGTTGAAATTCACGCAAAAACTTCCCCGGGTTTGAGATCTTATTCCCTCGGCCGCCGGGGACGGCGCCAGCGGCATGGGGACGCGCCCCATGCCGCTGGTTCTGCCGTACAGGCCGATCAGCCGGCCGTCAGGCCGCGCAGCTGGCGGGTGGCCACGGCCAGCATGGCCACGTCCAGGTGCGCCACGCCGCGCAGTTCGGCCAGCAGGGACTGGATACGGTCCAGCGGACCGGACTTGGCGGCGAGCCAGCCGTCGATCAGGGCGGTGGCATCGTCGCCCTCGCCGGCCAGCACGCGGGCCGCAAGACGGCCCTGCAGGCCGTAGAGGTCGTCGATGATGGCGCCCAGGGCCTGGCGCTGCCAGTGGGTGGTGGTCTTCACCGCCTCCGCCCGGCCACGCAGCCAGTCGAAGCCCAGCCGTTCGCCCAGCGCGAAGTGGACGGCTGCGACCGTCTCCACCCCACGGTTGGTTTCGACCGCGATCTGGCTGATGTCGGTGGCGGCCCCCAGGGCGGACAGGGCCGCCACGTGGTGGGCCAGCTCAGCCGGCACGCCGGCCTGCTCCAGCTCCTCCTTCTTGGCGGCCAAGTCGGCGGCGGCGTCGGGCGACAGGATGTCGGCCAGCGCCTTGGACAGCACCTTCACCGCCGGGGCCAGACGGGCGATGCCGGCCGCCATGTCCAGGGGGTGGGCGTTGTTGAGCAGAGTCCAGGGCACGGCGCGGCGCAGCAGGCGGCGCGTGGCCAGGCCCATGGCCGCCTGGGTGGCCGCCGGGACCTGGTTGTCCAGGGCGTCGATGGCCTTCCACACCGCCGGCAGGCCATAGGCGTCGCGGGCGATGTGATAGGCGCGGGCGACATCCGCCTCGCCCAGGCCGGTCTGCTCCACCATCTCGGCCACGAAGCTGGGACCGACGCGGTTCACCATGCTGTTGGTGGCCACGGTGGCGATGATCTCACGGCGCAGCTGGTGGCCGGCCACAGCCTGCGGATACTGCCGCTGCAGGCTCTCCGGGAAATACTCCACCAGATCGGCGGCCATCTTGGCATCGTCCGGCAGGTCGGAATTCAGCAGCTTGTCGTACAGGTCGATCTTGGCATAGGCCAGCAGCACCGCCGTTTCCGGCCGCGTCAGACCGCGGCGGGCCTGGGCGCGCAGCGATACCTCCTCATCCGTCGGCAGGAACTCGATGGCGCGGTTCAGCTTGCCCGCCTTTTCCATGAGCCGCATGAAGCGGGCCAGGTCGTCCAGCGTGTCCGGCGCCACCGCCTCGTCAATGGAAAGGGCCTGGGTCTGCTGGTAATTATCGGCCAGCACCAGCTCCGCCACGTCGTCGGTCATGGTGGCCAGCAGCGCGTCGCGCTGGGGCAGGGTCATGCTGCCCTTGTCCATCACGTCGCGCAGCAGGATCTTGATGTTGACCTCATGGTCCGAGGTGTCGACGCCGGCGGAGTTGTCGATGGCGTCGGTGTTGAGCCGCACGCCGGCCTGCGCCGCCTCGATGCGGCCGCGCTGGGTGAAGCCCAGGTTGGCGCCCTCGCCCACCACCTTGGCGCGGACCTGGCGGCCGTCGATGCGCAGGGCGTCGTTGGCCTTGTCGCCCACCTCGGCGTTGCTCTCGCCCCCGGCCTTCACATAGGTGCCGATGCCGCCCAGCCACAGCAGATCCACATCCGCCTTCAGGATGGCCTGCATCAGCTCGGCCGGGGTCAGGCGTTCCGCCGTAATCCCCAGGGCCGCCCGGACCTCCGGCGACAGCGGGACCGACTTGGCCCCACGCTCGAAGATGCCGCCCCCCTGGGACAGCTTGGACTTGTCATAGTCCGCCCAGGAGGAGCGCGGCAGGTCGAACATGCGCTTGCGCTCTTCCCAGCTGCTGGCCGCATCCGGGTTGGGGTCCAGGAAGATGTGGCGGTGGTCGAAGGCGGCCACCAAGCGGATGTGCTTGGACAGCAGCATGCCGTTGCCGAACACGTCGCCCGACATGTCGCCCACGCCCACGACGGTGAAGTCCTGGGTCTGGCAATCCCGGCCCAGCTCACGGAAGTGGCGCTTCACCGCCTCCCACGCGCCGCGCGCGGTGATGCCCATCTTCTTGTGGTCGTACCCGGCAGAGCCGCCGGAAGCGAAGGCGTCGTCCAGCCAGAAGCCGTAGTCGCGGCTGACCCCGTTGGCGATATCGGAGAAGGTGGCCGTGCCCTTGTCGGCCGCCACCACCAAGTAGGGATCGTCACCGTCCAGGCGCACCACGTCCTGGGGCGGCACCACCTGGCCCTTCACCAGATTGTCGGTGATGTCCAGCAGGCCGCGCATCATGGTCTTGTAGCACTCGATGCCTTCGGCCAGCGCCGCCTCGCGGCCGGCGGACGCCGGCGGCGGGTTCTTCACCACGAAGCCGCCCTTGGAGCCCATGGGCACGATGACGGCGTTCTTCACCATCTGCGCCTTGATCAGGCCCAGGATCTCGGTGCGGAAATCCTCCTTGCGGTCGGACCAGCGGATGCCGCCGCGCGCCACCTTGCCGCCGCGTAGGTGCACGGCCTCGACCCGGGGGCTGTAGACCCAGATTTCCACCATGGGCCGGGGCAGCGGCAGATCGTCGATGGACCGGCTGTCCAGCTTGAACGACAGGTAGGCCTTGGGCTGGCCGTCGGCGCCCTTCTGGAAGAAGTTGGTGCGCAGCGTGGCGCGGATGAGGTTCAGCATCCGCCGCAGGATGCGGTCCTCATCCAGGTTGGTGACCTGGTCCAGGGCGTGGTCGATCTCCACCACCAGGCCCATGCGCCGGCTGTCCACCTCTTCCCGGCCCAGCTTGGCCAGGATGGCCGGATCATGGGCCAAGTGGAACAGGCGCACCAGCAGCTTGGTGATGCCCACGTGGGCCGCCAGCGTGTCCTCGATGTAGGACTGGGAGAAGTCGAAGCGCGCCTGGCGCAGGTACTTGGCGTAAGCGCGCACCATGGTAACGTCGCGCCAGGCCAAACCGGCCCCCAGCACCAGCTTGTTGAAGCCGTCGGTCTGGGCCTCACCGGTCCAGACGCGCATGAAGGCGTCCTCGAACGCCTCCTTCACCGCATCCAGCTCGACGGCCTGGCCGTTGGCCATCTTCATCTCGAAGTCCTGGATCCAGATGGACTTCTCGCGGCCGGGCAGACGCACCTCGTGCGGGCCGCCTTCCGCGAGGATTTTCAG
Organism: Nitrospirillum amazonense; assembly: GCF_029594735.1. Classification (NCBI taxonomy): domain Bacteria; kingdom Pseudomonadati; phylum Pseudomonadota; class Alphaproteobacteria; order Rhodospirillales; family Azospirillaceae; genus Nitrospirillum; species Nitrospirillum amazonense. Next base: position 177,648 of record NZ_JARPAF010000002.1, read on the forward strand.
GCCCAGATCCTCCAGCATGGGCAGGGCCTGGGACAGCTGCACCGGCGTGTCGTCGTGGTAGACCTTGAAGAACAGCTCGTGCGGCTCGGCCTCCACAGGACGGTGCAGGTTCAGCGCGATCTGGCCGGTGGCCGCCACCGTCTCCAGCCGCTCGATGTCCATCACGGCGGCTTCGGGGCTGTAGGTCTCGCGATAACCCTCGGCCAGGGTGCCGCGGCGGTAACGGCGGGCCAGCCGCAACCCGACCTCCTCGCCCTTGGCGTCGATCAGGGCCTGCTGCAGGCGTTCGCCCCAGCCGCGCGCCGCCTCGATCAGGGTCTCCTCGACGTCGCGGACGTCGTAGTCCGGCACCTTGCCGGGGGTGGTCTGGATGATAATGTGGGCGCGGGCCAGCGCGCTTTCCGACAGCATCACATGGTATTGCGTCGTCTTGCCCTCGAACGCCGTCTCCAGGATGCCCTGCAGCTTCAGCCGCAGGTCGGTGTCGTAGCGGTCGCGCGGGACGTAGATCAAGGCGCTGACGAAGCGTTCGAACGGGTCTTTGCGCACGAACAGGGCCACGCGCTGACGGTCCTGCAGGTGCAGCACGCCCATGGCGATGTCGAACAGCTCGTCATCGCTGGTCTGGAACAGCTCATCCCGGGGATAGGTCTCCAGGATGTGCAGCAGGGCCTTGCCGTCGTGGCTGGATTTGTCGAAGCCCGCCCGCTCCAGCGCCCGGTTCACCTTCTGACGCAGGTAGGGGATCTCGCGCGCCGTGCGGTTGTAGGCGACCGAGGTGAAGAGGCCGACGAACAGCCGCTCGCCGATCTCGACACCCTGGTCGTCGAACAGCTTCACCATCACGGCGTCCAGCGGCGCCGGGCGGTGGACGGTCGAATCCTTGTTGGCCTTGGTCACCATGATGGCGCGCGGCTGGCGCACGAAGGCGCGCACGTCCGGCGGCAGCTGGGAGAAGTAGCGCAGGCCGTCGAAGACCGAGACCTCGTCATCGCGCAGGATGCCCAGGCCGGCGCCGGCCAGGATGTCCAGCGTGTCCTGGCCATCCTCCTTGCCGAAGCGGTATTCGCGGACGCCGAGGAAGATGAAGTGGTCGTCATCGATCCAGCGCAGGAAGTCCACGCCCTCCGCCACCTCGGCGGCGTCCAGGGACTGGCTGCTCTTCCGCGACTCGTCGATGGTTTCGGCCACGCGGCTGCGCATGGCCTCGAAGTCCTCCACGGCGGCGCGCACGTCCGCCAGGACATGGACCAAGCCCGCGCGGACCTTTTCCAGCAGTTCAGGAGAGGTCTGCTGATCGACCTCCACATGCATGAAGCTTTCGGCCTTGGCGTCGGCGGGGGCGGCGTGCGGCTCATACAGCTCGACCAGGCGGCCGTCGGCGTCGCGCCTCACCTTCACCACCGGGTGGATCACCAGGTGCACCGTCAGGCCGTGGCGGTTCAGTTCCGCCGAAACGCTGTCCACCAGGAAGGGCATGTCGTCGTTGACGATCTCCACCACCGTGTGGGGGGCATGCCAGCCGTCCTGCTCCACCTTGGGATTGCAGACGCGCACCTGGGCGGTGCCGGCCTTGCGCACGGCGCCAAACTGCCACATGGCGATGGCGGCGCCGTACAGCTCATCACTGCTGCTGCGCAGGATGTCGTCAGGGGGCACGTTGGCGTAGAACTGCCGGACGAAACGTTCCGCCGGGGCGGCCTTTTCCCGAGACAGGCGATCCCGCACCTTGGCGGCGATCTGCTCGGTCAGTTCGGATTTGCGCTGTTCTGCTTTGAGCGCCATGGGTCTCTCTCCCGAAGTCGGACCTTCTCTCACGACATGTGGTCGCCACACGGCGGCCGGCCCGTTAATTCGCGGGGCCTACCATAGGCAAATCATGGTGGGGAAACGAAGCGGCATCCTGCGGCTTAGGACAATAAGCAGATTGTCGTCTTTTAACAGGTGCCCGTGAACTTTCTCTTGCTGTCAAAAGCGTCTCGGACAACACATTCTGTCGCGCCCCGGGACGGGCCTCCGCCCCGGGTCCGGAAAAGGTGCCCCGAAAACAGATTTGGCGGGAGACTCGTGACCAGCGCCCAGGCCCCCCAGCCCCAGCCCGGCCAGCCCATCCCACAGCCCATGGGCGAGCGCGCCTCCATCGGTCTGACCGCCGTGATCGTGGCGGTGACGCGGGAGGTGCCGCGCGTGCTGGTGGTGCGCCGCCTCACCCATGACTTGGCGACGCCACAGCAGCAGGCCAGCGGCGACTGGGACGCCCTGCCCTTCGGCCCCTTCGCGCCGGAGCGCCACCGCACCCTGGAACAGGGGCTGCGCCGCTGGGTGACGGAGCTGACGGGCCTGCCCCTGGGCTATGTTGAGCAGCTCTACACCTTTGGCGACCGCTATCGCGATCTGCGCGAGGTGGACGGCGACGCCCGTGTCGTCTCCATCGGCTATATCGCCCTGACGCGCGAGGCGCCGCTGTCGGGATCCGGGGCCGCCGAATGGCACGACTGGTACAGCTATTTCCCGTGGGAGGATTGGCGCGACGGCCGGCCGGCCATGATCGCCCGCACCCTGCTGCCGGCGCTGGAGCGCTGGGCCGAGCATGATCCGGAATTGGCGGCCGCACGCCGCGACCGGGTGCACACCACCTTCAGCCGTGACGACGACGCCTGGGACTATGAACGGGTGCTGGAGCGGTATGAGCTGCTGTACGAGGCAGGCTTGGTGGCGGAGGCGCCGCGCGACCGCGCCGTGCTGGCCCGCCTGGCGCAGAACGGCAAGCTGCCAGCCGACGTGGCCGGCCTGTGGTCCGGCCCGGTGCAGCCCGAGGCGCTGGCCGCCACCGGCATCCCCATGGCCCAGGACAACCGCCGCATCCTGGCGGCGGCGCTGGGGCGGGTGCGGGGCAAGCTGAAATACCGGCCGGTGGTGTTCGACCTGCTGCCGCCGCAGTTCACCCTGTTCCAGCTGCAGCGCCTGGTGGAGGCGCTGTCCGGCGTACGCCTGCACAAGCAGAACTTCCGCCGCCTGCTGATCGCCGGCGGCCTGGTGGAGCCCACGGGCGCCCTGGAAGTGCGCACCGGCGGCCGCCCGGCGGAACTCTACCGCTTCCGCCGCGAAATCCTGCGGGAACGCGCCGCCGCCGGGGTTGGTCTGCCCACGATACGCATTACCGAGTAATATTTATTGGTCCGCCTCAGACGCCAGCGGGCCATCAGGCCCTTGGCTAAACCTCGCTTTGCAGTCCGCTGCCGCTCCCCGCAAAGCTCCGGCGGCCGCAGTCGCGGCCTAGCCCGGTTCCGTCACAAGCAATATGGCACGGAGCGTAGCGACAAGGCCACGACCGTGGCCGCCGCAGCGAGCACCGCAGGGCGCAGCGAGGAAGCCAAGTCCCCGGATGGGGACGCCGGCGTTTGAGGAACTATTCCAGATACGCATCCACCTCGGCGGCGGCGCGGTCCAGCGGCCAGTCCAGACGGTCGATGATCTGTTCGACGGCGGTGTCGGCGTCCAGCGTCCGGCGGCCCAGCCGGTCCAGGATGTCGTTCAGCACGTTTTCCTCCGCCACCGTGGCCGGGGCGTAGGACTTCAGGATCTCAAGCGCCTTGCTCATGGGACTGACGGACTCGCTTCTGGATTGCGCCACCGGGGGTGCGGTTATAGCACGTCATCGCGCCCCCCGCACAGCCGCACCGGCCTGGCCACGTCACCTTTAGCGCCACTGCGGCAGACTGGTAACGCTGCCCCCATTCCTCACGGCATCCATCACGGCCGGCGGAAACGGGCCGCGACCTCCAGATGGGGGGACCATAGGAACTGGTCCACCGGCACCAGGCGCTCCAGGACGTAGCCGCCCTCCAGCAGCAGGGCGGCGTCGCGGGCGAAGCTGACCGGGTTGCAGGAGATGGCGACCACCACCGGCACGGTGGATGCGGCCAGGGCCGCCGCCTGGGACGCGGCGCCGGCGCGCGGCGGATCGAACACCACCGCCTGGTAGGCCGACAATTCCGCCGGGGACAAGGGTTCCTTGAACAGGTCGCGGCGTTCCACCGTCACGGGATGGCCGCCGCCCGCCATGCGGGCCGCCGCCTCCAGCGCCGTGATGGCGACACCATCGCCCTCAACCGCGTGCACGGGCGCCAAGGTGGACAGGGGGAAGGTCAGGGTGCCGCTGCCGGCGAACAGGTCGGCTACCCTGGCAGCACCCTTCGCCCCGGCCAAAGCCTCCGCCACCAGCGCGGCCTCGCCCTCAGCGCTGGCCTGCAGGAAGGACCCCGCAGCGGGCGATACCGCCACCGGGCCAAAGCGCACCACGCCGGTGCGGCGGAGCGCGATGGGCTCCGCCGGCGCGCCCGGCCGCTTGGACCAGGTGAGGCGGGCCAGGTCATGAGCCTCGGCGAAGGCGCCCAGCTTTTCCAGGGCGTTCAGGTCGGGCTGCGGCAGTCCCACCAAAAGGACGTCCGGCCCGTCGTCCAGCAGGGTCAGCGCCACGTCCAGCGTATGCTCGTCCGGGAGCAGATCCAGCAGCAGGGCGCGCAGGGGAGCGACCAGCGCCATCAGGCGCGGCGCCAGCACGGTGCACTCCTCGATGTCCACCAAGCGGTGGCTGGCGCGCTCATTGAAGCCCAGCCACAGGCGGCGGCCCCGGCGGGCGGCCGCCAGCACGGCGCGCCGACGGGCATGGGGCGGCGTGCGCACCAGCGGAGCCATGGGCAAATTGGTGACGCCGGCGCGCGACAAGGCGTGGCGCAGCTGTTCCACCTTCCAGGCGCCGTAGGTCTCAGCATCCATATGCTGCAGGGTGCAGCCGCCGCAAGTGCCGAAGTGGCGGCAGGCGGGGTCGGCACGGCCCGGCCCCTCGGCGAGCAGCGACACCGGTTCCACCAGCCAGCCCTCGCCGCGCTGCTGGGCGAAGCGCACCATCAGCCGGTCGCCCACCAGGGTCTGGGGCACGAACAGGCGGTGGTTCGGCCCATACGGCTCCTGCCAGTGGGCGACACCGTCGCCCAGGGCGCCCACGCTTTCCACCGTGATTTCGATAGGGCCGCTGGTGGGCGGCTCCACCGGCGGACGGGCGGCAGGACGGCGGGACTGGTGGCGGCCGGCGGAAGGCTTGCCGCGCGCGGGGGTGGGCCCGGGGGAGGAACGGCGGCTCACAGCAGGGTCTCCATGACGGGGCGCAGATCATCGGGGATGGGGGTGGGGCGATGGCTATCGACATCCACCAGAACGGAGACGGACAGGGCGGTGGCGTGGCACCGGCCGCCAACGAACAGGCCGCTGCCCGTCGTCCACGACGTGCGGCCCAGGCGCACCAGGCGGGTGCCGATGCGCACGGCGTTGGGGTAGGTGATCTCCGCCAGGTAATCGATGGTGATCTTGCGCATCACGATGGCATGACGGTCGAAACCCACCCGGCCGCGCAGGGCCTGGTGCAGCGCCACGCGGCCCGATTCGAAATAGACCCCGAAGGCGTTGTTGTTGACGTGGCCCACCGGGTCCAGGTCATTGAAACGCACGTGCTCATCCGTCCAGAAACGGTAGCTGCCGGCGTCGGCCAGGTCGAAGGGCGGGTCGGCCGCGTCGCTGGAGGCAGACGGAAGCGGGGTCGGGGCGGACACTGGCGTTAAGTTCCTGTGACGGGGCGGGGTTCGCCCAGGGATTAGGGGTATGGAACCGGATTTGGCAAGCGGGGCGGCGTGACGACATCCGGCAAGGGTGCTATAGCTGCCCATCATCTGATCCATACACCCCTATTATCACAGTGAAGGTCTGCCATGAGCGACACCAACAACTCCACCGCGGAAGCCCTGTTCGAAAAGGCGCTGAGCGTCGCGGAAAAGCATCTTGAGGCGGCGCTCAAGGAGGCGGGCCCCCTGGCCGCCTATGTGGCGGTCGCCATGATCGAAGTGGCCGTCAACCAGGCGGTGGAAGAGACCACCCACCAGGACGTGGTGGACATGCTGCACGACCTGGCCAACCAGATCGAGCAGGACGCCGACGAGGAAGAGGAATAATCATCGCCTTCCTCACGGCTGATTGAGAGTTTGCTGCGGCGCCGGCGCCTGCCCCTTCCCCCCTGTCCCGGGGTAGCGATGGGGTGGCGCCGGCGTCGTTGCTTTTGGGGCACCCCATTCGGTGACATCCGGAATGAAGCCCGAAAAATAGGCAATTCCCGCATAGTTTGGCGCCAGAGGCGCCGATATTTGATGGTGTCCTACCCTAATGTCTTGATCCCACTATCAGTGCAGTGAGAATTTTGATGGGATTTCGCCTATCCTTTAAGCAGCTGGGCGCCAGCATGCGACTTCCTCCGCCGATCCCGCCCATAATTTGATCATCCGCCCCCGCCCCAAAGCCCAGACAGCTTTCGAATGTATCGCGGCACGAAGTTTGAAAGAGGGGGCCGCGCGCTTTTCAGGGTGCGGGTTCGCGGATGGCCAGCGGACCGGGCCGGTGACGGCTTTGGACCGCCAGCGGTGACTGATAACGCGGTGATTGGGATGGGGTATGGCATGAGCAGTTTGGGTAAGCGTTTCCTGGGACTGGGCGCAGGTGTGCTGGCGGCGGGCCTGCCCGCGCTGGCCATGGCGCAGGATGCCGCGGCGCCCGCCGCGGCCACGGCGGCCCCCACCATCAGCGGCGGCGACACGGCGTGGATGCTGATGTCCACGGCCCTGGTGCTGATGATGACCATTCCCGGCCTGGCGCTGTTCTACGGCGGCATGGTGCGCAAGTTCAACGTGCTGGCCATGGTGATGCAGAGCTTCACCATCACCTGCCTGGTCACGGTCATCTGGGCGCTGGTGGGCTACAGCCTGTCCTTCACCGCCGCCAGTGACGCCGCCGACGCCAAGGAATTCATCGGCGGCTTCAGCCGCGTGCTGCTGGCGGGCATGGACCCGACCGGCACCCACAGCCTGGCCCCGACGATCCCGGAGCCGGTGTTCATGATGTACCAGATGACCTTCGCGATCATCACGCCGGCGCTGATCACCGGCGCCTTCGCCGACCGCATGAAGTTCTCGGCGATGCTGATCTTCATCACGCTGTGGTCGCTGCTGGTCTACGCCCCCGTGGCCCATACCGTCTGGCATCCCAACGGTTTCATGGCCAAGCTGGGCGTGCTGGACTTCGCCGGCGGCACCGTCGTGCACATCAACGCCGGCATCGCCGGCCTGGTGGCCTGCCTGGTCATCGGCAAGCGCAAGGGTTATCCCAACGCCGACTTCAGCCCGCACAACCTGGTGCTGAGCCTCATCGGCGCCTCACTGCTGTGGGTGGGCTGGTTCGGCTTCAACGCCGGTTCGGCCCTGACCGCCGGCCCGCGCGCCGGCATGGCCATGACCGTGACCCAGGTGGCCACGGGCGCCGCGGCGCTGGCCTGGGTGTTCGTGGAATGGGCCCTGAAGGGCAAGCCCTCGGTCCTGGGCATCATCTCGGGCGCCGTCGCCGGTCTGGTGGCCATCACCCCGGCCGCCGGCTTCGTCGATACCGTCGGTGCCTTCGCCATCGGCATCGCCGCCGGCGTCATCTGCTTCTTCACCGCCACGTCCATGAAGCGCGCCCTGGGCTATGACGACAGCCTGGACGCCTTCGGCGTGCACGGCATCGGCGGCATCGTGGGCGCCATCCTGACCGGCGTGTTCGCCAAGATGGCCGTGGCCAACAGCGAGGGCGCCTTCGCCGCCACGCTGAAGGACGCGCCGGACACCAAGCTGGGCCTGATCGAGGGCAATGTCGGCCAGGTGCTGACCCAGCTGGAAGGTGTGGCCTTCACCGTCGTCTGGTGCGCCGTCATCACCTTCATCCTGCTGAAGATCATCGACCTGGTGATCGGCCTGCGCGTCGATGAGGACATCGAGCGCGACGGCCTGGACATCGCGCTCCACGGCGAGTCGATCCACTAATACAAGGGCGGGTCAGCCCGAAACGGGAACCGCCGCCGGGGGCTACCTCGGCGGCGGTTTTCATTTGTGCATCCATCAGGAAGGGGTCAGCCCGCCGCCACGGCGGTGGGGCGGATTTCGCCGACGGTCTCGCCCTTACGGCTGGTGACCGGGGCGACGGCCAAGGTGGCGACGCCGTCCCACACCGTATCGGGCAGCACGCCCAGGCGCTTCAGCACCGCCGCCATTGCGGGCCCGGCGGCGCGGGGCGCCCCGTCCTCGATCTTCAGGGCGATGCCCAGCCCGTGTTCCGGCAGCACGGCGCAGCACACGCCCTCCGCCCCCGACTTCAGCAGCACGGCCGAGTTGGCGGCGCGCATGACCTCGGTGTCGAAGTTGCCGGTGCCGCCCACCAGCTCGGGATGCTTGCCCCAGGCGCGGCGCAGGCGCATCACCGCCTCCGCCCGCCGGTCGGGCAGGCTGTCGGGGTCGGCCAGCCGGGCCATGCCCAGAGCCAGGGCGCCCAGGGGCAGGCCGATGGTGGGGATGGAGCAGCCGTCGACGCCCCAGGGCGCGCGGCTGAGATCATGGCCGGTCACCTGCTCGATGACGCCCAAAATGCGCTGCTGCACCGGGTGCTGGTACCGGACATAGCCCGCCAGCTTCTCTCCTTTATGCTTGGCCACGGCCAGGAAGCCGGTGTGTTTGCCGGAGCAGTTGTTGTGCAGGGCAGTCGGCTTCTGTCCCGTCGCCAGCAGGGCGGCCGCCGTCGGCTCATGCGTCGGCAGGTGGGCGCCGCATTCCAGGTCGTCCACCGACAGGCCCAGCCGGTCCAGCCAGGCGGCTACGCGTTCGGTGTGCATGGCCTCCCCCTGATGGGAGGCGCAGGCGAGCGCCAGTTCCTCATCCGTTACGGCATAGGCGTCGGCCGCCCCGCTTTCGATCAGGGGGATGGCCTGCAAGGCCTTGTTGGAGGAGCGGGGATAAACCAACCCATCCACGTCGCCCCAGTGGGCCACCACGCGGGCGCCGGCATCGACCACCACCACCCGGCCACGATGGCGCGATTCCACCATGGACCCGCGCGTCACCTCCACCAGGATGGGCGCATCGGAGCGGTCGGGGATGTCCACCTGGCGCACGGTGGCCTGGCCTTGGGCGCCTTGGGCGGCGGGCTGATGGCCGTGGCCGCCGCAGCAGCCGTCGCCGTGGTGATGATCATGGTCGTCGTGGTCGTGCATGACCAGGCGCTCCGCCCTTGGGGTTCGTTGATGCCCGCGTTCTCCCCCGGCCGGGGCATGACTGCAATCCTGTTTCCCGGGGGGCTGGAACCTTGCCCAAGCGGCTTGCCTTGTGCAAGGTGCGCGGCATGCGTGGATATTTCGCCCTGGGCGCCGAGGGGATCAGCAAGTCGGGCAACATCGGGACCATCATGCGCTCCGGCCATGCGTTCGGGGCGAGCTTTGTGTTCACCGTGAACGCCGCCCTGGACCTGGACGAGATGAACCGGGTCGACACCTCGGGCGGCCAGGACCATGTCCCGCTCTACACCTATCCCAGCGTCTCGGCCATGACCCTGCCGGAGGGCTGCACCCTGGTGGGTGTGGAACTGACGGACGACGCCGTGGACCTGCCCAGCTTCCGCCATCCCCTGCGGGCGGCCTATGTCCTGGGGCCGGAGCGCGGCAGTTTGTCGCCGGCCATGCAGGCGCGCTGCGACCATGTCATCAAGATCCCCATCAAGTTCTGCGTCAACGTGGCCGTGGCCGCCGCCATCGTCATGTACGACCGCATGATCTCGCTGGGCCGTTTCGCCGAGCGGCCGGTGCGCGCCGGCGGCCCGGTCGAGCCCGCACCCACCCATGTTCACGGCCGGCAGAAGATCCGCAACGTGGACAGCAAGCGCATGCGCCCCCTGCTAGGCGGTTGGGAATAAGCGCCCTGGGCGTCTGGGAATAAGTCCCGGGCTTCCCTATATTATCGGTCTCAAGTGGCTTACCCGCCGCCGCCCTCCCGCGACCCGGCCCGGGTCCCGGGCGGCCCTTCCTTCGCGGTCGCGGATTCCTTCACCGTCCGGCCTTACGCGAGGCCGGCATCAGAGGAGACCGATGCCATGCCGACCCGCCTTGCCCACCTCCCAACCGTGACCGCTGCGCTGCTGTCCGGCGCCTTGCTTGCCGCCCCCGCCGGGGCGCAGCAGACCACCACCGCCCAGCCCACCGCCACCACCCAGACGGTGACCGTGCCGGCGCCGGGCCCGCGCCGCGCGGCCGAGACGGCGACGCGGCAGGAAGACATCATCATCACCCCGCGCGCCTACCCCAGCTATGAGGAGGACGACGCCTTCCATCGCGCGGAGTATGAGCGGCTGAATGCTATCTACGGCAAGCCCGTGCCCATCAGCACCCGCGCCGACACCCTGATGGACGTGCCGCTGGGCAAGCTGCCGCAGGACCGCTCGGCCCTGCGCGCCCTCATCGCCGACCCGGACACGCCGCACCTGAGCGACGTGGTGGCGCCGGAGAGTAAGTAGCTTCCCTTGCGGGCGCGGGGTTTTTGGTTCGCTTCAGGCGCCAGCGGGCCATCCGGCCCTCGGCTGTCCTCGCTGCGCCCTGCGCTGCTCCCTCCGGCGGGCGCGGTCGCGTCCTAGAAAAAGGCAAACTGGGTGGTGCACGCTTCCCTCGAAACGCGAACGGCCCCGCTGGGCGTACCCGGCGGGGCCGTTCGTCTGGCCGGAGACCACACGCGATCAGTCGTTGCGGATCTGCATGTAGGCGATGGGGTTCAGATCCCAGGGGAAATGGATCCAGGTGTCCTGCGACACCTCGGTGATGAAGGTGTCGACCAGCGGGCGGCCGGCGGGCTTGGCGTAGATGGTGGCGAAGTGCGCCTTGGGCATCATGTTGCGCACGATGGCGGCGGTCTTGCCGGTGTCGACCAGATCGTCGACGATCAGCCAGCCCTCGCCCTCACCCTCCACCGCCACCGGCGCCTTCAGGTTCTGGGCGGTGCGTTGGTTCTGGTGGTCGTAGCTGCTGATGCAGATGGTGTCGATCAGGCGGATGTTCAGCTCGCGCGCCAGGATGGCGGCCGGCACCAGGCCGCCGCGGGTGATGGCGACGATGCCCTTCCACGGCCCCTTGTCGCTGATGCGCCAGGCCAGCGCCTTGGCATGACGGTGCAGTTCTTCCCAGGTGACGGGGAAGTTCTTGGCGGTATCGGCGTGATGGGACGACATGGGGGCGGCGCTCCGCGAAACGGTCAAAAATGTTCACAAAGGTGGAGGATTGGGTAGATAGCCCATCCCCGCCGTCTGGACAATGCATCGCGACGCACCGGCGTCCCGCTCCGCTCGCGGGGTGGGGAGGCCATCGAAAAGAAAATGCAACGGGACCCCAAAAAAGCTGTTGCGTCCCCCCCGATCATCCTCTACAAGCACCCACCTCACCGGCCGACACCGGTGAGACGAAAAAGCGCCCGTAGCTCAATTGGATAGAGCACCAGACTACGAATCTGGGGGTTGGAGGTTCGAGTCCTTCCGGGCGCGCCATTCGTCTCAAGTAACAGACGAATAGCCGGATCAGGCCGTTGAGTTTTCCGGCCACTTATCCCAAACGAATTGGCTGTTGTCTCGGTTAAAGTCTTCGCGAATAGCGCGAGGCCGCCGCCTGGCCCTTACCATTTCCTAAAATCCTTTCCAGCCCCTGCCCACGCCGGTCCCGGTGAAGGGCCCGCCGCATCGGCTTGATGGGCTCAGGGCTGGCCATGATCTTTTGGCCCGCCGTGGATTCCCCAAGAAAGCCGTCGTTTTGTTTCACCATCTCACCACCTTTGGGAAACCATGCCAGGATCACCGATTAATGGCCCTACAAAGTCAAAAACAGTTGTAAAATTGCTAATATTATTACTAATTTGATATGCTCAAAGACTATATAATATCTGCTATATTTATTGCAGAGTTGTATGCCTATTACCAATTTAGTAAACGTAAAGCGCGCATTTTGTCGCACTAATTATTGCGACTCTACCACCGGGTAAATACGCTCCCCCTCGTATCAATTCAGCGGTCCGCGAACGGATCCGGCCGGGGGCTAGCCGCCTCCGGACTGACGGGCAGTTGGTCCATGGGGGAATGGGGGTTGACGCATTCTTACGGCGTCGTGTTGCGCGTGGGCCGCCTGGGCTCGCGCGTCGTGCATCACCTGCTGCGCCGCCTTCCAGCCGGCGTGCCGATCACCGTCCTGCGGGCGCCCGGCCACGCGCTGGTTATTCCGGATGAGCGGTGCCGCGTCCTGGAGGGGGACACCGTCGACGCCGCCGGTCTGGCGGCCCTGGCCCAGGACATGGCGGTACCGGCCCTGCTGCTGTGCGGTGACGATGGCCTGATCGCCCTGCCCGCCGCCCTGCCGCCGGTGTCGGCCGTGGTCGGGGTCGTCCGCCTGTTGCCCGTGATCGGCCCGCTGTACCGGCTGGACCGGGCCGACCGGCTGGACCGGCCGGAGCATTATTTCGGCCCCGTGCTGCTGCCCGTGGGCGCCCTGTCCGCCTGCATCGGCAGCGCCCCCGTTCCGCTGGACCGCTGGATTGGCCACCATGCCGTGCTACGCGCCGTCACGGCCGGTCTGCCTGTCGCCAATCTGACAGCGGGCGGCTTGGTCCTGCCCTCGCTGGCCCAGGCCAGCGGCGCCGACCAGCACCGGGGCCGGACGGCCGCGCGTGATCTGCTGGCGCTGGCCGGCGACGCCCAGACGGACGCCTTCGCTGTCCTGGATGAGGCACCCGACGACGGTGAAGATCGGATGCGTGCGGCCAAGCGCGCCATCGACGCCGCCCTGTCACGCCTCACCAACCGCCTGGCTGCCGCCCTCGCCCCCTTCATCCCTCCCGACCAGCGGGCCCGTCCCCTGCCGCCGCAAGGCAGGCTGGCCATCCTGAAGCTGGACTCGATCGGCGACAGCGTCCTGCTGACATCCTTCCTGCGCACCCTGCGGCCCTGGTTCGGCGGCGAGATCGGGTTGATGGCGGGGGCCCGCGTGCGCGACCTGGTGACCCGCGACCCGCGCATCGACCGCACGCTGCTGGTGCCGGTGCGGCTGCCCTGGCTCGCCCCCGACGAAGCCACGGCCTGGCTGGAGGCCACCATCGACCAGGCCGTCGCCTTCCTGCAGGGGGTGGACGCCACCATCATCCCCCGCCTGATGCCCGACTATTACCTGGCCAACCATATCGCGGTGCTGGCCGGGGTACCGCGCCGCTATGGCCTGACCAGCCCCCGCATGCCCGACCTCACCCGTTTCAACGCCGCCTTCACCGCCATGATGACGGATGTGGTGACCATTCCCGCCCCCTGCCATGAGGTCGAGGTGATGGGCGCGCTGATGCGGGCGGTCAGCGGCGGCGGGGCGATCCCGACATCATCGGAGCCGCGCTGCGACATCCACCTGGACGAAGTTGACCGCGCCACGGCCTGGACGACGGTGCCGCCCGTGGCCGGCCGGATCCTGGTGGCGCTGGGCCTGGGCGCCTCCACCGGCCGCCGGCGCTGGCCGGTGGATCAGGTGGTCACGGCAGCGCGGACGCTGGCTGGGCGCCACGACCTGATGTTCGCGCTGCTGGGTGGCACGGACGTGGCCAGCGACGCCGCCGCCATTGCGCAGGCCCTGGGCAGCCGTGCGCACAACCTGGCGGGCCGGCTGGACCTGCGCGAATCAGCCGCTGTGCTGGAGCGCGCGGCCCTGTACATCGGCAACGATTCCGGCCTGATGCACATGGCAGCGGCCGTGGCCGTGCCGGTGGTCGAAATCTCCTGCCATCCGCTGACGGCGCCGGACAATCATGAGAACGCGCCCCGCCGCTTCGGGCCTGTGGGCGTGCCGCACCGCATCGTGCGCCCCGCCACCCCCGCCGACCCGGCCTGCGCCCAGGGCTGCGTGTCACGGCACACCGCGCATTGCATAAACGGGGTCAGCCCCGCCGAGGTGGTCGCCGCCGCCGAAATCCTACTTGCGTCCACCACGCTGTCCGCCAGCCTGGTTGAGTACAGCTAGGCGCCGTATTCCATGGCCAAGCGGCGGACGCCGACAGCCAGCCTGCGGTCATCATGGGACAGGCCCAGCGCGGCGGCGCTCACGGCACCCCTGGTGCGGAACACCAGCTCCAGATTCCCGTCGGCCGGTATCTCATTCCGCTCCAGCGCGAAGCTCAACCGCACCCCGTCCTCGCCCGCCGAATCCGACCGCAACATCGCGATCGTCCGCCCGCGGATCTCGACGGCCACCTCGGCCTCATCGGTCCCATGCCGGAAGGCGGGGGCCAGGGCCAGGTCGACCGTGCCCAGCGCCCAGGTGGCGGCGCCGGCCAGGGGATAATCGACGGTAGCCGTCGCCGTGCGCGCCCACATGACCCCTGCACCGCCTGAGATTTCCGGACGAAAGAAGCCATGCGCCACACTGCGGTTCACGCACCCCGACGGGCCGAAGTCGATGGCATAGCCGGAGGGCAAGCCGCTGGTCAGGGGGGCGTAGCCGAACCGTTCCATGAAGTCCCGGCCGGCGATCTCGACGGCCATGACCTGGTCGGCGGTCAGCTTCCTGGCGTATTTGCCCACCTGACCGTCGCCGACATGGTTGGGATGCCAGTGGGACGCCGCGTCGAACTGCAGGCGCGGGTTGTCGTCGCCCATGCGGCCTTCCTGGATGAAGCGGCCGATCCGCCGCGCCACCTCGTCCTTGGCGTGAGCCTGGAAGATCGCATCGGCATCCTGGCCGCTGATTTCCACGCCGACATGGGCGGCGATCTTGGACACGGTGGCCGGCGTCTCCATGAAGTCGTCTTCATAGCGCAGCACCCACGCCGGGCAGTCGGCCACCAGGCGCATCAGATAGCGGGCGCTGTTGCGCACCTCGTCCGCCGCCTCCTGAAAGGAATGGCCGAACCGTTCCATGAGGGAGACGACGGCATCGCGCGGATCGCGGACGGTGACGATGACCGGCGCGCCCGCGAACAGGCAGGTGGCCAGCAGGGCCGCCGACGGCTCGTGCGCCTTCACGAGGACGACGTCGGCGTCCCGAATCTGAAGGATGTTCTCGTGTGTCAGGTCGTTGGCGAAGAAGCGGGCGATGCGGACGCCCGTCGTCTCCAGCGCCGCGTGGATCACGTTGTAGACCCAGGTGGAACCGCTGCCCTGCAAGCCGAACGAGCCGATGAGACGGGGAGGACGGCTGGGCGCGGACGGGGTCATACGGGTCTTCTCGCAAGCCGTGAAATGGGACGGGGCCGGGCGACCTTATCAAGGCCGCCCGGCCCCGTCCTTCGGCCTTACAGCGTACTCATGCCGCCGTCGGAGTCATCCGCCGCAGCCGGTCGGCCAGGAAATCCACGCACAACCGCACCTTGGCCGCGGCGTGGCGGCTATGGGGATAGACGGCGTGCAGTGGGGCGGCCGGCAGCGGCAGATGGGGCAGCACCACCTCCAGCCGGCCGGCGGCGATATCCTCATGCACGTCCCAGATGGATTTCAGCACCAGGCCGGCCCCGCCCCGTGCCCAGGCATGGGCCCGTTCGCCGTCATTGCTGCTGAGAGGGCCGCGCACGCGGACGCTGCGCCCGTCGGCGAAGGTCCATTGGTCGGGTGGCGGGTCGCCGAACAGCAGGCAGTCATGGCCCAGCAGATCCTCCACCCCCTGCGGCCGGCCCCGGCGGTCGAGATAGGACGGGGCGCCACAGATGACCCGTCGGTTGGGCGCCAGCTGCCGGGCGATCAGGCTGCTGTCCGCCAGCGCGCCGAAACGGATGGCGAGGTCGAAACCGGTGTCGATGATGTTGAACAGCGTGTCGGCGGCATGCAGGTGGACCTGCAGGCGGGGGTGCAGCGCCTGGAATTCCTGCAGCAGCGGGGCCAGGTGGCGGCTAAAGGCCACGGTGGAGGTCAGGCGCAGCAGGCCGCTGGCGGTGTGGCGGCCCTTGGTCGCCTCCATCTCCGCCTCCTCCACCTCCGCCAGGATGCGGACGCAACGGGCGTGGTAGGCCGCCCCCTCCTCCGTCAGGGCCAGGGTGCGGGTGGTGCGGTTCAGCAGGCGCACGCCCAGCCGTTCCTCCAGCCCGCTGAGGCGGCGGCTGATGACGGCCAGCGACTGCCCCAGGTCGCGGGCCGCGGCGGACAGGCTGCCCGCCTCAACCACACGGACGAAGGTCGCCATATCGGAAAAGGTGTCGGCCATATTCTTGCATATAACACAACAGACCTTGGAGAGTAAGGTCAATTCTTGCGAACATTCAAAGCGCGTACCGTCAGGTCATCGAATTCACCCCCTGATGGAGCACGCAAATGTCCCCCTCCCTGGTCCGCGGCACCGTCCTGGCCCTGGCGCTGTCCGCAACCGCCCCGGTGGCCTTCGCCGCCGACACCCTGGTCCAGCCCAAGCACCTGACCGTCGACGCCAGCCTGCCCAAGGCGCAGGCCGACGCGGAGATCCTGGCGGCCCGCCGCTACGCCACCTTCTGGTCCACCGGCGACGAGGCCATGGCCCGCGCCGCCTTGGCGCCGGACTTCACCGACCGTACCCTGCCGCCGGGCCGCGCCCAGGGCGTGCCGGGGCCGCTGGCCGCCTCCGCCTTCGTGCGGGCCGCCATCCCCGACCTGACCGCCAGCGCCGAACAGCTGGTGGTGGCCGGTGACCGGGTGACCGTGCACTTCCGTTTCCAAGGCCATTTCACCGGCCATTTCGGTGAGGTGCAGGGCAAGGGCCAGACGGTGGATTTCATCGCCACCGACCTCTACCGCGTCCAGGACGGCCGTATCGCCGAGAACTGGCACATCGAAGACAACCTGACCCTGCTGCGCCAGTTGGGCGCGGTGGCCCAGTAAGAGGAGCAATCGGCCATGACCACAGACATCTTCGCCAGCCGCCGCGGCTTCCTGACCCATGCCGGCGCCGGTGCCGGCCTGCTGGCCGCCGGTATCGCGATGGGCGGCACCACCGCCGGCGCCGCCGAGACCAAGGCCCCGGCCACCAAGCCGGCGCCCCCTAAATTCCCGGGGGCCGGCTTCTGGCCCGGCGACACCCGCCTGGTCATCAGCGTCTCCATGCAGTTCGAAGCCGGCGGCCAGCCACTGAA
This sequence comes from Nitrospirillum amazonense, assembly GCF_029594735.1. Classification (NCBI taxonomy): domain Bacteria; kingdom Pseudomonadati; phylum Pseudomonadota; class Alphaproteobacteria; order Rhodospirillales; family Azospirillaceae; genus Nitrospirillum; species Nitrospirillum amazonense. The sequence goes on from NZ_JARPAF010000002.1 coordinate 194,642, forward strand.
GGGCACCGACAGCCCCTTCCCCAAGGTGGACTTCCCCGACAGCGTGCCCAGCGACCCCGTCGCCAATACCTGGTTCGCCTACGGCTATCGCGAGGGCGTGCCCCGCATGCTGGACCTGTGGGACAAGCACGGCGTCAAGGTCACCTCGCACATGATCGGCGAGGCGGTGCGCAAGAACCCGGACCTGGCACGCGAGATCGTGAAGCGCGGCCATGAGGCCGCCGGCCACGGCCCGCGCTGGAGTTCCGAATACGCCATGAGCCGGGAGGAGGAGCGGCAGTTCCTGACCGACGCCCGCACCATGGTGGCGGAGGTCACCGGCCAGACGCCCGTGGGCTACAACGCCAACTGGCTGCGCCGTGGGCCCCATACCCTGCCGCTGTTGCAGGAGCTGGGCTATCTCTATCACATCGATGACGTCAGCCGGGATGAGCCCTTCATCGAGCAGGTGAACGGCCATGACTTCGTGGTCGTGCCTTACACCCTGCGCAACAACGACATCGTCCTGATCGAGGGCCGCAACTACACCCCCGCCCAGTTCCTGGAACAGGTCACCCTGGACTTCGACCAGCTGTATGAAGAGGCGGGCCAGCGCCGCCGCATGATGTCCATCAGCGCGCACGACCGCATCAGCGGCACGCCGCAGATGGTGCGGGTGTGGGACAAGTTCCTGACCTATGCCAACAGCCACCCCGGCGTGGCCTTCCTGCGCAAGGATGAGATCGCGCGCTTCGCCGCCGGCAGCCCGTTGACCGTGCGCGAAACCGAGACGATCTGAGGCAGGCGCGGTCATGCATCTCGATCACGCCACCCTGCGCACCGCCGACCTGGAGGGCACGCGCGGCTTCCTGGAGGCGGTGCTGGACCTGAAGCCCGGGTACCGCCCACCCTTCGACTTCCCCGGGTACTGGCTGTACGCCGGGGACGCCCCCATCGTGCATCTGATCCCCGGATCGGGCGCCGCGGTGGGCCGGGCGGGGGAGATGCTGGACCACGTCGCCTTCCGCATGGACGACCCCGGAGATAACAAAAATGGGGAGGCCTACTGGGCCATGCGGGCCAAGCTGGAAGGCCTGGCCATCCCCTATTCCACCATGGACCTTCCCGACCTGGGGGAACGGCGCCTGTTCATCCGCACGCCCCCCAGCGCGGGCGGCGGCGCCATCCTTCTGGAACTGGTGTTCCGCGAGGGATAGGCGAACGGCGGGCGCCCCATTCCCCCCAAGGGGCGCCCGTTTCCGCCGCGCGGGCTCAGAAAGCCAGCCCTCAAGGCTGAACGTCGATCACCACCATCAACCCGCCACCACCCCGCGATTCGGTGTTGTTGTTGGTGGTGTGGTGGGGAATATGGCAGTGGATCAGCCATTTCCCCGGCAGGCGCGCCGTCCAGATGACGTCGTAGCGCTGACCGGGCCCCACATTCACGGTGTCCGCCTCATACCGGGCTGCCGGGGGCAGGGTCTGGCCGTCGCGGCCCACCACAAGGAAGGGCCCGCCGTGGATGTGCATGGGGTGGATGAAGCCGGTGTTGGTGCCGATGAAACGCACCTTCAGCGTTTCGCCCACCTTCATATGCACCGTTTCCGTGGCGGGGTAGGATCGGCCGTTGATGGTGAAATAGTTGGGGTGGCCCCCGTCCATGGGCATGGCGGGGAAGGTCAGCCCGTCGCGCCGTAACCATTCCTGCAGCTGGATCACATAGTCATGGTCGGCCGGCACCTCGTCCTTGGGGTCGGCGGGGTCGATGATCAGCGCGCCGTACAGCCCCAGGGCCTGCGTGCGGTCGGGGTTGGCGTGCGGGTGGTAGAAGTAGGTGCCGTGCTGGCCAGCCGTGAATTCGTAGCTGAACCGCCCGCCGGGCGGGATGGGCGGCTGCGTCACCCAGGCTGGCCCATCCATGGCGTTGGGAACCGTCAGGCCGTGCCAATGGACGGTGGTGGGTTCCGGCAGGGCGTTGGTGACGTTGATGCGCACCCGGTCACCCTGCCGGATATGGATGCGCGGCCCGGGGACCTGGCCGTTATAGGCATAGGCGTCAACGGTGACGCCGGGAAGGATGGTCCAGCGGATGACGGACGCGCGCAGGTCGAAGACCTTCACCCCGTCCTCCAGCCGGTAGGGCAACTCACGGTCGCCCATGGTGTCGATACCAAAAGCCGCCGTCACCCGGCGCGGATCCACGGCGGCCATGTCGCGCATCGCTTCGGCCGGCGTGTCGCGGTCCATGACCATGCCGGGCGGCATTATGGTCCCACCCACATCGCGCGCCGACACGTCCAGGTTCAGCCAGTTGGCCGGCGCCACCATGCCGATGACCAGCGCCAGCAGCGACACACCACCCAGCGCCGCCACCTGGGAAGCGGTGGCATCTGATTTCATCTCATGATGATGGTGGCTTCCTTCCCGCTGGGTCATCAGCCCATGCTTCATCCCCCGGGCCACCATCCAGACATTGGCGGGATAGGCCGTGACGAACCCCGCGCCGACGCCCAACGCCATGGTGCCCCAGAAGAGCAGTTCCGCGGGTTCCATGGCGCGCATGTCGCGCCCCATCATCAGGAAGCACATGACCGGTGCCATGCCGGCCATCATGAAGTTCATGCTGATGAATTCAGGCAGGAAGCTGCCACGCACGTTCTGCCAATAGCCGCCGCCCATGGCCGACCGCATGAACAGCGACTGGAAGATGAACAGCCCCATGGCGAAGCCGGACAGATATTCCACGATCAGGTCCAGCCACATGGGCAGGCCGAACGCCGCCGTCACCACGGCCGCCAGTACGATGCCGGTGGCGTCCCCCGCCACGCAGTGGAGGGTGGAACCGGCCCCCTGCTTCCACAGGGGGCGGATGAACGCCTCATGCGCGCCAGGCCGGGGTTCCTTGTCGACCAGCACGTACAGCAAAAGGCCGAGAGGTCCGAGATAGAGGGTGATGAGGATGAAGCCCCACTTCATCACCGGCGGTTCCGGGTTGTGGCGATATTGGTCGACACCGACATACACGGCCGACGCCAGCGCCAGGACAAACCAGGCGGCCAGGAAATAATCCACCGGCTGAACCAGCATGGGCACCCTGCTTCCTTGGGGTTATGGAGGCAGGGCCCTAACAGGCGAAGCTGACGGCGGTTCCTTTACGCCGCCGCCGCGACCGCCGGTTCCCAGGCGAAATCAGGATAGAATTCCGCCATCAGCCGGTCGGTGTAGGCCAGCAGGTTGGGATACTTCAGCACCCGGCGGCGCACCTCGGTATCGAAGTAGGGCGTCAGCAGGCTGGCCAGCACGCCCAGCGCCGTGGCGTCCACCGCTGTGGCCCGCTCCCCCATGAAATAAGGCTGGTCGCCCAGCAGCAGGGACAGGGCGGATAGGGAGCGGTCGCAGAGATCCGCGATCTCCGCATCCGAATGACGCCCGGGACCGGCGGCGCGCACATTGTTGGTCACCCGCTCCAGCACCTGCTGACGCAGGGTTTCCCGCACGGCTTCCGGCACGCGGTTGAAGAACTGGGCCGGGCCCTTGGCGAAGTTCTCCGGAATCAGCCAGCGGCTGTAGACCACGGTCCAGTACAGCTGGTTTTCCAGCAGACGCTCGATGGTCCAGGACAGGGCCCGCTGCTGGGGCGTGAGGCCGGCGTCCAGATCCACGCCGTAGGTCTTCTCGATATGGGCGCGGATGAAGGTGCTGTCGCCCAGCCGCCGCCCCTCATCCTCGATATACGGGATCTGTCCCTTGGGGCCCTGGTCGGGCATGCCCTGGGCCTTCACATAGGGCACGCCGGCCATCTTCAGCTGCACCTCAGCCTTGATGCAGAAGGGGCTGGCGTCGGGCAGGCCGAACAGGGCGCCGCCGGTGTAGAGGGAAATCGGCTGGCGGGGGTTGCTCTGGGTGGCGGTCATGGCGGTCTTCCTCGAGGGGTGGTGGCTTGGGGCACGGTGGCTTGTGGATGGCCCCGTTCTACTGCCATCCTGCTGCCAACATGCTGTCAGCAGCGTGACACCAGGATGCCCCTATGAGACGCGCCGACCGCCTGTTCCAGATCATCCAGATCCTGCGCCGCACGCGGCGCCCCCTGACGGCCGACGCCATCGCGGCGGAACTGGAGACGTCCAAGCGCACCGTCTATCGCGACATTGCCGACCTGATGGCCCAGCGCGTGCCCATCCGGGGGGAGGCCGGCATCGGCTATGTGCTGGAGGAGGGGTACGACCTGCCGCCCCTGATGCTGACCCCGGATGAGATCGAGGCCGCCGTGCTGGGCGCGCAATGGGTCAGCACCCAGGCCGACCCCGCCCTGGCGCGGGCGGCCCAGGACCTGATCGCCAAGATCGCCGCCGCCGTGCCTGATCGCCTGCGCCCCTATGTGTTGGAGCCGGCGACGCGCATGCCGCCCCGGCGGCCGGCCAGCACGCCGGACAGCCTGGACATGGCCCGCACCCGCACGTGGATCCATGCCGGGCGTAAGATCCGCCTGAGTTACGCCGACGAGCTGGGCCGGCCCAGCGACCGCACCGTCTGGCCCGTCACCGTCGCCTATTTCCAGACCGTGCGCCTGCTGGTGGCGTGGTGCGAGCTGCGCCAAGACTTCCGCCACTTCCGCACCGACCGGGTGACGGCCGCCGACTTCCTCGACGAGCGCTATCCCGACCGCCCCGCCGCCCTGCGCGGCCGCTGGCTGGAGGACATGCGCCGACGCTGGCAGGCGAACGGCGTTGCGGAAAATTTATAAGATCATCTTTCTTTCTGTCATCATAATACCGCCGAAATCGCCCGTTGACTACCGTGATATACTAAGACATATCTTGGTATATGAACGAGCACGACGATGTCTTTGCGGCGGCGCTGGAAACGGCGCGGCGGTTGCACCGCAGCGCCACCACCCTGTCCCGCCGCCTGCTGGCCAACCGACCGGCGGAGGGCATGAGCACGACCAAGCTGGGCGTCCTGGGCCAACTGCATCGTGAAGGGCCGGCCACGGCCACGGCGCTGGCCGCCTATCTGCGCATCCAGCCGCAGTCGCTGACCCGGCTGCTGGCTGATCTGGAAGGCCAGGGCCACATCGCCCGCCGGCCGGACGCAGTGGACCGCCGCCAGGTGCGTATCGAGATCACCGATACCGGCCGCCAGGCCCTGTTCGGCGATGTGCACGGCCGGCGCACCGCCCTGGCCCGCGCCATGATCACCACCCTGACCCCAACGGAGCGCGAGCTGCTGCGCTTGGCGGCCGGCCTGATGGACAGGCTGGCCGACGCCGATCCGGGGTCCGACAACCCGATATCTGAAGAAGGGGATACCTGATGCGCCGTGCCGGATTGATCCTCGCCGCGCTAGCGGCGTCACTGCTGCCCCCTTCCGCAAAGGCCCAGACCTTCGAGCCCGGCGGCCCCGACGCCGCCGCCTATGGCCAGGCGGAAGGCTATCCCGCCGGCACCTGGGACAACTGGTATGAGAAGCCCCACATGGTCTGGGGCTTCAGCCATTACGACAGCCTGGTGAAGACCCACACCCTGCCGGCGGCGGCCAAGCCCTGGACCTTCAAGCGGGCGTCGGCGGAACCGGAACTGCACTACGTGCCCGACATCCTGCACGTGAAGGACGGGCCGGTGCTGGGCCTGGCGGACTATATGGCGCGGGTGCCGGCCACCGGCCTGCTGATCCTGAAGGACGACACCATCCTGGTGGAGCGTTACCAGTACGGCCGCACGGACAAGGACCGCTTCACCTCGCAATCCATGGCCAAGACGCTGGTCAGCCTGCTGCTGGGGGCCGCCATCGCCGACGGCCGCGTCAAGGGTATCGGCGATCCGGCCGAGGCCTACGTCCCCACCCTGAAGGGCAGCGCCTATGGCCAGACGCCGCTGAAGGCGCTGCTGCAGATGTCATCCGGCGTGGCCTTTGAGCAGGCTGATCCGCATGGCCTGTTCCAGGACATACACAGCGGGGTGGACGAAGGGACGGCGCTGGCCAAATACAGCCGTGCCACCCCTGCCGGCAGCCATTTTCAATATTCCTGCGGTGATAGTGAGGCGCTGGCCACGGTGGTGCGTCACGCCACCGGCCAGTCCCTGTCCGATTATCTGACCGCCAAGGTCTGGCAGCCCATGGGGGCGGAGGTGGATGCGCGGTGGGAGGTGGACGCCAGCGGGCAGGAGATCGGCTGTTCCGGCTTCAACGCCACCCTGCGCGATTATGGCCGCCTGGGCCGCCTGCTGGCCCACGACGGCGCCTGGGAGGGCAAGCAGTTGATCCCCAAAGACTGGCTGTTGGCCGCCACCACCCTGGACCCGGCCGATGCGCAGGTGGCGTCGGGCACGGCGGCGCACCTTTACGGCTACGGCTACCAAGTCTGGGTGCTGCCCCCCAAGGTCAGCCCCGACGGGCGCCGGCTGTTCGCGCTTTTAGGTGCCGAGGGCCAATACATCTTCGTCGATCCCAAGACCAAGCTGGTCATGGTCCAGACCTCGGTCAAAACCGACAACCTGCCCCTGACCAGCCCACATTCGGAGACGCTGGCCCTATGGCTGGCGGTAATCCGCGAATGGGATAAGTGATCAGTCCCCGTCCTCCCGCGTATCCGCCGGCTGACGCCCTTTCAGCCGGCTGGGCAGCAGGTCGCCGGAGCGTTCCAGGACGGGATAGGCCGCCGCTTCCACCAGATGGGTGTTCACCCGTTTCAGGTCGCGCAGCAGGTCCAGATGCAGGGCGCTGGTTTCCGCGCTGTCCACCCGGCCGGCGCTGAGGCGGGCGAAGTGGGCGGTGGTGGCCTCGTTCTCGCGCCGGCGGAACGCCTCTTTCTCGCCGGCCAGCAGGCGAGCGGCGCGGGCGTCGCCGGTCATGAACAGCGAGCCCGCCGTGCGTAGATTGACGATCAGGCTGTCGACCATGGCCAGCAGGTCCCGCTGCCCCTCGGCCGAGAAGACCAGCCCGCGCTTCAGCCGCTTGCGCGCCAGACCCATCAGGTTGCGGTCCACCACGTCGCCCGCGTGTTCCATATTCATGGCGAAGGTCAGGATTTCCAGCGCCCGACGCTGATCCGCGTCCGACAGGGCGTCGCTGTCCAGGGCGGAGAGATAGGCCTTGATGGCAGTGTTCAGCCGATCCAACACGTCGTCCATGCGCTTGGTCTCGGCGATGCGGCGCCGATCACCGTCGTCCAGCGCGTCGCGCAGGCCCTGCAGCATGGCCTCCAGCACATCCACCAGGCGCAGGGCCTCTCGCGCGGCGTTGCCCAGGGCCACCACCGGCGTGTCCTGGGCCGACGGGTCGAGGTAGAGCGGACGGCCCGGGTCGGCCGCATCCATCCTGGCCGGCAGCAGGCGGGCCAGCAGCCGAGCGTAGAACGGCAGCAAGGGGAAGCACAGCAGCGCCACCGCCAGGTTGAATAGGGTGTGGAAATCGGCCACCGCCCGGGTCACGTCCGGCTCCAGCCCCACCATCAGGGGGCCGAGGTGCCCGAGCGCCGCCAGACCCAGCAGCACCGCCGCCGCCCGGTTCAGCAGGTTGCCCAAGGGCAGGCGCCGGGCGGCGGGGTCGTTGCCGGCGGCCCCCTCCAGCACCGGGTTGATGGCGGTACCCAGGTTGGCGCCCAATACCAGGGCGAAGGCGGCGTGGGGCGGCACGGCCCCCTGCGCCGCCAGCGACATGGTCAGCAGCACCACCGCCACGCTGGAATGGGCGGCCCAGGTCAGCGCCGCCGCCAGGATGACATCCACCACCGGTTCGGTGGCAATGGCGCCCAGGATCATGCGCAGGCTCGGCGCATCCTCATAGGGCGCTATGATCGCCAGCAACTGGTGCAGGGCCATGAGCATGAGGCCCAGGCCGATGAAGGCGCGGCCCATGTCGCGCGATGGGCTGACGCCCCGGCGGAACAGCAGGAAGCCCACCAGGATCAGCACCGGAGCGATGGAGTCGACGTTGAAGGACAGGGCCTGAACGATCAGGGTGGTGCCCACATTGGCGCCCAGCATGACGGCCAGGGCCGGCACCAGATCCACCAGCCCGCCGGCCACGAAGCCGGAGACCATCAGGCCGGTGGCCGTACTGCTTTGCAGCAGCGCCGTGACGCCCATGCCCACCAGGAAGGCCTGGAACCGGTTGGCCAGCGCCCGGCCCAGGACCGCGCGCAGCCGGGCGCCGAAGGCGCGCTGCACGCCGGTTTGCACCATGTGCACGCCCCACAGCAGCAGGGCGACGGCGCCCGCCAACTCGGCGATGGCGAAGGTGAAGTCCATGACGGCAGGGTCCGCCCCGAGGCGCCGCGGCGCAACACGGACCATGGGACTAGGAAGATGGGGGCACCACCTTCACCTCCACCGCCGGCGCATCCGGTTCCAGGAAGCGCAGCAGCGCCTCCCCTTCCTCGCGCAAGGCCGCCTCATCAACGGTGGCGAGGGGAACGAAGGGCTCCAGCGTCAGGGTGGCCAGCTTGGCCTTGCGCGCCGTCTTCCAGATGCCGGCGACGAAGCCGTCCACCAGGAAGGTGGCGGCGACCTGCAGGTTCTTGGACACGATGCGGGGGCGCCAGGCCTCATCCACGATACGGGTGCGGTCGGCGTGGGCGAGGATGAGGTTGTCGAAAGCGGGCACGTAGCGGACGGGCGCCGGCGTCTCCGGCGGTGGACGGGGGGCGTCGGGCAGGTCCCACAGCGCCTTGCCCTTCTCATCCCGCAGCACCACCAGTTCCACCGCCATGGACTCCAGCACCGGCTTCAATCCCTTCAGCCCGCACCAGGCCTGCATGTCGGCGGGGGTGGCGGGGCCGAAGGCGGCGAGATAGCGGCGCACCAGCCCCTGCAGGTCGCCTTGCAAATCCACCGGTCGCTCCAGCCATTCCTCCGCCGCCACGTACAGCGGATCGTTGGCGATGCCCCAGGGGCCGCCGTCCGGCGCCGTCACCAGCGGCAGGTGGCAGCGCACCGCGTGCCCCATGGCGCGGTCGTCCGTCTCATCCGGGAAGGCCTGGGCCAGATGGGCGCGCAGGTCGTTGAAGGTGCGGGGCAGGGACATGAAGGGTCGGGCCACGGCGGCGATGGGCAGTGGGTCGATATGGCGGGTGCGGTCACCCAAGCCGAAGAAGGCGGCGGTCAGCATCGGCTGCATCAGGCCGCGCCAGGCGGCGTAGTCGGCGGCGCTGACCAGGTGCTGGGTGCCGCGCAACAGGGTGGCGCGCACCACGTGGCGTTCACGCAAGGCGGTCAGGAGGTCGTCGCGCCGGAAGCCCAGCAGGCGGGACCACAGGCCGATGAAGGGCGGGCGGGGTTCCTGCGCCTGCAGGCCCGCCGTCGCCTCCACCGCCGCGACCACGCCGGCGGCATGGCGCGACAGCAGCATCTGGCGGGCCAGCAAGGCGCGGTTCAGGTCCGCGCGGCTCATGACCTTGTTATCTACATTGGTCATTGTGGTAATCCTCCCGAACCGGACGCCCATTATTCGTCAAATGCCGGGCCGTCATGCGGCCGGTGGTGGGAATAGGTCCCTGGCGGGGCTTTCCCTGGTGCCCATATCAGGCATAATGACCTGAATTCGCGCTTGGAAAAGTGCGACTGTCCCCTTGTAGCCCAGGAGCCTGCGATGACCGTCCGCACCACCCTCTCCGCCCTGGGCGTCGCCGCCCTGCTGGCCCTGCCCCTGTTGGCCCCCACCGCGGCCACCGCCCAGGTCGCCGCCCCGCAGGTGGGCAATGTGGAACTGAAACAGCCCCTGCCCTACCCCTATGACGAGGCCATCGACAACGCCGCCGTGAACGCCCAGGTGGACGCCGCCCTAGCCAAGGCGAAGAAGGAGCACAAGCGCGTGCTGCTGGACTTCGGCGGCAACTGGTGCGGCGACTGCCGCGTGCTGGCCGGCCTGGTGGAACTGCCGCAGGTGCACAGCTTCCTGGACAAAAACTACGTCATGGTGACGGTGGACGTGGGCCGCTACACCAAGAACATGGACGTGCCCGCGCGCTTCGGCGTGCCGAAGTTCAAGGGCGTGCCCACCGTGCTGGTGGTGGAGGCCGACGGCACCCTGGTGAACGGCGACGCCAGCTTCGACCTGACCGATGCCCGCCACATGGACCCGCAGGCCGTGGTCGACTGGCTGGCCAAATGGGCCCCGCCGTCGAAGACGGCGTCCCGTTAAAGGCGGCGTCGAAGACGGCGTCCCGATAAGGCGTGGCGTCACAAGACCGTAACGCAAGGGCCCTATCACAGTCAGATGAAGGAACCGCCTTCATCCTGTCCGTGATGGGGCCTTTTGCTGTCGACGTCAAATTCCCGTTGGCCTTGGGCCTTGCTGGCATTGTACCCGCTGGCCGGGCTGCTGGACCCGCTGCTGGTCTCGGCTGTGCCCGGCTGGGCACCGTGGAACCTGCGTGCCGGCATCGGCCTGGCGCTGGTCATGCTGTGGGGTGCGCACCGCCTGCCCCTGGTGATGCTGGCGGCCGTCATCGGCCTGACCCTGCGCGCCGTCCTGATGCCGGCCAGCCACCCCCTGGCCGCCAGCATGGCCATCCCCACCCTGGCCGAACCGTTGGTCTTCGCCCTACCCGCCCTGCTGCTGGCCCGCCGCCTGCGCCAGGATGACGAGGGCTTCGTGCTGGAGGATGTGGACGGCGTCATGCGGCTGGCTGGCCTGACCATGGCCGGGGCGCTGGGGCAGAGCCTGCTGCTGCTGGCCCTGGCCTTGGTCCTGCCGGCCTGGCCCCTGGCGGGATGGACGCTGACCGGCTGGGACGGGCGCGCCATGACCGCCGACCCGCTGACCGTGGCCCTGCAGCATTGGGTGGGCGACGTGGCCGGCGTGACCGTGACCGCGACCCTGGCCCTGATGGCGCCGCGCCTGGCGTGCCACCTGCACCCCGCCCGCCTGCTGCGGGCCCAGACCCTGGGCCAGGTCGCCGGCATCTGCCTGTCGGTGGCGGTGATTTTCCCCCGGGTGGTGGGCTCGCGCTTCTACCCCGTGTTCATCCCCCTGGTCTGGGTGGCGGCCGGCAGCGGCCTGCCCGGCGCCGTGCTGGCCCTGGCGGGGCTGGAGGCCGCCCTCAGCCTGGGCATCGCCGTGTGCGACATCCAGCCCTATCAGGCGCTGAAGCTGCAAATCCTGATGCTGTCGCTGGCCATGACCGGCCTGCTGCTGGGCGCCGTCATCTCGGAACGCGAGCGGGTGCGGGCCGCCGCCGCCAGGGGCGAGGCGCGGTTGAAGACCCTGATCGAGCTGGCGCCAGACGGCATCGTCATCCTGGACGCCGACGGCCGGGTGGAGGAGGTCAACCGCCTGGTGGCCGACCTGACGGGACGGGCACCCGACACCCTGCGCGGCCGTCCCCTGGCCAATCTATTGCGCCGTGAGGAAGGCGGCGAGGAATGGCTGGTGGCCGCCGACGGCCGCCCCCTGCCGGTGGAATCGTCCCTGTCCATAGTCGAGGAGACGGGCGGGGTCATGGGCGTGCTGACCATCCGCGACATCTCCGCCCGCAAGCGCGCCGCCGCGGCCCTGGGCCAGCACCGCGCCGCCGCCGAGCAGGCCAGCCGCAGCCACCTGACGGAGGAACTGGCGGCCGCCCTGGCGCACGAGCTGAACCAACCCCTGTCGGCCATCGTCAGCTACACCGGCGCCTGCCGCCGCATCCTGGAATCCGAAAGCCAATCCAAGGCGCTGGAACTGATGGGCAAGGCCGCCGCCCAGGCGGAGCGGGCCGGCGCCATCATCCGCCACCTGCGCGAATTCTACCGCACCGGCCAGGTGGACAGCGCCCCGGTACCGGCTGACGAGCTGGTGGCCGGCGTCGCCCGCCTGCTGGCGGATGAGGTCGCCAACGCCGGCGCGCGGCTGGACGTGGTGGTGGGGGATGGCTTGATCCTGTCCATCGACCGGGTGCAGGTGGAACAGGTGCTGATCAACCTGGTGCGCAACGCCTTGGACGCCCTGGCCGACGGGACCACCACCGACCGCCGCATCCTGATCGACATGCGGGCGGCGGAAGACGGGACGGCCCCCCCGACCCGGGCCGACATTCGCGTGGCCGATACCGGTCCCGGCATTGCGGAGGAGGTGGCGGGCCGCCTGTTCGCGCCCTTCACCACCACCCGGCCCACGGGCATGGGCTTGGGCCTCAGCATCAGCCGCAGCATCGTCGAGGCCCATGGCGGCCGCCTGCGGGCCGGCACCGGCACGCTGGGCGGCGCCGCCTTCTCGTTTTCCCTGCCTTTGGCCCCGCTACCTTCGGTGCTGCCCGCCCAGGAGGTGCCCAATGCCGCAGCCTGAGCTGACCCTGGCCATCGTCGATGATGACGAGGCCGTGCGCGACGCATTGAGCGCCCTGTTCCAGGCCGAAGGATACCCCGTGGCGACATACCCCTCGGCCATAGGCTTTCTGGAAGCCGGGGCCGACGGCGTGCCCGGCTGCGTCATCGCCGATATCAACATGCCGGGCATGACGGGCCTGGAGCTGCAGGCGGAGTTGGCGCGGCGCGGTTGTCCCCTGCCGATGATCATCCTGACCGGCCAGGGTGACGTGCCCAAGGCGGTGACGGCCCTGAAGGCTGGGGCGGTGGATTTCATCGAGAAGCCCTTCGCCATCGACGCCCTGGTGCGGGCGGTGGAGACGGCCATGGCGCGCTTCGGCCATACCCTGCGCCACCAGGCGGAATCCCAGGCGGCGCAAAGCCGGCTGGAGACCTTGAGCACCCGTGAGCGCGAGGTCATGGACCTGCTGGTGGCCGGCCACCCCAACAAGGTCATCGCCTGGAAGCTGGGCATCAGCGCCCGCACGGTGGAAAACCATCGCGCGCGGGTCATGGAAAAGACGGGCTGCGACAACGTACCCGCCCTGATCCACCTGAGCATGGCCGCGACATGACGGCCCCGACATGACGACGCCTACATGATGGACAGCCGGTGGCGGCATCAGGCGGCGGCCCGGGTCTCCATCACGGCGGACAGCAGGCAGTAGCCAACGCCGCGCAGGGTGTGCAGCAGACGGGGCTGGCCCGGCCCGTCCAGCCGGCGGCGCAGGCGGGAGGCCAGGGCATCCACGGCATTGTCGGCCACGTCCAGGTCGCCGGCCCACAGCCGGTCGAGGATGGCGCTACGCGGCACCACCGCCCCTTCCGCCTGCAGCAGCAGGACCAGCAGCTGGAACTCGCGCGAGGACAGCAGGATGTCACGGCCGGCGCGGCGCACCCGGCGCTGACGCACATCCACGGTCAGGTCATCCAGGACATAGGCCAGGCGCGGCCCCTGGCGCTTCAGGCGCAGCAGGGCCAGCAGGCGGTCCACCACCAGGTCGCCGGTCAGGGCGGCGTCCATCTGGTCATCGGCGCCCAGCGCATGAGCGCCGGCGCGGTCCGCCTGCTCCGCCGCCAGCGTCACCACCAGGGCGTCGGCGAAGATCCGTCGTGCGCGGCTCAGGCGCTCGCGCAATTGACGGGTGTCCTCGGATAGCACCACGACGTCGGTCATACGGGGCGCCGGCGGCAGGGCCGCCAGGATGTCGACCTGCCAGCCGCGTTCCCGCAGCAGCCGCGACAGCCGCGCGACGCAGGGCGAAGCCTTGCCGATGATAAGGGCGCGCATGGGAATCACCCGCCTGGTGGAACACCATGCCGGCTACCCTAGGCGGCGGCCGCCAGCGCCGATATCCGGTATACTACCTAACGCTCCCGCCTATCGTTTCGGGTCGACGCCCCCCAGCGCATAGCCCCGGTGGCCATGGGTGTGCAGCGGCACGGCCGGCCCCAGGGCGCGGCGCAGGCTGTGGATGTGCGCCGTCAGGCGGCCGGCGCTGTCCGTCGCATCGGGCCACAGCCGGGCCCGCAGTTCCGCCGCCGGCACCACCTGCCCGGGCCGTTCGGCCAGCAGCACCAACAGATCGAAATCCAAGGGCGCCAGGGCCAGTGGCCGCCCCCGGCACCAGGCCAGCCGGCGGCCGACGTGCAGGGCGAGGTCGCCCACCCGCAGGGCGCGGTCGCCGGGCGCCGCCAGCCGGGCCAGCGCCGACAGGGCCGCCGCCACCGCCGTCGCCGCCGTATCCAAAGGCAGCACCATGTGCGCGCCGGCCCGCAGCAGGGCGGACTCGGCCTCCGCCCCCACGGTGGCCAGGCACAGGGTGGGCCATCCTTCCTTGAGATAACGCGGCAGCGCCCCGGCATCGGTGGCGATCAGCAGGCGGACATCGGGCATGCCGTCCGCCATGACGTCCCACCCCAGCGCCGCCAGTTCCTGAATCAGTCCCCCGGCGTCGCAGTCCAGCGCGGTCAAGGCAAGGCGGCCCGTCATCGTCCCGTCATGTATCGGTCAAATGAAATTCACAAGAAAATGGGCAGTGGCTAAGGCCTTATGCCGCCACAGCGATCGGCGATACCTGAAATTTCCGTCAGGCTGCCGTCAAGATCCGCATCCCGTCCCGACTGTACCAGCGCGGCACGCGATTTTGCAAAGCGCCGTCCAAGGTGCCGCGATCAACGAAGGGGGACGATGATGACGACGAAACCGGAGACCCGCCCAAACCGGGCCAGACTGATGATGGGCGCCGCCGCCGTGGCCATGGCGCTGGGCGCCCTCGCCCCGCCTGCCCGCGCGGCGGACCCTGCCCCCTCTGGCGCAGCCGACGCCGATGCGCCCATGACCGAGATCGACGTGGTGGCCAAGGTCATGCGCGTCTCGCCCTCCAACGTGCCGCTGGAGGCAACGGAGCCCACTTCCATCGTTCCAGAAGGCTTCCTGCGCGACAACATCGTCCCGCTGTCCAGTTTCGACGACATGGTGAAGTTCCAGCCCAGCGTCTATGCCCAGAGCCCCAACGGCCCCGGCCTGGGCAAGGCGGAAACGCTGAGCCTGCGCGGCTTCCAGGACAGCCAGTTCAACATCACCTTCGATGGCATCCCCTTCGGCGACGCCACCGACCTGCACCACACCAGCTCCGCCCTGTTCGTGGCCCATGACATGGGCCAGGCGGAGGTGGACCGGGGCCCCGGCACCGCCTCCACCATCGGCAAGGCCACCTTCGGCGGCACCCTGGGCTTCCTGTCCAAAACCCCGTCGGAAGATCCGGGCGTCACCGCCTACGGCACCTATGGCAGCTGGAACACCAAGGGCATCGGCGGCGAGATCGACACCGGCCGCACCGTGCTGGGCCGCATGTTCTTCGACGTGCAGCGCACCACCTCGGACGGCTACCTGACCGGGGCGGAGGAACAGCGCACCAACTACTTCTTCAAGGACGTGCTGGACATCGGGGAGCGCACGACGGTGACGCTGGTGGCCAGCAAGAACCATTCGTTCGAGTACACGACGCAGGGCGTCACCCTGGCCGACTTGGCCAAGTACGGCGACAACTGGGGCCTGGGCGACAACCCCAAGGCCCAGTCCTATTACAAGTACCAGCCCAGCCGCTATACCTCGGACTTCGACTACATCCGGGTGCAGTCGGAACTGACGGACGCCCTCAAGCTGGACAACACCGCCTACACCAACGGCTTCGGCCACCATTACAAGGAATCGTCGGACGCCAGCGACAGCAACCCCAAGGATGTGGGCGTCACCGTCTACAACGCCGCCGGCAAGAAGGTGGCCACCTATGCCGGCGACATCCCAGGCAAGGAGGCCAACGCCAACTACCGCACCTTCGGCGACACCTTGCGGCTGACCGACAGCCTGTCCTTCGGCGACATCAAGGCCGGCGTCTGGTACGACCGCCAGCTGGACCACCGCCATTCCGAATCCTATGACTGGACCCAGAACATTCTGGTCACGGGCAAGTACGGCACGCCCTACACCTACAAGTATCGCGACCTGAACACCACCTGGCAGCCCTATGCCGAGTTCGACTGGAAGGTCACGCCGGACCTGACCCTGATCCCGGGCGTGAAGGTCACCAGCTTCACCCGCGATGTCGACGCGCTGTACAACAAGACCAAGCCGCCGGCGCCGCTGAACTACAGCGAGACCTATACCGAGGCCCAGCCCTCCATCGCCGCGCACTACACCATCCAGGAAGGGTGGACCGCCTACGCCCAGGTGGCCAAGGGCTTCCTGGCGCCGCCCATCGACGTCTTCCAGGTGGCCAAGATCGCCTCGATCAAGCCGGAAGAGACCATGAACTACCAGGTGGGCACCGCCGTGCAGCACGGCCGCTGGATGGTGGGCGCTGACGCCTACTACATCGACTTCAGCAACTACATCTCCACCAGCCAGGTGCCCGGCACGACGGAGACCACCTTCGTCAACGGGTCCGGCGCCATCTACAAGGGCCTGGAGATGGAGGCGCAGTACGCCCTGACGGACGCCCTGTCGCTGTACGCCAACGCCAGCCTGAACCACGCCCAGTACAAGGACAATTACGTCTGGGTGGCGAACACGCCGCAATGGATGGCCACCACCGGCGTCATGTATGACAGCCCCGAGGGCCTGTACTTCTCCGCCATCGGCAAGGTGGTGGGCCCGTTCTACGGCCAGGACAACACCACCGACGCCAAGACCGGCCAGCCGGACTTCGCCAACGCCTATCGCATCCACCCGGTGTTCACCGCCGATGTCTCGGTGGGCTGGCGCCTGAAGGACCTGGGCTATCACCTGGTGGATGTCACCCCCAGCCTGAAGATCGGCAACCTGTTCGACACCCACCGCATCAACGGCTTCGCCGGCACCCAGTCCGCCACCGGCGACGCGCTGTACTGGACCACGCCGGGCCGCAGCGTGTTCTTCAACCTGTCGGTGACGGGGTGGTGATGAAAAAAGGCCTGTTTCTTGGCCTAGTGGCGGCCAGCCTGATGGCTGGCCCCGTCCGGGCCGACACCACCGCCTCCGCCTCCCACGAAGTTCTGGAACGGGTTGTCATGCTGTCTCGCCACGGCGTGCGCAGCCCGACCAAAGGCCTGGCGGAGTTGCGCCGCCTATCCGACCAGGACTGGCCGGCCTGGCCCGTGGACCGGGGCATCCTGACCCCCCATGGCGCCGACGCCATCCGCCAGCTGGGTCTGTACCTGGGCGCCCAGTACCGCCGGCGCGGCCTGCTGGCTGCCGACAGCTGTCCCGCCGAGAACAGCATCTTCGTCTGGGGCGACAGCGGCGACCAGCGCACCCGCGCCAGCGCCCAGGCCCTGGCCGAGGGGCTAGCCCCCGGCTGCGGCCTGAAGGCCCATGGCCTGGCGCCGGACAGCCCCGACGTGCTGTTCGACGCCGCGTCGGGCGGGGCCTGCCCCATGGACGCGGATGAGGCCACCAAGGCGGTGATCGCGGCCAACGGCGGCGACATCGCCACCGTGCCGGCCAGCGTCGCGCCCGCCCTGGCGGCCCTGGTGCAGGTGGTGGCGCCCAAGGCCTGCGCGCCGGGCGCCACCCCCGCCAGCGCCTGCTTCGCCACCGGCCCCGCCAAGGTGGTGGACAAGGGCGGCGAGGTGAAGGTGGACGGGCCCCTGGCGCGGGGCGCCATGCTGGCCGAGAGCATCTTCCTGGAATATGTGCAGGGCATGCCCGCCGACCAGGTGGGCTGGGGCCGCGCCGGCACGCCGCAGGCGCTGGCCGCCATCCTGCCGGTGCATGACTACCAGGCCGACCTGACCCGCCGCACGCCCTACATCGCCAGCCACAACGGCGCGCTGCTGGCCCGCCAGATCGTGGCCGGGGTGACGGGCGGGGCGGTGGCCGCACCCCTGGCGCCCCCCTTGGCGCCCGTGCCGGCGGGGGCCAGGCTGATCTCCATCCTGGGGCATGACACCAACCTGTCCAACGTGGCCGGCCTGCTGGGCCTGGACTGGACCCTTCCCGGCCAGCCGGACAAGACCGCCCCCGACACCACCCTGGCGTTCGAGGTCAGCCGCGACACCGCCACGGGCAAGCGTTATGTCCGGGTGGCGCTTTACTACCAGACCCTGGAGGATCTGCGGCAAGCCGCCGCCCTGACGCCGGCCCATCCGGCGGGTAAGGTTGACCTGTCCCTGCCCGCCTGCGGCGGCGACCGCTGCACGGTGGAGGACTTCGCCACCCTGGTGCGCAAGGCGGTGCCGGCGGCCTGCTGGCGCTGAGGGGTGAAACCGACGGGCGGCCTTCCCATCATCCGCCGCCCGTGAGGGAGAGGCGGGGCGGTCTGCGGAACCGCCCCGCCTTCCGTCTTTTGGGAGCCGGCAAGATCCGAATCGCCGCTGCCGGAATGACGGGCGGGACAGCCTGGCCATCCCGCCCGCCGGTCGACGGTCAGTGATGGCCGTTGGCCCGGGCGGCGACACCGGCCTTTTCCTGGGCCTGGGCCCAGACCTCGGCGACGGCGGCCGCCACCGGCCGGTCATGCTCCGCCTCTCCATCGGCCTGGATGGCCTCACCCGTCCATAGGATGCTGGCCGCACGGGCCTGCGTGGCGGGCACCACGGTCTGCCAGATCTCATTGGCCTGGCCGTGGCCCCAGCTCCAGGTTCCCATGGCCAGCGGGCCCTTGGGGATGGGATGCGGGTTGCCGAAGACGTTCCAGTTCTGGCCCGAGTCGATCCAGGGCCGGATGGCCTGGAAGGCGCCGCCGCCGCCGTAGGTCCACAGGGAATCGACGTTCAACTGGTTGGGCGCCCGCTGCAGCAGGGACGAACCGTTGCCGTCGCCGCTGACATAGGCCAGCAGGCCCGACGCCTTGTTCACGATGGAGAACCCGCTGGTCCACTGGGTGGCAGTGAAGACGAAGGCGGCGGGCGCCTGCGTGGCGTAGTTATCATCCACCACCAGGGCGCCGGCCGTGTTCTTGGGGTCGACGCAGAGCTGCAGATAGGGCGCCATGCCCGAAATGAAGGAGAAGGTCTGGGTGGGCCGCGGCCACACGGCGCTGACGGTCTGGACCTGCCAGATCTCATTGCCGGCGCCCCCGCCCCAGGTCCACGTGCCGACGACGGTGCCCACCGCCGGGTGGCCGCCCAGGGCGTTCAGGTTTTGGGATGTCCGCAGGGCCAATCGGATGGCGGTGAAATCCTGGTTGGGGCCGGTCTTCTGCCAGACGTCGCCATGGCCGGACAGGCCGACCGGCTGGTCATCGCCGCCGAAGGCCAGATACGTGCCGGTGGCCACGTTCTTGAGATAGAAGCCGTTCAGCGCCGGCTCCTCCACCCATTGCTGGTTGGTGTCGGTGCCGTCCAACCATCGCATGATGATGCGGCCGGGGTTGGCGGGGTCGTTGGAGACGACCAGATCAGGCAGGGCACCGACTTGGATGACAAGGTTCGAGTTGACGCTCATGTCGTTTTCTCCCGTTGTCTGCGGCGGCCCATTCCTGCCTCGCGGGACAGGTGCGTCGTTCATGAGGCATGGGACGGCCGCCCAGGGGCGGACACCGGCGGCGCCTGCACCCCTTATAGTCCGGACCTGAGGGCATATGGCCGGGGGACCTTTGCGATACTCGACAGGGGCAACCGCCCCGGTCCCATCCGGCGGCCTTACAATGTCATCACCACCGTTTAAATAGTAGAGTATCTGAGTCAGTAAACCTTAAGGGGATATTTTGGTTAACGGCGTATTGATAGGATGTCGCCACTTCATTATTGCCATCTTTAATGTTTAGGATTTGTGACCTTCGTTTCCTGCCCTCCATCCCCGACCGCCGGTAAAGTCCGTGCCCCGCCCGGCCAGGGCCGGTAAAGTCCGAGTCCAGGAAAAAGCGCCACAGCAGAACAGCCCCGTTCCAAGGTCGGGGCCGGTAAAGTCCGAGTGGACCGGGCGCCCCTGGGCCTGAGCGGCGGCTCGCGGCCATGCCGCCTCCTTCCCTCAACCATCCTGCCCACCGGAAAGGCCCGGACTCCCACCGGCAAGGCCGGTAAAGTCCGAACCCAAGGGCGAGTCGGAACCGCTTTCGAGTCCACCGGAGTCGATCCCGCGCGCCCGGACGGGGTGATTCGTCACGATTCGGCTCGGACTTTACCGGCCATGGTAGAGTTATCCACAGACTCGGGGCGCGTCTCCCCCGGACTTTACCGGCCACAGGATGCGCCGGCGCCCATGGGGCGCATGGGAAGAACAGTTTTCCCCCGGACCTTGCCGGCCGGATGCCGGACTCTACCGGCCCGACTCGGGTTTATTTCCCGGACTTAACCGGCACCTCAAATAACAGACTCCAAATACCCCACAAATAGCGGGGGCCGGTAAAGTCCGACCTAGATTTAGTGATCTGGCTTTGAAACACTCCGGCCATCAACCGACATCGACCGACCGACTGGCAGGGAGCGAAGGGCGCCATGGCCGACATTCACCGTCTCATCCTGGAACATGGCGTGGACCGGGCGCGCGAGATGGCGACCAGCAAGAGCGGCCGCGCCCTGGTGGATGTGGCCGCCGCCATGCTGGCCCAGGAAGAGGACAGCATGGGCATCACCCATGCCGGCTTCGCCCTCACCAGCCTGCCCCACCGTTCCATCGACAAGGCGGCGGAGCCGGAATACCACCGCAAGGAAACGGGGCGCTGCACCCTGATCGTGCAGAGCGGCCGGCATGCCGACGGCAGCCTGGTGGGCGTGCCCTACGGTGCCAAGGCACGCATGATCCTGCTGTACCTGCAGACGGAGGCGCTGAAGACCAACTCCCGCCAGGTGGAGCTGGGCAAGAGCTGGCATTCCTGGCTGAAGGCCATGGGGGAGAGCCCCGGTGGCAAGACCTATCGCCTGGTGATGGAACAGGCGCAGCGCATCACCGCCTGCAGCCTGCAGTTCCTGTGGGAGACGGACGCCTCGGTCACCCGGCAGAACGCCGGCTTCGTCAACAATTCCATTCTGTTCAAATCCAACCCCGACCAGCGCCAAGTGGCCCTGTTCCAGGACGTGATCGAACTGAACGAAAGCTTCTACGACAGCCTGAAGCAGCACGCCGTCCCCGTCTCCGAGGCCGCCTTGCGCCACATCAGCGCCAGCAGCACCGCCATCGACGTCTACATCTGGCTGGCCTACCGCCTGCATGTGCTGAACCAGGCGACGCCGGTGCGCTGGGCGGCCCTGCGCCGCCAGTTCGGCGAGCACTACGCCAAGCTCAGCCACTTCAAGCCGGTGTTCCTGGACGCCCTGGCGCTCGCCACCGCTGTCTACCCCGAAGCCAAGGTCGAGATCGCCGACGACGGCATCGTGCTGCATCCGTCGCGGCCGCCCATTGCGCGCAGGGAAGCGGCGCTTATTGCTTGAACTAACAACAGATTCTACAATTATACTGTTGCGGCATTTCACTAGGAGGAGCCGCAGGTGCCTTACACGTTGCCGAATGCACTTTCTTTTTCACCATGGATCAGCAAAGCGCGCTTTCTGGAAACCCGGCTGAGTGAACCGAGCTTCCGTCAGCCCGGCCTGTATCTACTTGCGCACTTCGCAACACCGCCCGAAGGTCCGGCCCAGTTAGATATTCCGGAAATAATTTACGTCGGCGAAACGACAAAGCAGACGATTGGCATCCGATTGGATCAATTCTTCACTAGTGCTGACAAACAAAAGAGCGGCCATTCTGGGGGCTGGACCTATCTTCGCCTCTCCACGGGAAGTAAGCTGCCAACGGGCGACCTTCACATCTCCATCCTACCAGTCGCGAGGGATGTGGCGGAACATTCAGGCTTCCTGATCAAGCACATCGAACGCGCCATCATCTGGAACATCATTGAAAAACTTGGCGTTCCCCCCGTTTGCAATAGCATTTGACCCCAATCGGATAAGGCGCAGGCCGCTGCGTCTGAGAGCTGGCACAACCATAGCCCCAGCCATACACTACCCGGGCGTGCGGAAGCGGATAGGATGGGGCCGGTGGTAGCGCGGGTTTCGACGGTGGCCTTCCAGGGGGTGGACGTCCTGGACATCGACGTCCAGGTGCAGATGTCGGGCGGGCAGGTGGCCTTCACCGTGGTGGGCCTGCCGGACAAGGCGGTGGCCGAAAGCCGGGAGCGGGTGCGGGCGGCCTTGCATGCTCTGGGCCTGGCCCTGCCGCCCAAGCGCATCACCGTGAACCTGGCGCCGGCCGATGTGCAGAAGGAGGGCAGCCACTATGACCTGCCCATCGCCATCGCCCTGCTGACCGTCATGGGCATCCTGCCGGATGAGGACATCAAGGGCTTCTGCGCCCTGGGCGAACTGGCGCTGGACGGCGCTTTGACGGCCGTGGCCGGCACCCTGCCCGCCGCCATCCACGCCGTGGCCACCGACCGGGGCCTGATCTGCCCGGCGGCCTGCGGGGGTGAGGCCGCCTGGGCCGGGGAGCTGGAGGTGCTGGCACCGCGCACCCTGCTGGAGCTGATCAACCACTTCAAGGGCACCCAGGTGCTGTCGCGGCCCCAGCCCAAGATGGAGGAGGATGAGCCGGGCGCCCTGCCGGACCTGGCCGACATCAAGGGCCAGGAGACGGCGAAGCGCGCGCTGGAGGTGGCGGCCAGCGGCGCGCACAACCTGCTGATGGTGGGACCGCCGGGGTCGGGCAAGTCCATGCTGGCCGCCCGCCTGCCCGGATTGCTGCCGCCCCTGGAACCGGCGGAGGCGCTGGACCTGTCCATGATCCATTCCGTGGCCGGCAAGCTGGAGGGCGGGCGCCTGATGCGCCGCCGCCCTTTCCGCGACCCGCACCACAGCGCCAGCCTGCCGGCCTTGGTCGGGGGTGGTGTGCGCGCCAAGCCGGGGGAAATCAGCCTGGCCCACCAGGGCGTGCTGTTCTTGGATGAGCTGCCGGAATTCGCACGGCCCACGCTGGAGGCCCTGCGCCAGCCGTTGGAGACGGGGCGGGCCACGGTGGCGCGGGCCAACGGCCATGTCACCTACCCCGCGCGGGTGCAGCTGGTGGCCGCCATGAACCCCTGCCGCTGCGGCCACCTGGACGACCCCGCCCAGGCCTGCGGCCGCGCCCCCAAATGCGCCGCCGATTACCAGTCCAAGATTTCCGGCCCGCTGTTCGACCGCATCGACCTGCATGTTGACGTGCCGGCGGTGAAGGCGTCCGACCTGTCGCTGCCGCCGCCGCGCGAGACCAGCGCCATCGTGGCCGCCCGCGTGGCCCGGGCCCGCGCCATCCAGGCGGCGCGCTACGCCGCGCTGGTGAAGCCGGGCCACCCCACCATCCGCACCAATGCCGAGGCGGATGGCGAGCTGCTGGAAAAGGTGGCCGCCCCCGAGGCCCCCGGCCGCGCCCTGCTGACCGAGGCCGCCGACCGCCTGCGCCTGTCCGCCCGCGGCTATCACCGCGTCCTGCGCGTCGCCCGCACCCTGGCCGACATGGAAGGCAGCGACACCGTGCGCCGCGTCCATATCGCCGAGGCGCTGAGTTACCGGCGCGTGGTGGTGCGGTGAACGCTCCCGCCCTTCTCCTCATCGACCTGCAGCGCGCCATCAACGATCCGCGCTGGGCGGCGGAGGGGCCGCGCAACAACCCGGAGGCCGAGGCCAATGTGGCCCGGCTGCTGGCCGCCTGGCGCGCGGCCGGGCACCCGGTCATCCATGTGCGGCATGATTCGGTGGAGCCCAATTCCACCTACCGTCCCGGCACGCCGGGCCACGCCTTCAAGGAAGAGGCGATTCCGGCTGCCGGGGAGATCGTGGTGGCCAAGCGCACCAACAGCGCCTTCATCGGCACCGGCCTAGACGATCTGCTGCGCGGGCGGGGCATCACCGCCCTGGTGGTGGCCGGCGTCGTCACCAACAACTCGGTGGAGGCCACGGTGCGCATGGCGGGCAACCTGGGCTATGCCACCACGGTCGTCAGCGACGCGACCTGCACCTACGCCAAGCGCGATGGCCGGGGCCGGGTGTGGAGTGCCGAAGACGTGCATGCCCTGTCGCTGGCCAACATGGACGGCGAGTATGCCATCGTGGCGACGACTGAAGCGGTGCTGGCCGCCCTTCTTCCTGGCTAAGCCAGGCCATAGCTGAGGACCGTCAGCCAATATGACGCCGCGGGCAGGACGCCTTAAGGACAAGGACCCTGATTGTCATAATTCCAGAAGGCGCTTCGCTACTCCGGCCGGAACGCCGCCTGGATGATGGGGCCCAGGTCCGCCATCTCCGGCGGCAGGCGCACGACCAGCTGGCGCAAGGCCATGTCGTCATCCGGGAACAGCAAGACGCTGCCGATGATGGGCAGGGGCCCTGGGGTGAGATGGCTGGCCGTGCCCAGGCCCTTTTGTCCGGCGGGCGTCACGAAATCCACCGAAGTGGGGCTGTGGCGCACGACCGTGTCCGTCGGATAGGGCCCCCAGGCGAACTCCGACTTGTCCGCCAACCCTTCGTCCATCACGCCCTGGACATAATCCTTGGCGACAGGAAATAGGCGGGCGGCGATCTTGGCCACCTCGAACCGGCCCGACGTATCACCGTCCAGCCAGGCCACTTGCAGGGCCGGACCCTGAATTTGCTGGGCCGCCTTGATCAGGTCGGGGCTGGCGAGGGGGTTGGCCGTCACCAGCAGTTGGGAACCGTTGGAGCCATAGAGGGCGAAGCAGTGCCAGCCCTTGGGCGCGAAGCTGCCAATACCACCGGCCTCGGCCGGCCCCGCGTAATAGGCCAAACGCCCCGCCGCCCTGGCGGCCAGCGCGGGGGGTAAGGACGGAACAGTCCCTTTTCGGGGCGCGGCCTGCGGCCCCATCTGGCCATCGGCGGGGCAACCGACGAAGGGGATGCCGGCCGCCGCCGCGGGCTTCAGGGTGAATGCCGCCCCCGTCATCAGGGCGCAGCAAAGTATCCGGCGCAGAGCGGCGGCAGGCAGGCGGGATAACGCGGGCATGGGGGAATGGCCTGGTTGCAAAGGGTCCGGCACACGCAAGCATGGCACCGGCCGGCCAAGCCCTCAAGCTCGGTGGACAGCGCAATATGACGCAGAAGGGTGTCTTATCCCAACAGCGCCGCCAGCACGCCGTTCAGCCGCTGGCGACCGTCCGCCGTGGCGGTCAGGCGGTCGCCCTCCAGGGTCAGCAGGCCGTGGCGGGACAGGCGGTCTACCGCTGCCATGTCCACCGGAACCATGCCGCCCGCCTCGGCCGTCAAGCGCGACAGGCTGACGCCCTCGGCCAGGCGCAGGCCCATCATCAGGGCCTCGCGGCCGCGCTGCTCCGGCGTCACCCTCTCATCGGCGTGGGCGCCGGTGCCGCCCTCCTCCACCCGTTGCAGCCAGATTTCGGGCGCGCGGTGGGTGCGGGTGGCGATCTTCTCACCCTTCAGCGTCAGGCGGCCGTGGGCGCCGGGGCCGATGCCGACATAGTCGCCATAGCGCCAGTAGACCAGGTTGTGCCGGCTTTCCTGACCGGGGCGGGCGTGGTTGGAGACCTCGTAGGCCGGCATGCCGGCCTGGTTCAGCAGGACCTGCGTTGCCTCATAGAGGTCGCCGGCCAGATCCTCGTCCGGCACCACCAGGTCGCCGCGCTGGTGCAGGGTGTGGAACTGGGTGCCTTCCTCGATGGTCAGCTGATAGAGCGACAGATGGCCCACCGCCATGTCCAGCGCGCGCGACAGCTCATCCTGCCACGCCGCCACGGTCTGACCAGGGCGCGCATAGATCAGATCGAAACTGAAACGATCGAAGACACCCTTGGCCATGGCGATGGCGGCCGTCGCCTCGGTGGCGGAATGCTTGCGGCCCAGCACCTTGAGGTCGGCATCGTTCAGGGCCTGGATGCCCATGGACAGGCGGTTGACGCCGGCGGCGCGGAACCCGGCGAAGCGCGCCGCCTCCGACGAGGTCGGATTGGCCTCCAGCGTCACCTCGACGCCGTCGCCGATGCCCCAGTGGTGATCGGCCCGTTCCAGGATGGCCGCCACCGTTTCCGGCGGCATGAGCGAGGGGGTGCCGCCGCCGAAGAAGATGCTGCTGAGGCGACGCCCCGCTGGCACCCGCGCGGCGAAATGGTCCATCTCCCGCAGCATCGCCGCGCGCCAGCGGGCCTGGTCCACGCCCTCGCGGACATGGCTGTTGAAGTCGCAATAGGGGCATTTGCTGGCGCAGAACGGCCAGTGCACGTAGAGGCCGAAGCCGCCCGGTACCGTGTCGGTCAGCGGAAGCATCGCTCCACCAACTGGCGGAAGGCCTGGGCCCGGTGGCTGATGGCGTGCTTCTCGTGCGGTTCCATCTCGCCATAGGTCACGGTGTAGCCGTCCTGGACGAACATGGGATCGTAGCCGAAGCCCCGGTCACCGCGCGGCGGGTTGACCAGCTGGCCGTGCACCTCGCCCTGCACCGTCTCCACGTGGCCGTCCGGCCAGGCGATGGTGAGGGCGCAGATGAAGCTGGCGTCGCGCGGCGCGCCGGGCGGCAGCTCCCGCTCCACCCGGGCCATGGCGGCGGCGAAGTCCTTTTCCGGCCCGGCCCAGCGGGCGGAATAGATGCCGGGGGCGCCGTCCAGCGCCACCACCGCCATGCCGCTATCGTCCGCCAGCGCCGGCTTGCCCGCCGCCTTGGCCGCCGCCAGAGCCTTCAGCTCCGCGTTCTCGCGGAAGGTCAGGCCGGTCTCCTCCGGCTCGGGCAGGCCCAGCTCCCCCGCCGTGGGGAAGTGGGCGACGTGATCGCCCAGCAGGGCCGCGATCTCCTTCACCTTGCCCTTGTTGTGGGTGGCGATGATCAGGGTGTCGCCGGTGAATTTGCGGTTTGTCATTCGTTCGCCTCAGACGCCGGCGGGGCATCCGCCCCTTGGCTTATCCTCGTTTTCCAGTCCGCTACGCTCCCCGGAAAACTCCGGCGGCCCCGGTCGGGGCCTAGGGGCTTGACTGTGACGCCAAGCCCCTAGGGAACTCATCTGGGTTTGCTGCGGTCAGAGGCCCAGGGCCGTCTTCTGCAGGGCGGTCAGCTGGGTGATGCCGTGGCGGGCCAGGCGCAGCAGCTCGTTGAACTGCGCCTCGTCGAAGGGGCGTTCCTCGGCCGTGCCCTGGATTTCCACGATGCCACCGGCGCCGGTCAGGACGAAGTTGGCGTCGGCCTGGGCGTTGCTGTCCTCGGCATAGTCCAGGTCCAGCACGGCCTGGCCGTTGTAGATGCCGCAGGAGATGGCGGCCACGCTGTCGATCAGGGGGATCTGCTTCAGCACGCCGATGCGCATCAGGTGGGTGAAGGCCTGGTGCAGGGCGACATAGCTGCCGGTGATGGCGGCGGTGCGGGTGCCGCCGTCGGCCTGCAGCACATCGCAGTCGATCTTCACCTGGATTTCGCCCATGGCCTTGCGGTCGGTGACGGCGCGCAGCGCGCGGCCGATCAGGCGCTGGATTTCCTGGGTGCGGCCGGACTGCTTGCCCTTGGCGGCCTCACGGTCGGTGCGGCTGTGGGTGGCGCGGGGCAGCATGCCGTATTCCGCCGTCACCCAGCCCAGGCCCTGGCCGCGCAGGAAGGGCGGCACCTTTTCCTCGACACTGGCCGTGCACAGCACGTGGGTGTCGCCGAAGCGCACGAGGCAGGAGCCTTCGGCGTACTTGGCGAAGCCGGTCTCGAGCGAGACGGCGCGGAGCTGGTCGGCGGCGCGGCCGGAGGGGCGGGTCATGGCGGGGCGGTCCCGTAGCTGTCATAGGGTGTTTTGAAGGCCCTACCTAGCGACGGAACCATCGCCCTGTCCACCCCGGATGTGGCGGGCGGCCCCGGCGATGATTGATAACACCGCCGTCCATCATTAGATTTAAGGGCATCCTTCCCCATCCATCAGGCCCCGCCCGCAGGCATGATCACCGAGCTGAACCAGCGTTCCCGCGACATCTTCCGCCAGATCGTGGAAGCCTATGTCGAAACCGGGGAGCCTGTGGGCAGCCGCACCCTGTCGCGCCGCCTGGGCATCACGCTGTCGCCCGCCACCATCCGCAACGTCATGGCGGACCTGGAGGAGCTGGGCCTGCTGAAGGCGCCGCACACCTCCGCCGGGCGCGTGCCGACGGACGTGGGCCTGCGCCTGTTCGTCAACGGCCTGCTGGAGGTGGGCGACCTGTCGGATGACGAGCGGGAGAGCATCGACGCCCAGTGCGCCGCCTCCGGCCGGTCCCTGCCCGAGGCGCTGGAGGAGGCGACGACCATGCTGTCGGGCCTGTCGTCCTGCGCCGGGCTGGTCATGGCGCCCAAGACCGACCGCCCGCTGAAACATATCGAGTTCGTGAACCTGCAGCCCGGCCGCGCCCTGGTGGTGCTGGTGACGGAGGACGGCCTGGTGGAGAACCGGGTGGTGGAGGTGCCCATGGGCATCCCCTCCTCCGTCCTGCAGATGGCCAGCAACTACCTGAACGCCCGCGTGGTGGGCCGCACCCTGGCCGAGGCCCGCACCCGGCTGCAGGCCGAGGCGGAAGAGCAGCGCACCCAGCTGGACGAACTGACCCGCCGGGTGGTGGACACCGGCATGGCCACCTGGGCCGGCAGCCGCAACAGCGGCGTGCTGATCGTGCGCGGCCAGGCCAAGCTGCTGGACGACGTCAGCGCCCTGTCGGACCTGGAACGCATCCGCAGCCTGTTCGAGGCGCTGGAGACCCGCGACGCCATGATGCGGCTGCTGGAGGCCACCGGCCAGGCGGAGGGCGTGCAGATCTTCATCGGCGCCGAGAACAATCTGTTCAGCCATGCCGGCTGTTCCCTGATCGTCTCGCCCTACACCAACGGCAAGGACCAGATCGTGGGCGCCATCGGCGTGATCGGGCCCACGCGCATCAACTATGCCCGCATCATCCCCATGGTGGACTACACCGCCAAGGTCATCAGCCGGATGATCGGGTAGACCGGTCGACCGTCGGCCGAACTATTCGGCCCACCCGCGCTTTATTCCTGGCCGGATCCCCGCATCGCCTCTGGCGCGGCGGACGCGGGATGCCTATCTTCTGCCCGTTCCGGCGGTGTCGAGCCGCCGTTGTTCCGCACCCTTTTTGAGACTGCCGCTAAGATGACCGATAACAACGAGACGACCACCGCCCCCGAAACCGACGCCGCCCCCCAGCAGCAAGCGCCGGCATCCTCGGACGCCGTCGCCGCGCTGGAAGCCGAGGTCGCGTCCCTGAAGGACCAGCTGCTGCGCAGCATGGCCGAGGCGGAGAACACCCGCCGCCGCGCCCAGAAGGAGCGTGAGGACACCGCCAAGTACGCCGTGTCCGGCTTCGCCAAGGAACTGCTGGCCGTGGCCGACAACCTGCGCCGCGCCATCGAGGCCGTCCCGGCCGAGACCCGCGCCGGCAACGACCAGGTCAACACCCTGCTGACCGGCGTGGAAGCGACGGAGCGCCAGTTGATCGCCGCCTTCGACCGCGCCGGCATCGTGAAACTGGAACCCATGGGCCAGCCCTTCGACCCCAACTTCCACCAGGTGGTGGCCGAGGTCGACGGCACGGACAAGCCCGCCGGCACCGTCGTCACCATCCTGCAGCCCGGCTACACCATCCAGGGCCGCCTGCTGCGCGAGGCCATGGTCTGCGTCGCCAAGGCCGGCGCCAACCCCGGCAAGGTGGATACCAGCGCGTAATTCCCGAAATCGCGTCTTGAAGCACCACAAGCCTGGCCCTTCTGGGCCAGGCTTTAGGACGCGACCGCGTCCGCCGCAGGTTTTCGGGGAGCGGCAGCGGACTGAAAACCGAGGACAGCCAAAGGCCCGGACGGGCCTGCCGGCGCCTGAGGAACACTAAACCAATACAGGCTGCCGCAACGGCAGATGACACTGGATCAGCGTGCCCTGATCGCTGTCGCTGATCTCCACATGGCCGCCGTGCAGCTCGACGAAGCTTTTCACCAGTGACAGGCCCAGGCCGGCGCCGGCGGGATGGTTCTGCACCTCGCCGCGCTCGAACTTGTTGAAAACGCGCTGGCGGTCGGCGGCGGGAATGCCGATGCCGGTGTCGCTGACCGACAGCACCATCTCCGGCCCCCCCTCCCCCATCTGGCGCCTGGCCGACAGGGTGACCTGGCCGCCGGGCGGCGTGAACTTCACGGCGTTGCTGACCAGGTTGTACAGCGCCTGCTTCAGCCGGCGCTCGTCGGCGTCGAGGTTGCCGATGTCGGACGGCACCTGCACCAGCAGGGTCACGTCCTGCTTGCGCGCCCAGTCCAGGGTCAAGCCCGACACCGCCTCCAGCAGCTGGCCGACATCCACGGGAGAGCGGTCCAGGGTCATGAAGCCGGCCTCAATGGTGGCCAAATCCAGAATGTCGTTGATCAGGGCCAGCAGGCGGCGGCTGGCCTCCAGCACGCCCTTGGTGTAGTCCGCCTGGCGTTCATTGAGTGCGCCGAAATACTGGTTATTGAGGATTTCGGCGAAGCCCATGATGGCGTTCAGGGGCGTGCGCAGCTGGTAGGAGACATTGGCGATGAATTCCGATTTCAGGCGGTCGGCGGTCGCCAGCGCCTCATTGCTGGCGCGCAGCGCCTCTTCCACCCGCACGCTGTCGGTGATGTCCAGCACGCTGATCAGCACGGCGCCATCGGGCAGCGGCACGTTGGACACGTCGACGATGGACCGGTCGGTGCGTTCCAGCCGGCCGGCGTAGCTGGACCGTTCCAGGAGATCGGCGATCATGGTGCGCCGGCGGGCCGGCCAGTCGCCGTCGTGGTCCAGCAGGGGTTGCAGCTTGTCGATCACCTGGGTGATGTGCGGCTCACCGTTCAGGTCCGGTCCCTTCAGCCGCCAGATGCGGGCGAAGGAGGGGTTCCACAGCTTCAGCCGGCCGTCGCCGCCGAACACGGCCACCCCTTCCGCCAAATTGTCCAGCGTCTCCTGCTGCACGGCCATCAGGGTGTTGTAGGACGATTCCAGGGCCAGCGCGTTGGTCACATCCTCCAGCACGAACATCAGGCCGCCGAAGGGGTGGGGGACGGCGATGGTGCGCAGGGTGGTGCCGTCCGGCAGGTGGGTCAGGTCCTCGCGCGGCTCCGTCAGGTTGGTGAACTGGGCCAGCTGCGCGCGCTTCCACCGGGGAAAGTCCACCTCCTCCTGCAGGCGCCGGCGGCTGCGCAAATCCTCCAGCACCTCGCCATAGCTGGGCTCGGTCTCCAGCCAGCTCTCGTCCAGGCCCCACAGCCGGGCGTAGGAGCGGTTGTGGAACTTCAGCTTGGTGTCGGCGCCGTAGATGGCGATGGCGGAGCCCAGGTGCTCCAGCACGTCGGCATGGGCAGCGATGTGGCGCTCCAGCTCCGACGACAATTCCTGCTCGCGGGTGGTATCCAGCGCGTGGCCCAGCAGCGCGACGCCCCCCTCCAGCGGCATCTCCAGGGGCGTTTCCGTCAGGCGCAGCAACTGGCGCTGGCCGGCGACGATGACATAGCGGCTTTCCCAGGCCGGCTCCCGGCCCGACAGGGCGCGGGCGGCGAGTGACTGGCCGGCGCCGGGACCGGTGACCAGCTCCACGCCCTGCGCCACCACCTCGTCCGGCGGCACGCCGACCGCCGTGCCGTAGGCCTGGTTGCACCAGGCCAGCGCCCCATCGGCACGCCGCATCCACAGGGGGAAGGGCAGCAGGTCCAGGGCGGCGCGGAACTGGGCCAAGCCCTCCTCCGCCACTTGGCGGCGCCGCTCCTGAGCCTTGGCGTCCGCCGTGGCGGCGGTGACATCGCGCAGCCACAGCACGCTGAGCGCCGCCGGTGGGTCGCCCCCGTCGCCGGGGGTGACGGGCGGCGCCACCCGGCGGCCGATCGCCAGCAGGCTGCGGCGGCCCTGATGGCAGGCCAGCTGGCGGGTGAAGGGGGTGCCACCGGTGTCCAAAGCGCGCAGCGCCTGACGCAAAGCCTCGTCATCCGGCGTGGTGAAGGCCTGCGTGATCTCATCCGGGCGGCTGCCAGGCTGCGGGTCGGGGATGCCCAGCCAGGCGCCGGCGCTGGCGCTGGCGCCGATGACGCGACCGTCCTGCCAGGCCACCCATTCGTCAGGGCAACCGGCCAGCAAGGCGTCGGCCCGCACCGCCTGGGCCTCGACCCGGGCGCGCTGGCGGGTAAGGCGCGTCAGGCAGATACCCACCACCACCAGGCTGGCGGCCGACCCCGCCAGCACCAGGGGCAGCGGCAGGTCGGGAAATCCCAGGCGCAGGCACGGGATCCCGGGCGCGGCCAGGGCGGCGACAGTCAGCGCTAGAGGCAGGGTGGTGGCGTTCTTCGGCATGACGCGCGAATCTTAGTTAATGACGGGGTAGGTGCCAAGCCAACGGAAGGCTACGTTTTCGCGGCAAACCTTTGGGAATCCAAACAGTGATGCCCGCTATCGCGTTCCGCCAAAGGAAAAGGCCGAGCGCGACGGCCCGGCCTTCCCCTGAAACCGCTGGGACCGGGGCCCCCGCGTTCTTCTCAATACCGGTAGTGATCCGGCTTGAACGGGCCCTGCGGGCTGACGGCGATGTACTCCGCCTGCTTGTCGGTCAAGGTCGTCAGATTGGCGCCGATCTTGGCCAGGTGCAGGCGGGCCACCTTCTCGTCCAGGTGCTTGGGCAGCACATAGACCTTGTTCTCGTACTTGTCGGCGTTGTTCCACAGCTCGATCTGGGCCAGCACCTGGTTGGTGAAGCTGGCGGACATGACGAAGCTGGGGTGGCCGGTGGCGCAGCCCAGGTTCACCAGGCGGCCTTTGGCCAGGACGATCAGGCGCTTGCCGTCGGGGAACACCACCTCGTCCACCTGCGGCTTCACCTCTTCCCACACGTAGTTGCGCAGGGCGTCGATCTGGATTTCGCTGTCGAAGTGGCCGATGTTGCAGACGATGGCCCGGTCCTTCATCTCACGCATGTGGTCCAGCGTGATGACGTCGACGTTGCCGGTGGCGGTGACGAAGATGTCGCCCAGGGGGGCGGCCTGTTCCATCGTGACGACCTGATAGCCTTCCATGGCGGCCTGCAGGGCGTTGATGGGGTCGATCTCGGTCACCATGACGCGGGCGCCCTGGCTGCGCAGCGAGGCGGCGGACCCCTTGCCCACATCGCCGTAGCCGCAGACCACTGCCACCTTGCCGGCCATCATGACGTCGGTGGCGCGCTTGATGCCGTCCACCAGGCTCTCGCGGCAGCCGTACAGGTTGTCGAACTTGGACTTCGTGACGCTGTCGTTCACGTTGATGGCCGGAACCTTCAGCGTGCCCTTCTTCATCATCTCATACAGGCGATGCACGCCCGTGGTGGTCTCTTCCGACAGGCCGCGGATGTCCGCCAGCATCTCGGGGTACTTGTCGTGCAGGATCTGGGTGACGTCGCCGCCGTCGTCCAGGATCATGTTGGGGGTCCAGCCGTCGGGGCCGCGCAGCGTCTGCTCGATGCACCACCAGAACTCCTCCTCCGTCTCGCCCTTCCAGGCGAAGACCGGGATGTTGGCGGCGGCGATGGCGGCGGCGGCGTGATCCTGGGTGGAAAAGATGTTGCAAGAGGACCAGCGCACGGTGGCGCCCAGGTCCACCAGCGTCTCGATCAGCACGGCGGTCTGGATGGTCATGTGCAGGCAGCCGACGATGCGGGCGCCTTCCAGCGGCTTCTTGCCCTCATATTCCGTGCGCAGGGCCATCAGGCCCGGCATCTCGGTCTCGGCGATGGTGATTTCCTTGCGACCCCAGCCGGCGAGGCCGATGTCCTGGACTTTGTAATCGGTGAAGGCGGTCATGGGGACGATGCTCCTTTGGTGCCCCGCCGGCGCACGGAGGCGAGCCTGGGCGGCCCGGGCGGGATGATGCGCCAGGGTGTACCAGCGGGCCGCCTCGCCAGCAAGCATAAAGACATCTTTATGTGTGCATTTGTTGGTGAGGCGGTAGCCTCACTAGGCCGCGCCCGCCGCCTGGGGGAACTACCTCAAGAACCGCTCCACCTCATGCACCAGCACCACGCGCCCCGCCAGCCGGCCGCCCAGGGGTCCGCGCACGGACCGCACCAGGGCCGGGTTGGCGGTGACGTAGACCAGCTGCAGGCCCTGGGCCAGGGCCAGGTACAGGCAATCCTGGGCCGGATGGGACAGCTGCGCCGCCAGGCGCACGGCATCGGCCAGCAGCGGGCGTGACGGCATCAGCTCCACCTCCGCCCCTTGCAGGGCCATGGCGGCGGTGGCCGCCTCCACCGCCGTCAGGTCGCCCAGGGCCACCTTGGCGCCCAGCACCTGGGCCAAGTCGCCCATCAGCACGTCGGGCGCCAGCAGGCGGTGGCCCAGCAGGCGGTCGGCCACCGGGCTGGTCGCCTCCGGCACCACCCATTGCAGGGCGACCGAGGCGTCGATGACGAACTGCAGGGTCATGCGCCCTCTCCCTCGCCCGGCATGTCCGACGGAATGGCTTCCGGCAGGGCCGCCCAGGTCTCGGCCCGCGTGGCGGCCATGACGTCGCCGGCGGGGCGGTGGGCGCGGTCGGCCAGGGACTGGCGCAGGGAAGAGGCGAGGGCGCGGAAGTCCTGCGGCTCGTTGGCCAGCGCCTGGCGCAGGATGTCACGGCACTCGGCTTCCATGGAACGGCCGTGACGGGCGGCGCGCAGCTTCAGGCGGCGCACCAGGTCCTCATCCAGGCCACGGACGGTTAGGGCGGTGGGCATCGGGATCCTCCCAGGCAATGCCAGCAATGCTGGCACGCCTGAAGGTGAATCAGAGACCCGAACCCCGTCAAGCGGCTGATTCTCGCCCCCCTCAGCGGCATGAAAACTTAATTCATGCCGCTGTAGGACCCGACCGGGTCCGCCGGAGCCTTTTGGGGAGCCGAAGGCGGACTGAAAGGCGAGGAAGCCAAGCCCGCGGACGCGGGCGCCCAGCGCCTGAGGGAACTTCACGCGGCGGCGTCGTTGAAGTCGTCCAGCAGGGCCGCGATGCGGCCCCGGTCGGTCTGGTCCATGATGGTGCGGGCGCGGCGGGTGGCCTCGATCAGATCCAGCCCGCGCAGGCGGCGCTTCACCAGGGGCAGGTTGTTGGGCGCCATGGACAGCTCGCGAATGCCCAGGCCCAGCAGCAGAGCGGTGTAACGCGGGTCGCCCGCCATCTCACCGCAGATGGACACGGGGATGCGGGCGCGCAGCGCCGCCTCGGTGGTGAACTGCACCAGGCGCAGCACGGCAGGGTGCAGGGGGTCGTACAGGTCAGCCACCTGCTCGTCGCCCCGGTCGATGGCCAGGGTGTACTGGATCAGGTCGTTGGTGCCGATGGCGAAGAAGTCGCAGAAGGGCGCCAGGCCGTCGGCCGACAGGGCGGCGCCCGGTATCTCGATCATGATGCCCAGCTTGGGCAGGGGGTGGGCGATCTTCACCCCCCGGCGGCGCAGACGGCGCACCACCGTGGCCATGATCTCGCGCACCCGCCGCACCTCGGCCACCGAGCTGATCATGGGCAGCAGGATGCGCAGGTTGCCATGGGCCCCGGCGCGCAGCATGGCGGCCAGCTGGGTTTCCAGCAGCTTGGGTTCCTTCAGCGACAGGCGGATGGCGCGCAAGCCCAGGGCGGGGTTCGTGGGCTCGCTGAAATACCCCCGCAGGGCGGTCGCGATCTTCTCCCCGCCGATGTCCAGGGTGCGGGCCGTCACCGGCTTGCCGTCCATGCTGGTGACGATGCGGGTCAGGATCTCCGTCTGCTCATCCTCGTCGGGCAGGTCCTCGCGGTTCATGAACAGGAACTCGGTGCGCAGCAGCCCCACGCCCGACGCCCCCACCTCGATGGCGCCGTCCAGCTCACGCGGCAGTTCCAGGTTGGCGTTCAGGGTGACGGAGGTGCCGTCGCGGGTGATGGCCGGCAGCTTGCGCAGGCTTTTCAGCTGCGCCCGTTCGGCCAGCAGCTCAGCCCGGCGGCGGCGATAGCCGTCCAGCACGTCCGGGCTGGGGTTGACGCAGACCTGGCCGGCGATGCCGTCCACCACCACCGTGTCGCCATTCTGCACGCCCTGCAGCAGGCCCAGGGTGCCCAGCACGGCCGGTAGGCTGAGGGATCGCGCCATGATGGCGGTATGGCCTTCCGGCCCGCCCAGCATGGTGGCGAAGCCGGCGATGCGGCGCGGGTCCATCAGGGCGGTGTCGGCGGGGCTCAAATCCTCCGCCAGGACGATGCAGCCCTCCGGCAGGAAGGAGAAGGCCTGGTACTTGTGCTGCATCAGGTTGCGCAGCAGCCGCTGGCCCACCTCGCGCACATCGGCGATGCGGGCCGCCAGGTAGGCGTCCTCCATATCGGCGAAGCTCTGCGCGATGCTGGTGATTTCCGCCTGGACCGCGGCCTCGGCGTTCACCTTTTCCTGACGGATGCGTTTTTCCACGCCGCGCATGAGGCGGGAGCCCGACAGCATGGCGAAATGGGCGTCCAGCAGGAAGCCGATCTCCTCCGCGGCGCTGTCCGGCAGGCCGGAGGCCTTGGTCTTCAGCTTGCGCACCTGGCGGCGCGCCTTGTCGGCGGCGGTGGCGAAGCGCTGGACCTCTGCCTCCAGCTCGGCCTCGGGAATGGCGTATTCCGGCGCCAGCAGGGCGCTGGCGTCCACCACATGCGCCGGCCCGATGGCGATACCGGAGGAAACCCCCACGCCCCGCAGCAGACGATCGGCCGCCGCCTTCGTCGTGCGGCCCCGGCCAGATGCGCGATCGGCCATTTGCCGTTCAGTCCTCATCGAACTTGCGATCGACCAGGGCGACCAGGGCGTCCAGCGCCTGTTCCCCCTGTGGCCCCCGCGCCCGTAACGTGATGGAGGTGCCGATGGCGGCCGCCAGCATCATCAGGCCCATGATGGACTGCCCGTTGACCTGGGTGTCGCCCCGCTCCACCTCCACCTCGGCATCGAACTCCGCCGCCAGCTTCACGAACTTGGCCGCCGCCCGGGCGTGCAGGCCGCGCCGGTTCTGGATCAGCGCCGTGCGCGACGGGCCGAATTCGCCCGCGTTTCCTTCCCCCCCGCCCGTCATGGCTCAGTTATCCGCCAGCAGGGAGGAGGCGACGTTGATGTACTTACGGCCCGCCTCGCGCGCGGCCTGCACCGCGCTTTCCAGCGACTCGGTCTTGCGCACCGAGGCCAGCTTGATCAGCAGGGGCAGGTTCACGCCGGCGATGACCTCGACCTTGGCGCGGTCCATGGTGCTGATGGCCAGGTTGGACGGCGTGCCGCCGAACATGTCGGTCAGGACCACCACACCGTCGCCGGTGTCGCACTCCGCGACCTTGGCCAGAATATCTTCCCGCCGCTGTTCCATGTCATCTTCCGGCCCGATGCAGACCGCGCGCACTTGTGCCTGTTCCCCCACCACGTGCTGGAGGGCCAGTATGAACTCCTCGGCCAGGCGGCCGTGGGTCACGAGGACCATACCGATCATCGGGTCTCCCTATTGACGACATGCGCGGGCTCCGGGGACACGCCGGACCGGTCCAATTCCCGGTGGGCGACGCCCACCCGGGAGCCCTGGGTTTGCAACCATGCCGCCAGCCGGTTGGCGACAAAGACGGAACGATGGCGGCCCCCGGTGCACCCCACGGCGATGGTGAGGTAGCGCTTGCCCTCGTTCAGGTAGCGGGGCAGCAGGGGGGCCAGCAAGCGGGTGAGGTTGTCGAAGAAGGCGGGGAAGTCGCCATCCTTCTCGATGAAGGCACCCACGGGCGGATCGTTGCCGGTCAGCGGCCGGAGATCGGGAACCCAGTGGGGATTGTCGAGGAAACGGACGTCGAACACCAGGTCGGCCTCACGCGGGACGCCGTGGCGGAACGAGAAGCTGGTCACGAAGACATGCAACGACGGCGCCGTGTCCAACCGGAAATGCCCGCCCAGCAAACGGCGGACATCGTGGATGGAAAGCTGGGTCGTGTCGACCACCACGTCGGCGTTGTCACGCAAGGACCACAGCAGGCCGCGTTCCCGGGCGATGCCGTCGGGCACGGGCCGGTCGGTGGCCAAGGGATGGGGCCGGCGGGTCTCCGTGTAGCGCCGCTGCAGCACCTCGTCGGACGCCTCCATGAACAGCAGGCTGACGGTTCGGCCCGCGGCCTTGCGCAACCGGTCCAGTTCCGCGCCCACGGCATCGGCGGAGAAATCGCGGGTGCGGCTGTCGATGCCGATGGCCAGCGGCCTGTCGCTGGCCTGCTCCACCAGATGGGTCAGCAGCGACAGGCGCAGGTTATCCACCGCCTCGTAGCCCAAATCCTCCAGCGCCTTCAGCGCCGTGGAAAGACCGGCGCCGGACAGGCCGGTGACCACCACCACGGGCGGGCGGGTCATGGGAAGCTCACTCATGCGGCCACCTCGTCGAAGGCGGCGGGGATCAAGGGCGCCCCCGCGGTCAAGGCCGCCAGAGCCAGGCGCAGGGCGGCGGGGGCGGATGCTGCGAAGGGCCACAGGGCCATGCGGGGCACGTCCACGCCGGCCAGGGTCACGGCGGCGGGGACGGGCAGGCGGGGAACGGCGTCGCGGTCGACCAGATCGACCACCAGGCGCAGAAAGGCCGACGGGGTGGCGGGGGCGGGCAGGATGCCCAGTCCACGCACCTCGATCAGGCCAGCCAGACGCTCGGGCGCGGTGGCGGTCAGCAGGGTGCGCGTGGGATCGGCGGCAAGATCCACCTGGTCGTCGGCCACCAGCAGGCCGCCCGCATCCACCAGGCGCAGGGCCAAATCGGATTTGCCCGACCCCGACGGCCCCCGCAGGAGGACGCCGGCACCGCCAACACTGACGCAAGTGGCATGGACGCGGATCATGGTCGAGGGAAGGTGCGACCGATGGCCCCCCCTGTCAATGGCATGACGCGTATGCGCGGCCCCCCCGGACCCGCCTGCCCTAACCATCGCCCCCCGCCTTCCCTTCCAGACCCCGCTGCGATCCCAGCCGTCGCGGCCCCTTCGCCAACCCCCGAAGGCGGATATGGGATACCGATCGCGCCGTCGGTTTTAGCAGAAGCGGCCGGTGGGCGCAAAGTCGGGGCGGCACATCGGTTTGGCGGCGCAACATTTCGAGGGGAGATTTGTAACGACGCGTGGCGGCGGACCGCGATAGAGTGCCAAGGCCGGGCCGGCCTTCCGCGCAAACGGCCTGCGCAAACGGCCGGGCGCGGCGCGAATTGCCGCTCTTGGACCTGCGGGGCGCGGCCCCATATCATTGACGCCCCGGGGGCGCCGCAAGGCCCGCCGCCCAGGGGTATCTTCGCGTTCCGGCCGCCGTTCGGTTGCGCCGCATCATGGATCAACCCAGCGACAAGGTCCCCCGATGCCCGACAGCACGCCTCCCCAAAATCCGCCCGGTTCCAACGAGGCCGCCGCCCCCAAGGCGAAGGGGCGCAACGGCCAGCCGCACAAGCGGGTTAACCTGGGCCTGCAGGGCGGTGGGTCGCACGGCGCCTTCACCTGGGGCGTGCTGGATCGTCTGCTGGAGGATGGCCGGCTGGAGGTGGAGGCCATCTCCGGCACCAGCGCCGGCGCCATGAACGCGGTGGTCATGGCCGACGGCTATGGCAAGGACGGGCGCGAAGGAGCCCGCCAGGCGCTGCGCACCTTCTGGACCAAGGTGGGCGAGGCCGGGCGTGGGTCGCCGCTGCAGCGCAGCCTGCTGTCACGCCTGCGCGGCAGCTGGCGGGTGGACGACAGCCCTGGCTATGCCTGGTTCAACATCATGAACATGCTGGTCTCGCCCTATCAGAGCAATCCGCTGGGCATCAACCCGCTGCGCCGCATCCTGGAAGACCTGATCGATTTCGACCAGGTGCGCTTCGCCGCCGGCATCGACCTCTACCTGTCCGCCACCAATGTGGAGACGGGCAAGGTCAAGATCTTCCGCAATCGCGACATCACCGTGGACGCCGTGCTGGCCTCGGCCTGCCTGCCCCAGATGTTCCAGGCGGTGGAGATCAAAGGGGAGTATTATTGGGACGGCGG
The DNA here is from genome assembly GCF_029594735.1 of Nitrospirillum amazonense. Taxonomy (NCBI): domain Bacteria; kingdom Pseudomonadati; phylum Pseudomonadota; class Alphaproteobacteria; order Rhodospirillales; family Azospirillaceae; genus Nitrospirillum; species Nitrospirillum amazonense. The sequence continues at coordinate 234,290 of NZ_JARPAF010000002.1, forward strand.
CTTCATGGGCAACCCGTCGCTGTGGCCCATCGCGTACGAGAACGAGAGCCACGACATCATCGTCGTGCAGATCAACCCGCTGGTGCGCAAGGGCGTGCCCAAGACGCCGTTCGAGATCGCCGACAGGGTGAACGAGATCACCTTCAACGCCTCGCTGATGCGTGAGATGCGGTCCATCCGCTTCGTCTCCCGCCTCATCGACTCCGGCGACCTCACCTCCGACCAGTACAAGGCCCTGCGCATGCACGTCATCGAGAATGACGAGGCCCTGGCCGACATGCACGCCAGCAGCAAGCTGAACGCCGAGCCGGAATTCCTGCAGTACCTGTTCACCAAGGGGCGGGAGACGGCCGACTGTTGGCTGGCCGCCAATTTCGACAAGGTGGGCGTGGAGACCAGCGTCGACATCGTGCAGGATTATTTATGAGGTTTGGGAGGCTGCCCATAAGGCCCCTTGGCCTTCGGCCCTGGCCGGCTATATGATCCCCCCATGGTCGAGACCCGCCCCACCACCTCCCGCCTCGGCGGGCTGATCCCCGACGGTTCGGACCGGCACTCCATCCTGGTGCCGCCGCCGGCGCCCACGCGCGCCGTGCAGAAGGCCAAGCCCGGCAACCGCTGGCCCTCGGCCCGTGAGTTGGCCAGCCTGATGGTCAACGGCATCCTGACCCTGCCCGCGCGCTATCGCCGGGGCATGTTTCTGGACGTGCTTCTCTGAGGTCCCTCAGGCGCCGGGCGCGGCCATCCGGCCGCCTGGCTTATTCCCGATTTCCAGCCCGCTGATGATCCCCGGAAATTTTCGGTCGCCCTCTTCTATGTAAAGGGGCGCGTCCCAGGGATCTTGTGTGGATCTGTCCCGGTGCCACACACTTCGATTGGTTTTGTAATTAGAATAATTCCAATCATGGCGCTTTGGGGTTAAGATGGCGTAGCCACCGTCCCCTTGAAGACGCCACCAATGACTCTGCCCAGCCTCAAGCAACTCCGCTATCTCGTGCACCTGCATGAGCACCGGAATTTCAGCCGGGCGGCCGCGGCGTGCAACGTCACCCAGGCCGCCCTGTCCTCCGGCATCCAAGAGCTGGAGTCCCTGCTGCGCCTGCACCTCGTGGAACGCACGCGGCGCATGGTGGCCTTCACCGCCGTGGGCGAGCAAGTGGTGGAAAAGGCGCGCGAGCTGCTGCGCGTGGCGCAGGACCTGGGCAATATCGGACATGGCGAGGGGCCGCTGGCCGGCATGCTGCGGCTGGGCATCATCCCCACGGTGGGCCCCTATCTGCTGCCCCGCCTGCTGCCCAGGTTCGCCAGCAGCTATCCCCTGCTGGAACTGCATGTGCGGGAGGAGTTCAGCGCCAACCTGTGCGCGGCACTGGGCCATGGGGAACTGGACTGCGCCATCCTGGCCCTGCCCTATCCCTGCACGGCGCTGGACTACGATTTCCTGTTCGATGACCCGCTGATGCTGGCCTTCCATATGGAGGACCCGGTGGGCGGCCTTGCCACGCCGCAGGAGGCCGACTGGACGGAGCGCCTGCTGCTGCTGCCGGACGGGCACTGCCTGCGCGACCATGCCCTGGCGCTCTGCGGCCGCGCCGACCTGCAACGCCAGGCCATGTCCGCCGCCACGCTGCAGACTCTGGTGCATCTGGTGGACAACCGGCTGGGCGTCACCTTGCTGCCGGAAATGGCGGTGCAGGCCGGCCTGCTGCATGGCCTGCACGTGACCACCCGCACCCTGCCGGATCCGGAGGCCAAGCGCCGCATCGTGCTGGCCTGGCGTAGCGGTGCCGCGCTCAGCACCACCTACCAGCGCCTGGCGCAGGCGATCCGCGAGGCACGACACTAGGCAGGCATGTCCAATGCCGAAGAATTGCCGCGCCGCACAAATTATTAACGCCAACGGTCCGCCTTATGTTAATAATTATGCCGCTTATCCATTAGCGGCGTTTTCATTTTTATTTCCTTTATAGATTTTCCCTATAAGAATTATAGAATCAATTAGTTTGTTCCGTGTTTTCCAGCATGTTAGCTGCAGATGCATCCGAGTTCTGACTTTCCCACAAGGGAGACTTCGATGCACACGCGCGCCCTTTCCTTCGCCCTGCTGCTGTCGGCGGCGGTATCGCCGCTGGCTTTGGCCAGCGCCGCCCATGCCCAGGACAAGCCCCAAATGGACAGGCCCCAGCAGGACAAGCCGATGTCCAATCAGGACTGGTGGCCCAACCGCCTGGATCTCAGCCCGCTGCGCCAGAACGAGGCCGCGTCCAACCCCTATGGCGACAAGTTCGACTACGCGGCCGAGTTCAAGAGCCTGGATCTGCAGGCGGTGAAGAAGGACATCGACAAGGTCCTGACCACGCCCCAGGCATGGTGGCCGGCGGACTACGGCAACTATGGCCCCTTCTTCATCCGCATGGCCTGGCACAGCGCCGGCACCTATCGCGTGGGTGACGGGCGCGGCGGCTCCGGCGGCGGGGAGCAGCGGTTCGAGCCGCTGAACAGCTGGCCGGACAACGTCAACCTGGACAAGGCGCGCCGCCTGCTATGGCCCATCAAGCAGAAGTACGGACGCAAGCTGTCCTGGGGTGACCTGATGGTGCTGGCCGGCAACGTCGCGCTGGAGAACATGGGCTTCAAGACCCTGGGCTTCGCCGGCGGCCGCGTCGATGAATGGGAACCCGACCTGGTGTTCTGGGGACCGGAGAAGAAGTGGCTGGACGACCAGCGCTTCGACGGCCAGCACCAGCTGAAGGGCCCCCTGGCCGCCACCCAGATGGGCCTGATCTACGTGAATCCGGAGGGGCCCAACGGCAACCCAGACCCCATCGCCGCCGCCAAGGACATCCGCCAGGCCTTTGGCCGCATGGCCATGGATGACGAGGAGACGGTGGCCCTGATCGCCGGCGGCCACACCTTCGGCAAGGCCCACGGCGCGCATGAGGCCAAGTGCCTGGGCAGTGACCCGGCGGGCGCCGGCATCGAGAAGCAAGGCCTGGGCTGGGAGAACAAGTGCGGCACCGGCAACGGCGCCGACACCGTCAGCAGCGGGCTGGAGGGCGCCTGGTCCGCCAACCCCATCGCCTTCACCACCCAGTACCTGGACAATCTGTTCGGCTTCGACTGGGTGCAGACCAAGAGCCCGGCGGGCGCCATCCAGTGGGAGCCCAAGGACAAGGGCGCCGGCGAGCTGGTGCCGGACGCGCATGATCCGAACAAGCGCCACCCGCCCATGATGTTCACGACGGACCTGTCGCTGAAGATGGATCCGGGCTTCCGTGCCATCGCCCTGCGCTTCCAGAAGAACCCGGATGAATTCGCCGCCGCCTTCGCCCGCGCCTGGTTCAAGCTGACCCACCGCGACATGGGCCCGCGCGCCCGCTACCTGGGCAATGAGGTGCCGAAGGAGGTGTTCAGCTGGCAGGACCCCATCCCGGCCGCCGACTACGCCATGATCGACGCCCAAGACGTGGCGCAGCTGAAGGGTAAGATCCAGGGATCGGGCCTGACCGTGCCGGAACTGGTGCGCACCGCCTGGGCTTCGGCCGCCAGCTTCCGCGGCACCGACATGCGCGGTGGCGCGAACGGCGCCCGCATCCGCCTGGCCCCGGAAAAGGACTGGGCCGTCAACGACCCGGCGGAGCTGAAGAAGGTGCTGGCCAAGCTGGAGGGCATCCAGGCCGACTTCAACCGCGCCGCGAAGGGCGGCAAGAAGGTGTCGCTGGCCGACCTGATCGTGCTGGGCGGCGGCGTGGGCATCGAGCAGGCGGCCAAGCAGGCGGGCTACACCGTCGAGGTGCCGTTCAAGCCCGGCCGCACCGACGCCACCCAGGCGCAAACCGATGTCGCCTCCTTCGCCTACCTGGAACCGGCGGCCGACGGCTTCCGCAACTACTACGGCCCCCACAACCGGCTGTCCCCAGCCGAGGCGCTGGTGGACAAGGCCAACACCCTGACCCTGACGGTGCCGGAGATGACGGTGCTGGTGGGCGGCCTGCGCGCCCTGAACGCCAATGAGGGGCAGTCCAAGACCGGCGTGTTGACCACCCATCCGGGCACGCTGAACAACGAGTTCTTCGTGAACCTGCTGGACATGGGCACCAAATGGACGCCGTCCACCAAGACCCAGGGCGTCTACGAGGGCTATGACCGGGCCAGCGGCGCCCTGAAGTGGACCGCCAGCCCCGTCGACCTGATCTTCGGATCGAACGCGGAGCTGCGCGCGGTGGCGGAGGTCTACGCCAGCGACGACGCGAAGGAGAAGTTCGTGAAGGACTTCGTGGCGGCCTGGAGCAAGACCATGGAACTGGATCGGTTCTGAGGTTTTGGGCCAGTCGATATTGACCCGCCATTCGGGGGCCAGGCATCGCGCCTGGCCCCTTTTTCTCATTCAGGCGCCGCGCACGGCGTCCAGGAAGGCGCGGATGAGGGCGGGGTCCTTGTGGCCCGGCCTGTCCTCCACGCCCGAGGACACGTCCACCGCCTCGGCCCCGCTGACGCGGATGGCCTCGGCCACCGTGTCAGGGGTCAAGCCGCCGGAGAGCATCCAGGGCTTGGACCAGCGCCGGCCGGTCAGCAGGGTCCAATCGAAGGCGACGCCGTTGCCGCCGGGCAGCACCGCGCCTTTCGGCGGCTTGGCGTCGAACAGCAGGATATCGGCCACCGGCTCATAGGCCGAGGCCGCGTCCAGGTCGGCAGCGGTCTCCACCTTCAGCGCCTTCATCACCGGCAGGCGGGTGGCGGCACGGATGGCGGCCACCCGTTCCGGCGTCTCCTCCCCATGCAACTGGATCAGGTCCAGCGGCACCTGGGCCAGGGCCTGGTCCAGGAACTCATCCGTGGGATCGACGAACAGGCCCACGGTGCGCACGCCGGTGGGCACCATGCGCGCCAGCTCCGCCGCCAGGGGCAGCGAGACGTTGCGTGGCGACTTGGCGAAGAACACCAGGCCGATGTAGCGGGCGCCACCGTCAACCGCCGCCCTCAAGGCCTCGGGATGATTGATCCCGCAGATCTTCACCTTGACGGGCATGGTGCGTGCTCCTCAAACGCCGGCGCGGCCCTGCGGCCGCTTGGCTAGTCCTCAGTTTCCAGTCCGCTACGCTCCCCGGAAACTTCCGGCGGCCCCGGTCGGGGCCCAAGAGCAATGCGCTAAATTCTCAGGCCGCCAGCTCGGTGACGATGCGCTGCGCGGCTTGGACGGGGTCCTGGGCGTCGGTGATGGGGCGGCCGATGACCAGGTAGGTGGCGCCGGCCGTCACGGCGGCAGCCGGGGTCATGATGCGCTTCTGGTCGTTGGCCGAGGCCCACACGGGGCGGATGCCCGGCACCATCAGGGTGAAGTCGGGGCCCAGCTGCCGGCGCAGCACGGCGCATTCATTGGGCGAGCAGACGACGCCGTCCATGCCGGCGACATGGGCCAGATCCGCCAGCAGGGCCACTTGGTCCGCCACCGGCCGGTCCACGCCCACCGAGGCCAGGTCTAACAGGCTCATGCTGGTCAGCACGGTGACGCCCAGCAGCTTGGGCCGGGGCACGCCCATCTGGGCCGCCGCGTCGGCGGCGGCGTCCACCGCCGCCCGCATCATGGCGGCCCCGCCCAGGGTGTGCAGGGTGATGAAGGCCGGGGCCAGGGGCATGACGGAGCGGATGGCGCCCGCCACCGTGTTGGGGATGTCGTGCAGCTTCAGGTCCAGGAACAGCGGCATGTCCAGGCCCTCGGTCACGGTGCGGATGCCGTCGGGGCCGGCGGCGCAGAAGAATTCCAGCCCCAGCTTGACGCCGCCGACATGCCCGGCCAGCCGTTGGGCCAGGGCGCGGGCCGCCTTGGGCTCAGGCATATCCAGGGCGACGAAGGTGCGGCGGGCAGGCTGGATCATGGCGGGGCTCGACTCCGGCTATCGAGGGGATTCCAGAGGAAATACGGCATCCGCACCCCGGGCGCATGCGCAATTATGCGCGAGGGGGCCTGCGCGTCAGGGCGCCCCTTCCCCCGGCCGCCAGCCGCCCAGCGGATAATCCCGCACCGCATGGTAGGTGCTGCCCTGCCGGCCCAGCACGCTTTCATAAAGGATGAAGCGGTCGATCGGGAACGGCCCCGCCTGGAACAGGCCGTGTTCCTCCATCAGCCGCCCGACGCGGGCCGCCGGCGTCTCGCGCCCCAGGGTGGCTAAGGTGACGTGCGGGCTGAACTTGCGCGTCTCGGCCCCCAGCCCGGCCCGCACCACCGCGCTCTCTACCTTGGCCTGCAGATGGTCCAGCGCCGGTTCGGGGCGCACGCCGGCCCAGAGCACGCGCGACTTCTCCCCCTTGCCGAACTGGCCCAGCCCATCGAGCGTCAGGGTGAAGGCAGGGGCCACCACCAGGTCCAGGGCCTCATCGATGTCCTGGGCCACGCCTTCATCCACCTCGCCGATGAAGCGGAGGGTGAGATGATAGTTTTCCGGTGGGACCCAGCGGGCCCCCGGCAGGCCGCCGGTGAGGCGGGACAGGGCGTCCCGCACCGCTTCCGGCATTTCCAGGCCCACGAACAGGCGGATCATGACGCTATACCTCGGGACCCCGTCCTTACGGGCAGGGTGACGGGTTGGACTGGTGCACGGCCTCGATCTCGTCGATCACCGCGTCGCTCAACGTAACGTCGGCCGCGGCGATGTTGCTTTCAAGGTTGGCCATGCTGGTGGCGCCGATGATGACGGCGGTCATGAAGGGCTGGCGCAGGGCGAAGGATATCGCCATCTGGGTCGGGTTCAGGCCGTGGCGGCGCGCGATGTCCAGGTAGCGCGCCACGATGGGATCGACCACCGGCCCGCCGTAGCGGGACCCGCGGGTGTCGATGGCGCGGCGCGAGCCCGCCGGCATGGCGCCGTTCAGATACTTGCCGCTCAAGGTGCCGCCGGCCAGGGGCGAATAGCCCAGCAGGCCCACCTGCTCGCGCACCGCCACCTCCGCCAGGTCGGTGTCGAAGACGCGGGACAGCAGGTTGTAGACATTCTGGATGCTGGCGATGCGGGGCAGCCCCTGCCGTTCCGCCGCGCGCAGATAGGCCATGACGCCCCAGGCCGTCTCGTTCGACACGCCGATGTGCCGGACCTTGCCGGCCGTCACCAGCTCACCCAGCGCCGCCAGCGTCTCTTCGATGGGCACGCCGCCGTCGCTGTACAGTCCTTCCGGCGTGCCCCGGCCGAACAGGGCCAGGGGCCGCTGCGGCCAGTGCACCTGATAGAGGTCGATGTAGTCGGTGCGCAGGCGCCGCAGGCTGGCGTCCACGGCGGCGTGGATGTTGGTGCGGTCCAGCCGGTGCTGGCCGCCGCGCACCCAGGGCATGGGACCAGGGCCGCTGACCTTGCTGGCCAGGAAGACCTGGGTACGCCGGCCGGTAGCCTGGAACCAGGTGCCGATGATCTCCTCGGTCTTGCCGTAGGTGTCGGCCGTGGGAGGGACGGCGTACATCTCCGCCGTGTCGAAGAAGGTGACGCCCCGGTCGAAGGCGTAGTCCATCTGCGCATGGCCTTCCGCCTCGGTATTCTGGCGGCCCCAGGTCATCGTGCCCAGGCAGATGGCGCTGACGGTGACGTCGGTGCGGCCGAGACGGCGGTATTCCATGGGCACGGGTCCTTCTAAACGGGAGAGGTTGATGCCTGTCATACGCCAGGCCTGGGAGCTGGTGTAACCGTTATTTGCCGGCCGCGGCGTTACCGTTCAGCGTCGTCAGCGCCTTGGCCACCAGCGGCTTCAGCCCCCGGACCATGATGGCCACGCCGTCGCCGTTGGGATGCATGCGGTCGGCGATGGTCAGCTTCGGGTCCAGCGCCACACCGTCCAGGATGAAGGGGTAGAAGGGCAGCGCGTACTGCTTGGCCAGATCCGGATAGATCGCATCGAAGGCGGCGACGTAGTCGGCGCCCAGGTTGGGCTGGGCCTTCATGCCGGCCAGGATGGCGGGGACGTGCCGGTCCTTCAGGGTGGACAGAATCTTGTCCAGGTTGGCGCGGGTGGATTTGGGATCGATGCCGCGCAGCATGTCGTTGGCGCCCAGTTCCACCACCACCAGGTCCGGCTTGTCGCCCAGCATCCAGTCCAAGCCGGCCAGGCCGCCGGCCGAGGTCTGGCCGGAGACGGCGGTGTCGCCCACCGTGACATCGAAGCCGTCCTGGCGCAGCGCCGCCTCCAGCTGGCGCGTCAGGCCCTGGCCCGGCGGCAGGTTGTAGCCGGCCGACAGGCTGTCGCCCAGCACCGCCACCTTCAGCGGCCGGGCCTGGGCGGTGCCCGTCGCCAGGCCCAGGGCCAACAGCGGGGCGAGCAACAGCGAGGCGAGTAGAAAGGAAAGTCGCATTGCCGGTATTCCTGTTGAAATAAAAGGGGCCCGGGCCATATCGGCTGGAGACCTTCAGCCCGAAAGCCACGCGCCTATGCCCCCTGTCCAGCCCGCCCTGGAATTGAACGGCCTGACCCTGACATTGGAAAGCGCCGCCGGGCGCGTCAACATCCTGAAAGGCATCGACCTTTCGATCCAGGCGGGGGAACGGATCAGCATCGTCGGGCCCAGCGGGTCGGGGAAATCGTCGCTGATGATGGTCATCGGCGGGTTGGAACGGCCCACCGGCGGCACGGTCGCCGTGGCGGGCCAGACGCTGAACCGCCTGTCGGAAGATGCGCTGGCCCGCTTCCGCCGCGATCATGTGGGGATCGTTTTCCAATCCTTCCACCTCATGGCGGCGATGACGGCGCTGGAAAACGTGGCCTTGCCCATGGAACTGGCGGGCGAGGCCGACGCCTTCGATCGCGCCCGCGACGGTTTGGCGGCCGTGGGCCTGTCCCACCGGCTGGACCATTATCCCGGCCAGCTGTCGGGCGGCGAGCAGCAGCGCGTGGCGCTGGCCCGCGCCTTCGCCCCCCGGCCGCGCCTGATCCTGGCGGATGAACCCACCGGCAACCTGGACCAGGAGACGGGGGAGCAGATCATCCGCCTGATGTTCGACCAGGCGCGCCGCCACGGCACCACCCTGATCCTGGTGACCCACGACCCCGGCCTGGCCGCCCGCTGCGATCGCACCATCCGCCTGGCCGACGGCCGGGTGGTGGAGGATACCGCCGTGGCGCGCGCAGCACTCGCCGACTGAGGCCGCCATGATCAGCCTCATCGAACTCAAGCTGGCGGCACGGCTGGCGCGGCGCGAACTGCGCGGCGGCATCCGGGGCTTCCGCATCTTCCTCTTGTGCCTGGCCCTGGGCGTGGGCGCCATCGCCGCCGTGCAGTCGGTGGCAGGCGGCATCCAGCGGTCCCTGACCCAGGACGGCCGGGCCATCCTGGGCGGCGACGCGTCGGTCCGCGTCCTCTACCGCGAAGCGACGGCGGAGCAGCGCCAGTGGCTGGAGGGCCAGGGCACCGTGGCCGTCACCGCCGACATGCGGGCCATGGCGCGCAAGGCGGCGGACACAGCCGGCGGAGAAACCGATCTAGGCGCCAGCGGCCTGGTGGAGCTGAAGGCGGTGGACGGCCGCTATCCCCTCTATGGCCGGCTGACGCTGACGGATGGGGGCAGCGACGTGCAGGGCCGCCTAGCGGCGCGCGATGGCGTCTTCGGCGCCTTCGTCGACGATACCCTGGCCACCCGCCTGTCGCTGAAGACCGGCGACAGGCTGACCGTCGGCGACACGACGGTGGAGGTGCGCGGCATCATCGATCATGAGCCGGACAAGGCAGGGTCGGGTAGCATCGCGCTGGGGCCCCGCCTGATGATCGCGATGGACGCCCTGCCGGCCACCGGGCTGATCCGGCCGGGCAGCCTGGTCAACTGGTCCTACCAGCTGCGCCTGCCGGAGGGGACGGACGCCGCCGCCTGGGCCAAGACCGTGGACCAGACCTTCCCCGATGCCGGCTGGCGGGTGCGCGACTTCCACAACGCCGCCCCGCAGTTGACCCGCTTCATCGACCGGCTGGCCCAGTTCCTGACCCTGGTGGGCCTGACGGCCCTGCTGGTGGGCGGGGTAGGCGTGGGCAACGCCGTGCGCAGCCACATGGACGCCAGCGTCCATTCCATCGCCACCCTGAAATGCCTGGGCGCGCCCGCCCGCCTGATCTTCCAGGTCTACCTGATGCAGATCCTGGCGCTGGCCGGGCTGGGCATCGCCGCCGGCCTGGTGCTGGGCGCCGTGCTGCCGCTGGCGGCGGGGCGCGCGCTGGCGGGCCTGCTGCCCATCACGGCGGAGATTGGCGTCTATCCCGGCCGTCTGGCCCTGGCCGCGCTGTTCGGCCTCACCACCGCGCTGGTCTTCTCCCTCTGGCCGCTGGGGCAGGCGCAGGGCGTGCCGGCGGCGCGGCTGTTCCGCGAGGGGTCGGCGGGGCGCAGGGGCCGGCCGCCGGCCCTGGTGCTGGCGGCGCTGGCCTGGCTGGCGGCGGCCCTAGGCAGCCTGGCCGTGCTGACCTCCGTCGACCAAAAGCTGGCGGCCTTCTTCGTCGTCGGGGCGGCGGCGACCCTGCTGCTGTTCTTAGGCGCGGGCACCGGCATCACCCGCCTGGCCCGCCTGCTGCCGCGCCCCCGGCGGCCGGCCCTGCGCCTGGCCCTGACCAATCTGCACCGGCCGGGCAATTTGTCGGGCATGGTGGTGCTGTCGCTGGGCCTGGGGTTGACCGTGCTGGTGGCCGTGGCCCTGATCGAGGGCAACTTCCGCCGCGAGGTGGGGGAGAGCCTGCCAGCCAACGCCCCCAGCTTCTTCTTCGTCGACATCCAGCCCGACCAGTTGGACCAGTTCCGCCGGACGGTCCTGGCCGTGCCCGGCGCGCACGATCTGGAAACCACGCCCAGCTTGCGCGGCACCATCGTGCGGGTGGAGGGCAAGCCAGCGCAGGAGCAGGTGCACGACCCCGACAAGAAGTGGGTGGTGAACGGCGATCGCGGCGTGACCTACCAGGCCGCCGCCCCCGCCGGCGACAAGGTGGTGGCCGGCGCCTGGTGGCCGGCGGACTACAGCGGGCCGCCCAAGCTGGCCATCTCCAAGGACGTGGCGCAGGCCTTCGGCATCGGCCCCGGCGCCCACATGACCCTGTCCGTCCTGGGCCGCGAGATCGAGGCGGAGGTGGCGGTGGTGCGCGACCTGGACTTCACCACCCTAGGCATCAACTTCACCCTGGTGATGAGCCCCGGTGTGCTGGAGCACGCGCCGCAGACGCACCTGGCCACCGTGCGCGCTCCGGCGGAGGCCGAGGCCGCCATCCAGCGCGCCGTCATCCAGGCCTTCCCCAACATCACCGCCATTCGGGTGAAGGAGGCGCTGGCCACCGTGTCCACCATCATCGTCAACATCGGCATGGCGGTGCGGGTGGTGGCGGCCGTGACCCTGGTAGCCGGCACCCTGGTGCTGGCCGGCGCCATCGCCGCCGGCCACCGCCGCCGCGTCTACGACGCCGTGGTGCTGAAGGTGCTGGGGGCGGTCCGAGCCACCATTCTGCGCACCTTCCTCATTGAATACGGCGCCCTGGGCCTGGTAACGGCCGTGATCTCCGGCGCGCTGGGCACCCTGACCGCTTGGGCCGTGCTTACAAAGGTCATGAACATGAAGTGGGTGTTCCTGCCCCAGACCCTGGTGCTGACCGCCCTGCTGAGCACCGCCATCACCCTGGCCCTAGGCCTGGTCGCCACCTGGCGGGCGCTCAGCCAACCGGCGGCCCCGCTGCTGCGGGAGGAGTGAGGTGCCTTTCCGTCGTCCGGATCATTTCAGCGCGAAGAGCCACGCGGATGGAAAGACACCAATATGAGCACGAAGATCGTTAGGATGCGAATGGCCGATCTTCCTCCGTTGACCGAGGAGGAAAAAGCCCAATTGCGGGCCCTGGCCGAACGGCCGGACAGCGAGATCGACACCAGTGACATCCCCGAGCTGCCGGATGAGTTCTGGAAGGACGCCGTGCGCGGCCGCTTCTACAAGCCGACCAAGACGTCAACCACCGTGCGGATTGACAGCGACGTGCTGGCTTGGCTGCGGTCCCAGGGCAAGGGCTACCAATCCCGTATCAATGCCATTCTGCGACGGGAGATGTTAGCTTCCCTCAAGAACGGCTGAAGAGGCGGCGATGAACCAGGAACAGGCGGTCAGCAAGCTGCGGGCCCATGAGGCCGAACTGCACCGGGCCGGTGTCGCGCATCTGTTCCTGGTGGGTGGCCTGGCGGCGCCGGAGCGCGAAGGCGGTGTGGACCTGTTCCTGGACAGCGACAACCCCCGTTTCAGCCTGATCGAACTGGCGGACATCCAGGACAAGGTGCGCGCCATCCTGGGCCGGCAATCCGAAGTCACCACCCGCGACGGCCTGCACCCCCAGTTGCGCCCGGGGATCGAGGCCGACGCCTTGCGCGTGTTCTGACGATGCGGCGGAGCGTCATTCTGCGCCTGGGCGACCTGCGTGAAATGCTGGATGGGATCAGCGGCATCACCGCCGGCATCGCCTATCCGGAGTTCGCCGAAAGCTGGGGCCTGCAGCGGGCGGTGGAACGTTCGCTGGAGATGGTGTCGGCCGCCGTCCGGCAATTGCCGCCCGACGTGACGGCGGCGGAGCCGGACATTCCCTGGCGCCAAATCGCGGCCATGGGCCAGCTGCTGCATCCCCCCGACCGCCGGGTGGCTACCCGCGTGCTGTGGAACAGTGTGCTGGAACACCTGCCCCCGCTGTCCGACGCCATCGACCGCTTGATCGTGCGGGAGGAAGGCCGGTAGGGCAGGAGCACTTCCCCAGTCCCCTTTCTTCCCTCTAGAACGCGACCGCGTCCACGGGAAGTTTCCGGGAAACGCGGTGGATTGGAAACTGAGGATGAGCCCAGCGGGTGGATGCCCGCGCCCGGCACTTGAGGGAACACTTAACTGCCGGGAACACCCCGGCTGGTGGAGTACTCGAAGTGCAGCGCCTCGCCCGGGTGGACCAGGGGGTGGATGGCGTGCACGGCCATGGCGGCCTCGGCGAAGCCGCACAGGATCAGCTTCACCTTGCCGGGGTATGTCGCGATGTCGCCGATGGCGTAGACGCCCGGCACGTTGGTGGCCATGGTGGCCGGGTTCACCGCCACATGGTGGTGTTCCACGTTCAGGCCCCAGCTGGCGATGGGGCCCAGGTCCATGGCCAGGCCGAAGAACGCCAGCAGGGCGTCGGCGGGCAGGGTCTTCTCCTCCCCCTCCAGCGTCGCGACCTTCACGCCGCTCAGCCGGCCGCCTTCCCCCTCAAGGCCGGCCAACTGGTAGGGCACGACCATGTCGATGACGCCGTCCTTGGCCAGCTGGTCCAGGCGGGCCGCACTTTCGGGTGCCGCGCGGAACTTGGCCCGGCGGTGCACCACCATCACCCGCTCCGCCACCTCGGACAGGGAAATGGCCCAATCCACGGCGCTGTCGCCGCCGCCGGCGATGACCACGCGCTTGCCCGCGAAATCCTGGCGGCGGCGCACCAGATAGTGCACCGACTTGCCCTCATACTCGCCCAGGCCGTCGAGCGGCGGCTTGTTGGGGCCGAAGGCGCCGCAGCCGGCGGCGACCAGCACGGCGCGGCAGTCGATGGTGGTGCCCTTATCGGTGCCCACCAGCCAACGGCCATCCTGGCCCGGGGTCAGGGTCGTGACCTGCTGGCCCAGATGGTAGTTGGGCTTGAAGGGCGCGGCCTGTTCGGCCAGCCGGTCGATCAGGGTGGCCGCCTCCACCTGCGGATAGCCGGGAATGTCATAGATGGGCTTTTCGGGGTAGAGCGCGGTGCACTGGCCGCCCACCATGTCCAGCGCGTCGACCACGTGGCAGTCCAGCTTCAGCATGCCGCATTCGAAGATGGCGAACAGGCCCACGGGGCCGGCGCCGATGATGCAGACGTCGGTGCGGTGGACGCCGCCGGGGGCGATGGTCTCAAGCTGGCTGGACATGGGTCTGGTCTACTCCTGAAACGGCACTTGGGCATACGGCACGCGGGGACCGGCGGCGCAGGGTGCGCCCAAAGGGGTACGCACGGCCGGTCGGCGGTTCGGGTTGCTTTCATCACGCGAATTGATGCGCTAATCAACTGCCCAGTTTGCGGGGCCCAGTTTGCGGGATACGTCCCGCCTGGATGCTTGCTCCGGTAACGTACGCCGCCGCAGTATCCGCCGGCGGCCCCCCGCCATTCCACCCCGCCATCCCACCCTCAGGAGCCCCATGCCCCACGCGCTGACATTGGATCTGGCTGATGAGCAGGCGACGGCCGACCTGGCGGCGCGGCTGGGCCGGCTGTTGCGGCCGGGCGACGTGGTGGCCCTGTCGGGTGACCTGGGGGCCGGCAAGTCCGCCTTCGCCCGCCACCTGATCCGCAGCCTGGGTGATGCCGAGGAAGAGGTGCCCAGCCCCACCTTCACCCTGGTGCAGACCTATGACCTGCCCGGCTTCCCCCTGTGGCATTTCGACCTCTACCGCCTGACGGAACCGGATGAGGTGCTGGAACTGGGGTGGGAGGAAGTTATTCATGAGGGCGTGGCGCTGGTGGAATGGCCGGTGCGCTTGGGCGCGCTGCTGCCTGCCAACCGGCTTGACCTGCACCTTGCCATCACCGGACCTGAAAGCCGGCGCGCCACCCTGACGGGTCAAGGCACCTGGGCCAGCCGCCTGGATACTCCTGATTGGACCCCCGAGACTGGCCCCCCCGAGACTGGCCCCCCCGAGACTGGGGCCCCTGAGACTGGGAAAGCTGCCGAGCCATGAGACGCGACACCCCGCCCCGCGAGACGGTCATCCGCCGCTTCCTGGACCAGGCTGGCTGGGGTACGGCCCGGCGCCAGCCCATGGGCGCCGACTGGTCGGCCCGCCGGTATGAGCGCCTGACGCGGCCGGGAGGCGAAGGACGCGACGCCACCGCCATCCTGATGGATTGCCGCGACGAGGTGGCCGCCAGCCAAGTGCCGCCCTTCGTCCAGATCGCGGGCCTGCTGCGCGACTGTGCCCTGTCGGCCCCCGTCATCCTGGCCGGCGACGAGCCGCAGGGCCTGTTGCTGATCGAGGATTTGGGCGGCGACGACTACGCCCGCCTGCTGGACAGCGGGGAAGAGCCGTGGCAGCCGCTGTATGAGGTGGCGACCGACGTGCTGGTCACCCTGCACCAGCGTTTCGTGCCGGCCTCCGCCCCCGATCTGTCGCGCTATGACGTCGGCCTGTTCCGCGACCAGGTCATGCTGTTCGCCGACGCCTTCGCGCCCGTGGTGCGCGGCCGCGCCCTGCCGGCCGGCGCCTGGGACGAGCTGGCCGAGGCGTGGGAGGGGGTGCTGCCCGCGGCCCTGTCGCTACCCCCCACCCTGCTGCTGCGCGACTACCACCCCGGCAACCTGATGCGGCTGAAAGGCCGGGCCGGCGTGGCCGCCTGCGGCCTGCTGGATTTCCAGGATGGCGGCATCGGCCCCCGCGCCTACGATCTGGTGTCGTTGCTGGAGGATGCGCGGCGCGACGTGCCGGAGGCGTTGCGCCAGGCCATGACCCTGCGCTATCTGGCCGCCTTCCCCGACATCGACCAGGGGACCTTCAGGGCGTCCGCCGCCATACTGGGCGCTGTGCGCCACGCCCGCATCCTGGGTCGGGTGGCGCAACTGATCCAGGCCACCACCGGCGCGCCGCAGCTGTCCTTCCTGCCCCGGGTGTGGGGCCAGTTCACCGGCGCCATCCGCCACCCCGCCTTGTCGCCGATTGCCCACTGGGTGGAACGCCATCTGCCCGCTAACCTTGATGCCGATACCATCGTCCGGAGTTTCTGACGCGATGTCCGCCTCTATCGCCGCCGCTGCCAACCCCGCCCCCGCCGCCTCCGTCCCCCACACCGCCATGGTACTGGCCGCCGGCCTGGGCCTGCGCATGCGACCGCTGACCCTGACGCGGCCCAAGCCGCTGGTGGAGGTGGGCGGCGCCCCGCTGCTGGACCACGCCCTGGACCGGCTGGCTGAAAGCGGCGTGGAACGCGCGGTGGTGAACACCCATCACCTGGGCGCCATGATCGAAAGCCATCTGGCGGGCCGGTCCAGCCCCGCCATCACCCTGTCGCCCGAAGCGGACCTGCTGGAGACGGGCGGCGGCGTACGCCACGCCCTGCCCCACCTGGGCGCCGATCCCATCTTCGTCGTCAACGCCGACATCCTGTGGCTGGACGGGCCCATTCCGGCGCTGAAGCGGCTGGCCGCCACCTGGGACCCGGCGGTCATGGACGTGCTGCTGATGATGATGCCAACCGTGGCCGCCGTCGGCTATGACGGCCCCGGCGATTACCACATGGAAGCCGACGGCCGCCTGCGCTATCGCGCCGAGGGCGAACTGGCGCCCTTCGTCTTCGCCGGCGTGCACATCGTGAAGCCGGAGCTGTACCACGCCATCACCGAAAACCGTTTCTCCAACCTCAGGCTCTGGCAACAGGCGGAGGAGGCGGGGCGCCTGTACGGCATGCGCCACGACGGCGTCTGGTTCCATGTCGGCACGCCCGACGCGGTGGAGGAGGTGAACACCCTGCTGGGCCACCCCATCCTGCACGACGCCAAGCTGAGCCAGCCGCGCAAGGCCGAGCCCTGACCCTATGACGTGGCCTGCCGCATCGGGGGAAGAGACCGGCACATCCCTGTTCACCATCGCGCCGGGGCTGCCGTTCGTGGACGCGCTGGCGGCCGGCATCCTGGCGCGGGTGGGCGATGACCCGCTGGCCCTGTCGCGGCTGACCGTCCTGCTGCCCACGGTGCGCGCCGTACGCTCCCTGCGGGAAGCCTTCCTGCGCCTGTCGGGCGGCAAGCCCATCCTGCTGCCCCGCCTGTCGCCCCTGGGCGACGTGGATACGGACGAGGTGGTGTTCACCCAGGGTGGCACAGAGCTGCCCCAGGCCGTGCCCGCCCTGCGCCGGCAGCTGCTGCTGGCCCGCCTGGTCATGCGCGCCCCCGACCTAGCCGCCACCCCCGCCCAGGCCGTGAGCCTGGCGGGTGAATTGGCGCGCCTGCTGGACGAGGTGCAGACCGAGGGCTGCAAATTCGAGGATCTGGCCCGCCTGGTGCCGGACGACTACGCCCAGCACTGGCAGGTGACCCTGCGCTTCCTGGAAATCATCACCCAGCATTGGCCGGCGCTATTGGCGGACGAGGGGGGTGTCGATCCTGCCAAGGAACGCGAACTGCGGCTGAAGGCCCTGGCCGAAACCTGGCGCGCCCAGCCGCCGCCCGGCCCCGTCATCGCCGCCGGCTCCACCGGCAGCATCCCCGCCACCGCCGACCTGCTGGCGGTGGTCGCGGCCTTGCCCCAGGGCGCCGTCGTCCTGCCCGGCCTGGACCTCGATTGCGATGAGGCCACCTGGCAGGATTTGGACGAGGCCCACCCGCAATACGGGCTGAAGCGCCTGCTGGAACGGCTGGAGATCCGCCGGGGCGCGGTGCGGCCCTGGCCTCTGCCCGACCCGCTGCCGGAGGTCATGACCCACCGCCGCAGCGCCCCCGCCCGCGCCCGCCTGGTGGCGGAGGCCCTGCGCCCCGCCGGCACGACGGAGGCCTGGCAGGACCTGTCCGCCAGCGCCCTGGCGGCGGTGACCGACCAGGCCCTGGCCGGCCTGTCGCGCCTGGATGCCGCCACCCCGCAGGAAGAGGCGGGCGCCATCGCCCTGATGATGCGCGAGGTGCTGGAGACGCCGGGCCGTACGGCGGCCCTGGTGACGCCCGACCGCGACCTGGCCCGCCGCGTGGCCCTGGCGCTGAAGCGCTGGGACATCGCCGTCAACGACAGCGCCGGCCTGCCGCTGACGCAAAGTGCCGTGGGCAGCTATCTGCGCCTGCTGGCCGACTGGGCGGCGGAGCCGGCCCCCCTGGCACTGTTGTCCCTGCTGAAGCATCCCCTGGCGGCGGGCGGGCAGAACCCATCCTTCTTCCGCGCCCAGGTGCGCGACCTGGAACGGGCCGTGCTGCGCGGCCCCCGGCCGGCCGATGGCTTCGAGGGCCTGCGCCTGGCCCTGGCCCAGGCGGAGCCCCGGCGCTTCGACAGCCACGGCGACCCGGACGCCCATCGCGCCCGCCTGTCGGCCTTCATCGACGGGCTGGAGGAAATCCTGCGGCCCCTGCTGGCGGCCATGAGCGGCACGGGCAAGGCCCTGGCCGGCTGGCTGGACCTGCATGCCCGCACGGCGGAGGCCCTGGCCGCCAGCGACACGCAATCGGGCGCCGAGCGCCTGTGGCGCCTGGATGATGGCGAGGCCGCCGCGGCCTTCGTGGACGAGTTGCAGGACGCCGGGCACGATTTCCCCGAGCTGGGCGGGCCGGACTATGCCGCCGTCATCAGCGCCCTGATGGTGGGCCGGGCGGTGCGCCCCCGCTATGGCCTGCACCCGCGCCTCTACATCCTTGGCCTGCTGGAGGCGCGGCTGCAGCAGTTCGACGTCATGATCCTGGGCGGCCTGAACGAGGGCACCTGGCCGCCGCAGCCCAAGGCCGACCCCTGGCTGTCGCGCCCCATGCGCCAGCGCTTCGGCCTGCCCACGCCGGAACGGCACCTGGGCCAGACGGCGCACGACTTCGCCCAGGCCTGCGGCGCCGCCACCGTGGTGCTGACCCGGTCGGAACGGGTGGAGGGCACGCCCACCGTGCCCTCGCGCTGGCTGTTGCGGCTGGACACGGTGCTGAAGGCGCTGGGCCGCCCCCGCGCTTTAAGCATCACCATGGGCCGCTGGACCGCCTGGGCGGAGGCCATGGACACGCCGGCGGCCGTGCGCCCCTGCGCCCCGCCGGAGCCGCGCCCGCCCGTGGCCGCCCGGCCGCGCCGCCTGTCGGTCACCCAGGTGGAGACCTGGATGCGCGACCCCTACGCCCTTTACGCCCGCCACGTCCTGCGCCTGGAGGCGCTGGACCCGCTGGACGCCGATCCGGGGGCGGCCGACCGCGGCACGATGATCCACAAGGCGCTGGACGACTTCATCAAGGCCAACCCCGGCACCCTGCTGCCCGAGGACGCGCGCGAGCAGCTGCTGCGCTTCGGCCGCCTGGCCTTCGCCCCCTACAGCGGTCAGCCCAGCCTGGAGACCTTCTGGTGGCCCAGGTTCGAGCGCATCGCCGACTGGTTCCTGGCGCTGGAGCGGGAGCGGCGGGCCGGCGGTGTCCAGCCCCTGGCGACCGAGGCCAAGGGCATCCTCACCCTGGAGACGGCGTACAAGCCGTTCGAGATCATCGCCAAGGCCGACCGCATCGACCGCCACCCCGACGGGTCCGTCGCCATCATCGACTACAAGACCGGCACCCCGCCCCGGGCCAAGGACGTGGAGCTGGGCTTCGCCCCGCAGCTGCCGCTGGAAGCCGCCATCGCCCTGTCCGGCGGTTTCGGCCTGCGGGCGCCGGTGGTGGAGCAGTTGGCCTTCTGGCGCCTGACGGGGGGTGAGCCCGCCGGGCAGGTGGTGGCCCTGAAACTGGACCCCGCCCGCCTGGCGGCGGAGGCGGTGGAAGGCCTGCGCCAGCTGATCGACCTGTTCGACCAGGAATCCACCCCCTACCGCTCCCAGCCCCGGCCCGGCATGGCGCCGCGCTATTCCGACTATCTGCACCTGGCGCGCGTGGCCGAGTGGTCGGTGGGCGACGGGGGTGAAGCATGAGCGAGGCGCGCCCCCAGGATCGCCCGATCGACCCCACGGTCAAGCAGCGCCAGGCCTCGGACCCCGATACGTCGGTCTGGGTGGGGGCTTCGGCGGGTACCGGCAAGACCAAGGTGCTGACCGACCGGGTGGTGCGGTTGATGCTGGCCGGCACCGAGCCCGGCCGCATCCTGTGCCTGACCTTCACCAAGGCAGCCGCGGCGGAAATGGCCAACCGCATTGCAGAACGCCTTGCAAGTTGGGCCGTCATGCCGGACGGCGACCTGACGCAGGCCCTGGCCGAGCTGAACGGCCGCCCGCCCGCGCGGGATGAGGTGCTGACCGCCCGCCGCCTGTTCGCCCGCGTGCTGGACACGGCCGGTGGCATGAAGATCCAGACCATCCACGCCTTCTGCCAGTCCCTGCTGCGCCGTTTCCCGCTGGAGGCGCGGCTGCCGCCCAATTTCCAGGTCATGGATGACCGCACGGCGGCGGAAGCGCTGGCCGAGGCGCAGGCCCACATGCTGGCATCCGCCCAGGACCGGCCGGACACCCCCCTGGGCCGGGCCCTGAAACGCCTGGCCGGCGCCCTGAACGAGGAAAGCTTCGCCGAGCTGCTGGCCGACCTGGTGGCCCAGCGCGGCCGCATCCGCCGCATCCTGGAAGGACATGGCGGGCTGGACGGCACCGTCGCCGCCCTGTTCCGCCATTTGGAGGTCGATCCGGGCGAGACGGAGGGAAGCGTGCTGGCCGCCGGTTGCCGGGACGAGGTGCTGGACCTCCCCGGCCTGCGCGCCGCCTGCTCCGCCTTGGCCATGGGCACCGCGACAGATGTGGAGCGCGGCCAGGGCATCCAGCTGTGGCTGGACCAGATCGAGCGCCGCCTGACCGACATCGCGGCCTATCGCCAGTTGTTCCTGACGGCCGACGGCATGGTGCGCTCCCGCCTGGCCACCAAGGGCGCGCTGGCGGCCAACCCGCGCACGGCCGACATTCTGGCCCAGGAAGGCCAGCGCCTGGTGGCGCTGCAGGAGCGCCTGCGCGCCGTGACGGTCGCCCATTCCACCGCCAGCCTGCTGACGCTGGCCGGCAGCATGCTGGAAGGCTATCAGCGCTGGAAGGACAGCCGGGCGCAACTGGACTTCGACGATTTGATCCTGGCGGCCAGCTCCCTGCTGACCGGCGACGCCCAGGCCTGCGCCTGGGTGCTGTACAAGCTGGACGGCGGCCTGGACCACATTTTGATTGATGAGGCGCAGGACACCAACCCGGAGCAATGGCGCGTGGTGAGCGCCCTGGCGGAGGAGTTCTTCGCCGGCGAGGGCCAGTCGCAGGCCCGGCGCACCCTGTTCGTGGTGGGCGACGAGAAGCAATCCATCTTCAGCTTCCAGGGGGCCGACCCGGCGGAGTTCGCCCGGATGCGCCGCACCTTCCAGGCGCGGGTGCAGCAGGCGGAACGCCCCTGGGCCATCGTTGACCTGGAAACCAGCTTCCGGTCCGTCGGCGCCGTGCTGCAGGCGGTGGATACGGTGTTCGCGCAGCAGGAGGCCCGGGACGGCGTATCGGCCCAGGCCATCCGTCACCGTCCCTTCCGCCAGGGCATGGCGGGCACGGTGGAGCTGTGGCCCCTCGTGCGGCCCGGCGACGGGGCGGACACGCCGGCCTGGTCCCCGCCCCTGCACCATGAGCCGGAGGACAGGCCCCAGGCCCGCCTGGCCACCGTTATCGCCGACCAGATTGCGCATTGGATCGCCAAAGGGGAGGTGCTGGAGGCGCGCGGCCGGCCCCTGACCGCCGGCGACATCCTGGTGCTGGTCCGCCGCCGCAACGCCTTCGTCCAGCAGCTGGTGCGCGCGCTGAAGGAACGGCGGGTGCCGGTGGCGGGCGTGGACCGCATGGTGCTGACCGAGCAGCTGGCCGTCATGGACCTGATGGCGGTGGGCCAATTCTTGCTGATGCCGGAAGACGACCTGACCCTGGCCACCGTGCTGAAAAGCCCCTTCATCGGCCTGGATGAGGAAGCGCTGTTCACCCTGGCGCACGGGCGCGGCGGCCGCCTGTGGCCGGCCCTGGTGAAGCGGGCGGAAACGGACCCGCGCTTCCAGCCCGCCTATGCCTGGCTGCGCCGCCTGCTGGGCGAGGTCGACTACACCGCCCCCTATGAGCTGTTCGCAGGATTGCTGACCCGTCCCTGCCCGGCCGATCCGGTCAGCGGCCGGCGCGCCCTGCTGGGCCGCCTGGGGGCGGAGGCCATCGACCCGGTGGATGAGTTCCTGAGCCTGTGCCTGGGATTTGACCGTGCCCATCCGCCGTCCCTGCAGACCTTCCTGCACTGGCTGGCCGCCGGAAAGACGGAAGTGAAGCGCGAGCTGGACACGGGCGCCAAGGACCGCGGCCCGGAGGGCGGGCAGGTGCGCATCATGACCGTCCACGGTTCCAAGGGCCTGCAGGCGCCGGTGGTTATCCTGCCCGATACGACGCGCAAGCCGGTGACCAGCCCCCGCATCCTGTGGCCCCACGGAAACGAAGAAGGCGACGCCGGGAGCGGCTCCGCCCCCGGCGTTCCCCTGTACGCCCCCCGGCGGGAGCAGGAGGACGCCAAAGCTCGGGCCGCCCGGGCCGCCGCCGATCGCCGGCGCGACCAGGAATATCGCCGCCTACTGTACGTGGCCCTGACTCGGGCGGAGGACCGGCTGCATATCTGCGGCTATGAGGGCAAGACGGCCACCAGCGACGACACCTGGTTCCGGCTGACGGAACGGGCGCTGGCCGCCGTAGCGCCCAGCCGGGCCTTCGACCTGACCGCCGTGTCACGCCAGGGATGGGCCGGCGACGGCCGGGTGCTGTCGGAGCCGCAGACTCGTCCCCCGCCCCCCCAACGCGCCGCGCGCGACGGTGCCGAGGCGGTGCCCCCCGCCCCCGCCTGGCTGCTGGCCCCGCCGGCGGCCGAGCCCGCACCGTCGCGTCCGCTGGCCCCCTCCCGCCCGGATGGGGAGGAACCGGCGGTGCGGTCGCCCCTGGGCGATGGCGAGGCGAAAGAGGCCCGCCGCTTCAAGCGCGGCACCTTGATCCACAAGCTGCTGCAGCTGTTGCCGGAAATGCCGGTGGCGTCCCGGCCCGGGGCCGCCCGCCGCTGGCTGGACCGTCCGGCCCATGGCCTGGACGAAGCCGCGCGGGAGGAAATCTGGTCGGAAACCCTGCGCGTGCTGGACCATCCGGAATTCGCCGACCTGTTCGGTCCCGACAGCCGGTCGGAAGTCCCCCTGGTGGGCACGGTGGGCACGCGCCCCCTGGCGGCCCAGATCGACCGGCTGGTGGTGACGGAGACGGAAGTCAAGATCGTCGACTTCAAGACCAACCGCCCGCCGCCCCGCACGGCGGAGGATATTCCCGGCCTGTACGTCTCGCAGATGGCGGCTTACCGGGATGCCCTGAGGCGCATCTATCCGGACTTGGCCATCCGCTGTCTGCTGCTGTGGACCGACGGCCCCTTCATCACCGAGGTCGATCCCGCCCGCATGGACGCCGTCATTTTGGGCTGAACCTTATCGCGCGCCGGGAGTTACCCAAGAGGGGGGATAACTGGGTCATTGGCCCGCCAGCCTACCGGAGGAGCCCTGACGATGTCTGACTATACCCTGTACTACTGGCCCGTCCCCTTTCGGGGGGAGTTCATCCGCGCCATCCTGGCCCATGCGGGCAAGACCTGGGACGAACCCGAGGTAAGCACTCTGGTGGCGGTGATGGAAGACGCCGCGGGTGAACAACCGGCGCCCTTCATGGGTCCGCCCGTGCTGGTGGACGCTGCTGCGGATTTCACCGTGTCGCAGATGCCGGCCATCGCCCTTTACCTGGGCGATACCTTGGGTCTGCTGCCGCCCTCGCCGCAGGGCCGGGCCATGACCCTCAAGATCGTGGTCGACGCCAACGACGTGATCGACGAGATCACCCTGAACGGCGGGCGGGAGATGTGGACACCCGCGACGTGGGCGGATTTCGTCCACCGGCTGCGGCGCTGGATGTCGATCTTCGAGGCAACCGGCCAGCGCCACGGCCTGCAACGCGACCATGGCCTGATGCTGGGCGGGGACGCCATTGGCGTCGCCGACATTGTCACCGCCACCCTGTGGTCCACCCTGCGCCGCGTCCTCCCCCGCATCGGCGCGATCCTGGACGAGACGGCCCCGGGGATAGCGGCCCTGAGCCGGCGGGTCTGGCAGACGCCGGCCCTGGCCGCCTGGAACAGGGAATCGGTCAGGCGCTACGGCGACAGCTATTGCGGCGGCCAGATCGAGAAATCGTTGAAGAGGGCGGTCAACGGCTGAGGCGGCCGGCGGGCCCCAGTCAGATCAACTGGCGTCAGATCAACTGGCGTCAGGTCAACCGGCGGTTCCATTCGCGGTACATCCGCTCCGCCTCGTCCGAGCCGGCCAGGATTTCGACCAGGCGCAGGTTGTTGAACATCTGGCGGCGAACCTCGGGATCGCCCCGGGCGCCGGGCGCGGCCATCATGCGGTCAGCCTGGCGTTCGATCTCCCGCCGGATTTCCGTGATCTTGGCGGCGACCTCGCGCTGGATGCCCAGGTGCCCCGCCAGCTTGGCGGAGCGCTTGAGCGCCAGAACCGTGGCCTCCGCCTTCTTCATCTCGTCGGGCGGGGTGGAGACGCCGCCCGCGGAATACATCAGGCCGGCCAGGGTCTTTTCCACGTTGCCCAGCACAGTGGTCAGCACGAATTCGCCGATCTCACTGCGGGCGGCGGCCACGCGATCGACGATCTTCTTGTCGCGCAGGATGGCGACACTGTCGTTGACCGAGGTGAGGCCATCGGTCAGCCGCTCCGCCACCGCGGCCAGGGAGCCCAGTTGCTGCACCGGATCCTTGGAAGGCGGGGCGGCGCCCGGAGTGGCGCCGGGGGTCGGCTCCGGCGCTTTGGCCATGGTGCCGGTCTGGCGCAGCAGGTTGCCCACGACCACGCCCGACAGGTCGCGCGTCAGGGCGTCGCGCTGCGCCTGGCTGTTGCCGGTCACGCGCATGTCGGTCAGCATCTTCAGGACCACGCCGGGGCGCAGCATGCGCGCGGTCAGCACCAGCAACACGGGCGCCGCGGCCTGCGGGCTTTCCGCCCCGCCCAGTTGCGCCATGACGCCCTTGATGGCCTCGACATGGCTTTCCGCCAGGTCGCCGATGGGGCGTTCCGGCAGGCGCTGCTTCAAATCCTCGATGATGCCGCCCAGCAGCAGAACGTCGCGCAGCGTCTGGATCTGCCGCAGCACGTCGTCGTCGCGGCCGAAATTGTCGACCATGAAGCGCAGGTTGTTTTCCGCCTCGTCGGCGATGGCCGCCAGCGCCTGGGCGCCCGCTTCCCAGAGGGGCGCCGCCACGCGGGCCATCACACGCGGATCGCGCGGGTCGGCCTTCAGGATGCCCTGGGCGACGCCATCCACCATGCCGCCGTCCAGCCGTGCCCGCACCAGCTTCCACGCGGTGGGCAAGGTGCCGCGCGATACCCGCTGCAGCCGGCGGGTATAGACGCCGGGGTCGTCGAACAGATCCTCCGCCGGTCGAAAGAACAGGCGCGAGACGGTGGGCCGGCGGGGCGGGCGCAGCTGGGTCAGGCGCGGGCGCATGGCGTCGAACGCGCCGGCGATGCCGGGCTTGTCCCCCAGCTGTTCCAGCAGGGCGTAGATTTGCAGGAACTTGGCGTCGCTGAGCCGCGTGGCATCACGCGCCAGGGTCTGCCACTGGGCGATGGCCGCGTCGGTCATGACAGCGTCGCCTTCAAGGCTTCGATCCGCATCACCGCCGTCATGTCGAGGGCGCCGGTGCGCCAGTCCTCGCCCATCCGCAGCCAGCGCGTCTGTATCTTCCCCAGCACCTCAAGGTCGTAGGCCGACGGCTCCTTGCCACCCTCGCCCACCGGGATCAGGGGGGCCAGGCGGAACAGCTCACCCATGGTGGACTGCTGCGTCTCCAGCGGGCTGTCGGACACGCTGTCCCACAGGCGGATGAGGAAGGGCCAGCCGTCCATGAGCCAGCCAAGCCGCGTCACATCCTCCGCCACCGCGGTGCGCAGTGCACGAAAATCGCCGGCGATGGCGCCCAGGTCGCGGCAGCGGGCGTCCAGCCGAGCCAGCCGGTCGCGCGACATGTCCAGCGCCGCCTTGGCCGTCTCGGCCACGAAATCGGCCAGCTGCGAGACCTCGGAAAAGTCGGTGGCGCCCCAGCGCTGCAGGCTGGCGCGGGTGCGCTCCAGTTCGCCCACCGCCATGCGCAGGCGTCCCAGCTGCTGGCACTGCGGCAGGCCCACGGGGGCAATCAGCGTGGCCAGAGCCTCCACCCGCGATACCATCTCTTCCACGGGCAGGCTGGCCCGCTGGCCCAACTGCCCCAGGGCGGCGCGCATCAGGCGCCGGCTTTCGGAACCGGTCATGCCGGTGGCCAGCAGCTCGCCCGGGTCCATGCGCGCCAGCTTCAGCAATTCGATAACCAGGGTGAACTGGGTCAGCGCCTGATAACCCGCATCCAGCGCCAGGGTCTTTTCCGCCGCCAGCGAGGCGTCGCCGCCGGCCACGCCCGTCGCCTGCACGGCCAATACCGCCTGGCGCACGGTGTCGGGCGAATACTGCTTCAGTTCCAGCAGGGCGTCGTACAACAGCCTGTCATGCAGGGTGACGGTCATGACCGCCGGCAGGGAGCGCCAGGGCATGATGTACATGCCCTTGCCGCCGTTGAAGCTGGGCAGCAGGAATTCCGGTTCGCCCTGGCGGGTGGGCCGCATGCGGGCCTGACTCAGCATCGGGGTGGTGAAGGGAATGGAAATTCCCCGCTCACCAAACGTACCCGGCGAAATATCCAGACTTTTCGCTTGGCTCATCCCAGAAACCGCCGCCCCCCGCTGTCCCCCGGGCCCCGCCCGCTCCCCCATTTTGGGGGGGCGAACCCAGCCTCTCCTATCCAAAGGAAATATGCCAGACAAATGATTAATTGTGACGGGACGTGATGAAACCCAATTCCACCCAGTCTGACCACGACCTGGCCCTGGACAATTCTGTAAGCAAATCCCGGGCCAGCGCCACGTCCCCCATGATGGACGTGCGTCCTGCATGCCACCAGGGAAAGAAGCCTACAGATGTCGCGTTAAAATAGTTCAAACGACTCGAAAAAGAGACCGAGCAAGGATGGCATAACAAACCGGGCCATGGCCCAACGTCCCCGTCTTCAAGGATGGCCCGCCGCCGTTGGCGGCCCGCGTGAGCGGGCCCGATACCATGACCTTGAGCCCGCACCGTCTTCGACTGGGCATTTTCTGCGTTTTGGGACCGAGAGGGGAAGGTATTGCCGCTTTTCAAGGGGGCCCCGCCACCGCCCTGACCCCCATCCGGGCCCGCCTTGACCATACCCGCCCAGGGCACCTACATTTATCGGTGAAACTGGGCGCGGAATCCCCGCGCACCTACCCGCACTAGGTAGGGCCACCATAGGAACCCCCAAGCCCTGGGGCCCTAGCAGCCAAGGATAGCGTTATGAGCGAGAATACGGTGAAGGTGACGGACAGCAGCTTCGAGACCGACGTGCTGAAGGCCGGCGGCCCGGTGCTGGTCGATTTCTGGGCCACCTGGTGCGGCCCCTGCAAGATGATCGCCCCGTCCCTTGAGTCCATCGCCGAAGAGCTGAACGGCCAGTTGACGGTGGCCAAGCTGGACATCGACGACAACCCCAACGTCCCGGGCAAATATGGCGTGCGCGGCGTGCCGACCCTGATGCTGTTCAAGGACGGCGAAGTGGTCGCCACCAAGGTCGGCGCCCTGCCCAAGCAGGCCCTGACCGACTGGGTCAAGTCCAACCTGTGATCTGAACCGGCCCGCCGGGGTCGGGATGTGCCGGGTAGAGAGAGGCGGGCGTCCCCGGGGCGCCCGCCTTCTTCTTTGCGCCTCACACGGGGCCACATCTTGAGGCCCGCCTTCCCGGGAAGCGCATCAACCCACGTCTAAAAATCTTGTTAATAATGATATTGATTCTTAGTTTCATAGCATTTACGGTCCCGACAAAAGACGGGGACGAAAATGCGAGCGAAAACAACCTACTCCTTCCTGCTATTGGCCATGACCGCGTTGTCATGGCCGCCTTCAGGGGCCGCGCTGGCCGCTGAGGCCACGCCTGCCGCCACCCCAGGGGATGCCCTCGCGGAGGGCGAGGCGCTGGACGACATCATCATCACGGGTGAAAAGGCCAACCGCACGCTGAAGGAGACGACGACCAGCGTGGCCGTCACCACGCCGGCGCGCATCGCCCAGGAAAACATCCAGACCATCCAGGACATCTACGACCGCACGGCCAACGTCGCGCAGACCTACGGTGCCGCCGGCTTCACCATCCGCGGCATCGGCAACACCGGCGTATCCAACGCCGGCAACGCCGACGCGGCCACCGTCTATGTCGATGGGGCCCCCATACCCGGCGCCGCCCTGTTCGGCGGGCCGACGGACATGTGGGACGTGGCGCAGGTGGAAATCCTGCGCGGGCCGCAGTCCACCATCCAGGGTCTGAACGCCATGGCCGGCGCCGTGGTCATCACCACCCGCGACCCTGCCGCCGACCATTGGGCCGGCGACGCCCGCGTGCAATGGACCGACCAGCAGGAGCGCACCTTCTCCGCCGCGGCCGGCGGACCGCTGGTGGCGGATGAACTGGGCCTGCGGGTGGCGGCGGAGCGGCGCATCAACGACGGCATCATTGAGAACAAGGTGCTGGGCGACCGCGAGGACGCGCTACGGTCCCTGAACCTGCGCGGCAAGCTGAAATGGACGCCCAAGGCCCTGCCGGACCTGACGGCGGTGCTGAGCTATGACCGCACGCGGCGCGACGGCGGCTATCTCTACCAATATGTCCGCACCGATGTGCCGGACTATTACGACCACCGCACCTCGTTCTCCAACCGGCCCAACATCGGCAAGGTGGATACCGACATCGCCACCCTGAACCTGTCCTATAAGCTGAG
This sequence comes from Nitrospirillum amazonense, assembly GCF_029594735.1. Lineage (NCBI taxonomy): Bacteria > Pseudomonadati > Pseudomonadota > Alphaproteobacteria > Rhodospirillales > Azospirillaceae > Nitrospirillum > Nitrospirillum amazonense. Next base: position 262,847 of record NZ_JARPAF010000002.1, read on the forward strand.
CGACGCGCTGACCATCACCAACGTCGCCTCCTGGAACCGGCTGCGCCAGGACGCCAGCCAGGACAGCGACGGCACCCCGGCGGACATCGAGGTGGTCGACAACAAGACCAAGGCCACCACCTACACCGAGGAACTGCGCCTGAACTATGCGGGCGACCGGTTCAGCGGCCTGCTGGGCGGGTGGTATTACAACCGCGACCTGGCCGTCGACGCCGACAGCCACGTCACCGTCACCACGCCGCTGACGACCATCACCAACCTGCTGCGGGGCGCCGGCTTCCCAGCCGCCACCGCCAGCGCCATCAGCGCCGCCTATGGCAAGGTCCTGCCCGTGATCCCGGTGTCCTACCAGGCCCACCAACCGCAACAGGTGGAGACGGCGGCCCTGTTCGGCGACGGGCGCTATCGCCTGACCGACCGGCTGTCGCTGCTGGCCGGCTTCCGCTACGACCATGAGCAGAACCGCTATGGCGCCGGCACGGCCACGCAGTTCACCGGCACCTATCCCGACCCCGCCGCCTTCGGCGCCGCCGGGACGCCGCTGAACCTGGCCGTGCAGGCCATCAACCGGGGGGTAGCCGGCATCGTCGCCCAGGCGGCCTCGGCCACCGCGTCCAACCAGCGCACCTTCGACGCCTTCCTGCCCAAGGCGGGTGTTTCCATGGATTGGACGCCGGACCTGGTGACGGCCTTCACGGTGCAGCGGGGCTATCGTTCCGGCGGATCCAGCCAGAACGCCGCCCACGCGGCATTGGTGCCCTATGATCCGGAATACAGCTGGAACTATGAGGGTTCCGTCCGCTCAACCTGGCTGGACGGGTCGCTGGCCGTGAACGCCAACGCCTTCTACACGGACTGGAGCGACCAGCAGGTCACCGCCCGCTTCAGCGACAACGTCTACGACTACAACACCGTCAACGCCGGCAAATCCCACCTCTACGGCGTTGAGCTTGAAACCACGCACAAGATCAGCCCGGTGGTGGACTGGTATGCCTCCGTCGGCTATCTGCGCACCAAGTTCGATGAGTTGCACATACCCAATGGCGGCAGCGCCACCGTGGACCTGACGGGGTCTGAGTTCCCCTATGCCCCGCACTGGACGGTGGCGGGCGGCGTGAACCTGCATTTCGGCGGCGGCTTCCTCGCCAACCTCAACGCCAACTGGCGCGATGCCGTCTTCACCGCCGTGGGCACGACGCAGGGCCAGTACCGTGTGGGCGCCCGCACCATCGCCAACACCCGCGTGGGCTACGATGCGGGGCTTTGGGGGGCCTACCTGTTCGTGAACAACCTCACGGACGAGCATTACGCCCAGTACGTCCTGACGTCCCAGAACAGGGCCATCCTGGGCGCGCCACGCACCATCGGCGGCACGCTGGAGGTGCATTGGTGACGGCGGCGCGTCAGCCGTTGTCGGCCAGGATGGAACCCGCGAGGTAGAGCGACCCGCAGATCAAGGTGCGCGGGGCCGCCCCCCGGGACGCCAGCCCGGCAATGGCCTCGGCGGCGCTGCCGGCCTCGGTCACGTCGGTGATGCCGACCGCGCGGGCGGCGGCGGCGATGTCGGCGGCGGGACGGGTCGCGTCCTCGCCCGGGATGGCTATCGCCGCCAGGCGCCGGACGTAGGGGGCGATGGGCCGCAGGAAGTCCGCCGGCACCTTGCTGGTGATCATACCCACCACCAGATCCAGCACCTCCCCGGTGCCGGTCCAGCGCCCCGCCTGCACACCCAGCACCTCGCCCGCCGAGTCGTTGTGGCCGCCGTCCAGCCACAGCTCCGTGCCGGGCAGCAGCTGGGCCAAGGGCCCGCGCGTCAGGCGCTGCAGGCGGCCGGGCCACTCCACCGTGGCCAGGCCCGTGACGATGTCGGCGTCCTGCACCGTCAGGGGCAGGTGCTGCAAGGCGGCGATGGCGGTGCCGGCGTTGCCGATCTGATGGGCGCCCAGCAAGCCCGGCATGGGCAGGTCCAGCGTGCGGCCAAAGCCTTCGAAGCGGAAACCGACGGCGGTGGGTAGGGCCGACCAGTCCGCACCGGCGATGTCCAGCGGCGCGCCCAGCGCGGCGGCGCGGTCACGGAAGACGGACAGGGGCACGTCCGGCGCCTGCGGGCCCACCACGGCGGGGCAGCCGGCCTTGAAGATGCCGGCCTTCTCGCCCGCGATGGCCGCCAGCGTGTCGCCCAGGAACTGGGTGTGGTCGAAAGAGATTCGGGTGACGACGGCCGCCGCCGGCCGGTCCACCACGTTGGTGGCGTCCAGCCGTCCGCCCAGCCCCGTCTCCAGCAGCAGCACGTCGGCCGGCTCCTCGGAATAGGCGAGAAAGGCGGCGCAGGTGATGATCTCGAAGATGGTGATGGGGTCGCCCTGGTTGGCGGCTTCGCACCGTTCCAGCAGGGTGACCAGGGCGGCGTCATCGACCAGGCGGCCGGCCAGGCGCACCCGCTCGTTGAAGCGGACCAGATGGGGGCTGGTGTAGACATGCACCCGATGACCCGCCGCCTCCAGCATGGCGCGGAGAAAGGCGATGGTGCTGCCCTTGCCGTTGGTGCCCGCGACATGCACGACGGGGGGCAGGCGGTCCTGCGGCCGGCCCAGCCGGTCCAGCAGGCGCTTCACCCGGTCCAGCGACAGGTCGATGACCTTGGGATGCAGCTGGCCCAGCCGGGCCAACACCTGGTCCAGATCCGACACGGGATGCCCCCCTCCGTTCAAGCCGCAGCCTTAGCGGCTGGTCACCGGCACCGGGCGCGGGCGCGACGGCTCGGTGGGGATGCGCACCACGTCGGCACCGGGGCCGGGGCTGCGCAGCAGGTCGATCAGGCGGGACAGCATGCCCTTCATCTCGCGCCGGTGCACCACCATGTCGACCATGCCGTGTTCCAGCAGGTATTCCGACCGCTGGAAGCCTTCCGGCAGGGTCTCGCGGATGGTGCTTTCGATGACGCGGGCGCCGGCGAAGCCGATCTGCGCGCCGGGCTCGGCGATGTGGATATCGCCCAGCATGGCAAAGCTGGCCGTGACGCCGCCGGTGGTCGGGTCGGTCAGGATGACCAGATAGGGCAGCCCCGCCTCCTTCACCATCTCGGCGGCGATGATGGTGCGCGGCATCTGCATCAGCGACAGGATGCCTTCCTGCATGCGGGCGCCGCCGGAAGCCGGCACCACGATCAGCGGCGCCTGCTGCAGCACGGCCAGCTTGGCCGCGGCCAGCAGGCCCTCGCCCACCGCCATGCCCATGGAGCCGCCCATGAAGGTGAAGTCGAAGGCGGCGACCACCGCCGGACGGCCGTCGATGCGGCCGTGGGCCACGACGATGGCGTCGGGGCGGCCGGTCTTGGACTGCGCGTCCTTCAGGCGGTCGGTGTAGCGCTTCTGGTCACGGAACTTCAGCGGGTCCACCACCGGCTTGGGCAGCTCGATGGTCTGGAAGCCGGCGTCCAGCGTCATCTTCAGGCGCTGCATGGGGTCCAGGCGCATGTGGAAGCCGCAGTGCTGGCAGACGTGCAGGTTCTCTTCCAGGTCGCGGTGGAAGATCATCGCGCCGCAGGATGGGCACTTGTGCCAGAGGTTATCCGGCACCTCTTTCTTGGACACCAGGGCCTGAAGCTTGGGGCGGACGAAATTAGTGAGCCAGTTCATATGCTTAACCTTAAAGACATTCGCCTGGCCAGGGCCGGCGCTGACAAACACCAGCGGGGGCGGCGCCTGATGGCGCGCCCCCGGGACAGGTGAAAGCCGATCTTGTAGCCTATTTCCGCGCGCCGCGCACCCCGGCCGCCAACTCCCCCACGAAACCCAGCACGTCGGGCACCAGGCCGGGCTTGGCCTTGCCGTCCGCGTCCAGGTTGGCCTCAAGCCGGCGGACGATGGCGCTGCCCACCACGGCGGCGTCCGCCACCCGGGCCACGTCGGCCGCCCCGTCCGGGGTGGTGATGCCGAAACCCACCGCCACGGGCAGGTCGGTCCCCGTCCTCAGATGGGCCACGGCGGCGGCGATGGCGTCGCTGGTGGCCGAACCGGCACCGGTAATGCCGGCGATGGAAACGTAGTAGATGAAGCCCGAGGTGTTGGCCAACACAGCCGGCAGGCGGGCCTTGTCCGTGGTCGGCGTCGCCAGGCGGATGAAGTTGACGCCCGCGGCCTGGGCCGGCAGGCACAGCTCGCCATCCTCTTCCGGCGGCAGGTCGACGACGATCAGGCCGTCCACCCCGGCCGCCTTGGCGTCGGCCAGGAAGCGGTCCACGCCGTAGGCGTAGACGGGATTGTAATAGCCCATGAGGATGATGGGGGTGTCGGCATCACCCTCACGGAAGGCCTTCACCAGGTCCAGCGTGCGCGTCATGCGGGCGCCGGCGGCCAGCGCCCGCAGGGTGGAGGCCTGGATGGCCGGGCCGTCCGCCATGGGATCGGTGAAGGGCATGCCCAGCTCGATCAGGTCGGCGCCGGCGCCCGGCAGACCCTTCAGCAGGCCCAGGCAGATATCGTGGTCGGGATCGCCGGCGGTGATGAAGGCGACCAGGCCGGCGCGGCCCTCCGCCTTCAGGGCAGCGAAACGGCGATCGATGCGGGAATTCGTGTTGCTCACAGGCTGACCCCCAGTTCGCGGGCGACGGTGAAGATGTCCTTGTCGCCCCGGCCGCTGAGGTTCACGACCATCAGGTGGTCCTTGGGCAGGGTGGGCGCGCGGCGGATGACCTCGGCCAGCGCGTGGGCGGATTCCAACGCCGGGATGATGCCCTCCACCTTCGACAGGCGCTGGAAGGCGCCCAGCGCCTCCGTGTCCGTGGCGCTGACATAGGTGACGCGGCCGACATCGTGCAGCCAGGAATGCTCCGGCCCGATGCCCGGATAGTCCAGGCCGGCGGAGATGGAATGCCCCTCCAGGATCTGCCCATCCCCGTCCTGCAGCAGGTAGGTGCGGTTGCCGTGCAGCACGCCGGGCCGCCCACCGGTGAGGGAAGCCGCGTGCGCGCCCGTCTCGATGCCGTGGCCGGCGGCCTCGACCGCCACCATGGCGACCTCGGCATCGTCCAGGAAGGGATGGAACAGGCCCAGGGCGTTGGACCCGCCGCCGATGCAGGCGACCAGCGTGTCGGGCAGGCGGCCCTCCATGGCCATCATCTGCTCACGCACCTCATGGCCGATGATGGACTGGAAGTCGCGCACCAGGGCCGGATAGGGGTGCGGGCCGGCGGTGGTGCCGATGATGTAGAAGGTGTCGCCGACATTGGTGACCCAGTCGCGCAGCGCCTCGTTCATCGCATCCTTCAGCGTGCGCGAGCCGGAGGTGACGGGCTTCACCTCCGCGCCCAGCAGCTTCATGCGGAAGACGTTGGGCTGCTGGCGGGCGATGTCGACCTCGCCCATGTAGATGGTGCAGGGCAGGCCGAACAGGGCGCAGACGGTGGCCGTGGCGACACCGTGCTGGCCGGCGCCGGTCTCGGCGATGATGCGGGTCTTGCCCATGCGCTTGGCCAGCAGGATCTGGCCGATGCAGTTGTTGATCTTGTGCGCGCCGGTGTGGTTCAGCTCTTCGCGCTTCAGATAGATCTTGGCGCCGCCCAGTTCATTGGTCAGCCGTTCGGCGAAGTACAGCTTGCTGGGCCGGCCGACATACTGGTTCAGGTAATAGCCCATCTCGGCCTTGAAGGCCGGGTCGTCCTTGGCGGCGGTGTACGCCTTTTCCAGGTCGAGGATCAGGGGCATCAGGGTTTCGGCGACGAAGCGCCCCCCGTAGATACCGAAATGGCCGTGCTCGTCTGGACCGGCGCGGTAGGTGTTCAAGCTCATGGGGCGGCGCTCTCATGTCAGCTGGGCTCACCCCGGTTGGACCCAAGGGCGAGTAGGCCGCCGACGATACCGGCCCTGGCGGCGATTTCAAGACCGGCCGCGCCGCCGCGCCCTGATGCCCGCCATGCGCAATGGCCCGTGATCCAGCAACTTAATTGCGCGTACGAGAGATTTCAGCCCCGCGGCAGCTGCACCGTGAACACCGCACCCAACACCTTGCCGGTCGCGTCCGTGCGGTTGGTGGCGAAGATGCGGCCGTTGTGGGCCTCGACGATTTGCTTGGAGATGGAGAGGCCCAGGCCCGAATGGGTGCCGAACTTCTCGCCCGCCGGCCGCTCGGTATAGAAGCGGTCGAAGATGGCCTCGGTCTTGCCGGCCGGGATGCCGGGGCCGTCGTCGGTACAGGTGATCTCCACCCTGTCGCCCACCACCTTGGCCGCCAGCACCACCTTGCCCCCGGGCGGGGAGAAGGACAGGGCGTTGGAGATCAGGTTCTGGAACACCTGGGTCAGGCGGCCCTCGATGCCTGGGACCACCAGGTTGCGGCTGGCCGGCGGCAGCTCCACGTCCACCGTCACCGGCGGCGGTCCATCCTCCTCCCCCCCGTCTGGGGCGGCGCCCAGCGTGTTCTCATGGATATCCTTGAACATGGTCAGCATGCGGCGCAGGTCGACGGAGTTGGCCTCCGCGCGGCTCAGCTCCGCATCCAGGCGGCTGGCGTTGGAGATGTCGCTGATCAGACGGTCCAGGCGGCCTACGTCGTCGGCGATGATGCCCAGCAGCTTGCGCAGCCGCGTCTCATCCTTCACCAGCTGCACCGTCTCCACAGCACTGCGCATGGAGGTCAGGGGGTTCTTGATCTCATGCGCCACGTCGGCGGCGAAGCGTTCGATGGCGTCCATGCGGTCCCACAGGGCCGATGTCATGGCGCGCAGCGATTGCGACAGGTCGCCGATTTCGTCATGCCGGCCGGAGAAGTCGGGCAGTACCGCCTGGCGGCCATGGCCGTAGCGCACGTCGTCGGCCGCCGCCGCCAGCCGGCGGATGGGACGCACGATGGTGCTGGCGAGATAAATGGACATCAGGACCGTCAGCACGATGACGCCGCCGAACACCTTCAGGATGTTCACGCGGAATTCGCGCACCTCGGTATCGATCTCAGACCCGCTGCGGCTGATCAGCACGGCGCCCAACACCTGCTTATAGCGCTGGATGGGCACGGCCACGGTCAGCACCATGTCCTGCTTGCCGGCATCGCCGGCCACGCGCCAGACATGGGTGGCCGCCTCGCCGTTCAGGGCCTTCTGAACGTCGGGGAAATGGCTGCCGTCGGCCGCCCGGTTCTCCGCGTAGACCGGCAAATGGTCACGGGTGGGCAAGGCCCGCACGATGGCGTTGTAGAGGTCTATGCCCAGCTGGGTCAGCTGATTGCCGTCCGGCAGGGGCGGCAGTTCCTCGATCTGCACGCGGGTGCCCTTGGCGAGGCTCAGCACCCGGCTGTCGGCCTGCAGCTTGCCCTTGGGATCGTACAGGCGGAAGCGGGTGTCGGTGGTGTCGCCCAGGCGGCGCACCATCTGGGCCGCCAGCGTCCAGGAGATCGTGCCCGCAGGCTCGTTGAACTCATCGCTGCTGGGCTCCATGGCGCCTTCGCCCAGGGCGCCGGAGAAGATGCGCGCCTCGGTCGTCAGGATGTCCAGCTGGCGTTGCACCAGCCAGTCCTGATAGCGCTCCAGATACAGCAGGCCTGACAGCAGCAAGGCCAACGCCAGCAGGTTGACGGTCAGGATGTGGCGCGTCAGAGGGGAAATGACGCCATAGGACCGGCGCCGGCGGGCGCGCACCACCGGCTTGGCGTCACCGTCCGCCTCCGCCTGGGCGCCGCGCCGCAGGGGCGCGGCCGCCATCTCCTGCGCCACCGCGGTCCCCCCGGCGGGGGCCGCACGTCGTCCCAGCATATCCTTGAGCATCTTAATTTCCTCAGGCGCCGGAGTTTTTGGAGTTCCTCAGGCGCCAGCGGGGCGTCCGCCCCTCGGCCATCCTCGCTGCGCCCTTCGGTACTCGTCCCGGCGGCCGCAGTCGCGGCCTTGGATTTTAGGTATATGCTTAACTCAGTCGCTCAGGCGTCGCGGTATTTGTAGCCCACGCCGTACAGGGTTTCGATCTGGGCGAAGTCCGGGTCGGCCACCTTGAACTTCTTGCGCAGGCGTTTCACGTGGCTGTCGATGGTGCGGTCGTCGACGTAGATGTGCTCGCCATAGGCGGCGTCCATCAGCTGGTCGCGGCTTTTCACATGGCCCGGACGCTGGGCCAGCGCCTTCACCAGCAGGAATTCCGTCACCGTCAGGTCGATCTCCTGCCCCTTCCAGGTGCAGGAATGGCGGGCGTTGTCCAGCACCAGCTCGCCCCGCACCATGACGGAGCCCGGCTCCACCGTCCCCTTGCCGCCGCCGGCGTTCAACACCTCGCGCCGCAGCAGGGCCTTGATGCGTTCGATCAGCAGGCGTTGGGAAAAGGGCTTCTTGATGTAGTCGTCCGCGCCCATGCGCAGGCCCTGCAACTCATCGATCTCATCATCCTTGGAGGTGAGGAAGATGACGGGCATGGCCGAGTTCTGGCGGATGCGCTGCAGCAGCTCCATGCCGTCCATGCGCGGCATCTTGATGTCCAGCACGGCCAGATCCACCGGCCGCGAGCTGAGCGCGCGGTGGGCCTCATCCCCGTCGGTGTAGGTGCGCACCTCGTACCCCTCGGCCTCCAACGCGATGGAGACAGAGGTCAGGATGTTGCGGTCATCGTCAACCAGCGCGATGGTCTGAACCACGGAGTTTTCCCCTCTTCCCACTTTGCCCCGGCCGTCCCATCCCGACCAAAGTCGGGGGACAGCCCCAGTTCACCAGATTGCCTGGCACTATGGCATGATTACGGCGAAGTATGCAGCCGCCCCTGCCACTTGAGGAATAGTCCGCAAGGGCCGGGGCGGTTCCAAAGAAATGGGTGGAGTGACGCCGGTGACAATGCCTCCCGACATACCCCCGCAAGCGGGCCCCGCCGGCGCCCCGGCCGAGGCGCGGCAAACCGCCCTGGACCTGTTGGCCAGCCGGCCGCAGGCCACGCTGACCACCCTGGTCGCGGGCTCGGCCGATGACGCCGCGGCCATGGCCGGCTGGCCCTACCCGTCCCTGGTGCTGGTGGCGCTGGATGGCGGCGGCCGGCCCCTGCTGTTGCTGTCGGAACTGGCGCTGCACACCCGCAACCTGCGCCAGGACGGCCGCGCCGCCCTGCTGTTCGAGGACACCGCCGGCCGGGAAAACCCGCTGACCGGCCCGCGCCTCTCCGTCATGGGGCGGGCGGAAGCCCTGGCCGGGGAGGCGGCGGAGGCCGCGCGCGCGGTCTACCTGGACCGCCATCCCAGCGCCGCGCTCTATGCCGACTTCCCCGATTTCCGCTTCTGGCGGCTGGAGATAGCCCAGGTCCACCTGGTGGCGGGCTTCGGCCGCATCCATTGGCTGAGTGCCGCTGATCTGATGGCCTAAGTCACATCCCCGCCAGGGAGCGGATGGCACTGTATTCATGAGTGCGCACGCCGCCGATGGCCGGCTGGCTGGCGGTGGTGACCAGGGCCGCCGCCACCACCTTGGCCGGGATGGGCCGGTACTTTTCCAGGCGCCCGCTGAGGAAAGGGCCGACCACGGGCGCCAGCAGCTGGAAGAACCGTTCCAGCGGCCGGTCCTGCCTGCGCTTGCCCAGCAGCAGCGAGGGGCGCAGGAAGTGGCGGGAGGTGAAGCCCAGGGTGGCCACGTAATCCTCCATCATGCCCTTGGTCTTCAAATACAGGCGATGGGAGGTCGAGTCGGCATCGACGGAGGAGACGCCGCCGAAAAAGGTGGCACCGGCACGGCGCGCCGCCTTGGCCACCGTCACCACATACTTCAGGTCCACATCCTGGAAAGCGGCGTCGCTGCCGGCATCCTTGCGGGTGGTGCCGAGGGCGCACAGCAGGGCGTCCACCTGCACGTCGGGCGGCAGGTCGGTCAGGGTGGCGAAGTCCACCACCAGCTCGCGCAGCTTGGCATGCCGCAGGCCGGTGGGCGTACGCACCAGGCTGACCACCTGGGCCACCTTGGGCGACTCCAGCAGCATGGTCAGGGCATGGGCGCCCACCAGGCCCGTCCCCCCGACCAGCAAAACCCGCAAACCACCCGCCTGATCCATGCCCGCCCATCCTTGAAAGCCGAACGACCCAAACCGCGAAATCGCGGGACCTTAACACGGGATCTGGGCGTTAAGGAAAGAGGTGCCGGTTTGAACCAGGTTTATTTCGCAATTGCGAAAGACTGGGACTGTCTTTTTCAGACGTCCAAATGGGTAGTGGCGGAATCGAAAAAGTGAGCGCATCATTCCTGTAATAAATAGGGAGGCTGCTATGAAAAAGGACGCTCAGATCCTTCAGGATGTGCCTGCTTTCAACGCGATCGGCCTTGGCCTGGTTTTCGGCATGTCCGAACTGGCCGTGTACGGCGCCGCCCAGCTCTTGCTGCCCGGTCTGGGCCTGAAGATGGACATCGCCATCCTGGCCTGGGGGGCCAGCCTGATGATCCTGGGGCCCACCCTGGGCCTGGCCGCCATCTACGGCCTGCACCAGGTGGTGGCGAAGAGTGGCCCGGGCAAACCCTCCGGCCACAGCCTGGCGCCTGTGCCGCCGGGAACGCCGGGGTCGGACGACAAGCCCACCAACTGGTTCCCCTACGATCCTGACAGCATCGACATGTTCGACACCGAAAGCCCCTATCCACCTGTGGGCGCGAAAGCGCCGGTGAGGCCGCTGGAAACCGTCAGGTAGGCAACGCAATCCCATCAGGACAAAAGGCCGGCCCCCGCCAGGGCGCCGGCCTTTTTCATGCCCGTCAATCGAAGTCGCCGACCAGGGCGGCGCGCACAGCCTCGGGCATCACCGTCATGTGCGGGTACTGGTCATGGTCGACGCCCACCACCACCCGCGTGCTCGGCTGGCGGAACAGGGCCACCTGGGCGTCGGTGAAGGGGAAGTGGACGAACTGCACGCTGGAGGCCTTGCCGGCGGCGGAGGTGCGGTCCAAGTCAGCCTCGGGCCGGCCGCGCACCTTTTCGCCGGCGAACTCCAGCCACAGGGTGTTCTCCACCCCGCCCAGCCGCCCAAGCAGGGCCTTGCGCCGCAGGGGGTCGTCGATCTCGAACATGATGGTGGCCACCAGCTCCCGCCCCTTGGGGATCAGCGGGTTGTAGGCGCGCAGTTCATCCTCGATCTGGGCCTCGCCGCCACGCTCGATGAACAGCATCTCATGCACCTGGGACCACATGGTCTCATAGCTTTCGAAATGGAAGGTGGCGTAGGGCCCCACCGCCAGGCGGCGGTTACGCTTCACAGCCACCAGGGCGCGGCGGCGCTCCGCCCGTATCCGGCCGTACTCGTCCATGGGCATGATGTCGTCCCGGCCGATGGCGTGCCGCCGGCTGGAAACGGGAGAGGGGGCCTGGGTCATGATGGGGTCTCCTGAACGCGCCCGGACTATGCCCCAAAGGTCTTACAGCCCATAGGCCCGGGCAAAGATTTCGACGGGGTGCAATTGCTCCAGGGATGCCGCCCGCGCCGGATCCAGCCGCTCCACCCCTTGGCGAATGTGTTCGCCCGCCAGCGGGCATTCGGATGCCAGGTAATGCTTGGCGTTCTTGACGGCCTGGCTGGCCACCGGCTTGCCCACCTTCAGCGCCGTTTCGAAATTGCCTTTCATGACGCCCCAGCTGCCGCCATGGCCGGAGCAGCGTTCCACCACTTTCAGCTCGGCCGGGCCCATCCGCCCGCCCTCGGCGTCCCTGGGGATCAGGCGCAGCATCTCCGCCGCCTTCTGCCCCATGTTCTGCGCCCGGGCGTGGCAGGCGATGTGCAGGGTCACACCGCCCTCCAGCGGGCGCAGGCCAGGGGCCAGCCCTTCCTTCTGGGCGATGTCGACGATGTATTCCGCGATGTCGAAGGTGGCCTTGGACAACCGCTCCACCGCCGCGCGGTCGGGATGGTCCGCCGGCACCAGGTGCAGCCATTCAAATTTCAGCATCAGGGCGCAGGACGGCACCAGGGCGATGACGTCATAGCCCTGGTCGATCCAGCGGCTGAAGTGACGGGCGACCAGGCCGGCGTTTTCCACCACCTGTTCGATACGCCCCTGTTCCAGCTGGGGCATGCCGCAGCAGGCGGGATAGGCCACGTCCGTCGCCACCCCGTTGTGCGCCAGGACGGACTGCGCCGCCTGGCCGATGCCGGGGTTGCTGAAGTTGACGAAGCAGGTGGCGTAGAACACCGCCTTGCGCCCTGCGGCCGGACCCATCGGGTTGACCGCCGGCGGGTCGTCGGCCGCACGTGCGACGAAGCTGCGGCCCTGGAACTTGGGCAGGCTGGCCGCGGCATCGATGTCCGCCACCTTTTCCATCACGCGGCGCGTCAACCGGTTGCCGGTGGCTGTGGCCCAATTCACCAGGGATGCCACCTTGCCCGCGACACGGCCGTTGCGGTCGGTGCGGGTCATCTGGTCCACCGCGAAGGGGACGCCGTGTTTGCGCGCCTGCACCGCGCGATAGCGCAGCATCAGATGGGGGATATCCAGGTTGAAGGGGTGCGGCGGCACATAGGGGCACTTGGTCAGGAAACACATGTCGCACAGGGTGCAGGCGTCCACGACCTTGGCGAAATCCTTGCTTTCCACCGTATCCAGTTCTTCCGACGGGGAATGGTCCACCAGGTCGAACAGGCGGGGGAAGCTGTCACACAGGTTGAAGCAGCGGCGGCAGCCATGGCAGACGTCGAAGACGCGCCGCATCTCCGCATCCAGCAGCGCCTCGTCATAAAAGTCCGGGTTCTGCCAATCCACCGGGTGGCGGACGGGGGCCTCCAGGCTGCCTTCGCGCATGGGCGCACCTCCGCCGACGCCGGCCTGCATCCAAGAAACGGCGTCGGGATAGGGCTGGGGAAGATCAGGCTTTACCGGGGGCCGTGGTCAGCTGTTCAGCTGGTCCAGCGCCTTCTGGAAGCGGCCGGCGTGGCTTTTCTCCGCCTTGGCCAGCGTCTCGAACCAGTCGGCGATCTCATCAAAACCTTCATCGCGGGCGGTGCGGGCCATACCGGGATACATGTCGGTGTATTCGTGCGTCTCACCGGCGATGGCGGCCTTCAGGTTCAGGTCGGTGGAGCCGATGGGCTCACCCGTCGCCGGGTCGCCGACCTCTTCCAGGAATTCCAGGTGGCCATGGGCATGGCCGGTTTCGCCTTCAGCGGTGGAGCGGAACACGGCCGCGACGTCGTTGTAGCCTTCGACGTCGGCCTTTTGCGCGAAATAGAGATAGCGGCGATTGGCCTGGCTTTCGCCCGAGAACGCTTCCTTCAGGTTGCTTTCGGTCTTGGTACCCTTGAGCGACATGGCAACAGTCCTCCACGACAGGGTTCACGCAAACCTTCAGCGGCCATCTGCGGTGGCCTTTCATGCGGGCGATGATCATGCCACGCCCAAGCCGGCGGGGCAATTCGTCTAGAGAAATTCTAAACTATCGCTTCGCCCGGAAGGGAACCGTTTGAAGGATGGGGAGGATGCCGTCCGCCGTTCAGTTTCCGTCGCTGAGGCGGATGATGACGTCCACGCGGGCGACCCGGGTGCCGGCGGGCGCGTCGGGCAGGCCGCTGACAGCCAGGGCGTCGCCCGGGATGTCGATCAGGTGGCCGTTGCCCTCGAAGAAGAAGTGGTGATGGTCCGACACGTTGGTGTCGAAGTAGGACCGCCCGGCCTCCACCACCACCTCGCGCAGCAGGCCCGCCTCGGTGAACTGGTGCAGGGTGTTGTAGACGGTGGCCAGGGACACCCGCATATCGGCGGTCGACGCCTCGCCATGCAGCTGTTCCGCCGTCACGTGGCGGTCATGGCCGTCGAACAGCAGCTTGGCCAGGGCCACCCGCTGGCGGGTCGGGCGCAGGCCCGCACGCGCCAGGCGATCCGTCGCCTGGATGGCCATCGCTTCGCTGCCGAAGTCTTCAGCGGTGAGGGGGGCGGGGGTGAGGTCGGTCATGATCTGCATATGGGCAAGAACGGGGGACCGGAAAAGACCCGATCCTCAAGGATTTCCGCTATTCAGCCATGAAATTTGGAATGAATCCAGATTTAAAGGCGCTGGCCTGGACTGCGCCCGGGGAAAAGGTTGATGGCGGCCATCATTCAGTCGACCAAACAAAAAGGGGCAGCCGGCCAAACGAAAAGAGGGCCGAAACCGGCCCCCTTCCCCTGCGATGATCCCGCGTCGTGCACCCGGTCGCGATCCGCGCTCAGTACCCGGTCGCGATCCGCTCCACCAGCTGCTTCACCGTCGGCACGAAGCCGTTCTGGTACCAGGGGTCGCTGGCGAAGCGATAGGCGTTGTGGCCGGCGAACATCAGCTGGTGCTCCACATCCTCGGAATGGCTGATGTTCTGCAGGGTCTTCTGGATGCAGAAGGACCGCGGATCCGCCTTGCGGCCCGTGGTCCCTTCCTCGTTCTGCGCCCAGTTGGAGAAATTGCAGGCCGACAGGCAGCCCATGCAATCGATCTGGTCCTGGCGGATGACCTCCGCCTGGGCGGGATCGACGAAGATCAGGGTCGTGTCCGGGGTCCTCAGGGCCACGCTGTTGCCGCCGGCCACCCAGCCCTGCGCCCGCTCGCGATCATGTTCGGTGAGGTACACCGGGCGGCCGCGCGGGCCCACCATGAACTCGGCGGTCAGGTCGCCGACCGGCTCCACCGAATAGGCCACCTGCCGCTCGGCCCGGCCCTTCAGCTCTTCCAGGAAGGGGTTGCTGACGGCCGAGGAATAGAAGCCGGTGGGGGAGAAGTGGTTCAGGTAGACGTCACCCTTCTTCAGGGTCAACAGCCGCTGCTTCCATGCGTCGGAAATGGGGCTTTCCTTGGTCAGCAGCGGACGGGTGCCGAACTGGAAGCCGACGGGCCCGATCTCCGGATTGTCCAGCCAGTGGTCCCATTCCGACAGCCACCACACGCCGCCCGCCATGATGATGGGCGTCTCGTTCAGGCCGAAGCTGTTCATCATCTCGCGCAGGGCCTTCACGCGCGGATAGGGATCCTCGGGCTTCAGCGGATCTTCGCTGTTGGACAGGCCGTTATGGCCGCCCGCCAGCCACGGATCCTCGTAAACCACGCCGCCCAGGAAATCCCGGAACTTGTTGTAGGCGCGCAGCCACAGGGCGCGGAAGGCGCGGGCGGACGAGACGATGGGGTAGTAGTACACGCCGTGCTTCACGGCGATCTCGGCCACGCGGTAAGGCATGCCGGCGCCGCAGGTGATGCCGTGGATCAGGCCCTGGGCCCCTTCCAGCACGCCGTGCAGGATCTGCTCGGCCGCCGCCATTTCCCACAGCACGTTCATGTGGATGCGGCCTTCGCCGCCCGCCGTCTCGTGCGCAACGCGGGCCTGGTAGATGCCGCCGCGGATGGAATGCTTGATCAGTTCCTCATGCCGCTCACGGCGAGTCTTGCCATGATAGACTTGGGGGATCAGCTGGCCTTTATCGTCGTAGGCGTCGGCGTTGACGCCGGAGAAGGTGCCAACGCCGCCGGCCGACGCCCACGCGCCGGAGCTTTCGCCGTTGGAAACGGAGATGCCTTTGCCACCCTCGACGACGGGCAGCACTTCCTTACCGGACATCACCAATGGCCGCAGCGCCTTCAACTCACGTCTCCTGAAAACCGGACCTTGCGTCAACCCGTGCCCCCATGCGGGGTTACCGGAATGGTTCGGGTCCCCAATACATATAGGGTGGCGGCGGGCGGCCGCTAACATATCGCAGGCTGGATATAGGAAAACCGGGGCGCGCGAAAGGCCCCTCGTCCGCTTGACGTGGACTGCGCCCAATGTTTTTGCCCGCCCGGCCCGCCTTTTCAGCCCGCGATTTCCATGAGCCCGCTGGGCGTGTCGGTGAATACCGATGAAACGCCCCAGCCCAACACCTCCCGCGCCATGGGCACCGTGTTGACCGTGTAGGCCAGCACCGGCCGCCCGGTGGACTTATACTCCCGAATGCTGGCCGCGTCCTCCCTGCGGGCGTTGACGTTGATGGTGCTGACGTTCAACTGCTCCACCCGCTGGCGCCAGTTGGCCGGCCGCCGGTCGATGAGGTAGCCCAGGGGCCAGCGCGGCACCACCTGGCGCGCCATGTCCAGGGACGCGTCGGCGAAGGAGGAGACCAGGGGCGGCGGCCGGTCGTCCGGCCACAGGGAATAGGCCAGGGTCAGCGCGACGCCGGCCGTTTCCTCCTCCCGACCCGGGCAAGGCTTGATCTCCAGGTTCAGCCCCAGGTTCAGGGCCAGCACCAGTTGGATGACCTCCACCAAGGTCGGCACCTTCTCGCCCCGGAAGGCGGGGGAGAACCAGGACCCGGCGTCGAGCTGGCGCAGGGCGTCCAGCGTCAGGTTCTTGGCCGGCCCCTTGCCGTCGGTGGTGCGGTCCAGATCGTCGTCATGCATCAGCACCGGCACCAGATCGGCCGTCAGCTTGACGTCCACCTCCACCCATTTGGCGCCTTGCGTCGCCGCCATCCGGATGCCGGACAGAGTGTTCTCCGGCGCGTGCCGGGCGGCACCCCGGTGGCCAATCAGGCGGGGCAAAGGGCCCAACGGCAGGATGTCGCTCATGGCATCGGTCCTTGATCAGGAACACACAGCCGGTCCCCCGGCTGGCAATGGGACAGCAGGCGGCGCAAATCGTCCAGGTCCAGGGCGGTGCAGCCGGCCGTGGCGGTGCGGTCGGGCCGCGTCAGGTGCATGAAGATGGCACTGCCCAGGCCGGGCACCGGCGGGTCATCGTTATGCCCCAGCACCACGACGATGTCGTAGACGTGGTCTTCCCGCCACATCACCTCATGGCTGGCGGGAAACGGCAGGGTCACCGGGCGGTTGTAGTCGGGGTGGGTGGGGTCGTCGCACCAGCCCTCATCCGGTGCCAGGGCCGCCACCGGCAGGGCGGTCTCCGGCGCCGGCAGGCGATCCGGGCGGTAGAGCACGCGGCGGAGGGGAAAGCGGCCCACGGGGGTACCCCCGTCCCCTTCCCGCTTGTCGGCGATGATCCCGCCCCGGCCGATAATGCAGGCGGCCTCATGGGCCCGGCCCTGGCCGTCCTGCCAGCGCAGCCGGTAGCCGGCACCGGAACCGGGCGTCGCTGGAAGGGTGGCATCTGGGATCAGGTGGATGTCCATCCCCCCTCTATACCCCAACCGGCGTCCCGATCAATTGGGCCGCGTCAATGCGGGGGCGATGTCAGTGCGCGGCGCCCTGGGCGTCCTTCATGGCCTGATATTTGGCCAGGTTGGCCATCATGATGTCGGCGATGAACTGCTTGGGCAGCGGGGGCGGGCCGCCGGTGGCATTGCTGATGACCGCGGCCCCGGTTTGGACGGCGCCACCCCGGGACGCGGCCTGGCTGTCGGTCGCACCGGCCGGCGGCATGGCGCTGGCGGACAGGGTGCCGCCGCTGGCGGGCTGCTGCGGCATCGCGGGCTGGGCGCCGGCAGGCGCCTGGCTACCGTTGACGCTGGCCGACGCGGCGGTGGCCTGGGCCAACAGGGTGGCCGTGTCCTGGCCCATGGCGTTGGTGTAGGCCTGGATGGCCTGGGGCACTGGGGTGCGCTGCGGCTGCGCGGTAGTGGCCGTGCCGCCGTCCATCACCTGGATCATGGCCGGGTGGGAGGCGGCGGCCATCACTGCTTGGGACTGGGCGGCCTGGGACTGGGCGGCGTTGGCCTGGACCGCACCGGTCTGGAGCACCGTGGGGCCGGCGGTAGCGGACTTGATGTTCTGGACGTAGCTGGGGGCCACCAGGGTGCGGCCGGTGGGGGCGCCCGCGCCGGCGCCCGCCATGGCGCGGTAGTTGGCCAGGGTCAGGCCGTGTGCCTGCTTCTGCCCCAGGTGGGCGCCCGCCTCATTGCTGGCGGTGTTGGCCATGGCGGCGGCCTGGGCCGGCATCAGCTGCGGTCCGGCGGCCATGGGCATGGACTGGGTGCCGACACCGATGTTGGCGGCGGCGTTCGCGGCCTGGGCCATCGCCTGCGTGGCATTGGTGATCTGGCTGGCCTGCTGCGCCAGGGCCTGGGTGGGGTTGGCGCCGGGCACGGCCCCCGGGGACGCCATGGCGGGAGCGTTCACGGCCATGGGGGGCACGGCCATGGCGGGTACGGCCGCCAGGTTGGGGAAGGCCTGGCCCTGGGACCTGACCGTGGTGGCCGGCGTGGCCAGGCCGGGCACGGCCCCCGGGGACGCCATGGCGGGAGCGTTCACGGCCATGGGGGGCACGGCCATGGCGGGTACGGCCGCCAGGTTGGGGAAGGCCTGGCCCTGGGACCTGACCGTGGTGGCCGGCGTGGCCAGGCCGGGCACGGCGCCGGCGGGAACCGAGCTGGTGCGCACCATCTGGCCCGGAACCGGCGCCGCCTGCGCCACCGCCGGGGCCGCACCTTCCGTCTGGGGCGCCAGCACCAGGGACTCGACCTTGGCCACGGGCGCGCGGCCAGCGGTGGGGGCGTGGTCCGGCTGCTCCTGGCCGTCTCCCTGGCCGCGCCCGTGGCCGCCTTGGCGTCCCTTGCCGCCGCCCTGATCCTCGTCGGGGTCCAGTGTGACCGTGCCGGTCTTGTGGTGCCCCAGGCCCAGGGCGTCCATGACGTGGGCGCCCACGTCCTCGCCCGTTTCCTCCTCGATGATGGCGTCGCCGGTGGCCAGCGCCATGCCGATGGGGCCGCCATAGAGCAGGCCGCCCAGGATCTTGGCCGGGGCCTTGATGGTGTCGCCCGTGATCTCCCGATAGATCGTGCTGATGACAGGGATGTGCTGCAGGGGATTGATGATGTCGACCACGTCCCAGAAGGACATGTGGCTGTCCTTATGGGCAGCCGCCTGGGCCTGGACCGCAGCCGCAGTACCCACCGGGGCGGCACCTACCTGACCCGGCGACGCGCCCGCCTGTTGCGTCGCGTCCTGCGCCACCTGCTGGCCCAGCTGGTCCTGGAAGTCACCCGTCACCCCCGCCTGGCCGGCGGTCGCGGCCGTGGCGTTGCCACCCACCAGCGCGGGATCGGGGTAGGACGGCGACAGGGCAGACTGGACGCTGGGGGTCATGGGGCTTTCTCCTGCACCCACAATCCAAAGCAAGCGCTATGCCAGTCTGAATATTTAATATTTTCAGTGTATTAGCCGGCATCCGCGGTCATGCGAAACCGCCCATCGGCAGATTCAACCGGGCGGCGCCAGCCGGACTTGCCGGCCTTGGCCAGCCCTGCCCATCACAGCAGGTGGCCGGCCTTTTCCGCCTTGGTGCGCAGGTAGGCGATGTTGTGGCCGTTGGCGGGGAAGATGTGGGGGACGCGGTCCACCACCTGCACGCCCCAGCGGGCCAGCTGGGACAGCTTGTCCGGGTTGTTGGTCATCAGCCGCACGGCGGTGAAGCCCAGGGCCTTCAGCATGGTGGCCGCCGGCAGGTAGGTGCGCTCGTCCGCCTCGAAGCCCACCATCAGGTTGGCGTCCACCGTGTCGACGCCGGCGTCCTGAAGGCGGTAGGCGCGCAGCTTGTTCATCAGGCCGATGTTGCGGCCCTCCTGCGCCAGGTACAGGACCACGCCGCTGCCCTGGGCCGCGATCTCGCGGATGGCGCCGCGCAGCTGGGCGCCGCAGTCGCAGCGCAAGGAGCCCAGCAGGTCGCCGGTGAAGCATTCGGAATGCAGGCGGGCCAGCACCGGCTGCGCCGGATCGGGATTGCCGATCAGGATGGCCAGATGCTCCACCCCGCCGTCGGGCGCGCGGAAGGCAATCAGGCGCGTGTCCTCCGCATCCAGCAGGGGGACGGAAGCCTCCACCACCTGGCGCAGAGTGGACTCGCCGGCGGCCTGGTAGGCCTGGACGTCGGCGCCCCGCACCGTCAGCAGGTCATTGCGCGCCGCCACCTCGGCGGCGCGGGCGGCCGGCACCTCGGCCACCACGACGGCCGGAAGCAGGCGCGCCAGCTTGACCAGCAGCAGGGCCTCGCCCTCGGCGGAGGGGAAGGGGCGGACGATGGGCGTGATGCCGGGGGTGGCGTGGCCCGGGCGGGTGGGGTCGGCCAGCAGGCGCACCAGGTCGGGCGTCAGGCCTTGACCCGATGTGCCTTGGCTCGACGGGCCCGGAGCCGGAGCGATGACCACGGTGCCGGCCCCCATGGGGTCGGCCTGCGCCGGCTCCACCGCCCGGGTCAGCAGGCCTGCGGCGATGGCGCGCTTGTCGGTCACCACCAGGGCGGGCTCGCCCCCGCCGGCTTGGGTCGCCGCCTGCCGCAACAGAGCCAGGGCCGGGGCGTCCGCCATCTCTGCCGCGCGCACCAGCAGGACACGGTCGTCACCGCCCTGCAGCATCACCAGATCGCCGCGGCGCAGCTCGGACACCGCGCGCTGGACGGAGCGGCTGGCGGTCCGCAGCAGGGGCGAGATGGGTTCGGCGGCGAGCGACATGCGGGTATATCCAGGCGACACGGGAGAACGGCACGGGGCCTTGGGACTTAGGCTGAGGGACGGCACGAAAAATGGGCACCGGCGCATGGGCAGCAAATGGTCATTTGGCCCGCCCGGCACAACCACTTCCGCCCAAATCACACGGTATCGGTCCCCGGTGCGCGGGCGAAGCGCTAGCGTTGCATGGGTCCCCAGCCCGGCGGTGGGACGGCGTGCGGAATAAATCCCACGCCGCGTCGCTCGCCCCGCCAGCCCCGCGCCGGGCGGCCAGCCGATATGACCGATCGCGCCATGGCTTTTCCGGGCGGGAAACACCAGAGTAAGTGGCGCATCCGACCATCGGGCGGTGGGCCGACGGTGTGGCGGACACCCCGGTAACCCGCTGATGCAACGGTGTTTCCCGCCCCGTTTCCGTTTGTTTCCGGCCCCTGCGCCGACCCCGTCACGTCAGGACCCTAACGGGATGTTCCGTGCCTTCGCCCCGGCCTCAGCCCCCTCTTCCGGCCCGCCCCCCGGCGGTGGTCGCGGAGGCGACGCATGATCCAGCCGCAGATCATCGACAGCGACTGGCAGGCCCTGCGCGAGCCGCTGGACGATAAGGCGCGGGCCATCGAGCTGGCCTGGGAATTCGCCCGCATGGTGCCGTCGCGCCCCCATGTCCTGGATCTGGGCGCCGGCCTGGGCGCCAACGTCCGCCATCTGCTGCCCCGCCTGGGGCGCATGATCCAGGATTGGACCCTGATGGACACCGACGCCACGGTCCTGGGCGGCGTGGCGGAGCGGATGCAGCGCTGGGCGCATGAATTGGGCTGGGGCATGGCCCGCAACCCGCCGGAAGCCGGGACACCGGGTGCGGTGGGCGAGCTGATCCTGTTCGGCGACGACATGCGCAGCCGCCTGACCCTGATCCAACAGGACATGTCGTCCGACCTGCACGACCTGGGCATCCAGCGCCATGACGGCGTTACCGGCAATGCCTTCTTCGATCGCGTATCGGCGGAATGGCTGGACCATTTCGTTGTCGAACTGGCGGCCAGCGGCCTGCCGCCCGTATTGGCCACTGGGGTGCAGGATGGCCGGCTGCTCTGGCGGCCAGAGGATCCGGACGATGGGATGGTGGTGGAACTGGCGACGGCCGCGGCCCAGCGCGACTATGGCTTCGGCCCGCCGCTGGGCGATCAGGCCTCCCCGGTTCTGGTGGAAAGGCTGGAGGCCGCGGGCTATCGCCTGGACGGCGCCCGGTCGGACTGGCGGCTGTCTGGCCTGCGCGCCCGACAGGCACACCTGGACCTGGTGGACATTCTGGCCGCCCAGGCGGAAGCACGCGATCCCGCCATGGCCGACCGCGTCGGCGCCTGGCGCGAGCGCCGCCGCGCCGCCGTCATGCGGGTGGAGCTGATCGTGGGCCACGCCGACATCCTGGCCAGGCGATAGAGAGGAAGCTCAACCCATGGGGCATGCGCCCATGGACTCCCGTGCGAACGATCCGCACCCATGGTAAGAAGACGACAAGACTGTCCGTCCGCCTCCGTCCCCGTTGCCCTAGTCCAGGCCTATGACGACCCCAGGCTCCAAGAAACTGTTGCTGGTTGAGGATGACGAAACCCTGCGTCACCTGTTGGCCGAACAGCTGACGGCTTTGGAGGAATTCGACGTGCGGCAGGCCGCCCATGGCGCCACGGCGCTGGCCGCCGCGCAGGAGGTTTCGTTCGAGGCCATTCTGCTGGCCAGCCGCCTGCCCGACATGGACGGGGCCGCCGTCTGCGCCGCCTTGCGCCAGGCCGGTGTGGACTGCCCCATCCTGCTGATGGCGGCGGAGGGGGAACCCGACGTGGCGGGCTGCAGCGACCGGCTGGTGAAGCCGTTCCGCATCGGCACGCTGCTGACCAAGCTGCGCCAGCATGCCCGGCCCACGGGCGACGACCCCGCCCTGCGCATCGGCCCCTATGAGTTCCGCGCGGTCGCCCGCACCCTGCGGGAGGACGGCACCGGCGCCGAAACCCGGCTGACCGACAAGGAAGCGCAAATCCTGGCCTATCTGCACCGCGCCGAGGGCGCGGTCATCAGCAGGGAGCAGTTGCTGGACCAGGTGTGGAACTATAACGAAGGCGTCACCACCCACACCCTGGAAACCCATATCTATCGCTTGCGACAGAAGATAGAGCGGGACCCGGCCAACGCCGTCCTGCTGGTGACCGAACCCGGCGGATATCGGCTGGCCCCATGACAAAACCCCCTTTCCGGTTCGCCCGGGCGGCATCCCTTTCCCTGATGCTGGCCGTGGTCGCGGCGTGCGGCGGCGGCGCGCCCAAGCCCTTCCCCGTGCCCCCGGCGGAGGCCGACTTGCCGCCGGCAAATACCGCCGCCATCCGCCGCGTCGTGCTGGTGCATCCGCCTAGCAAGGAGAAGGTGGACGTCATCTACTGGCATGACGGCGCCTATGACGCCCACGCCATGGCCGAGGTGGCGCACATCATGCGCGATCGCCATACCGGCGAGACCCATGACATCGACCCGGCGCTGATGGACTTCATCAGCGGCGTCATCCTGCGATCCAGCCTGCCGCCGACCACGCAGGTGGACATCCTGTCGGGCTACCGCTCACCCGAGACCAATGCCGCCCTGGTCAAGGTCAACCGCAACGCCGCCCGCGAAAGCTTCCACATGCAGGGCCGCGCCGCCGACATCCGCATCCCGGCGCTGAAGGGCGACGCCATCACCGAGATCGCAAAGACCATGCAGCGCGGCGGCGCCGCCTTCTACGATGGCAGCGGCCACACCCATGTGGACACGGGGCCCGTGCGCACCTGGGCGACGTATTCCACGCGATGACTGGTTTGCGTAAGGCGGTCGCATCCTGAGAAAAGGGCGTTCGAACATGAAAAAGGCCCGGGGATGAGCCCGGGCCTTTTCCTCAAGAGGCGCGCTTTTATCAGAAGCGGATGCCGACGCCGACGCGGACCTGGCTTTCGTCCGGGGTCGTGCGCAGCTGGCCGCCGGCCAGATCCCGCGTGGAGTGCGAGTAGTCGGTGTAGTCGTACTCGATGCGGGTGAACAGGTGCTCATCGATGGCGTAATCGGCGCCGACGCCGTACTTCACACCGTCATAGTCCTGAGCGTATTGGCGGGAGGCGCCACCCGTCAGGGCGTTGGTCGTATCGATGGAGGTGTGCTGATAGCCCACACGGCCGAACAGCAGCAGGTCGGGCTGGACCACGTAGCCCAGGCGGGCGCTGACGCCGGCGCTGTAGTTGGGCTGCACGCGGTAGCTGCCCAGGGCGTCGCTGTAGGTCCGGTCGCCGGTATAGAAATTGGCTTCGCCTTCGGCGCCGACATAGATGTTGTCATAAACGGTCTGGCCGTAGCCGGCGAAGAGGCCGCCGTTGAAACCCTGGGTCTCATGGCTGGGCGTGCTCTGCTGGCCGCCGACGGTGGCCCGCTGATGGGCGTTGAACCAGTCATAGCCGGCGTTGGCACCAACATAGCCGCCATCGAACGTGCTCTGCGCCAGGGCCGGCGTCGCGGCAACCGCGACCAGAGCCGAAGCGGCCAAGACAATAGTCCGTAAATGCGACATGGTAACTCTCCTTCAAGGTCCCTAATCCGCCACAATTTCATTGCTGCAAGCAATAAAACTTGGGCGTGTTTCGGCGATGTTTCGTCATCACCTTCAAGTCCATCGCGCTACTATTGCGGGTAACTACTGATGGATGACCGATTCATTACGCCCTCGAGACGGTCATAACCTGTGAGGATCGTCACACTTTCCATGCCCTCAGCGCACGGCTGGAAATCAATACTAAGCCCTTATTTCATGGCTAGACCGAATTAGTGCCCAGACTTCGCCACAAATGGATCGTTGTCGGCACGCGGCGGACATAGAAAAAGCCGCCCAAGCTACCCTGGGCGGCTTAATCCTTAACCAAAGGCATCGGCTGCGGCCGGATGCCTCGGGCTTATTATAGGTCCCCCTCAAGCGGCGGGCGCGGGCATCCGCCCGCTGGCCTTCCTCGTTTTGCAGTCCGCTGACGCTGCCCGCGAAACTCTGGCGCCCGCCCTTGCGGGCTACCAGCGGCAAGGAGCCCCCTGCCGCTGGGGCAAAAGTCCGGCCCTGGGGCTTACGCCTCCTCGGCCTTGTCCTTCTTGCTCAGGTCCTCGCCGGTGGCCTGGTCGACGACCTTCATCGACAGCTTCACCTTGCCGCGATCGTCGAAGCCCAGGACCTTCACCTTCACCTCGTCGCCCTGGTTGACCACGTCGGTCACCTTGGCCACGCGCTGCGGCGACAGTTCGGAGATGTGGACCAGGCCGTCACGGGCGCCCAGGAAGTTCACGAAGGCGCCGAAGTCCATGACCTTCACGACCTTGCCGACGTAAATCTCACCCACCTCGGGTTCGGCGACGATGCCCTTGATCCACTTGATGGCGGCGTCGGACGCTTTGCTGTCCACGGCCGCCACCTTCACGGTGCCGTCGTCCTCGATGTCGATCTTGGCGCCGGTCTGCTCCACGATCTCACGGATCACCTTGCCGCCGGAGCCGATCACGTCGCGGATCTTCTCCTTCGGGATGTTGATCACGGTGATGCGCGGGGCATTCTGGTTCACGGCGTCACGGGCGCCACCGATGGCCTTGGCCATCTCGCCCAGGATGTGCAGACGGCCGTCCTTGGCCTGCGCCAGGGCGACCTTCATGATGTCCTCGGTGATCGAGGTGATCTTGATGTCCATCTGCAGGGCGGTCACGCCCGCCTCGGTGCCGGCCACCTTGAAGTCCATGTCGCCCAGATGATCCTCATCACCCAGGATGTCGGACAGCACGGCGACGCCGGTATCTTCCTTGATCAGACCCATGGCGATGCCGGCCACAGGACGCGGCAGCGGCACGCCGGCGTCCATCAGCGACAGCGAGGTGCCGCAGACGGTGGCCATGGAGGACGAGCCGTTGGACTCGGTGATCTCGGAGACCAGGCGCAGGGTGTAGGGGAAGGCTTCCTTGGACGGCAGCAGCGGGTGCACGGCGCGCCAGGCCAGCTTGCCGTGGCCGATCTCGCGGCGGCCCGGGCTGCCCATGCGGCCGGCTTCACCCACGGAGTACGGGGGGAAGTTGTAGTGCAGCATGAAGTTTTCGCGGTATTCGCCTTCCAGCGCGTCCACGATCTGCTCGTCCTGGGCGGTGCCCAGGGTGGCGACCACCAGGGCCTGGGTCTCGCCGCGGGTGAACAGGGACGAACCGTGGGCCCGGGGCAGCACGCCCACTTCCGCCACGATGGGACGGATATCGACGGTGCTGCGGCCGTCAATGCGCTTGCCGGTCTCCAGGACCGTGCCGCGCAGCACGTCGGCCTCCAGATCCTTGAAGGTGCTGCCGACGGCTTCCGCCGTGTAGGCCGCGTCCACCGTCAGAGCCTCGACCGCCTTCTTCTTGGCGGTGGAGATGGCCTCATACCGTTCCTGCTTCACGGTCAGGGTGTAGGCGGCGCGGATGTCGGCGCCCACCAGTTCGTTCAGCTTGGCCTTCAGCGCGGCCTTGTCATAGGCCGGCGGCGGCAAATCCCACGGATCCTTGGCGGCCTGCTCGGCCAGGTCGATGATCATGTTGATCACCGGCTGGAAGGCGGTGTGGCCGAACATGACGGCCTTCAGCATGATCTCCTCGGACAGCTCCTTGGCTTCCGATTCGACCATCAGCACGCCTTCCTGCGTGCCGGCAACCACCAGGTCCAGGTCGGTGGTCTCGATCTGCTCCAGCGTCGGGTTCAGGATGAACTCGCCATCCTTGTAGCCGACGCGGGCGCCGCCGATGGGGCCCAGGAAGGGCAGGCCGGACAGCGTCAGAGCGGCGGAGGCGCCGATCATGGAGACGATGTCGGGATCGTTTTCCAGGTCATGGCTCAGCACGGTGCAGACGACCTGCACCTCGTTGCGGAAGCCATCGACGAACAGCGGGCGGATGGGGCGGTCGATGAGGCGGGAGGTCAGCACCTCCTTCTCGGTCGGACGGCCCTCGCGCTTAAAGAAGCCGCCCGGGATCTTGCCGGCGGCGAACGCCTTTTCCTGGTAGTTGACGGTCAGGGGGAAAAAGTCCTGGCCCGGCTTCACGGACTTGGCGCCGACGGCGGTGCAGAGCACGACCGTGTCGCCGTAGGTGGCAATGACAGCGCCATCAGCCTGGCGGGCGACCTTGCCCGTCTCGAGGACCAGCTTGCGGCCGCCCCATTCCATCTCTTTACGGAAAACCTTGAACATATCTTTCTTCCTTCCATCCGATACTCGGATCACGTCCCGGATTGGACGGCCGAGCCGGGGCCCTATCGGCAGCACCCGCATTAGAAACCTTTAAATGACAGATGGCCAGCCGGGTCCACCCCGGCTGGCCATCTGCACTACTCAATAATCGCACTCATCCGCTTTTGGATCATCCGGACCGCGTTCTGCGCGCGGAACGGCAGCGTCGGGGCGCCGGTCCCGCCGGAAGGCGGGTGGCCGGTACCACCGGTCACTGCGGTCGCTTGCGCCGGCGGCGCCGTCCGGACCATACCCTTAGCGACGCAGGCCCAGGCGCTGAATCAGCGACGTGTAGCGGGCGGCGTCCTTGCGCTTCAGGTAGTCCAGCAGGCTGCGGCGCTGGCTCACCATGACCAGCAGGCCACGGCGGGAGTGGAAGTCCTTGTTGTGGGACTTCATGTGGTCGGTCAGGTTGGTGATGCGTTCCGTCAGGATCGCGACCTGCACCTCGGGCGAACCGGTGTCGCCTTCGGCGGTCTTGTACTCGGCAATGAGCGCCTGCTTGCGCTCGGCAGTGATCGACATCGTCGTCTCCATCACTTAGAGGTTCAAAACGCGCACCGGACGGACCTCCGCCCCCTCGACATGGACCAACGCCACCGGCTTGCCACCTGAAATGGCAAGCGCGATGGGCTCCCCGCCCGCCAACTGATCGTGAATGGCGTCCAGCCGTTCCAGATCATGACGGCGCAGCAGCGCCACCGTTTGTCCGTGTCTCAGTCGGTGCGCTTCCGCTTCCGCCAGGGCCAGCGCCGGGATGTCGTCCAGCGCGGTCTCGATCGGTTGCAGAAGTCCTTCGACCGTGGGTGTCTGCGCCACCCGTTCCAATTCGTCAAGCGAAATCGCCTGGTCCATGGTGAACCGCCCGACCCGCAAACGCCGCAGGACGGACACATGCCCCACCGTGCCCAAGGCCAGCGCCAAGTCCCGTGCCAGGGAGCGCATATAGGTGCCCTTGCCGCACTCCACCTCGAACTCGGCGTGGTCGGCATCCGGGCGGCCGGTCAGCAGGAAGCTGTCCACGCGCACGATGCGCGGCGCCAGGTCCACCCGCTCGCCTTCCCGCGCCAGATCATAGGCCCGCTCGCCCGCCACCTTGATGGCGGAGAACTGCGGCGGCACCTGGCTGATCTCGCCCTGGAAACTCTCCAGCGCCGCCTCGATGGCCTCGTCGCTGGGACGGTGGTCGTGGGTGGCCGTCACCTCCCCCGCCAAATCGTCGGTGGTGCGGGACTCACCGAAGCGCAGGGTGAAGCGGTAGGTCTTGCCGCAGTCCATGGCGTAGGACACGGTCTTGGTGGCCTCGCCGAAGGCGATGGGCAGGATGCCGGTGGCGATGGGGTCCAGCGTGCCGGCGTGGCCCGCCTTTTCCGCCTGCATCAGCCAGCGCACCTTGGCCATGGCCTGGGTGCTGGTCATGCCCGGCGGCTTGTCCAGCACCAGCCAGCCGTGCAGCGGCCGGCCCTTGCGCTTACGGGCCATCGTGGCGCTCCGTGCCTTCCTCCGCGCCCTCGTCAGCGCCGTCGTCGGCGTCCTCATGACCGTCATGGTCATGATCGAGGTCGCGCTGCACGTCGGGGCGGTGCAGCAGTTGGTCGATGCGCTGGGCGTAGTCGAAGGACACGTCGACCTGGAAGCTGAGGCGTGGCACGTGCTGCAGCCGCATGGCCTTGGCCACCTGGCTGCGCAGGTAGGCCGAAACGCGGTTCAGCGCCTTGATCTGCTCCGGATGGCCGCCACCCAGCGGCATGACGAAGGCCGTGGCGTTCTTCAGGTCGGGGCTGATGCGCACCTCGCTGACCGTCACGTTGAGGTCATGCAGGTCGGGGTCGCGGAAGTCGGCCCGGCGCAGGATGTCGGCGAGGGCGTGGCGCAATTCCTCGCCCACGCGCAGCTGACGTTGAGAGGGGGCCTTGCCGGCGCGCAGGTCGGCGTCACCATGTCGGCTCATGGGTCGTTATCCTAATAAATGGGCTCCGCCACCCATCGTCGGGGGTGGGGCCGGCCCGCCCGTTCCATCACGGGAACGGCGCCGGGCCCAAAGGGCTCGGGTAAGAGCCAAAACGGCCGTCCGGGGTTGGACCGGACGGCCGGGTTGTCAGGCAGAAACTCTGATCCAGCCGAGACGGCCGGGTGGCACGCGCCTTACAGGGCGCGGGCCACCTCTTCCATCTCGTAGGCTTCGATGACGTCGCCCGCCTGGATATTGTCGTAGTTCTCGAAGGCCATGCCGCACTCGTAACCTTCGCGCACTTCCTTGACTTCGTCCTTGAAGCGCTTGAGCGTCTTGAGCGTGCCCTCATGGATGACGACGTTGTCGCGCAGCAGGCGCACGCCGGCGCCGCGCTTCACGATGCCTTCCGTCACGCGGCAGCCGCCGACCTTGCCGACCTTGGTGATGTTGAACACCTCCAGGATCTGCGCGTTGCCCAGGAAGCGTTCGCGCAGGACGGGCTTCAGCATACCGGTCAGCAGGGCACGGACATCGTCGATGATGTCGTAGATGACCGAGTAGTAGCGGATCTCCGCGTTGTCCCGCTTGGCCATTTCACGGGCCTGCGGGTTGGCGCGGACGTTGAAGCCGATGATGATGCCGCGCGAGGCGTTGGCCAGCGTGACGTCGCTCTCGTTGATGGCGCCCACGCCGGAGTGCAGGACGCGCACCTTGACCTCGGCATTGTCGCCGGCCAGCTTTTCCAGCGTGCCGGAGATCGCCTCGATGGAACCCTGCACGTCGCCCTTGATGACCAGCGGCAGTTCCTTCACCTCACCCGCCTGGATCTGCTTGAACATCTGTTCCAGCGAACCACGCGCCGACTGGGCGACCTGGGCCTCCCGCTTCTTGCGCTGACGGAATTCGGTGATTTCGCGGGCGCGGGCCTCGCTCTCGACGACCGAGAACTCGTCACCGGCCAGCGGCGTGGCATTCAGGCCCAGCACCTCCACCGGGGTGGCGGGACCGGCGTTCTCGACATTCTGGCCACGGTCGTTGACCAGGGCGCGCACGCGGCCCCACTCGCTGCCCGCGACGACGATGTCGCCCACCTTCAGCGTGCCGCGCTGCACCAGCATGGTGGCCACGGAACCACGGCCGCGCTCCAGCTTGGCTTCCACGACGACGCCTTCGGCCGTGCGGTCGGGGTTGGCCTTCAGCTCCAGGATTTCGGCCTGCAGGAGGATGTTTTCCTCCAGCTTGTCCAGGCCCTTGCCCGTCTTGGCCGACACTTCCACGTCCAGGACGTCGCCGCCCATGGCCTCGACCACCAGGCCGTGCTGCAGCAGTTCCTGCCGCACCCGGTCCGGCTTGGCGCCGGGCAGGTCGCACTTGTTGATGGCGATGATGATCGGAACCTCGGCCGCCTTGGCGTGCTGGATGGCCTCGACCGTCTGCGGCATGACGCCGTCATCGGCGGCCACCACCAGCACCACCACGTCCGTGACGTTGGCGCCGCGGGCGCGCATCTCGGTGAAGGCGGCGTGGCCGGGGGTGTCGATGAAGGTGATGCGCGAACCCGCCGCCAACTGCACCTGGTAGGCGCCGATGTGCTGCGTGATGCCGCCGGCCTCGCGGCTGGCGACGTCGGTGTGGCGCAGGGCGTCCAGCAGCGAGGTCTTGCCGTGGTCGACGTGGCCCATGACGGTGACGACCGGCGGACGCGGCAGCAGGTCCTCGCTGCGGTCCAGGTCGCCCTTCACACCCACCTCGACGTCGGCTTCCGACACGCGGTGCGCGCGGTGGCCGAATTCCGTCACGATCAGCTCGGCGGTGTCGGTGTCGATGTTCTGGGTGATGGTGGCCATCACGCCCATGCGCATCAGCGCCTTGATCACGTCGGCACCGCGCTCGGCCATACGGTTGGCCAGTTCCTGCACGGTGATGACTTCGGGGATGATGACGTCGCGGGTCACTTTTTGCGTATCCTGACGCCCGCTCAGGCGCTGCTTTTCACGTTCACGGGCGCGGCGCAGCGCGGCCATGCTGCGGCCACGCGGGGCGCCACCGCCCTCGTCGCTCAGCGCCTGCGAAATGGTGAGCTTGCCGGCGTTCCGGCGACGCTCGCCACCCTTGGCGGCCTTGGCCGGGGCCGGGGCCGCCACCTTGCTGGCGGTCTTCGCCGCACCACCGGGGCCGGCGCGGCGGCGCCCACCCTCGTCATCCTCGTCATCGACGGCGCGCGGGGCCAGGGGGCCACGCGGGGCTGCGGCGTCCGTGGCGGCGGTCGTGGTCGACGCGGTGTTGCCGGCGGCGGGGCGGGCGGCGCGCGGGGCCTCTTCGGCCTTGCGGGCGGCCTCGGCCTCCTTGCGCTTGGCCTCTTCCTCCTGGCGGCGCTTCTCCGCCTCGGCGGCGACGCGCTTTTCCTCTTCCTGGATCATCCGCAGCTCTTCCAGCTCGCGGCGACGCAGGGTTTCGTCGTCCAGGGGACCGTCGTTGACCGGCTCCTCGACCACGGGCTCAGGCGCGGGCGCGGCCTCGGCCGGGGCCTCGTCGGCCATCGGCAGGTCGTCGGCGGCCACCTCGTCCAGCAGCTCGTCGGCCACGTCCTCCTGGGCAGGGTTCTCGCCCATGGCGCGCAAGGCGCGCAGACGGGCTTCACGCTCGCTGTCGGTCAGCTGGCGCGGGGCGCCGCCACGCGGCGGCTGGCCACGGCCACCGCCCTGCGCGGGACGGCCCTCGGCGGCGGCGCGGGCGGCGGCGCCGCCATCGGCCACGCCGGGACGGGCGCCCTGTTCAAAGGTTCGCTTGCGCTTGACCTCAACCGCAACGGTCTTGGTGCGGCCGTGCGAGAAGCTCTGGCGCACGGATCCCGCGTCCACCGTCTTCTTCAGCTCCAGCTTGCCTCGACCGGTAAGGCTCAACTTCTTGCGGTCCTGGTCGCTCGTGTCAGTCATACGATTTCCGACTGTTTCATCGTTGTCGCCCCGGGGCCGATGCCCCAAGGCCATCCCTTACCCAGCGCTGGGCCTAACGCCCCTTGGAGAGGGCGCGTAGCCTGTCCGCCTCCCGCTGCAGGCGCTGGACCAGCGGTCCGGCACCCACCACGGCATGCACCGCGTCATCGCGGCCCAGCGCCATGCCCAGCTCCCCCCGGTCGAAGATATCGACCACCGGGATGCCGGGGGACAGCGCGTCCAGCTTGGACCGGCCGTCGGCAGCCCCATCGGACGCCTCCAGCCTGAGCCCTATGCCTGACCGCGTACCGATGGCCTTGGCGCGCAGCGCCGCAGCCACCTTCTCAAACCCCGCCACCGCCTGGCCGCCCCGCCGGGCGAGCCCGACCAGGTCCAGACAACGGCGACGCAGAAGGCCCGACACCTGGGCCCCCAAGTCCGCCGGGGTGCGCACCGACCGGCGCGCCGCCTTGGCGAACAAACCTTTGGCGACCGCCTTTTCAACCAAGGCGGGGTCCGCCGTCAACCACAGCCCGCGTCCGGGCAGGGTTTCCTCCACATCGGGGACGACCGTGCCGTCGGGTCCGACGACAAAACGGATCATCCCGTCCTTCTCTCCCACCACCCCGCTGGCGATGCACCGGCGCAGTGGGCTTTTGGCCCCCCCGACCGCCTCCGCCTCGCCTTCCGGCAGCAGCGGCGCGTCGGGGTCCGGTGTCATCGCCGGTCCCGAGACCTGCGGGGAGACCATGAACCAGGCCCCCCTCAGGCGTCCGCGCCGGACTCTTCGTCCGCGAACCAGTGGGCGCGGGCCGCCATGATCAGCTCATTGGCTTCGTCCTCGCTCATCGAGTCCTTGCCCAGGATTTCGATGAGCTCGTCGCCCGCCAGGTCGGCGAAGTCGTCCAGCGTCTTGACGCCCTTCTCGCCCAGCTTGACCAGCATGGGGGCCGTCAGCGCCTCGATGGCCGCCACCTCGTCGGTGACACCCAGTTCCTTGCGGCGGTTTTCCAGGCGGCTGTTCTGCTCTTCCAGGAAATTGCGGGCGCGTTCCCGCAGTTCCTCGGCCACGTCCTCGTCGAAGGCATCGATCGAGGTCAGTTCCTCGGTATCGACGTAGGCGATTTCCTCCACCGAGCTGAAGCCCTCGGCCACCAGCAGATGGGCGATCACGTCGTCAACGTCCAGGGCCTCGATGAACATCTGCGACCGGGTCTTGAACTCCTCGGTGCGACGGTCGGATTCCTCCTGCTCCGTCATGATGTCGATGTCCCAGCCGGTCAGCATGGACGCCAGGCGGACATTCTGGCCGCGGCGGCCGATGGCCAGCGACAGCTGGTCGTCGGGCACCACCACCTCGATGCGCTTGGTCTCCTCGTCCAGCACCACCTTGGCGACCTCGGCCGGGGCCAGCGCGTTCACCACGAAGGTGGCGGCGTCGCGGTTCCAGGGGATGATGTCGATCTTCTCGCCCTGCAGCTCGCCGACCACGGCCTGGACGCGGCTGCCGCGCATGCCGACGCAGGCGCCCACGGGGTCGATGGCGCTGTCATTGCTGATGACGGCGATCTTGGCGCGGCTGCCCGGGTCGCGGGCCACGGCCTTGATCTCGATGATGCCGTCGTAGATTTCCGGCACTTCCTGCTTGAACAGGCCGGCCATGAAGGCCGGATGGGTGCGCGAAAGAAAGATTTGCGGGCCGCGCGGCTCGCGCCGCACGTCGTAGATGTAGGCGCGCACGCGGTCGCCGTTCTTGAAGTGCTCACGCGGCAGGCATTCGTCGCGGCGCAGCACCGCCTCGGCGCGGCCCAGGTCCACGGTCACGTTGCCGTATTCCACGCGCTTGACCAGACCGTTGACGATGTCGCCCATGCGATCCTTGTACTCGTCATACTGACGGTCGCGCTCGGCCTCGCGCACCTTCTGCACGATCACCTGCTTGGCGGTCTGCGCGGCGATACGGCCGAAGTCGATGGGCGGCAGCGGGTCGATCAGGAAGTCGCCGACCTTGGCATCCGGGCGCTTGCGCTTGGCCTGGGCCACGGAGACCTGGGTCGCCTCGTCCTCGACCGTCTCGACCACTTCCAGATAGCGCATCAGGTGGATGTCGCCGGTCTTGCGGTCGATGCGGGCGCGGATGTCGTGCTCGTGGCCGTACTTGGACCGGCCAGCCTTCTTGATGGCCTCTTCCATCGCCTCGAGCACATGCTCTTTCTCGATGTTCTTTTCGCGGGCGACGGCGTCAGCGACTTGAAGAAGTTCCATCGAAGCGAACCTTGCCTTCTGTTACGTCAGTAAGAACGACTGTTGGTATGATGCGGAGCGACTAGGGGGAAACGGGGTCAGTGCTGGTGTTTGCCCTCGGCGGCCGCCTTCAGCAGCGCGTCGTTCATCACCAACTTGGCCCGCAGGATCAGGTCGAACGGCACGGCGGCCGGACCGGTGGGCATTTCCACCAGCACCTTGCCGTCCTCGATCCCCTTCAGCATGCCGATGAAGCGGCGCCGGTCATCCACCGGCTGCGACGTCTCCACCCGCACCTCGAAACCCGCGAAGCGCTCGAAATCCTTGGGCCGGGTCAGCGGCCGGTCGATGCCGGGGCTGCTGACCTCCAGCGTGTAGGCGACATCGATGGGGTCTTCCACGTCCAGCAGGGCCGACACGGCGCGGCTGATCTCCGCGCAGTCATCCACCGTCATGGCGGCGCCGTCCACACGCTCCGCCATGATCTGCAGCGTCGGGCGGGCGTTGCCCGTCAGCGACACGCGCACCAGGTCGTAGCCCATGGCCTCAACCGAGGGGGCGATGATACCGGCGATGCGTTCCTGTACGTCCATCGATCTCTATCCAGGGAACGGCCGATCGGGCCGTCCCCGCCTTCGCTTGGGGACGGTTATGGGGCGAAACTTGCCCGCCTGACATCGCCGACCCCAGATAATAAAAAAAGTGGGCCAATGGCCCACCCGCAAAGCGTTCCAGCCAGCCACCAGATTGTCGATGGCCGGATCGTTATGAGGATTGCTGCGGCGGATCATAGTCGCCACGGCGTTTTGCGCAAAGGGTTTTCATGCGCCATCCGCCATGTGCCGGAAGGGATGCAGGCCAGCGTCGCCGCCGGTTGTCACAGCCCCCACCATTCCTGGTGCCATAAAACGCCAGTCAACCCCATATGGTGTGAAAAAGAGCCCCCGTCAAGATGTCCGGCGCCCCTGATCAAGGCCGCCGGAACATCTTTTCGCGAGCGTCAGAACATGG
Organism: Nitrospirillum amazonense; assembly: GCF_029594735.1. Lineage (NCBI taxonomy): Bacteria > Pseudomonadati > Pseudomonadota > Alphaproteobacteria > Rhodospirillales > Azospirillaceae > Nitrospirillum > Nitrospirillum amazonense. Next base: position 297,599 of record NZ_JARPAF010000002.1, read on the forward strand.
ATTCGATAACCCGGTCGGGCGGCTTGTGGCCGTCGACGAAGGTCTTGATGTTGACGATGACCTTCTCGCCCATGTCCTGCCGCCCCTCGATGGTGGCGGAGCCCATGTGCGGCAGCAGCACCACGTTGGAAAGGGCCAGCAGCTTGGGGTTGATGGCCGGTTCCTGCTCGAACACGTCCAGGCCGGCGGCGCCGATCTCGCCCTTGGCCAGCTTGCGCGTCAGCTCGTTCTCGTCGATCACCTCGCCGCGCGCGGTATTGACGATGATGCTGTTGGGACGCAGCAGGTTCAGCCGGCGGGCGGACAGCAGATGGTAGGTCGCCGGCGTGTGCGGGCAGTTGATGGAGATGATGTCCATCCGCGCCAGCATCTGGTCCAGGCTTTCCCAATAGGTCGCCTCCAGCTCCTGCTCGATCTCGGGATGGACGCGGTGCCGGTTGTGGTAGTGCACCGACAGGCCGAAGCCCCGGGCGCGACGGGCCAGCGCCTGGCCGATGCGTCCCATGCCGACGATGCCCAGGCGCTTGCCCCAGATGCGCGTGCCCAGCATCAGGGTGGGGCCCCAGCCCGTCCACTGGCCGGCGCGGATCAGCCGCTCGCCCTCGCCCACGCGCCGGGCGGTCGCCAGGATCAGGGCCATGGTCATGTCGGCCGTGTCCTCGGTCAGGACGCCCGGCGTGTTGGTGACCATGATGCCGCGCTCACGCGCCGCTTTCAGGTCGATGTGGTCGACGCCGTTGCCGAAGTTGGCGATCAGCTTCAGCTGCGGGCCGGCGTGGGCCAGGACGGTGGCGTCCAGGCGGTCGGTCACGGTGGGGACGACGACGGTGGCGACCTTGACCGCCTCCGCCAGTTCGGCGGGCGTCATGGCATGGTCGTCGGTGGAGAGCCGTGTATCGAACAGCTCCATCATCCGTGTCTCGATGACATCGGGCAGCTTGCGCGTCACGATGACGAGGGGCTTTTTCCGCTCGGACATGGTTCCTCCCGAGATAGCGTTCTTGCCATAGCAGCGAGGGGCGCCGCTGTCCAGCCACCCAGGGGCGCATGCCCACCCCCCGGCGCGATGATAACCGTAACAGGGCCGACGCTTGACCCCGGCGGATGGGCGATTTCTATTGGGGACCGAAACGTCGCCCCATCCTTCTTTCCCATCAACGGGGACAGCCTTTGAAACGGTCGCCCATGGTCCGCTTTTTCCGGCAGGTGCTGCCCTGCGCCGCGATCGTCCTCGCCTTCGCCACCGCCACCGCCCTGGCCGCCCCACCCACCCACACCGGCACCGACGGCACCGGTGCCGCCAGCGACCAGCAGGAGGGGGAGCCGCAAAGCGACGCCGCCCACCCCGACGCGGTGGTGCGCAGCGGCCTGCCCGTGCCGCGCTTCGTCACCTTGCGGTCCAACGAGGTCAATGTCCGCACCGGCCCCGGCGTGCGCTATCCCGTGGAGTGGGTGTTCGTGAAGGCCGGCATGCCGGTGGAGATCACGGCGGAGTTCGACACGTGGCGCCGCATCCGGGATGTGGAGGGTACGCAAGGCTGGGTGCATCAGAGCACCCTGTCCGGTCGGCGCGGCATCATCGTCACCGGCCAGCAATCGCGCACCCTGCGGCGCGACGCCGCGTCCGCCTCAGAAGCCGTGGCCCAGCTGGATCCCGGCGTCATCGCCAAGCTGCGCAAGTGCAAGGGTCCGTGGTGCCAGGTGGATGTGGGCGGCTTCCGCGGCTGGCTGCAGCGCGACGAGGTCTGGGGCGTCTACCCCAAGGAAGAGGTGGGCGAGTGATGGGCACGACCTTGCCGCCGGAGGATGACCAGGCGCTGCGCCAGGCGGTGATCGCCACCGCCCAGGCCATGAACACGCTGGGCATCAATCAGGGCAAGAGCGGCAACGTCAGCGCCCGCTGCGACGGCGGCTTCCTGGTGACGCCCTCGGGCGTGCCTTATGAGGCCCTGACGCCGGACGCTATTGTCTTCATGGACCTCCAGGGCCGTTATCGCGGTATCATGGTACCGTCAAGTGAATGGCGCATGCATCTGGCCATCTATCAGGAACGGCCCCAGGCCGGTGCGGTGGTGCACACCCATTCCACCTTTTGCACGGCCCTGGCCTGCCTGCGTGAGCCCATCCCGGCCTTCCACTACATGGTGGCCGTGGCCGGCGGCACCCGCATCGAGGTGGCGGACTACGCCACCTTCGGCACGGCGGCCCTGTCGGATGCCATGATGGCGGCACTGGGATCCCGCCGCGCCTGCCTGCTGGCCAACCACGGCATGATCGCCTTCGGCGCCGACCTGCGCCGCGCCCTGGACCTGGCGGTAGAGGTGGAAAGCCTGGCCCGCCAGTATTGGCACGCGCGCATGATGGGCACGCCGGTCATCCTGGACGACGAAGAGATGGCCGAGGTGCTGCGCCGCTTCGCGACCTATGGCCGCCAGCCCAAGGACCTGCCGCCCGGCACGCCGCAGGCGCTGGAGTTTCCCGAAAAGCTCCCCTGATGCGCGCCTGGACGGATGCTTCCGTTCGGGCTCACACTACCTCCCAGCGCCGCCCGATGAGGCGGCGGTGAAACGACTGGGAGTGCGCCACTCATGACCCTGGAGACGCCGCCGGGCTATGCCCCGCTGAGCGATGCGACCCTGCCCGATTTCCTGGCCGCCGTGCCGGCCCTGGCCACGCGCCTGGGCGGTTCCCCCACCGACTGGCGGGTGACCGAGGTGGGCGACGGCAACCTGAACCTGGTCTTCCTGGTGGAAGGGCCGGGCCACGACGGCAAACCCGCCGGCCTGTGCGTCAAGCAGTCCCTGCCCTATCTGCGCCTGGTGGGCGAGGGCTGGCCCCTGGATCTCAACCGCGCCTGGTTCGAGCAGCGCGCCATGGCCCTGCATGCCGCCGGCGCCGCCGGCCGGGCGCCCGCCCTGCTGCACTACGACCCCACGCTGTACGCCATCGTGATGGAGCGGCTGTCCCCCCACATCATCCTGCGGCGCGGCCTGGTGCAGGGCATCCGCTATCCCCGGCTGGCGGAGCATGTCAGCGACTATCTGGCGGGCACGCTCTACGCCACCAGCGACCTGGCCCTGCCGGCCTCCAAGAAGCGGCCTCTGGTGGCGGCCTTCACCGCCAACGACGCCCTCTGCCGCCTGACGGAGGATGTGATCTTCACCCAGCCCTACATGACCCATCCGCACAACCGCTGGACCAGCCCGCAACTGGACGCGGCGGCCAAGGCGGTGCAGGCGGATACGGCATGGAAGCTGGCGGCCAGCCGGCTGAAGCTGAAGTTCATGGCCAGCCCCGAGGCGCTGATCCACGGCGACCTGCACACCGGATCCATCATGGTGACGGAGACGGATACGCGGGTCATTGATCCGGAGTTCGCCTTCTTCGGCCCCATGGGCTTCGACGTCGGCGCCATCATCGGCAACCTGCTGCTGAACTACCTGTCCCAGGATGGGCATGCCACGGAGGAGCACCCCCGCGACGCCTACCAGGACTGGGTGCTGCAAACGGTGGAGGAGTTGTGGACCCTGTTCCGCGCCAAGTTCCTGCACCTGTGGCGCACCAGCGGCGAGGGCGACGCCTACCCCGCCGCGCTGTTCGCCGGCCCCGAGGGCACCGCCTGCCTGGAGACGGAACGCCGGGCCTATCTGGATCGGCTGTTCACCGACGCCCTGGGCTATGCCGGCGCCAAGATCACCCGCCGCATCCTGGGCCTGGCCCACAACATCGACCTGGAGAAGATCGCCGACCCCGACATGCGCGCCCTGTGCGAGACCCGCTGCCTGGCCTTGGCCCGGTCGCTGATGGTGGAAACCGGCCGCTATCCCACCATCAAGTCCGTGACCGAAGCCGCCCGCCACGTGCGCCGGACCATCACGGCGGTGGGCCCGGTCGATAAGCGCGGACTGGGGTTGGATGCGCTGTAATATCATACCAGCGGCACGAGATGGTGACTCGTGCCGCTGTAGGCCCCGACCGGGGCCGCCGGAGCGAGCACCGCAGGGCGTAGCGAGGACAAGCCTAGGCGGATGGATGCCCGCCGCCCGGCGCCTGAGGGAGCATTTGAACGGTCACGTTCAAATGCCGCGCGTATCAGATGTCCCCCGGCGGCGGGCATGCCTGCCGCCGGGGCCGCAAGCGCCCCTACTCATCATTCACCGCCACCTGGGCCATCCGTTCCGGCGGCTGGTGGTCGGGGAAGAGCTGGGCAAGGTCTTGCGGACTGCACACGCCGCGTTCGGTGATGAGGCCGGTGATGAGGCGGGCGGGGGTGACGTCGAAAGCGTAGTTCACCACCGGGCTGCCTTCCGGCACCAGGCGCACGGTTTCCAGGTCGCCATGGCTGGCCAGCCCGGTGATGCACGCCACCTCGTACCCTGAGCGTTCCTCGATGGGGATGCCGGCGACGCCATCCTCCAGCGTCCAGTCTATGGTGCTGGACGGCAGGGCCACGTAAAAGGGCACGTCGTTGTCCTTGGCCGCCAGGGCCTTCAGATAGGTGCCGATCTTGTTGGCCACGTCGCCCTTGGCGGTGGTGCGGTCGGTGCCGACGATGACCAGGTCCACCAGACCATGCTGCATCAGATGCCCGCCGGTGTTGTCGGGAATGACGGCGTGGGGCACCCCGTGCTGCCCCAGTTCCCAGGCGGTGAGGAAGGCGCCCTGGTTGCGCGGCCGCGTCTCATCCACCCAGACGTGCAGGGGGATGCCGGCCTCATGCGCCAGGTAGATGGGGGCGGTGGCGGTACCCCAGTCCACCGTGGCCAGCCAGCCGGCGTTGCAGTGGGTCAGGATGCGCACCGGCCGGTCCGGATTGCGCTGGTGGGCGGCGCGGATCAGGTGAAGGCCGTGGCGGCCGATGGCGCGGCAGATCTCCACATCCTCGTCCGCGATGGCGGCGGCCTCGGCATAGGCGCGATCTAGCCTGTCACCCGGCGGGGTCAGCAGCAGCACCTCGCGCATGCGGTCCAGGGCCCAGCGCAGGTTGACGGCCGTGGGCCGCGTGGCCATGAGGAGGGCATGCACCCGTTCCACATCGCCATCCTCCAGACCCACCCTCATCGCCAGCGCCATGCCGTAGGCGGCGGCGGCCCCGATCAAGGGGGCGCCCCGCACCTGCATGGTGGTGATGGCCGTGGCCATGGCCGCCGCGTCGGACAGCGCCACGGTCTCGAACCGGAAGGGCAGCCGCGTCTGGTCGATGATGCCGACGGTGCGTCCGTCCGGCTCCACCCAGATGGTCCGCATCGCCTCGCCCGCCACCTTCATGAGGCTCCCCCTCTCTCATCCCGTTTCGCCCCTTATACCAGTCGCATGGGGCTTTGGCCCGTGCCGTAGGCTGGGCGCCTGAGGACATGCAAAAACAACAAAGCCCCCGGAACCGGTGGTTCCGAGGGCCTATGGTGTCCGTTGCGGTCGCCGCAATCAGAAGATCGATCTTAGCGCTCAGCGGGGCGCCAGGATCATGATCATCTGCTTGCCTTCCAGCTTCGGCATCTGCTCGACCTTGGCCAGGTCTTCCAGGAAGTCCTTCACGCGGACCAGCACGTTCATGCCCAGATCCTGGTGGGCCATCTCACGACCACGGAAGCGCATGGTGACCTTCACCTTGTCGCCTTCCTCCAGGAAGCGGCGCGCGCTGCGCATCTTCACGTCGTAGTCGTTGTCGTCGATGTTGGGACGCAGCTTGATCTCTTTGACTTCGATGATCTTCTGCTTCTTGCGCGCTTCCGCGGCCTTCTTCTGCGCCTCGTACTTGAACTTGCCGTAGTCGAGGATCTTGCAGACGGGGGGCTCGGCGTTGGGCGAGACCTCGACCAAGTCGAGGCCGGCCTCTTCGGCGGCGATCAGTGCATCGCGCAGACTAACGACGCCAACCATCTCGCCAGCGGCGTCGATGAGGCGGACGGAACGAGCGTTGATCTCCCGGTTAACGCGCGGCCCCTCACGGGTGGGGGCCGACTCTTGGCTGGGCCTGGCTATGGAACCTTCTCCCTGGTTTCGGTGGCCGCGAGGTGGGTGGGTGCCCCGGGACGGGGCGGGCGGCATCACCGGATAAAAAGACGTGGATGTGTACTTGTAAGAAAAGCCAGCGCCGCGCAACTGCGGATTTCTCTCCACAGCCCCGTTGGGCGCTGGTCAGACCATAATTATCCTCAGAACGCGGCCTCCGTCACTCCCTCCGAAGGGACAGGGGCCTGTGCCTCAAGCTTAAGCGCCGCCACCGCGTCGTCAAGCGACAGCAGCTCCTGGTCCTTGCCGCCCAGGCGGCGCAGGGCCACGGTGCGGTTCTCCGCCTCGCGGCCGCCGACCACCACCAGGACCGGCACCTTGGCCAGCGAATGCTCGCGAACCTTGAAGTTGATCTTCTCGTTGCGGGTGTCGACCTCCACCCGCAGGCCAGCCTTGGCCATCACCTTGGCCACGTCCTCGGCGTAGGCGTCAGCCTCGGACGTGATGGTGCAGACCGTGGCCTGGACGGGCGACAACCACAGCGGGAACTTGCCGGCGTAATGCTCGATCATCATGCCGATGAAGCGTTCGAACGAACCCAGGATGGCCCGGTGCAGCATCACCGGCCGGTGGCGCGCGCCATCGGCGCCGATGTAGCTGGCGTCCAGGCGTTCCGGCAGCACGAAGTCCAGCTGCAGGGTGCCGCACTGCCAGGTGCGGCCGATGGCGTCGGTCAGGTGGAATTCCACCTTGGGGCCGTAGAAGGCGCCCTCGCCGGGCAGTTCCTCGAACTCCAGGCCGTTGGCGGTCAGGGCGTCGCGCAGCCCCTGCTCGGCCTTGTCCCACACCTCGTCGCTGCCGGCGCGCACGTCGGGGCGCAGCGCCAGCTTCACGGCGATCTTGTCGAAGCCCAGATCCTTGTACACGCCCAGCTGCAGCTTGAAGTAGTCCGCCGCCTCCGACGGCACCTGGTCCTCGGTGCAGAAGATGTGGGCATCATCCTGGGTGAAGGCGCGGACGCGCAGGATGCCGTGCAGCGCGCCCGAGGGCTCGTTGCGGTGGCAGGCGCCGAACTCCGCCAGGCGCATGGGCAGGTCGCGGTAGCTCTTCAGGCCCTGGCGGAAGATCTGGACGTGGGCCGGGCAGTTCATGGGCTTGAGGCCCAGGAACTTCTCACGTCCCTGGTCGTCCACCGACTCCCGGATCTTGAACATGTTGTCGCCATACATGTCCCAGTGGCCGGACGCCTTGAACAGGCTGCTGTCGTAGAGCTGCGGCGTGCGCACCTCCAGGTATCCCGCTTCCTTCAGCTTGGCGCGGATGTAGCGTTCCAGCGCCTGCCACAGGGTCCAGCCCTTGGGGTGCCAGAAGACGCTGCCCGCCGCCTCTTCCTGCAGATGGAACAGGTCCATCTCGCGGCCCAGCTTGCGATGGTCGCGCTTCTCCGCTTCCTCGATCTGGTGCAGGTGCTCCGCCAGCTCCTTCTCCGTGCGCCAGGCGGTGCCGTAGATGCGCTGGAGCATGGGGTTGCGACTGTCGCCGCGCCAGTAGGCGCCCGCCACCTTCATCAGCTTGAAGGCGTGGCCGATCTTGGAGGTGGACGGCAGATGCGGGCCGCGGCAGAGGTCGTACCAGCCACCCTGGCGGTAGATGGTGATCTTCTCACCCGCCGGGATGTCGCCGATGATCTCGGCCTTGTAATGCTCGCCGATGGATTTGAAGTGGGCGATGGCCTCGTCCCGGTCCCAAACCTCACGCGTGAAGGGGTTGTCCGCATCCACGATCTCGTGCATGCGCTTCTCGATCTTCACCAGATCGTCGGGCGTGAACGGCTCATCCCGGGCGAAGTCGTAATAGAAGCCCGTGGCGATGGCCGGGCCGATGGTGACCTGCGTGCCGGGGTACAGCTGCTGCACCGCCTCCGCCAGGATGTGGGCGCAGTCGTGGCGGATCAGCTCCAGCGCGTACGGCGCGTCGCGCGTCAGGATGGCGACCTTGGCGTCATGCTCGATGGCGCGCGACAGGTCGCGCTCCTCCCCGTCCACCGTAACGGCCAGCGCCGCCTTGGCCAGGCTCTTGGAGATCGACTGCGCGATCTCCAAGCCCGTGACGCCCGCCGCGTAAGTTCGCACGTTGCCGTCGGGCAACGTGATCGCGATCTGGGGCTGGTCAAGGTTTTCAGCGGTCGTCATGGCGTTCAGGGTTTGTCCAAATTGAAGAAAGGCGACTTTGGGTAGCGGGGGCGGAACTGTCAAGCGTTGGGCCCGGTGGTAAGCCGGCTGGCGGGGCATAAGCGCCGCATGGCTGTGTCCCCCCGGGCACAGGCGCGCGCAACAAGTGGAACAATCGGCCTAAACCGGGGTGTTTGCCCCGTCCCTCTCCCCATCCGGCTCCCCCTCTGGGGCCACATCGGGCTTGGGCCGCAGGCGCAGCGCGGTCTCAACCGCGTCCACCCCCAGGTCGGCCAGGTCCAGCACCTTGATCCAGGCGGCGTCCGGCCCCCAGGGGGCGGAGCGGCCGGGATCGGTATGGTGCGACATGATCATCAGCGTCGGGCAGCCCAGGGCCGCCGTCAGGAAGATGGGGCCCGTATCGTTGCCCACCGCCCCCTCGGCCCGCCGCGCCAGGCTGGCCAGCTGGCCCAGGCTGGTGCGGCCCACCAGATCGACGGCCCAGGGGCAGTCGCGCACGATGGCCCGTGCCGCGTCGCGGTCGGCCTCGGTGCCCACCACCACCGGGGTCAGGCCCCGGTCGGCCAGGCGCCGGCCCAGCATGGCATAGCGCTCGGCAGGCCAGCGCTTGTGCGGCAGGTGCGGTGAGCAACCCGGCACCAGCAGGACGAAAGGCCCCTCCGGCGCCAGCCCCTCCACATCACCAGCCAGCCAGCCCAGGTCGGCGGGGCCGGTGTCGGGGATGCCGGCGGCCTCCAGCTGGACGCGGTAGCGGTCGTGGTTGTGCAGGCCCTTGAGGTCGGGCAGCGGAAAGGCGGCCCCGGGGGCGGCGCCCGACCACAGCGGCCGGCGCCCCGGCCCCATCAGCCAGTAGTAGCGGGCGGTGCGCGGCTTGTTCTGCAGGTCATAGATGGTGTCGAAGCGGCCGGCGCGCAACTGGCGGCGCAAGCGCCAATAGGCCAGCGGGCTACGGCCGCGCGGATCGGCCCAGACGTCGTCGAACCAGGGCATGGCCCGGCCGAAGCCGACGAAGGCCGGCCCGGTCAGCAGGGTGACATGGGCCTGGGGGTGACGGCGGCGGATGGCCTGAAAGGCATCGAAGCATTGCACCAGGTCACCCAGCGCGCCCAGGCGGATGACCAGGACGCGCTGGGCGTCTGGGGCCGCCGCGACGGTCACGAACCCGCCTTGCGATAGGCCGCCATGCCGACGGTGGCGCGCAGGTGCAGGAGCTCGGCATAAACGGCCAGCGTGGCGTCGCACATGCGTTCGCGGGTGTAGTTCTGCAGCACGAAGCGGCGGGCGTCGGCCGCCAGCGCCCGGCGCTGCAGGCTGTCCAGGGCCAGGGCCTCGGCGATGGCGGCGGCCATGGTGGCGGGGTCGCCCGGCGGGACCACCAGCCCGGTTTCGCCATCGATCACCGTTTCCGCCACGGCGCCGTGGTTGGTGACGATGACCGGCTTGCCCATGGCCTGGGCTTCCACGATCACGCGGCCGAAAGCCTCCGGCCTGGATGAGGCGCTGACCACCACGTCGGACAGCAGATAGGCCGCGGCCATGTCGTTGCAGTGGTCGGCGATGGTGACTTGGCCTTCCAGGCCCAGTTCGCGGATGCGCGCCACCAGTTCCGCCCGGTACTCGGTGCGGCCCTGGTCGGACCCCACCAGCACGGCGCGCACGTCGTCGCGCTTCAGCCGGGCGATGGCCTCAATCAGGTCCAGTTGCCCCTTCCAGCGCGTCAGGCGGCCGGGCAGCAGGACGATGCGCTGATCCTCGGGCAGGCGCCAGTCGCGCGCCAGCTTGATCAGCCGTTCCTGACTGACCCGCTCGGGGTCCAGGTTCACGGTGTCGACGCCGCGCGGGATGGTGCGCAGCCGCTCCGGCCCCACGCCATACTGGCTGGCCACGTGCTCCGCCACGAAACGGGAGACGGCGATGACCCGGTCGCCCCTGCCCATGACCGCGTTGTAGCGGCGCTTCAGCTCACCCTTGAAGTTATAGGGCGCGTGGAAGGTGGTGACGAAGGGAATGCCGGTGCGCCGCGCGGCGATCCACGCGCTCCACGCCGGGGCGCGGGACCGGGCGTGGATGATGTCCACCCCGCGCTCGCGGATCAGGGCTTCCAGCCGGCTGGCGTTGCGCCAGATGGTGAAGGGGTTCTTGGAGGCCAGCGGCAGGGTGATGTGCTCCGCCTTGTAGCGTTCCAGCTCCCGCGCCATGGGGCCGCCGCCGGACGCCACCAGGGCGGTGCCGCCGGCGCGCATCAGGGCCGCCGCCATATCGACGCAGCCCCGCTCCGCCCCGCCCGTGACCAGGTTGGGGATGACCTGCAGTACCACGGGCCGACCGCCGCCGAACCAGCCGGCGACGGTGGTTCCATCGGCGGCCCCATCGGAACTGGCCCCATCGGGGGCCGGCGCGGGATTGCCGGTATCGGTCGAGGCCGTTACGGTGCCGGGGGTGTGAATCAGGGTCATCTGGGGAAGGCAAGCATGGCGGGGACGTCGATACATAGCGTACAGCGGGGGCCCGCCACCATAGCCTATCGACGGAGCCCCGGCCGCGGCCCCGGAATTGTCTTTCTGGGCGGGCTCAAGTCCGACATGACGGGCAGCAAGGCCACCGCGCTGGAAGCCTACGCCCAGGAGCGCGGTCACGCCTTCGTCCGGTTCGACTACCAGGGTCACGGCGTCTCAAGCGGCGATTTCCGCGACGGCACCATCGGCACCTGGGCGGAGGATGCCGTCGCGGTGCTGGACGCGGTGACGGAGGGTCCGCAGATCCTGGTGGGGTCCAGCATGGGCGGCTGGATCATGCTGCTGGCGGCCCTGGCCCGGCCGGACCGGGTGCGCGCGCTGGTGGGTATCGCCCCGGCGCCGGACTTCACCGAACGGCTGATGTGGGCGCGGATGGACGCCGAGGCCCGCGCCACGCTGGAGCGTGACGGCGAATGGCGCCAGCCCTCACTCTATGACGACGCGGGATATCCCATCACCAAAGCCCTGATCGAGGATGGCCGGCGGCACCTGCTGCTGGACCAGCCCCTGGCGCTGCCGCCCGTGCCCGTGCGCCTGATCCACGGCCAGCGCGACCCCGACGTGCCCTGGCAGACCAGCCTGGATTTGGCGGCAGCCATCACCCATGACGATGTCCGCATCACCCTGGTGAAGGACGGCGACCACCGCCTGTCCCGGCCGCAGGATCTGGACCTGATCACCCACCAGGTGGGCGAGTTGCTGCCATGCTGAACCGCCGCGCCGTGCTGCGGGCCGGGGCCGGCCTGCCGCTGCTGTCCACGTCCGCTTTCGCCGCCCATCATCCGGACACGGTGGTCGATGCCTTCGTCCGTGATGCCGGATTCCAGGGCGTGGTCATGCTGGGCCGTGCGGGCAAGGCCGATTACGTCCGCACCGTGGGCTATGCCGATATCGAGGCCAAGGTGCCGGCCAAGGCCGACACCCCCTACGCCATTGCCTCCATCAGCAAATGGCTGACCACGGTGACCGTGCTGAAGCTGATGGAGCGCGGCCTGCTGGACCTGGACGCGCCGCTGACGCGGGCCCTGCCCGATTATCGCGCCGACACCGGCGCCAGGCTGACGTTGCGGCGCCTGCTGTGCAACGCCAGCGGCCTGCCCAACCTGTTCATCGCCGAGGCCAAGGCCGACCCCACCCTGCTGCAGACCGACCTGACCACCGCCCAGGCCCTGACCCGCTTCAGCCAGGGCGACCTGGCGTTCGAACCGGGCGCCCGGTTCGACTACCACCCGGTGAACTGGATCGTGGTGATCGCGGCGGTGGAGCGGGTGACCGGCATGCCCTTCCAGGCGGCGGTACGCTCCATCACCTTGGACCCGCTGGGCCTGAAGGCGACGGGGGCCACCGACGCGATGCTGGAAGGCGCGGCGCCGTCCTATCGCACCGTCAACCCGCCCGACCGCTGGCGCAATGATCGCCGGCCCTATCTGGCCGCCTCCGGCGGCTACGCCAGCACGGCCCCCGACCTGATGCGCGCCGCCCACCTGGTGTTCGACACGGATTTCCTCACGGGGGAGTCCCACCGCCAGTTGACGCATGTGGAGGTGCCCGCCGAGGACTACGCCCTGGGCGGCCGGGTGCGCCGCCTGACCATCGAGGGTCGGACTGTGCCGGCGGGTTGGGAAACGGGCCGCACGGCGGGCTATCGCCTGGTGCTGGGCCATCGGCTGGACGGCCGGCGCACCGTGGTGCTGATGAACAACACCGCCCTGTCGCAGAAAACCATGGACCAGTTCGCCGACGCACTGCTGGGCGCGACCCCTCGCGCCTGACTCGATCAACGCGCCAAAGACGGCATGAGGCACCACCTCATGCCGCAGGCCCCGACGGGGCCGCCGGAAGTTTCCGGGGAGCGCAAGCGGACTGGAAACTGAGGATAGCCAAGTGGCCGGATGGCCACGCCGGCGCCTGAGGAACTAACGATCCCGCCTGCGGAAGCGCAGGTATACCGGTACGCGACCGGCCTCGAGCGCCTTCTGCTCGTAGCGGGTCTGGACCCAGTCGGCCGGCGGCACGCGCCAGTCCGACGCCCTGTCGGCCAGCCATTCGAAATCGGGATGGCGCCAGGTATGCTCCAGCATCCAGCGGCACAGCTGTTGGTCGTCGGTGGCCAGGCGCAGTTCGGCGCCGTCGCGCAGCACGCGGGCCAGGCGGGATAGGTTGGCGGGGCCGATGAAACGGCGTTCGGCGTGGCGCAGCTTGGGCCAGGGATCGGCGAACAGCACGAAGACGCGGCCCACGCTGGCCTCGGGCAGGGCGTCCAGGATGGGACGGGCATCATCCGGACAGACACGGATGTTGCCGGACAGGTTCTGCGCCTCGACATGCTGCAGCAGGTTGGCGACGCCGTTGATGAAGGGCTCGCACCCGATGAAGCCGATCTCGGGGTTGGCGGCCGCCTGTTGGGCCAGATGCTCCCCCCCGCCGAAGCCGACCTCGAACCACAGGTCGCGCTTGGGAGTGGGGAACAGGGTCGCGGGATCGATGATCCCCCCCGCCGCCGGCGGATCCAGCTGCAGGCGCGGCAACAGCGCCTCGATCAGGCTGGTGCGGTGCTGGCGCAGCGGCCGGCCGCGACGACGCCCGTAAAGCAGGGCGCGGTGCTGGGCGGGAGTATCGTCCGTCATGGTGCGATCAGAAACAGCTAGGGCAGAAAAGCCAAGGGCCCTGGCCAATCCGTCGATCGGCCAGGGCCCCGGGCGTCAGGACGGTGGAACCTTAGAACGCGCGCTTCAGCTCGTCCACCAGGTCCAGCTTCTCCCAAGAGAAGCCGCCGTCGGCGTCCGGCGTGCGGCCGAAGTGGCCGTAGGCCGCCGTGCGGGCGTAGATGGGGCGGTTCAGCTTCAGGTGCTCGCGGATGCCGCGGGGGCTGAGGTTCATCAGCTGGCGCAACACGTCGGACAGCTTTTCCTCATCCACCCGGCCGGTGCCGGCGGTGTCGATGTAGACCGACAGCGGGTGGGAGACGCCGATGGCGTAGCTGAGCTGGATGGTGCAGCGGTCGGCCAGGCCGGCGCCCACCACGTTCTTGGCCAGATAGCGCGCGGCGTAGGCTGCCGAGCGGTCCACCTTGGTCGGGTCCTTGCCGGAGAACGCGCCGCCACCGTGCGGGGCGGCACCGCCGTAGGTATCGACGATGATCTTGCGGCCGGTCAGGCCGGCGTCGCCATCCGGGCCGCCTATGACGAAGCGGCCGGTCGGGTTGACGTAGAAGTGGGCCTCGTCGCACATCCAGCCTTCCGGCAGGACCTTCAGCACATGCGGGCGCACGATCTCGCGCACGGCTTCCTGGTCCAGGCCATCGGCATGCTGGGTGGAAACGACGACCGACGTCGCACGGACGGGCTTGCCGTCCACGTACTGCAGGCTGACCTGGCTCTTGGCATCGGGGCCCAGCGCCGATACGCCGCCGTGGCGCGCATCAGCCAGCGACTTCAGGATGCGGTGCGAATAGTGGATGGGCGCCGGCATCAGGTCGTCGGTCTCGCGGCAGGCGTAGCCGAACATGATGCCCTGGTCGCCCGCACCCTCGTCCTTGTTGCCGGCGGCGTCGACGCCGACCGCGATGTCGGCGGACTGGGCGTGCAGGTAGCACTGCACCTCAGCCGTCTGCCAGTGGAAGCCTTCCTGCTCGTAGCCGATGGCCTTCACCGTGTCGCGGGCGACGCCCTCGATCTCCTTCAGCAGGCCTTCGGGCCCGCGCACCTCACCGGCGATGACGATGCGGTTGGTCGTGGCCAGCGTCTCGCACGCCACGCGGGCGTAGGGGTCCTGGGCCAGAAAGAGATCGACCACGCCATCGGAGATTTGATCGCAGACCTTATCCGGGTGACCTTCGGAAACGGACTCGCTGGTGAAGATGTAATTGGACTGGGCCACGGGACGCCTCGGCTAAATTAACGACGGCTATTTACGGCGGAGTGATGTGATATCGACAAAAAACGCCGCCCGGGCTTTCGCAGCCAGGCGGCGTTTTTTCGCAGGCTTCTACAGAACGGTCAAGGGGCAGACCCTATCACGCCACGTCAGACACAGATTCCACACCGGAATTGGCGACGGCCTTGGTCAGTTCGAACAGGCGCTTGCGCACGGCGGGATCGGAGATGCGATAGTAGGCGCGGACCAGTTCCAGGGTCTCACGCTTGGCCATCGGGTCGGCGTCGAAGCCCATATCGGGTGACAGCGCCTCATCCACGACGTCGTTCGGCGTGTCGCCAGCCATGTCGTCGAAGAAGAAGGATACCGGCACGTCCAGCACGCGCGACAGGTCGAACAGGCGAGACGCGCCGATGCGGTTGGCGCCGCGCTCGTACTTCTGCACCTGCTGGAAGGTCAGGCCAATGGCCTCGCCCAGCTTCTCCTGGCTCATGCCCAGCAGGGTGCGGCGCAGGCGCACGCGGCTGCCGACGTGAACGTCGATCGGGTTGGGCTTTCCGATCCGAGGCCGCCCACCGGTGGAACGGCGGGCCCCAATTACACTCTCCATGATCCAAATCCTCACGTTACGGATCGATTACGACCCTAAGCCAAGCGTTCAGGGGTGGTCAAGGCACGCCGCCCGCATCCCACCGTCCCGCTCCCGAGCCCTTGTTCGGTCCGCCAACCTCATATGGGGGCGTGATCCATACGACCACAAGCCGGCGCCTGGTCCTGGTGACAATCGCGGGGTCATTGACCCCGACGGCTCCGCCACGGGTCCCTTCGGCGTCCGGTTACGGACATCCGGTCATGGACATCTCAAGGGCACTGCCTACCCTGATACATCCGAAGCGTGAAAAAATAGATAACGCCCAATACAGCCAAGAGTAAAGCGGCCAAGGGGCCATCACCCCATCGGGCATAAGGTGTAGGCCAGGGCGTAGACTGCGGGAGCGGAAGGTCCAGAACTCCCCGGGAGCCCAATGCCAAATGACCCAGTTCGCGCCCATAGGGATCTACCACCGCGGAGATACCGGTATTGGCGGCGCGCACCAGGGGCAAACCTTCCTCGATGGCGCGCATGGTGGCGATGGCCAGGTGCTGATGCGGCCCGGCCGTGCGGCCGAACCAGGCGTCGTTGGTGACATTGAGCAACCACCTTGGACGTTCCGGTGAGGGGCGATCCTTTGTCGCATCCCCCTTTCCGTTCTGGTTTTCTCCGGGGCCGGTCCCCGCCTCCTGCGCCGTCACCATGCCGGGGAAGATGACCTCGTAGCAGATCAGCGGGCTGGCCGGCGGCAGGCCGGGCAGGTCCAGGGTACGGGGCCCCGGCCCCGACCCCAGGATGGAGTTGCCCGGCGACACCAGCGCCACCGCGCGCAGGGGCAGCCAGCGGCGGAAGGGGGTGTATTCGCCGAACGGCACCAGGTGGGCCTTGTCGTAATGGCCCAGCGCCTGGCCCTCATCGTTCACCACCACCAGGCTGTTCCAGTAGGTGTCGGTGCCGTCCTGCGCGCCGGGTGTGCCGGCTGGCGTCAGGCGCAGGCTGCCCGTCAGGGTCAGGCCCCCGCGCGGCGTCACTTGGCCCACGGCCTTCAGCAGCTCCGGCTCGTCCTCCAGCAGATAGGGCACGGCCGTCTCCGGCCAGACCAGGGTGGTGACGGGCGCCTGGCCCGGCGGCTGCGGCTGGCGTGACAGCGCCAGCAGCAGGCGGACATGATCCAGTTCCGCATCCGCGTTCCACTTATCTGTCTGGGCGATGTTGGGCTGCACCAGGCGCAGCATGACACCCGGCACCAGCGGCGCCTCACCCGCCGGCACGCGCACAACGCCGTAGATGGTCATGAGGATGATTAGACCCAGGCCCATCACCGGCGCCGTCCAGGGCCGCCGCCCGCCATCGGCCAGGACCGCCGGCAGGCTGGCGGGCAGCACCGTCAGCAGCGACAGGCCGTAGACGCCGATGAGCGAGCCCACCTGCGCCGGCCCCGGCAGCCCCACCCAGACATAGCCCATGAGGTTCCAGGGAAAACCGGTGAAGGCGTGGCCGCGCACATACTCCACCACCGTCCACAGCACCGCAAACAGCAGGCAGCGGGCGACACCCCCGATCCGAAAGCGACGCACCAGCGCCCACCACACCAACGTGCCCGTACCCACGAACAAGCCCAGCAGGAAGGGCAGGCCGGCCACGGCGAAGGGCAGCAAGGCCCAGAAGCGTGGGAAGACCAGCAGCGCCTCGCCCACCCAGTAGAGGCTCAGCACGAAATGGCCGAAGGCGAACGCCAGGCCCGTCCAGAAGGCGGCGGCCGGGCGCTCCACCCCGTCCAACAGCCAGATCAGCCCGGGGAAGGCCAGCCACAGCACGGGCACGGCGTTGACGGGCGGCATGGCCAGGGTGGCGAGGCCACCCAGCAGGGCGGCCAAACCCAGGCGGCGCCAGCGTCCGCTCCCGCGCATGCGGGTGGCGAGGCGGGCCAGACGGTCAGGCAGGCTCACGATAGAGATGGTCTCCGATTACGGGCAGCGTCGGGACGTTCAGGAGCCGGTCGCCACCGGCATGTCCTGGCCGGCCGCCTGGGGCAGATTGCGGACGCGCAGCCGCTTGATGCGGCGGGGGTCGGCGTCCACCACCTCGAACTCGATGCCCGAGGGATGGACCAACGTTTCGCCCCGGCGCGGGATGCGGCCGGCCAGCGAGAACACCAGGCCGCCCAGGGTATCGACCTCCTCCCGCTCCTCGTCATCCAGGACGGCGCCGACGCGCGCCTCGAAATCCTCCAGCGGCAGGCGAGCGTCGGCGATCAGGGTGCCGTCGGGCCGTTCCATGATGCGCGGCTGCACCGCGTCGTCATGTTCGTCCTCAATCTCGCCGACAATCTCCTCCACCAGATCCTCGATGGTCACCAGACCGTCGATGCCGCCGAACTCATCCACCACCAGGGCCATGTGCTGGTGCGCCTGGCGCATGTGCAGCAGCAGGTCCAGCACCGGCATGCTGGGTGCCACGATCTGCACCTCGCGCACGATGGATTCCAGGTCGAAGGGCCGCTGGTCCGCCACCACCGCCAGAATGTCCTTGATGTGGACCATGCCGATCACGTCGTCCAAGGTCTCGCGGTAGACCGGCATGCGCGAGTGCGCGTCCTCGGAAAAGCGGCGGATGAGGTCGGGCAGGCTGATCGACGCCTCGATGCCCAGGATATCGGCGCGCGGCACCATGATGTCGACCACGGTGCGCCCCCGGAGCTTCAGGATGTTGGCCAGCAGCGTGCGCTCATTGCCGCCCACGGACGTCTCGTCCGCGCTGCTCTCCTCGATCAGCTCTTCAATGGTGTCGCGCAGCGTGGGATCCACGCGCCCGCCCAGGGCGGCCCGCAGCCAGCCCCGGAATTGCTGGGTCAGTGACCCGTGATCTTCGGCCCCGTCTTCACGGGGCGTTCGACTGTCGGAAAGATCGGCCATCGGTTAGTGCGTGGTCTCTTCGCTCTGAGGGTCTTCGCGGGTGGGGCCGGCACCGTCCCGGTAGGGATCGGCGATGCCCATGTCCGCCAGGATCGCCGTCTCCAGCCGTTCCATGGTCTCGGCCTCGGCGTCCTCAATGTGATCATAGCCCAATAAGTGCAGCACGCCATGGATCACAAGGTGGGTCAAGTGGTTGGCGACGGGTTTGTTCTGTTCCGCCGCCTCCGTCATCAAGGTTTCATACGCCAGGATGATGTCGCCCAGCAGGTAGGGCGGGCGTTCCATCCCTTCCGGCAGCTCAAACCCGTCCTCGTCGTCGTCCTGGTCCAGCATGGGGAAGGACAGGACATTGGTGGGCTTGTCCTTCCCCCGGTACTGGTGGTTCAGCACCCGCACGGCGGCGTTGTCGGACAGCAGGATGGAGACCTCGCCCTCACCTTCCGGCAGGGCGTCGGCATCCACCGCCAGCGCCCGGGCCAGGGCCTTGCGCGCGGCGGCGGTCACGAGATGCTCCACGCCGGGAATGCTGGCTTCCCAGCCGCCAGCCTCGATCTCGACGATGATCTCCAGGGTGTCGGCCCGAGCCATGCCCATGATCATTCTCCGGCTTCCACCGGTGCCTTGGCCTTGTCGGCGAGGCGCTTCCTGCGGGCGTCGGCGCGGTCATAGGCGTCGACGATGCGGCCGACCAGGGGGTGCCGCACCACATCGGCGGCGGAGAAGTGGACGAAGGCCGCCCCCTCCACACCCTCCAGCACCTCCACCGCCTCGCGCAGGCCGGACTTCACGCCGCTGGGCAGGTCCACCTGGCTGAGGTCGCCGGTGATGGCCATGCGGCTGCCTTCGCCCAGGCGGGTCAGGAACATCTTCATCTGCATGGGCGTGGTGTTCTGCGCCTCGTCCAGCACGACGAAGGCGTTGGCCAGGGTGCGGCCACGCATGAAGGCCAAGGGCGCCACCTCGATCTCGCCCGACACCAGGCGCTTAGCCACCTGCTCCGCCGGCAGCATATCGTGCAGGGCGTCGTAGAGCGGCCGCAGATAGGGATCGACCTTCTCGCGCATGTCGCCAGGCAGGAAGCCCAGCTTTTCCCCCGCCTCAACCGCCGGGCGGGACAGGACGATACGGTCCACCCGGCCGGTGATCAGCAGCGACACGGCCTGCGCCATAGCGAGATAGGTCTTGCCCGTGCCCGCAGGGCCCAGGCCGAACACCAGTTCGTTCTCCGCCAGCGCCTTCAGATAGGCCGCCTGGGTGGGGGAGCGCGGGGTGATGTCGCGGCGGCGGGTCTTCAGCACCGCCTCCGGCCGGGTGATCGAGGCCAAGGCCCGGCCCCGGCTTTCGGCGTCTACGCCAGTGGCGATGCGCATGGCGGCATCGACCTCGGCCGGGCCAACGGGCATGCCGCGCTTGAGCCGTTCCCACAGGGCGTCCAGGGCGGCGCGGGCGGCGCCGGTGGCATCCTCGGGTCCGGTGATCGTCAGGCAGTTGCCGCGGCTGATCAGGTTGACGCCCAGCTGGCGCTCGACCCGGCTAAGATACTGCTCATGTTCCCCGAACAGCAGGGGCAGCAGGCGATTGTCATCGAACTGCAGATCGATACGCTGGTCCGTTCCGGACACTTGGGTCACGCCGTCATCTCCTGATGATTGGCCTTGATATCGGGGCTGATGAAGGGCGGGCGGGCGGCCGCGCCCTGCTGGGCCGCGCCATGCACGCTTTCGGTGGTCACGACCTCGCCGCCCAAGCTGCTGGCCGACACCGCGGTGACGCGCACGGGCACCACCTGGCCCAGCAGGCGGTCGGGTGCCGTGGCGTGGACGGCCTGCATATAGGGACTGCGGCCCAGCAATTGGCCGGCATGCTTGCCCCGGCGGTCGAACAGCACCTCCTGCACCGTGCCCAGCAGGCCGGCGTTGAAAGCGCGTTGCTGTTCGGCCAGCAGGTTTTGCACCGCCTCAAGCCGCGCCGACTTGTCGTCCTCGGTCAGGCGGCCCTCGGCCATGGCGGCGGCGGGGGTACCGGGGCGGGCGCTGTACTTGAACGAATAGGCGCTGGCGTAGGTCACGTCGGTGATCAGCCGCAGGGTGGCGGCGAAATCCTCCGCCGTCTCACCAGGAAAGCCGACGATGAAGTCGCTGCTGAGTGCCAGACCCGGCCGGGCGTCGCGCAGCTTGTCGACGATGCGGCGGTAGTCGTCGGCCGTGTGTTTGCGGTTCATGGCCGCCAGGATACGGTCCGACCCGCTTTGCACCGGCAGATGGACGAAGGGCATCAGCTGTGGCACCTGGCCGTGGGCGCTGATCAGGTCGTCGTCCATGTCGCGGGGGTGGGAGGTGGTGTAGCGGATCCGCCGCAGCCCATCGATCTCCGCCAGTTCGCGGATGAGCCGGCCCAGGCCCCAGGTCCGGCCGTCCGGCCCTTCGCCGTGGTAGGCGTTGACGTTCTGGCCCAGCAGGGTGATCTCCACCGTGCCGTTGGCCACCATGCGGCGCGTCTCTTCCAGGATCTGCGCGGCGGAGCGGGAATATTCCGCGCCCCGCGTGTAGGGCACGACGCAGAAGGTGCAGAACTTGTCGCAGCCTTCCTGGACGGAGACGAAGGCCGACGGGCCCTGGGGCGTGGCGCCCTCGCCAGGCAGCAGGTCGAATTTGCTCTCCACCGGGAAATCGGTGTTGATGACGCCGCCGGCGCCGCGCACGGCGCGGGTCACCATCTCCGGCAGCTGGTGATAGGTCTGCGGCCCGAACACCATGTCGACATGGGGGGCGCGGGCCATGATCTCGGCGCCCTCCGCCTGGGCGACGCAGCCGGCCACGGCGATGATCATACGCTCGCCCGCCGCCGCCTTCTCCTGCTGCTGCAGGCGCAGCCGGCCCAGTTCGGAATAAACCTTCTCCGACGCCTTTTCCCGGATGTGGCAGGTGTTGAGGATGACCATGTCGGCCCCCTCCGCCTCCTCCGCCGGTTCATAGCCCAGCGGCGCCAGAACGTCGGCCATGCGGCCGCTGTCATAGACGTTCATCTGGCAGCCGTAGGTCTTGATGAACAGCTTCTTACGCGACGTCGCCACACCGAACTCCTCGCCGCGCCGGATCACCGGCCGCGGGCACCGCACGAACAGGAAAAGGCGCGCCGGCCCCGGGCTGGCGCGCTGGCCGTAACATTAGGCGGCCGAGGGCAGTAGTCAAGGCGGGGTTCGGCCTGGGCAGGCCTGGGCGGCAAGCGGGGCGGATTCCGTCATGTCGGTGGTCAGGCCGCCCCGGTCGCCGCTTCCGGCGTGATGCCCGCCGGTGCGGATGATGCGGGGCGGGCGGGCGCCAGGGCCCGGGACCAGCGCCCGGACACGGCGCGGTCCACACCGGCGGCCACCACCTGCCAGCAATGATCGGCCAGGGCCTTGCGGGAGGAGAAGTCCTCCAGCGACACCACGGGGTGGAACTCCACCCGGATGCGCAGGCGGCCGGCACCGATCATCTGCCACAGGTGGGGCGGCAGCTCCATGTCGCCATACCAGGCGTACAAGGGGCGCAGCTCATGACCCAGCGGCAGGTCGTCCAGGTGGGTGCAGGTCACGCTGACTGGCTGCACCGCCACCGGATGGCCGTCCACCTGGGTGTTGGCCACGGCGAATAGGGCGGTCTTAAACGGCAGGACGCGGTTGCCGTCGCTGCTGGTGCCCTCGGGGAACAACACCAGGCTATCCCCCCCGATCAGGCGGCCCGCCATGTCGTCGCGCTGCTTCCCGGCCTCGCGCTTGTTGGCGCGGTTGACGAAGACGGTACGCTGCAGCTTGGCCAGCAAACCGAACAGGGGCCACAAGCCCACCTCGGACTTGGCCACGAAGGAGCAGTCGATCAGGGACCCCAGGACCGGAATGTCCAGGTAGGAGGAATGATTGGAGACGAACAGCGTCGGCCGGCCGACGGAGGGTTCACCCACCACATCCACGTCCAGCGCCAGCATCAGCCGGCAACAGACCCGGTGGTAGAACCGGGGGAAGCGCGCCTGCCCCGGCAGGTTCAGCGACACCAGGGCCGCCTGCACCGGAATGCACAGGAAGGTCCACGCCATGTAGAGGGCCAAGCGCAGGAAACCGGCACGGGTGGAGCCGATCGCCATGGTATGCCCTCCTCCGAACGAGGTTGCGGATGCTGGGGAAGCGGACAGGATCAGATCAGGGACGAGCCGCGCCGCTCGTAATGGCGCAGGTACTTGTCGGTGATCATGTCAGTCTTCACCACGATGGAGACGTCGGTGGTATTGAACTGATGGTCAACCACGGCGCCATCGCCCACGAAACCGCCCAGACGCAGGTAGCCCTTGATCAGCGGCGGCACCATGGCCAAGCCGCGGCGCGGGTCCACATCATGCTCTTCCATCAGCCGCATGTCGACGTAGCGGTGCGGCAGGGCCACCGGGCGCAGGGCCGGCGGGGCCAGGTGATGATAGTGCAGGTAGGACAGCGGCAGGGCCAGCGCCTTGGGGTCGGTGCCGGGCAGGCTGGCGCAACCGAACAGCAGGTGTATGTCGTGCACGGCGACATAAGCCGCGATGCCGCGCCACAGCAGCTGCATCGCGTGCCGGCTGCGGTAGGCGGCGTCCACGCACGAGCGGCCCAGTTCCAGGATCTCGCCCCGGTATTCCTCCAGGCGCGCGATATCGTATTCATCGCTGGAGTAGAAGGAGCCGGCGCGGGCGGCGGCGGCGCGGCGGATCAGGCGGTAAGTCCCCACCACCCCGGCGGCCCCGGCCCCACGGGCGTGGTCGATGACCAGCAAGTGGTCGCACAGCGGGTCGAAATCATCGAAGTCGCGGCGCAGGCGCAGCATCTCCGGCGTCGGGTGCGCTTCCATCTCTTCGTAGAAGACCTGGTAGCGGATGGCCTGGGCGGCCTCGACCTCAGCCTTGGTTTCGGCGAGGCGGACCTCCAGGCTCCCCATGCGAAGATCGCCAGAGGTCAGAGCGTCGATCGTGATGTCAGCCATGCTCTCGTTCGCGGTCCTTGAGCGGCGCCAGAGGCGGTCGCGATTTGCGTGACGCGTTCCCGTTCGAAGTCCTGGCCTGTTCGAAGCCGGGCTTACGACCCCCCGGGAGGACGCTTCCGACATTGGCATACCACAAAGCGGCGCGGGGCGGTCAACCGACTCATGCGGGTGAACCCCACCGGGTCACGAAAGATTCACGCGTCTGTTAGGTCGAAGAAACAATTCCCACGGTTTCGCCAAAGCTGCGGAAACGCCCGGCACTCGGGTCGCGGCGGGGCCTGTCCGGCACGCCAGAAATCGATGGTGGAGGGGGCCGCGACTGGCGGCATCGCTTGGAAAACGGGTCGGGGGCGGTCGATCCCCAATCCTCGCGGGTCCCAGTTCGCGCCCATGGCCGAGAGGTGGCCAGCATGATCATTCTGGAAGCCGCAGGAACGCGGGGCGGTCGCGGCGCAGCCCTGCCCTGCGGCCGGCCCGATCCGGCGCTTCGGCTCGGCCAGTAGGCCAAGCCGACCGCGCCGAGGCCCGCGCGGGGGTGTCAGGCGTCGCCGCGCGCCCGGGTGCCCAGGCCGATTTCCTTGGCCAGGCGCGAGCGCTGCTTGGCGTAGTTCGGGGCCACCATGGGGTAATCCGTCGGCAGTGACCACTTCTCGCGGTATTCCTCGGGCGTCATGTTGTAGGCCGTCTTCAGATGGCGCTTCAGCATTTTCAGCTTTTTTCCATCCTCAAGGCACACAATGTATTCAGGCGTGACCGACCGCTTGATCGGAACGGCGGGCTGGGGCTTCTCCACCGCCACCGGCTGATCCTGCCCGATGTTGGTCAGGGTCTTGTAGACCTGTTCGATCAGCGCCGTCAGGTCGGCCGGGGGCACTGTATTATTGGAGACGTGGGCGGAAACAATTTCCGTGGTCAGGGATAACAACTCACTCGCCGCGGACGGACCGGTCATTTTCCTTACTCCAAGGATTCAGTACCTGACTTGTATAAGTCTAAACCATAGGCATGGCAATAACGTTCAAGTCCATCGCGTGAGGACAGATTGATAACCGAGACGCCTATACCCAGTCTTTTGGATATAACGACGCAGGTTTGCCCTATTACCTTTGTGAGAGCCAAGCTTGCGGTGGAAAAGCTGAAGCCAGGTGAAACGCTGGAAATTCGGCTTAACAGCGGTGAGCCGCTTCAGAACGTTCCAAGGTCATTGACCGAGCACGGCTATACAGTGGAGATGCGCGGACCGGAGCGGATTGACCAGCCGGAAGGCATACATCGTATACGTGTAACAAAGTAAAATACACCCGCTTATTTTGTTTCCTTGGCGGGACGCGCGGCTTTACCGCTCAGCATCGGCAACCACTGCGCGGCGCAGCAGCAGCGCCGCCACCGGCTGGCCGCCCAGGTGGTAGTAATTCGCCCGGCGGCCCACAGGTTCAAAGCCTGTGGCGGCGTAAAGACGGCGAGCCGGCGCGTTGGTCTCCGCCACTTCCAAATAAAGTGCGGCGGCGCCAGCGGTGGCGGCCGCATCGACGCAGGCCCGGGTCAGGGCGGCGCCAAGGCCCCGGCCCCGGGCCTGAGGGGTAACCCCGATGGTCAGGATTTCGGCCTCGTCGACCACGGTGCGGATCAGGGCCATGCCCAGCGGTTCCTGCTCATCCTGGGCGATCAGGGCGGCGACGCCGGGCAGGCCCATGAGATCGGCAATGGCCTGGGCGGACCAGGCCGATCCGGCCACGTCGGGATCGGCGAAGCACAGGGCGTGCACCGTCGCCAACACCTCGGCCTCGACCGCCAGCGCGGGGCGGATCCGCCAGGCGGCCGCCATCAGGCCGGTTTCCCCGGGGCCACCGTGACATCGGGCGCCCGGATGTAGAGGGGGTTGGCCGGATGAGCGGCCAACACGGCCGGGATGGCCAGCGCCGTCATGCGCGCCACCGCCAGCGCCGGCCCCTCGGCGGAGAGTGTGGCCACCAAATGGTCACAGCCGGCATTGCTCAACACCGTCGCCACCGACGGCGCCGCGTCGCCCAGCAGCAGTGGCATATCCCCCAGGCGGGCGGCGAAGGCCGGCACATCGGCCGGTAGCACCGCTTCCGGTTCGGACAGGGGCATGCCGGCAGCGCTGAACGCCTGCAGGTAGACGTCATCGCGCCGGCTGTCGATGGCGACCAGCAGGGGCCGGCGGTCGGGCACGGCGCGCCCCAGGCCATGAACAGCGGCGTGGGCGAAGGCCTGCAGGCCGGTGACGCCCATCAGCGGACGGCCGGCGGCCAGCGCCAGGCCGCGCGCCGCCGCCAAGCCCACGCGCAGGCCGGTGAAGGCGCCAGGGCCAATGGTGACGCCGTAGCGGTCTACGGCGGCGTAATCCAGTCCGGCCTCGGCCAGCACCTCTTCGACCAGGGGCAGCAGGCGCTCGGCCTGGCCCCGGGCCAGCGCCTCCGCCTTGGCCACCAGGGCGCGGGACTGCCCTGTGGCGGGATCCACCCGCCACAGGGCCACGGCGCAGACGCTGGTGGCGGTATCGATGCCCAATGCTATCGTGGGCCCCGGCAGGAAGGCGTCGGCCGATGAGCTGGCGCTGGTTTGGCCCATATGGCGGTTTCCCTAGAACGTTCCCGAACCCAAGACATACCAAGACGAGGCAGCACGCGACCATGGCGCCCAACGGCGAGCCGCATTTCATGACCATCGCCCCAGGGACGGGATTCGACGTCGACCTGGATCTTCGCTATGCCACGGCCGACAACCTGACGGGAAGCCCTCTGTATCGCCGGCCCACCTGCCTGCTGCATCCGGCC
Source organism: Nitrospirillum amazonense (assembly GCF_029594735.1). NCBI lineage: Bacteria > Pseudomonadati > Pseudomonadota > Alphaproteobacteria > Rhodospirillales > Azospirillaceae > Nitrospirillum > Nitrospirillum amazonense. Next base: position 323,428 of record NZ_JARPAF010000002.1, read on the forward strand.
GCCGCCGCCTGCCTGGCCCGGGCCGTCATCCGCGCCGGCGCGCTGGGCCTGCGGCTACGCATCTTTGATGCCTATCGCCCGCCGCAGGCGCAGTGGGCGCTGTGGGGGGCCCTGCCGGATCCGATATTCATCGCCGACCCCCGCGAGGGCTCGAACCACACGCGCGGCGTGGCGGTGGATCTCACCCTGGCTCAAGGCGACGGCACGCCGCTGGACATGGGTACGGGCTTCGACGACATGAGCCCCCGTGCCTACCACAGCGACGACACGGTGCCGGCGGAGGTCCAGCGCAACCGCGCCCTGCTGCTGGGCATAATGGCCGTGGCAGGGTGGACGCACTACATGTCGGAGTGGTGGCACTACCAGCTACCCGACGCCCAACGCTATCCGCTGGTGGACGACGGCGCGCTGGGACCCCGCCTTTCAGCCCGGGGGTGACGGCCCGAGCCAGCCGCCCAGGCCATCCGGTCAAACCTCAAACGATGTTGCACGCTTCTTCGAACTCCAGCCGCGGCAGGCGGGGGAAGACCTTGGACGGATCACCGTAGCCGATGTTGCACAGAAAGTTGGACTTCACCGTGCTGTCGGGAAAGAACTCGGCATCGACCTTCGCGTTGTCGAAGCCGGACATGGGGCCGCAGTCCAATCCCAGGGAACGGGCGGCCAGCATCAGGTAGGCGCCCTGCAGGGTGCCGTTGCGGAAGGCCGTGGTGCGGGCCAGCTCCTCGCTGCTGGTGAACCAGGACCGGGCGTCGGCATGGGGGAACAGCCGGGGCAGCTGGTCATAGAAGGCCAGGTCGTGGCCGATGATGGCGGTGACCGGCGCCTTCATGGTCTTTTCGGTGTTGTTGCCGGACAGGGCGGGCTTCAGCCGTTCCTTGCCCTCGGCCGAGGTCACGAAGACGATGCGGCCCGGGCTGCAGTTGGCACTGGTGGGGCCGAATTTGAACAGGTCATAGAGTTCGCGCAGCAGCGCCTCGGGCACCGGCTTGTCGATCCAGCCGTTCTGGGTGCGCGCGGTACGGAACAGCAGGTCCTTGCCTGCCTCGGTCAAGGGTTCGCTCATGGGATCCGGTTTCCTGCCTGTGATTGTCCGGGTGGGCACCCCGAAGCATGCCGGGGGGTCCGGGGCGCCGCAAGACTGCCGGCTTCGCGGCGCCCGGAAAATCAAGAAACCGTCAAGAGAGCGGGCGGGCCCGTGCAAGTGGGCGCGTCAGCTGGCCCGCTTCACCTGCACCACGATCTGTTGCGGCTCGTTGTGCAGAACCGCCTGGTCGAAATCGCGCAGGTTGTTGGTGCGGATGAGGGAGCGCACCGCCTTCACATAGACCGGGCCCAGTTCGGAATACTTATCCAGCGTGTTCAGCAGCAGCATGGTGTCCAGCGGCTTGCCCTGCCGGCGCAGGCTGGCGCGGGTGGCGCGGAACTGGGCGTAGGCGTCGTGCGTGTTCAGGTTCTGCATGTAGACGCGCACGCACTCCAGCAGATCCTCGAACTTGCGGAAGCGCGAGGTGTCGCCGGGGTGGCGGTTGCGGGGGGTGATGCCCTCCTTCTCCTCTTCCGACCAGGTCAGCTGGCCGAACAGGGCGTTGCCGTGCTGGGCGAAGCGGGAGGTGCCCCAGCCGCTTTCCTCGGCCGCCTGGGCCAGCGCCATGGACACCGGCACCACATCAACCCGGCGCAGCAGGGCGTCCAGGTCGATCTTGCGGGCCGGATCCATGCCGTAGCGGGCCGCCAGCCGCGCCACCCACACCTGGTCCAGCGGCGACATGGCGGCGCCGGGGGTCGGCGTCGCGGCGGTTTGGGCCGGGTCGCCGGCATCGTGGGGCGTCACACCCGCGGCCGGGGTATGAACGGCGGCGGTCACCACCGTGCCGCCGACGGGGGCATTGGCCGGAGTCGGGCCGGGGGTCGGGCCGGGGGTCGGAGCGGCGGGCGCGGCCGCCTTGGCGGCGGCATCGGCGGGCAGGCCTTTCATGCTGTCGCGCAGCGCCATCAGGCGGGCGCGGTCCCGCTCGATCTCCTCATTCACCAGCAGCAGCAGGGGCAGCATGGTGTTCACGAAGATTTGCTTGCGGTCATCCACGCTGTCCATCTTGCCCAGGTCGCGGGGCAGGCCCGCCAGCACGATGCGGGGCACGGGACGCTCGCCGGTGCGCACCTCGTCCAGCGTGAAATTCTTTTCCTTGAACAGCGCCAGCAGATTCTGCGCGTCCAGCTTGGGCTGGACGGTCACGGGCTGCTGCACCTGGGCCACGGCCGGGGCGGCCGGGCGGGTCACGGGAATGATAAAACCGGTGGGTGCCAGAAGCGGACCGCTTCCGGACGCCAGCTCAGCGAGGGTTAACGGGAACACCGCGAAAACCATCACGAGCACGGAACCAATAGCCAGCCAGCGCTGCGCGGGAATCCCCGCAGTGTCGACCTTCGCCATTAATGAATGCTCCGAACAGTTACCGAGGAACGTCCAGACGCCCGCCCCATCGATCGCGTCCACAGCTCAGGGACATAGGGCGATCGGGGTACGCGTCCATGGGACGTTTGTGCTGCCGGAAATCAAATCCGGGATAATCCGTTCAGCCATACCCAATGGGCCCGCCACTATGTGGGCCATTCTCCAGGCCGGCATGGCTGCACGGCAACTTACACCGTCGGGGGGACGCGTCTCTGTCGGTCCCAAATCCCATCAGGTGCCGCCCACCAAACATCCTCCCCGTTCCGATCCGGGGGGTGGGCGGCGCGCATACTAGCGGGCAGCGCGCACTTCGACAACCTCAGGAATGTAGTAACGCAGCATGTTTTCGATGCCGGCCTTCAATGTCGCGGTCGAGCTGGGGCAACCCGCGCACGAACCCTTCATGGTCAGGTAGACCACGCCCTTGTCGAAACCGTGGAAAGTGATGTCGCCACCATCCTGCGCCACGGCCGGACGCACGCGGGTGTCCAGCAATTCCTTGATCTGGGTGATGATCTCGGAATCTTCTTCTTCGCCTTCGCTGTGGCCGTCTTCCGCTTCGTCCAGCAGGACGGGGCGTTCGGCGGCGAAATGTTCCATGATCCGGCCCAGGATCTGGGGCTTCAGCGTGAACCAATCCTGGCTCCCACCCTTGGTGACGGTGACGAAATCACCGCCCAGGAAGACCCGTTCCACGCCGTCGACATCGAACAGCGCTTGCGCCAGCGGAGAGCGGTCGGCGGCCGTCCGGTCGGCGAAATCGGCCGTTCCCCGCGCCAACACCTCCCGGCCCGGAATGAACTTCAGGGTGGCCGGATTGGGGGTGTCCTCGGTCTGGATGAACATTCGGAAAACCTTGAAAGACAACACGGAAATGCGGATTTAAAATACGGCAGCGCGCCGTATGTGCACCAGCATTTTAGCCAAAATGGGGCGACTGTCCGCCAATATCAAGGCGTCCCGTCACAGACCCGGTCTGCGCGACCCCGCGCCGGGACTGGCACGGCCGCAAAACAAGCCGCGAAAACCCTCGGAAATGGCCGGAATTAGTGCCCCTGGCGACGCGAGGCCGCGCCCGCGATTGCGAGCGCCGGCGGATTTTAAAAGATCGGATTTTCAAAAGCGGAATGACCGCCATCACCGCTTTTAAAAATCCTGGTCACAGTTTTAAAACAGGCCGCCCGCCCATATCGCAAACGCAAGAATATCGGCCGCGCCTCAGGTGATCAAATCCAGCTGCAGGTCATTCAGCGAGCCGGGAACGATGGTGATGGGGATGCGCAGCGTGCCGGACATCTTGCCCACGATATAGGTGATGAGGGGGCCGGGCCCGGCGGTGCCGGTGCCGGCAGCCAGCACCAGGATGGAGATGGTGGGTTCCTCCGCGATCAGGGCCAGCAGCTCGTCGCGGGTGTCGCCCTCGCGCAGATAGATCGCCGGGGGGGAGCCGCAGATGTCCACCACGTCGCGGGCCAAGCGCTGCAGCAGCTGCTCCGCCTCCTCCCGCCGTTCCTGGCGCATCAGGTCCTCCACCGCGGCCCAGTGCTGGAAGTCGCCCGGCTCGATGCAGTGCATCAGGGCCACGCGGCCGCCAGTGCTGCGGGCCCGCCGGGCGGCGTAGTGCAGGGCGACGGTCATTTCTTCCGTTTCGTCCACCACCACCAGGAAGATGCGGGTCTGGCAGGCGGCGGGAGCGGCGCTAGGCGCGGAGGTGGGATCTTCGGTGGACATGGGACGCGGCACCCCTCTGCTCAACGGTTGAAAGAATGGGCCTCAGCCCTTGCGGAAGACGCTGCCGGCCAGCCAGCCGGCGCCCACCGCCAACAGCACGCCCAGCAGGCCATAGGCCAGGCCGTTGTGCTGAGCGAAGTCGAAGATGTCGGCGGAGAAGCCGATCTTGCTGACGGCCAGCGGCGTGGTCTGAGCCCCCACCACGTCCTGGTTGCGGATGAGGTAGACGCTGACGGTGTACAACCCGATCGGCACGTTGGCCGGAAAGCTGATCGAGGTGCGGAACAGGCGCTGGCCCAGGAAGACCACCTCCCCCACCTCGGTGCCGTACAGCCCCTCGCGCTGCTTGTTGCGGATCAGGGCGGCGCGGAATTCCGCCACCGTGGCCGCGTCGACATCGGCGCGCGGCAGCATGCGCACATGATCAAGCCCGATTTCGTGGCGCTGGGCAACCGCCGGCGGCAGCAACGCATCCAGCGGCTTGTTGCTGGCGACGCCGTAGAAGCCGGGGACATGGGAGAATTTCAGGGTCTCATTATTGATCCAGATGCCGGCCATGCGGTCCTTGCGCCGCACGGTCTGCGAGGTTTCCGGCCCCTCGATCACCACGGCGACATCGCCCGGCTGGTCGATGGCGCCGAACAGCACAACGTCGGTGCCGGTGAAGCCGGTGGTGATGGCGATCAAGTGGCTGGACAGGTCGGCCACCAGGGTCTGGGCCCGCACCGGGGTCCAAATTGCCAGCAACGCCAGCACGGCCATCGCCCCGCCCCAGCGCCGCGCCCTCATTTCGGGCCCGCCGTGGTGGTGATGGAATAGAGGTCGTCCGGCGTCAGCACCAGGTCCACCGCCAGCTTGACGGCCACCCCCAGCACGGTCAGGGCCAGCAGGGCGCGGGCCTGTTCACCCTTGAGATAGCCGCTGGCGCGCGAGCCCAGCTGGGCCCCCAGCACGCCGCCGATCAGCAGCATCATGGCCAGCAGGATGTCGACCGTGTGGTTGGTGGCGGCCTGCAGCACGGCCGCCACGCCCGTGGTCAGGATGATCTGCAATAGCGAGGTACCGGCCACCAGGGTGGTGGGCATGCCCAGGATGTAGATCATGGCAGGCACCAGCAGGAAGCCGCCGCCGATGCCCATGATGGCCACCAGCACGCCCCCGATGAAGCCGATGCCCACCGGCAGCAGCACGCTGATGTACAGGCGCGAGCGGGGGAAGCGCATCTTGAACGGCAGGCCGTGCAGCCAGGTATGGTGGTGCAGCTTGCCCCGCGTCGCCCCCTTGCGCCGGCCACGGAACAGGGCGCGCACGCTTTCCATCAGCATCAGCCCGCTGATGCCGCCCAGGAAGATGACGTAGGACAGGGAGATGACGAGGTCGATATGGCCCAGCCGCTGCAGCATGCCGAACAGCATGACGCCCAGCACGGTGCCGACGATGCCGCCGGCCTGCATCACCAGGCCCAGCTTCACATCCACGTTGCGCTTGCGCCAATGGTACATGACGCCGGAGACGCCGGCCCCCACCAGCTGGTTGGCCTGGGTGCCCACCGCCACCGCCGGCGGCACGCCGATGAAGATCAAGAGCGGCGTCATGAGGAAGCCGCCGCCCACGCCGAACAGGCCCGACAGGAAGCCGACCATGGCCCCCAAGCCCAGGACCCAGAAGACGTTGACCGACATCTCGGCGATCGGCAGATAGATTTGCATGGGACCCTTAAGGCGTGCCGGCCACGGGTCCAACTCTACCCGAGCGGCGGCACGCGGGCCATGGGCCTTGCCGCCGCGCCCAAAGAAAAACGGCACGGGGGAACGGGCCCCATGCCGTTGATCTCAAAGCACCGGAACCTCTGCGCGGCTTAGGGCCGCAGCAATCCCACGATGTCCTTCACTTCTGCCATGGTCCGGGCCGCGATCTCGTTGGCCTTGTCGGCCCCCTTGCGCAGGATCCGATCCAGCTCGGCCGGGTCGGCCAGCAGCTCGTTCATCTTGGTCGTGATGGGTGACAGCTTGGCCACCGCCAGGTCGCACAGATCGGCCTTGAAGGCGGAGAAGGTGGCACCGGCGTGGCGGGACAGGGCGTCCTGCTTGGAGATGTTCTCCAGCGCCGCGTAGATGGTGACCAGGTTGTCGGCCTCGGCCCGCTTGGCCAATTCCTCCAGCGTGGCCGGCAGCGGCTCCGGATCGGTCTTGGCCTTGCGGATCTTCAGGGCGATGGCGTCGGCGTCGTCCGTCAGGTTGATGCGGCTGTAATCGGACTCGTCCGACTTGCTCATCTTCTTGGTGCCGTCGCGCAGGCTCATCACCCGGGTCGCCTCACCCAGGATTTGCGGTTCCGGCAGGGGGAACACGTCCTTCTCATAGAAGCGGTTGAAAGCGCCGGCGATGTCGCGGGCCAGTTCCAGGTGCTGCTTCTGGTCCTCGCCCACCGGCACGTGGGTCGCCTTGTACAGCAGGATGTCGGCGGCCATCAGCACGGGATAGGCGTAAAGGCCCAGGGCCGCCATGTCCTTCTGCTTGCCCGCCTTCTCCTTGAACTGGGTCATGCGGTTCAGCCAGCCCATGGGGGTGTGGCAGGAGAAGATCCAGGCCAATTCGGAATGGCCCGACACGGCCGATTGGTTGTAGATCAGATTACGGTCGGGATCGATGCCGGCGGCGATGTAGGCGGCGGCCACGGCGCGGATGTTCTTCGTCAGCGTCGGCGCGTCCTGCGGCAGCGTCAGGGCGTGCAAATCCACGACACAGAAGATGCATTCATACTGGTCCTGCAAGGCCACCCAGTTCCGCAGCGCGCCCAGGTAATTGCCGAGATGGAGCAGGCGGGTCGGCTGCATGCCGGAGAAGATGCGGTTCATGGATATGGCCTTGGCAGGAAGATAAAACCGGATGGCGAAAGTAGGGCCCCGGCCCCCTGGCGGTCAAGCCGGGCCGGGCGGACCCCTCACTTCCGCTCCCTCACTTCCGCCCCCTTACTTCCGTCTACGCCGCAGGCGCGCCAGGAAGTCGGAAATGACGACGCCGCGCAGGGCCACCACGGCGATGCCGTAGACCACGAGGCCCGCCGTCACCAGCGCCGCCAGCGCCGGCACGCGCACCCAGACGCTGTCCACGAAATACGGATCCAGCACCGTCGCCAGGGGGATCAGGCAGCCCGCCATGACCAGGCTGGCCGCCAGGATGCGCGGCGCCCGGGTCAGCAGCTGGCGGTCCAGCCGCAGCCAGCCACGCCGGGCCAGCGACAGGGCCAGCAGGCTGATGTTGCCCCAGGCAGTAATGGTGCTGGCGAGCGCGATGCCGACATGGGCCAGTGGCGTGTACAGCGCCAGCACCGTGGCCAGGACCATGTTGCCCACCAGGGTGGCGATGGCGATGCGCATGGGGGTGCGCGTGTCCTGGTGGGCGAAATAAATGGCCGTCAGCACCTTGGACGCGACATAGGCCGGGATTCCGGGGGCGTAGACGGCCAGCGCCAGAGCGGTCTGGTGCGCCTCCGCCAGACCGAAGCGGCCGCCATGGAACAGCGCCTTATAGATGGGCTCCGGCACCAGACCCAGGGCGAAGGCCGCCGGCAGGGCCAGTAACAGGCCGAACTCGATGCCCCGGCTGACATGGTGGTCGATGGCGTCCCGCTCCCCGCCCTGGACATGCCGGGACAGGGTGGGCAACAGGGCGGTGCCGATGGCGATGCCGATGACGCCCAGCGGCAGCTGGTTCAGGCGGTCGGCATAATAAAGGTAGGAGATCGAACCCGAGGGCAGCAGCGAGGCGACGTGCGTGCCGATGATCAGGTTGATCTGGATGACGCTGGCGCTGATGGCGCCCGGCACCATCTGGCGAAACAGGCGCTTCAGGTCCGGCGTCAGGCGCGGCCAGGTGATGCGCAGCGCCACCCCCGCCCGATGGCAGGACACCGCCAGCCAGATCATCTGCACCATGCCGGAAATGGTGAGGCCCCAGGCCTGGCCCAGGTTGGCCTCCAGATGCAGCCAGACGGTGCAGCCCAGGGCCGCGATCATGCAGATGTTGAAGGCGATAGGCGCCGCCGCCCCTGGCGCGAACCGGCCCAGGGCGTTCAGCACGCCGGTCTGCAGGGCGGTGATGGAGATGAACATCAGGTAGGGGAAGGTGATGCGCCCCAGCTCCACCAAGCGAGAAAAGTGCTGCGGCTGGTCGGCGTAGCCACTGGCCAAGCCCAGCATCACCCAGGGCATGGCCATCATCACCAATGCTGTGATGGGCAGCAGCACCAGCACCATGAAGGACAGCGCCTGGTCGGCGAACCGGTCCGCCGGCCCCCGCCCCCGCGCCTTGAGGTCGGCCGAGTACATGGGCACGAAGGACACCGTGAAGGCCCCCTCCGCGAACATGGAACGGAAGTAGTTGGGCAGGCGCTGCGCCACGATGAAGATGTCGGCCGACACCCCCGCGCCGAGCACCCAGGCGGTCAGCAGGTCACGGATGAACCCGCCGACGCGGGAGATGAGGGTGAGGCCGCCGACGGTGGCGGTAGCGCGCGCGAAGCTCATGGTGCTGGCGCATTATCCGAAAACAGGCGCAGGCGCCAGTTTTCATGTTCCCTCAGGCACCGGGCGGCGGCACCCGCCGGCTTTGCTTCCTCGCCTTTCAGTCCGCTGACGCTCCCCGAAAAGCTCCGGCGGCCCCGGTCGGGGCCTATTGGAAAAAGAGACACCGCCTGGAGGGCCTTACTCAGCCGCCGCCGCGGTGCGGCGCCGGGCAGCCGGCTTGGCCTTGGGCTGTTCCGCCGCCGGATCGGGGTCGTCCAGCACGGCCAGCAGTTCCTTACGGATCTGGGTCAGCTTGGCCTCGTGCGCCACCTTCAGGCCGAAGATGTCCTTCACATAGAAGACGTCGACGGCCGCGTTGCCGTAGGTCGAGATCTTGGCCGAGGCGATCTGCAGGTTCAGCGCTGTCAGGGCCCGGGTCAAGTCATACAGCAGGCCCGGCCGGTCACGGCCGTTGACCTCGATGACGGTGTAGCCGGCGCTGGCCTTGTTATCGACCAGCACGCGTGGCGGCACCCGGAACACGCGGGTGCGCGACGGCAGGGGCGAGGCGCGTTTGGCCAATTCCGGCGCCAGCTTGATGTCGCCGGCCAGCGCCTTTTCCACCGAAGACTTCAGCCGTGTGCGCTTTTCCCCGCTGTCGAAGCGGGCGCCGCTGGGCCCGGCCCCCTGCAGGGAGAAGACATCCAGCGCCATGCCGTTGGTCATGGTGGTGATGCGGGCGTCGACGATGTCGCCGCCGGCCAGCGCCATGGCCCCCGCCAGGCGGGAGAACAGGCCGGCATGGTCGGCGGTGTAGATCGTCACCTCGGTCACCGAGCGGCCGGGGTCGTAACGGGTCTCGATGGTCAGCGGCGCCTGCCTGGTTTCCGCGTCGTGGATCAGGCGGGCGTGCTGGGCCAGGGTGGGCGGGTCGAAGGCCAGCCAGTAGTTGGGATAGCCCAGGGCCAGGTGATGGTCGATGTCGGCCGGGGTCCAGTCGGGCAGCTGCGCGCGCAGAGCCGCTTGCGCGTTCGCGATGCGCGCCTCGCGGCCATCGGCGCCAACGACGCCGCCGGACATCATTTCCTCCGCCCGCCAGTACAGCTGGCGCAGCAGCGTGGCCTTCCAGTTGTTCCAGCGGCCGGGACCCACGGCGCGGATGTCGGCCACGGTCAGGACCAACAGCAGCTTCAGGCGTTCCGGCGACTTCACGATGTCGACGAAATCGCGGATGGTCTTCTCGTCATCCAGGTCGCGCTTGAAGGCGACGATGGACATGGTCAGGTGCTGGCGCACCAGCCAGGCCACCGTCTCCGTCTCCTCCTCCGTCATGCCCAGGCGCGGGCACAGCTTTTCCGCCACCTTGGCGCCCAGTATGGAATGGTCGCCGCCCCGGCCCTTGGCCACGTCGTGCAGCAGCAGGGCCACCGACAGGGCACGCTTGGAACTGAGGGTATGGATGACCTCGCAGGCCAGCGGCACCTCGTCCTTCAGGTTGCCTTTGTCGATGTCGTGCAGGATGCCCATGGCAAACAGCGTGTGCTCGTCCACGGTGAACATGTGGTACATGTCGTATTGCATCTGCGCCACGACCCGGCCGAAATCCGGCAGGAAACGGCCCAGCACCCCGGCCTCGTTCATGCGGCGCAGCGTGACCTCGGGGTCCTTGCGCGAGCCCAGGATTTCCAGGAACAGCCGGTTGGCCTCCGGATCGTTGCGCACCTTGGGGCCCAGGGTGGAGATGGAGCGCGCGAGCGCCCGCAACGCCTTGGGATGGATGTCCAGGTTGTGCCACTGCGCCACGCGGAACAGGCGCACCATGTCCACCGGCTTGTCGCGGAAATGTCGCTCGTCGCGGATGCTGAGGCGACCGTTGTCGATGACGAAGCCTTCCAGCTCGCTGGGCTTCAGACGCCGCAGGAAGGCGAAGCGGGGCGGCCGCTGGCTTTCCTGTTCCAGTGTGGCGCAGAGGATGCGGGTGAGATCCCCCACGTCCTTGGCCATCAGGAAATAGTGCTTCATGAAGCGTTCGACGTCGCTGGTGCCAGCGTGGTCGGTGTAGCCCAGCCGCCGCGCCATCTCACCCTGCACGTCGAAGGTCAAGCGATCCTCGCCCCGGCCGGTCAGGTAGTGCAGGTGACAGCGGCAGGTCCACAGGAAGTTCTGCGCCTTGGCGAAGCGCTGCGCCTCCTCGGCCAGCAGCACGCCGTTGGCCACCAGATCCTTCACCTTGTCGACCTGATAGACGTACTTGGCGATCCAGAACAGGGTCTGCAGGTCGCGCAGGCCACCCTTGCCCTCTTTCACGTTCGGTTCCAGCACATAGCGGCTGTCGCAGAACTTCAGGTGGCGGCTGTCGCGCTCGGCCAGCTTGGCCTCGATGAAGGCGGGACCGGTGTTGGCCACCACCTCTTTGGTGAAGCGCTTGCGAAACTCCGCGTACAGCTTGTCGTCACCGTAGAGGAAGCGGGCCTCCAGCAGGCTGGTGCGGATGGTGATGTCGGCCAGGGCCTGGCGCACGCATTCATCCACCGAACGCACCGCGTGGCCGACCTTCAGCCCCATGTCCCACAGCAGGTAGAGGACGTATTCCACCACTTGCTCGATGCGCGGCGTGCGTTTGTAGGGCAGCAGGAACAACAGGTCGACGTCGGAGAAGGGCGCCATCTCCTTGCGGCCGTAGCCGCCGGTGGCCACCACGGCGAACTGCTCACCGCGCGTCGGGCCGGCGGTGGGGAAGACGCGGTGCAGGGCAAAGTCGGCCAGCGACACGACGATGGCGTCGGTCAGGGCCGTGGCCTCGCGCAGGCAAACCTCCCCCCGGCCGCCATTTTCCAGCCGGCGGCGGATGAGGGCACGGCCCTGGTCCAGCGTCTGGCGCATCAGGGCCAGGATGCCGGCGCGCAGGGCGTCCGGCCGCAGGTTGCCATCCGCCAAGTTGGCCATACGAGTGGTCAGCACCTCGGCCGTGGGCAGTGCCTCCGGCAAGGCGGCGTCATCCAGCGGGGTCGGGGCGGTTTTGGCGACAGGGGACATGGCGCGGCGAATCTCTGACAAAGCCCGGCGGTTCGGGCCGGCCGGGCGGGCACCATCCAGGGTCGGGGTACCAGCACCGCGGCTCCCGGGACGGACCGGGAGTATGGCACAAACTTTTTCCCACGCATCACCCCATGCGCGGCCCGATGCCTTCGCTAGCCGTTTGCCCCCGGACTCCTTTCCGGGCCCAGCCTTTTTCTCGTCGATCACCGCGGCGTCATCGGTTCCCGATGTGCCCCCACCCCTGCCCATATGTCCCATGGCGGCCTCCCGGATATTGTTGTTCCGTTTTCAGGCTTCAGGCTGACTTGGTCCTGACGCGCGCCCCTCCCTGTCTTCGGGCGCACGCTTTACGCCGGTTTATCCCGCCCCCTCCATGCCCCGGCGCGGCAGCAGTCGCGGCACCAGCGACAAACGGCGGGCGTTGGCCGAGGCGGCGCGGTGGATGGGCGCGAGGCCCAGACCGCCCAGGCGACTGGTGGCATGGCTGAAACGGGTGAAGGCGCCGGTGGCGGCGCGCAGGGTGGAGGTGACCAGGCGGCGCTCCGCCGTCACCCAGTCCCCGGGATGCCAGGATGACCAGGCGGCGCGGGCGAATTCACCCAGCGCGTCGACCTGATGGTCGCGCCAGCGCCACCATGCGTCGTGGAAGGCGCGCATGCCCCCCACCAGGGCCAAGGCGGAGTCCGTGAAGGCCTCGACCTTTTCGCGGCCCATGCGTTCGAATTCGGGATTGGTGCCCAGCGCCACCGGGTCGCCACCGGTCTGGGCCAGCAGGCCCAGCCGCGCGGTGATGGTGTGGGCGGAGGCGAAGGCGGTCTCATGCACCCGGGTCGCCACCCGGTCCAGTTCCACCTGGGCCCGTTTCAAATGCATGGCCTCCGGCGTGCCGGGAATGACCATGCCGATGCGCCCCTTGCCCGCCCTTTTGGCCGGACGCGGGGCGGTGGGGTAAGGGATATGCCGATCCGGCATGGTGAGCGCTCCCTTATGTTGCGCCGCGATAGTGCGCTGCAACATTATGGGAAACGCTTCGCCGCGTCCATAAAGTAAGTGGGAACCGGCCCTCGATCCAAAGTCTAAGGACCGCTACGGGGTAGAGTATCGGCCGCCCGGTGTAAGGGCGGCACGGGGCAAAACCCGCACCGCCGCCCACTTGGGCAGTACCTCAGCCGACAGCGGCGGCCAGACCGGCGGCCAGATCGTCGCGCAGGTCGTCCGCGTCCTCCAGTCCCACGGAGAAACGCAGGGTGCCGGGGCTGATGCCCACCTTGGCCTTTTCCTCATCGGTCAGGCGCTGGTGGGTGGTGGTGGCGTTGTGGGTGATCAGGCTCTTGGCGTCGCCCAGGTTGTTGGAGATCTTGATGATCTTCAGCGCGTTCAGCAGGCGGAACGCCGCCGCCTTCCCGCCCCTGACGTCGAAGGTGACCAGGGTGCCGCCGGCCTTCATCTGGCGCATGGCCAGTTCATGCTGCGGGTGGCTGGGCAAGCCGGGGTACAGCACCGTCTCCACCGCCGGGTGGCTTTCCAGGAATTGGGCCAGCGCCAGGGCAGAGGCGGCCTGAGCGTTGACGCGCAGTTCCAGCGTCTCCAGGCCCTTCAGCAGCACCCAGGCGTTGAAGGGGCTCATGGACGGGCCGGTGTGACGCAGGACGGGGGAGATCAGGGCCGCCACCTCGTCATCGCACAGCACGGCACCGCCCAGGCAGCGGCCCTGGCCATCGATATGCTTGGTGGCGGAATAGACGACCACGTCGGCGCCCATGTCCTTGGGGCGCTGCAGCACCGGGGTGGCGAAGACGTTGTCGACCACCACGCGGGCACCGGCCTTGTGCGCCAGGTCGGCCACGGCCGCCACGTCCACCACCTGCATGGTGGGGTTGCTGGGGCTTTCCAGGAAGACGACGGTGGCCGGGGTGGACAGGGCTTCTTCCCACTGCTTCAGGTCGGTGCCCTCCACGAGGGTGCACTGGATGCCGTAGCGCGGTGCCAGATCCTTGATGATGTAGAGACAGGAGCCGAACAGCGCGTGCGGCGCCACCACCCGGTCACCGGCCTTCAGCAGGCCCATGACCGCCAGGTTGACGGCCGCCATGCCGCTGGCCGTGGCGATACAGCGGGCAAACCCCTCATAGCCGGCCAGCCGTTCCTCCAGCATGGCCACGGTGGGGTTGCGGAAGCGGGAATAGACGAAGCGCGAGCCGTCGTTGACGAAGGCGGCCTCGGCCTCCTCGGCACTGCCGTAGATGAAACCCGAGGTGAGGAACAGGGCTTCGGAGGTTTCCTCGAAGCCGCTGCGGCGGGTGCCGCCGTGCACCAACTGGGTACGGGGGCGCAAGGTGGCCGGGGAACTGGGATTGTCAGGCGTCTGGCCCATGGCCGTCACTCCGATAAGGCAACCGCGACCGGCAAAGGGCGGCAGCGTGGTCGGTGTACCTTATGTACGGCCCGACCTTTTAGCAGCTTATTTAGCGTGGCCTGCAAGCCGGTCAGCAAATCACCACGTGGATCGGTTTTAGGCCCGCCTCTGGGCAAGCGTCAACGGCCACCTTGTCATCGCGACAATGCGCCGGGCGGCTTGGCGCACGGTCCAGGGAACGGCCGGGGCGGCGGCCGATTACACCAGCAGGACGCGGTTTGCCTGGGGCGTCTGGAAGCGCCCCGGGGGCACTGGGGCCATAATGCCCGGTTGCCGGCCGGCCGCTTCCGTGCTAGTCCCGCGCGCGTCAGTCCGCGTCGGCGGAATAGCTGATTTGCTTTTACCGGGAGTCCCAGACCTATGTCCGATGAGACCAGCCTGAACGGCGCCGCCCCCAATGGGAGCACCGACGGCGGCAATGGCGCCACCGCCACTGAAGGCGCCGGCATGCTGCCGCTGGTGGTCAATGCCCAGTACGTCCGGGATCTGTCGTTCGAGAACCCGAACGCCCCCGCCAGCCTGATGAACGCCCAGCAGCCCAAGGTCGACCTGCAGGTCGATGTGCAGGCCCGCAACGTGGCGGAGAACGTGCACGAGGTGGCGCTGAACATCCGTGCCGAGGCCAGCCACGAAGGCCGCACCGCCTTCATCGTCGAGCTGTCGTACGCCGGCATCTTCTCCATGCCGCCCATGCCGCTGGACCAGACCCGCGCCGTGCTGCTGATCGAGGCGCCGCGCCTGCTGTTCCCCTTCGCCCGTTCCATCGTGTCGGATGCCGTTCGCGATGGCGGCTTCCCGCCGCTGATGCTGCAGCCCCTGGACTTCGTGGATCTCTATCGCCGCCAGGTGCTGGCGTCGGAGAAGCCGGAAGACATGGCCCAGGCCTGATCCCAAGGCCAGTCACTGACCAGGAGAGCCGCCCGGCGCCCCACGGCCCGGGCGGTTTTCTTTTGGGCTTTCAGCCGCGCGCGGCGCGAATAAGCGCGTCCACCGTCACGGCGTCGGCGCCGGCGGGTACGGCCACCAGGGGCAGGCCGTAAGCGCCCAGGCTGGACAGGGTTTCGGCCGTGCCGGCCACCACATCCCAATCGCTGGTGCTGGCCTTCAGCGCGCCGTGCGCCTCGCGCGCCGTGGCGGCCAGCGTCACCTCCAGCCCCAGGGTTTCCAAGGCGCCGGCCAGACGGGCCAGCGCGCCACCAACCAGCAGAACCCGGAGCGTGGAGACGGGGCGCTTGCGCGGCACCCTGGCCACCAGTTGCCGCGCCTCTTCCGCCGCGGCCAGGATACGGGCGGCGAAGTCCTGTTCCTGTCCGCCGGCGGGCAGGTCCGCCGCCAGCAGGGTGGAATAGCCGTGGATGGCCGTCAGCAGGTTGTTGAGGTCATGCAGGAAGGTGGCGGGAACCAGCCGGCCATCGGCATCCCCCTTGCCGTCAGCTGGCAATACCCATCTCCACCGCGCGCATCACCGCCTGGGTGCGGTTCTTGGCGCCCAGCTTGCGGCAGATGCCCCGCACGTGCAGCTTCACCGTCACTTCTTCCAGTTCCAGCGAACGCGCGATCTCCTTATTGGAGCGGCCTTGCAGAAGGTAGTCCAGCACCTCGCGCTCACGCCGGGTGAAGCTGGCGCCGTCGGCCGTGTCGGCGGTGTTGACGTCGGCCGGGATGAAGCGCTCTCCCGCCAGCATGGTCTGGATGGCGGACAGCAATTCCGTGGCACTCAGGGTCTTGGGCAGGAAACCGACGGCACCCCGGGTAAAGGCGCCCCGGATCTCATCCGGCCGGGCCAGGCCCGACATCAGCGCCACCTTCAGCAGGGGGAATTCGGTGCGCACGCGCTGCAGGCCGTCCAGTCCGTTCATCCCCGGCATGCGCAGGTCCAGGATCAGCAGGTCGATGGCCTTGTCCTGCCGCAGGGCGGCGACGGCCTCGTCCACGCTGGCGGCCCCTACGACGACCGCGCCCGGCGCCTGTCTTTCGATGTGAGAAGACAACGCGTCGCGCACCAGACCATGGTCATCGGCAATCAATAAGCGCATGTGAGACGACCCCCGCGGTTGCTCTATCCAAAAGGATAGACCAATAACCCCTGCTATTTGAACCTTTTTTCAGCGTCGGCAAGGGTTGCGCAAGCAGAAATTTCTTATCGAACGTAATGGAATGTGACCAGTTCTCAATTAAGCCGATGAAACCACGGAAAACCGTGGATCTTGGTTAATGCGCAGTTCATTTCCAAAACAGTGTTTTTACTGATAATAAAAAATGGTGCCATCGCACAGCAATGGCACCCTTGATATCAATACTGGAATTCTTCTTACTGGTTCATGCTCTCGAAGAATTCGGAATTCTGCTTGCTCTGCTTGAGCTTGTCGATCAGGAATTCCACCGCATCGGTGGCACCCATCGGGTTCAAGATACGGCGTAGGATCCACATCTTGGCCATGGTGCCCTTTTCCACCAGCAGCTCTTCCTTGCGGGTGCCCGACTTCTGGATGTCGATAGCCGGGAAGACGCGCTTGTCCGACAGCTTGCGGTCCAGGACGATTTCCGAGTTACCGGTGCCCTTGAACTCTTCGAAGATGACCTCGTCCATGCGCGAGCCGGTGTCGATCAACGCGGTGGCGATGATGGTCAGGCTGCCACCTTCCTCGATGTTGCGGGCGGCGCCGAAGAAGCGCTTGGGCCGCTGCAAGGCGTTTGCGTCCACACCGCCGGTCAGCACCTTGCCGGAAGACGGCACTACGGTGTTGTAGGCGCGGGCCAGGCGGGTGATGCTGTCCAGCAGGATGACAACGTCGCGCTTATGCTCGACCAAGCGCTTGGCCTTCTCCAGCACCATTTCCGTCACCTGGACGTGGCGGGTCGCCGGCTCGTCAAAGGTGGAGCTGATGACCTCGCCCCGGACGGAGCGGGCCATGTCGGTCACTTCTTCCGGACGCTCATCGATCAGCAGGACGATGAGGTAGACCTCGGGGTGGTTGGTGGCGATGGAGTGGGCGATGTTCTGCAACATCACCGTCTTGCCGGTGCGGGGCGGCGCCACGATCAGGGCGCGCTGGCCCTTGCCCAGCGGGGCCACCAGGTCGATGACCCGGGTGGTCATGTCCTTCTTGTTGCGGACCGGATCCTCGATTTCCAGTTTCAGCCGCTCTTCCGGATAGAGCGGGGTCAGGTTGTCGAAGTTGATGCGGTGACGCACCTTGTCGGGGTGGTCGAAGTTGATCGAGCCGACCTTCAGCAGGGCGAAGTAGCGCTCACCGTCCTTGGGCGAGCGGATCTGGCCTTCCACCGTGTCGCCGGTGCGCAGGCCGAAGCGGCGCACCTGGCTGGGACTGACGTAGATGTCGTCGGGGCCCGGCAGATAGTTGCTCTCGGGCGAGCGCAGGAAACCGAAGCCGTCCTGCAGAACCTCCAGCACGCCTTCGCCGAAGATCGGGACGTCGTTTTCGGCCAGCTGCTTCAGGATGGCGAACATCATGTCCTGCTTGCGCAGGGTGCCCGCGTTCTCGATCTGCAGCTCTTCCGCGAACGCCAGCAGCTCGGCGGGCGACTTGGCCTTTAACTCTTGGAGATTCATCTTCGTCCTGTCGAGAGCCCTGGGAATGATGACGACGGCTTGGCCGCCGGTCCCGGACTCATGGAATAGGGTGTGTAGGGTGGAAGGATGGCATCACCGGGGAAAAAGGACGGCGACACCGGGAGGGGAAGTTCGGGGAAATTGGCCTCACTGCGCCCATCCCGGGGAGGGGGGCGGGGATGCCTCACGAGTCAGGCGCCCGGATGACGAGGCGACTCGAAATCATCCCGACGTTACGGGCCTTGACCTGTTTCAGGATTAGTACAGGACCCGAGCCCAAGTCAAAGCAAAAAGACCCGAATCCCCAGGGCGCATTCGACCTAGGGCTAAATATCCCAGGTATACGCTGGAACTTAAACGCGCCGCTAACGGGCCGCACCCGTCATGGCCGGTCAGAACGGCCTGACGATGACCAGGATGACGATCAGGATCATCAGCAGGGTCGGCACCTCATTGGCCACGCGGAAGAAGCGCGGGGATTTGGTGTTGCGATCCTCCGCGAAGGCGCGGCGCCAGCGGGCCATGGCCATGTGCATGACGGTCATCAGCACCACCAGCGACAGCTTCGCGTGCAGCCAGCCCGCCCCCTTCAGCAGCCCTGGATCCAGGGTGATCATGGCCAGGCCGCAAGCCCAGGTCAGAATCATGGCCGGGTTCATGATGACACGCAGCAGACGCCGCTCCATGACCTTGAAGGTTTCCGACTGGGCGGATCCGGCGGGCGCGTCGCAGTGGTAGACGAACAGCCGGGGCAGGTAGAACAGCCCCGCCATCCAGGAAATGACGGCGATGACGTGGATGGCCTTGATCCAGAGGTACATGGGGATGCGCCCTGCCCTGTCTTTGAGGTCTTGGCGCCCCTTATGCCCCCGAGGCGGGCTGGGGGCAACCGGCTTTGCCGGCCGGACAGAGGCGCAGGCCGGTGCCGCACATCACCGGCCCGCCGGCGGTGCGGATCAGCGCCTGACGCACCAAGCCAGCCAAACCCAGGATGAAGGACGGTTCCACGCCCACCGCCGGTACGCGCACGAAGTAGGGAACGCCCACCTCCTTCGCCAGGTGGCGGTACTCATGCTCGATCTCCACCAAGGTTTCGGAGTGTTCGGAAACGAAGGCGATGGGGACCACCACCACCGGCACCCTGTCCTGGCCAGCGCGGCGGATCTCCTCATCCGTGGAGGGGCCGATCCACTTCATGGGGCCGACCCGGCTCTGGTAGCAGGAGACCCAATCGAGGTTCTCGACGCGCAGGGACTTCACCACCGCCTGGGCCGTGCGCTCGCACTGAAACTGATAGGGATCCCCGCCCTTCACCACCTTCTCCGGCAGGCCATGGGCGGAGAACAGGACGCGCGGCTTGCCATGGGGGGCGGCCTCTTCCAGGCCGGCGCGGATCAGCTTGGCCACGGCGGCGACGAAGCCCGGCTCATCCGGGTAGCAGCAGATGGAGCGTGAGGGTGCCGTCAGGCCCGCCGCCTTGGCGGCCCGCTGCCAATCCTTCAGGCTGGAGGCCGTGGTGGTGGTGGAGAACTGGGGGTAGAGGGGCAGCAGTACCAGCTCATCCGGTTCCCAATCCTTCACGTCATGCGCCACGGCGTCGCTGAAGGGGTGCCAATAGCGCATGCTGACGAACACCCGCACCGTGCCCGCGTCCCACAGCTGCTGCTCCAGCGCCTGGGCCTGAGCCAGGGTGTTGGGCAGCAGGGGCGAACCGCCACCTAGGGTCTGGTAGATGCCCTGGGCAACCTTGTCCCGCCGGCTGGAGATCAGGTGCGCCACCAGCTGGCGGAAAGGGGCGGGCAGACCAATGATGGCCGGATCGCGGAACAGGTTGTAGAGGAAGGGCCGCACCGCCTCCAGCCTGTCCGGCCCGCCGAGATTGAACAGGACGACGGCGATGCGGCGGGCGCGGGCGGCCTTGGGCGCCGCCGGGGTGTCGGGCGTGATCTCAGGAAGGGGCAGCGGGCTCATGGGGGCTCGGTAGCGGTCGGCGGGTCGTGTCGGCGCGGGCGGATACGGTCGCCCGCGCGCCTCGGATCATCGTACGAAACAGATCATCCCTGATTTAAGGACGGCCATTCCTGGATCAAGCGGGCCAGTTCCGCGACATGCTCGGGTGGGGTCTGCTGCACAATGCCGTGGCCCAGGTTGAAGATGAAGGGTCCCTTGCCCAGTGTCGACAGGATGTCCGTGGCGGCATGGTGCAGCGCGTCGCCGCCGGCCACCAGGGCCAGGGGATCCAGGTTGCCCTGGACGGGCACGCGGCTCTGCAGGGCGCTGGCGGCCCAGTCCGGCGGAACACTGGTGTCGAGGCTGACGGCGTCCACCCCCGTCTGCTCCACATACGCCTGGATACCGATCCCCGCCCCCCGCGGAAAGCCGATGACGGGCACCCCCGGATGCCTGTCCTTCAGAGCCTGCACGATGGTCCGGGTGGGGGCGATGGACCAGCGGGCGAATTCCGCCGGAGCCAGCGCACCGGCCCAGCTGTCGAACAGCTGCACCACCTCCGCACCCGCCCGGATCTGGGCAGACAGGTGGGTGACGGTGGTCTCGACCAGCAAATCGATCAGGCGCTGAAATCCCGCCGGATCCCGGTAAGCCCAGCCCTTGGCGTGCAGGAACTCCTTGGAGCCGGCCCCCTCAACCATATAGGTCGCGACGGTCCAGGGGCTGCCCGCGAAACCGATGAGCGTCACCGGATCCGGCAACGCCGCCCGGATACGCCGGACAGCCTCATAGACCGGTTCCGCCCACTCTTCCAGGCGGGCGACGTCCAGGCGATCCAGCCCGGCCTGGTCGCGGATGGGATCCAGGCGCGGCCCCTCCCCTTCGGCGAACCACACCTTCTGCCCCAGGGCGTGCGGCAGGATCAGGATGTCGGAAAACAGGATGGCGGCATCCATGCCATAGCGCCGGATGGGCTGCAGCGTCACTTCGGTCGCCAGATCCGGCTTCAGGCACAGGTCCAGGAAGCCGCCGGCCTGGGCCCGCACCTCACGGTATTCGGGCAGGTAGCGGCCGGCCTGGCGCATCAGCCAGAAGGGCGGACGGGGGGCGGTCTCACCCTTCAGGGTACGCAGCAGCAGGCGGTCCGGCCGGCTTTGGGGCTGGATCTGGGACAAGGCGGTCTCCATAGGGGCGCCGGCGCGATGGCGGCCGGGCCCGACGTTTTCCCACAGGCCCCTTTTTCTACTCTGATCTAATTTGAAAAAGGAATGGGGTGGTAGTTGGCCCTGTGGATAACGGGAATTCAAGATCATCCGTATTTCATACACAGCGTTCACGGGATCCCGCGCCGGCTCTTCAGGATGTGGATGATGCTGCGGGGTTTCTGGCCAGACCTTTGGAATGTTATAGATTCCATCAGGTCTGGGAATCCTGGGGATAAGTGGGCGGCGCCGGTCATCGCCCCCCGTTGTTCCAAGAGGTGACGGACCTTTATCCCGATGCGGGATTCCCTCTGCGTGGGATTCCAGGAAGCCTGTATGGAAAGGAAATGGGATCCCGGAACGACGGATTTTTCCCGGATTGTCCGCCGGTTTTCCCCAGATTCAGTTCACAGGCATTCAGTCCATAGGTATCCAGTCCGCATCTTCCCAGACCATCCCCATGTCCGTTGCCGGAGCGACGCCCTTGCCCCAGACGCCCCAAACCAAGGAATTCCACCTGCACCTGGTGTCCGACGCCACCGGCGAGACCATCAATTCCGTGGCGCGCGCCTGCGTCTCGCAGTTCGACCATGTCGAACCCATCGAGCATTTCTGGAATCTGGTTCGCACCGACCGGCAGCTGGAAATGGTGATCGACGGCATCCGCGATAATCCGGGGCTGGTCATGTTCACCCTGGTGAACGAGCGCCTGCGTCGCCGCCTGCAGGACACCTGCCGCGAGATCGGCATTCCCTGCGTGCCGGTACTGGACCATCTGATCAATTCGCTGGCCGCCTACCTTGGCTTGGAAAGCCAGAGCCAGCCGGGCCGTCAGCATGCCCTGGATGCGGAGTATTTCAGCCGCATCGACGCCATGGATTTCGCCCTGGGCCATGACGACGGTCAGACGGCGTGGGAGTTGCACCAGGCTGACGTCATTCTGGTGGGCGTTTCACGCACCTCAAAGACGCCGACCTGCATCTATCTGGCGAACCGCGGCATCAAGGCGGCCAACATTCCCTTCGTCCCCGGTTGCCCCCTGCCCCCTGAACTGGACCAGGTGTCGCGCCCCCTGGTGGTGGGCCTGACCAAGGACCCCGAGCGGCTGATCCAGATCCGCCGCAACCGCCTGCGCTTGTTGAACCAGGGCGAGGAAACCAGCTACGTCGATCCCGAGCAGGTCCGGTCGGAACTGTCGGAAGCGCGGCGGCTGTACAGCCGCAAGGGCTGGCCCGTCATCGATGTCACCCGCCGGTCGATCGAGGAGACGGCGGCCGAGATCCTCATGCTGCTGGCGCGCCGGCGTCCAGCGGGGGCCGAGCCCATCAACCCCGTGGGGGAGCCCGCGGAAGGTCCGCGCCTGTCCCCCCGCCCGCCCCATTCCGGAATGTGAGTTTCCTGCATGTCGTCTGAAGATTTTCCACCGGCCTTGTCCACACAACCGGTGGTGCTGGCGTCCGGCAGCCGGACGCGCCTATCCCTGCTGCGCGGTGCAGGGCTGGAGGTCGTGGCCCACCGGCCCGGCGTGGATGAGGAAGAGGTCAAGCTGTCGTGCAAGGCGGGCGGCCTGACGGTGGAAGAAACGGCGGAGGCCTTGGCGGAGCTGAAGGCATCGCGCGTGGCCGCCAAGGTGCCGGGCGCCTATGTCATCGGCGCCGACCAGATGCTGGAGTGCGAAGGCCGCTGGTTCGACAAGCCGGAGGATCGCGCCGGTGCCGCCGAACAGCTGCGCGCCCTGTCCGGCCGTACCCATCGCCTGGTGACCACCGCCGTGCTGTTCCACAACAACAGCCGTGTTTGGCACCAGACCGACCAGGCCAAGTTGACCATGCGATCCCTGAGCGAAGACTTCATCGAGCGCTATCTGGATGCCGCCGGCGACGCCGTGATGACCTCCGTCGGCGGTTATCAGCTGGAGGCCCTGGGTGCCCAGCTGTTCACCCGGGTGGCAGGCGACCATTTCACCATTCTGGGCCTGCCGCTGCTGCCCCTGCTGGGCTTCCTGCGCGTGCGGGGTGTGTTGCCATCATGAGCATCACCGGTAAGGCGCGTGTGGCTGGTGTCATGGGCTGGCCGGTGGGGCACAGCCGCAGCCCGCGCCTGCACGGGCACTGGCTGGCAGAGTACGCCATCGACGGCGCGTACGTGCCGTTGGCGGTGCCGCCGGACCGTATCGAGCAGGCCTTGCGCGCCCTGCCCGCCCTGGGCCTGGTGGGTTGCAACGTCACGGTTCCGCATAAGGAGGCGGCGTTCCGCATCATGGACCGGGTGGACCAGACCGCCCGCCGCATGGGGGCTGTCAACACCGTCATCGTCCATGACGACGGCACGCTGGAGGGCCGCAACACCGATGGCTTTGGCTTTTTGGAGAACCTGAAGGCCGGCGCGCCGGCCTGGACGACGGGACAGGGCCCGGCGGTCATCGTTGGCGCCGGCGGGGCTGCACGGTCGCTGGTAGTGGCGCTGGCCGACGCCGGCGTGCCGGAAATCCGCCTGGTGAATCGTACGTTTGCCCGGGCGCAAGAACTGGTGGCGGATCTGGGACCGGGTGTCGCCTGCCCGGTGAGGGCGGTGGCATGGGAGGAGCGGGGGGAGGCCCTGGCCGGTGCCCAGCTGCTGGCCAACGCCACCACCCAGGGCATGATGGGGCACCCGCCTCTGGACCTGGCGCTCGACGCCCTGCCGCGCGAGGCGGTGGTGACCGACATCGTCTATACGCCCGTGGAAACCCCCCTGTTGGCGGCGGCCAAGGCCCGGGGCCATGTCGCGGTGGACGGCCGGGGCATGCTGCTGCACCAGGGCCGGCCGGGGTTCGAGGCCTGGTTCGGCCGGGTGCCGCAGGTGACCGACACCCTCTATGCCGCCGTCTTCGGGGACTGAACAGCGCATGGCGGTGTCCCGATGATCGTGCTGGGCCTCACCGGGTCAATCGGCATGGGCAAGTCCACGGCGGCGGCGATGCTGCGCCGGCTGGGCTGTCCGGTGCACGACAGCGATGCCACGGTGCATCGCCTGTATGCCAAGGGTGGCGCGGCGGTGGGCCCCATCGGCCGGGCGTTCCCGGGCGTGGTGCGTGATGGTGCGGTGGACCGGCAGCTGCTGTCGGCGGAAGTCATGGGCAACACCCCGGCCTTGAAGCGGCTGGAGGCCATCGTCCATCCCTTGGTGGGCCAGGCGCGCGACCGTTTCCTGCGCCGTGCCGCCGCCAGCGGCGCCAAGGTGGCCGTGCTGGACGTGCCCCTGCTGTTCGAAACCGGCGGGCAGGCCCATTGCGACCGTGTCGCCGTCGTCTCCGCCCCCCGCAGCCTGCAGCGCGCCCGGGTGCTGGCCCGGCCGGGCATGAGCCCAGGCAAGCTGGACGCCATTCTGCGCCGGCAGATGCCGGATGCCGAAAAGCGGCGGCGGGCGGATTTCGTCGTGCCTACGGGCCTGGGCCGCGCGCTGACCTTGCGGCGGCTGGCCGCCATCGTCACACTGCTGTCCGGGCAGCGCGGCCGGGTGTGGCCGCCCCGCCCCCGCCCGTCATCGATCCGTAGAGCCAGGTAACCCGTTCCCATGCGTGAAATCGTTCTCGATACCGAAACCACCGGCGTGAATGCCTTGGGCGGTGACCGCGTGGTGGAAATCGGCTGCGTGGAACTGCTGAACCACGTGGCCACCGGCAACAGCTGGCACGCCTACATCAACCCGGAACGGGACATGCCGGCGGAAGCGGAGGCGGTGCACGGCCTGTCGGCCGCCTTCCTATCGGATAAGCCGGTGTTCGCCGCCGTGGCCGGCGACTTCCTGGATTTCATCCAGGACAGTCCGCTGATCATCCACAACGCCAGCTTCGACATGGGCTTCCTGAACGCGGAGTTCACGCGCCTGGGCCTGAAGACCATGCCCATGGCACGCTCGGTCGATACCGTGGCCATGGCGCGCAAGCGCTTCCCCGGCGCGCCGGCCAGCCTGGACGCCCTGTGCCGCCGCTTCGGCATCGACAATTCCGGCCGCACCTACCACGGCGCGCTTCTCGACGCCCAACTGCTGGCCGAAGTCTATCTGGAGCTGATGGGCGGCCGGCAGCCCGACCTGGTGCTGGGCGCCACGGTTGCCAAGACGGCAGACGTGGGCCTGGTGGTGGTCGAGGAGACCCGAATCTTCCGCGCCCCCCGCCCCCATGCCGCCTCACCTGAGGAACTGGAGGCCCACGCCGCCTTTCTCAAGGCCATCAAGTCGCCGCTTTGGCTGGCGGGTGAGGAACCGGCGGCGGCGACCGCCGGCTGATCTTACGGCAGCAGCACCGTGGAACCGGTGGTGCGGCGGGCTTCCAGCGCGATGTGGGCCTGGGCGGCATCCTTCAGCGCATAGGTTTGGCGCACGTCGATCTTCACCTTGCCGGACAGCACGGCGGTGAACAGGGCGTTGGCGCTGTCGCGCAGTTCCTTGGTGGTGGCGACGTAACCGCCCAAGGAGGGCCGGGTCAGGAACAGTGAGCCCTTGGTGTTCAGGATGCTGATATCGACGGCACCCACGGGGCCGGAGGCGTTGCCAAAGCTGACCATGGTGCCCAGGCGGCTGAGGCAATCCAGGCTTTGGTAGAAGGTGTCCTTGCCGATGCTGTCGTAGACGACGGGCACGCCCTGGCCGTCGGTGATCTGCTTCACCCGCTCCACGAAGTTCTCGCGGGTGTAGACGATGGTGTGGTCGCAGCCGTGGGCACGGGCCAATTCGGCCTTCTCGTCCGAACCGACGGTGCCGATGACGGTGGCGCCCAGGGCCTTGGCCCACTGGCAGGCGATCAGCCCCACCCCGCCGGCGGCGGCGTGAAGCAGGATGGTCTGCCCAGGCTTCACCGGGAAGGTGCGATGCAGCAGGTAGTGCGCGGTCAGGCCCTGCAGCAGCATGGCCGCACCCGTCTGGTCGTCGATGCCGTCCGGCAGGTGGATCAGGCGCTCCGCCGGGTACAGCCGCGCCTCGGCATAGCCGCCGGTGCCCCCGGTGCAGTAGCCGACACGGTCGCCGACCTTGAAGTCATAAACATCCGGCCCCACGGCCTCGACCACGCCGGCGGCCTCCATGCCCGGGATTAGGGGCAGCGGGTTCTTGTAGAGACCGGTGCGGACATAGACGTCGATGTAGTTCAGGCCCACGGCCGTCTGGCGCAGCCGAACCTGGCCGGGGCCCGGCTCCCCCACCGCCACCTCCTCCCACTTCATCACCTCCGGACCGCCGGTCTGATGGATGCGGATGGCGTGGACCATGGTTGGCTCCTGATGAGGGGACGGAACGCGGTGGACTGGAAAGCGAGGATAGCCAAGGCGGCGGATGCCGCCGCCCGGCGCCTGAGGGGTAACGAAGGAACCGCTTAGGACAGCGTTTCCTTCAGGAAGGTCGCCGTGCGCTGGTTGGCCAGGTCGGCCGCCTTGGCGTCGTAGTGTTCGCCACCCACGCGGGCGAAGGCGTGATCCTGCTCCGGGTAGACGTACTGGATGATCAGGTGGTTGCCCTCGATGGCGGCGTTCACCTTGGCCCGGGTCTCGTCGGAGGAGAATTTGTCCTTGCCGGCGGTGTGCAGCATCAGCGGCTTGGTGATGGCGCTGACTTCACCCAGGGCACCGTCCAGGCCCACGCCGTAATAGCTGACGTTCGCGTCGGCGTCGGACCGGGTGGCCATCAGGAAGGCCAGCTTGCCGCCCAGGCAGTAGCCAAGGGTGCCCACCTTGCCGCCCGTCGCCTCATGCCCGCGCAGGAAGTCCACGGTGGCGATCAGGTCCTCCACCCCACTGGCTTCGCTGAAGCCGTTGTACAGCTGGAAGGCCCGCTGCCATTCGGCCTCGGTCTGGTCAGTCAGCTGCACGCCAGGTTCCTGGCGCCAAAACAGATCGGGACAGATGGCGGTGTAGCCCAGGGCGGCGTAGTGGTCGCACAGCGCACGCATGTTGGCGTTGACGCCAAAGATCTCCTGGATCAGCACCAGGCCCGGGCCCTTGCCGCCGGCCGGGATCGCCAGGTACGCGTCGAAACTGCCGCCATCGGTGGCGTTGATCGTCACGGTGGTCATGCTGCGCTACCCCTTTGATTTGGTTGTCGAATGCTTATGGTTAAAACACGCGTCGTTTCTTAATCGACCCATAGTAACGATTGGGCGGGGGCCTGTCACCGTGACGTCCGTCACTAGGACGCTATGGCACCTCACTGGCTGGAAGCGCTAGCGGCCAGCAGATCGGCTAGCGCTTCCGGCGTGGTCACGGGCAAGGAACACCGCATGTCCTGACAGACATAGGCCGTGGCCCGGCCATCCACCATGGCCTTGCCCGCCGCCGGATGCGGTTCCGGCAGATTTTGTCCCGGCGCCAGGCGGCTGACCACCAGTGTTGGGCGCGACTGGGCGCGCAGGACGGCGTTGAAAGGTTCCAGGTCGTCGCCCTCGCCCACCAGGACGACATGTACGCCGTTCAGCAGCGTCTCGGCCATGTTGAGGAAGGTGGAGAGCGGGAAGAAGTTGCGGCCCAGTTCTCCGCTGAAGGCGGACATCAGAGTGTCGGCCCGGGCACGGTAGCGATCCTGGCCGGTCAGCAGCCACAGGCGCGTGAGATTGCCCAGCTGGGTGCCGTTGCCGGCGGGCACGGCGTTGTCATGGGCGTTGCGCGGGCGGATCAGCAGGTCGCCCACGTCGTCGGCGGTGGTGTAATAGCCGCCGTCCGCCTCATCCCAGAAATGACAGTCCAGGGTGTCCGTCCAGCGCGCGGCCTGATCCAGGAAGGCGACGTCACCGGTGATCTCATGCAGGGTCAGGGCGGCCTTCCCCATGTTGGCGTAGTCTTCCAGCAGGCCGGCGTGGCGGGCCCTGCCGCCGCGACCGCTGTGGTACAGGCGATCCAGTCCGTCCGGGTCAGTATGGCCCAGGCTTGTTACAACATGGCGGTAGGCGTCGATGGCGGCCTCGATCCAGCCCGGCTGCTCGAAGACGAAGCCGGCACGGGCCAAGGCCGCGATCATCAGGCCGTTCCAGTCGGCCAGCACCTTGTCATCCCAGCCGGGGCGGATACGCAGCGCCCGGGCCTTCAGCAGGCGGGCGCGAGCATGGGCCAGGCGGTTTTCCTCGGCACTGCCCGGTGTCAGGGGTGTGCGCCGGTTCAGGATGGTATGGCCTTCCCAGTTGCCCAGCTCGGTCACGTCATAGTGGGCACAGAACAGCTCTGCATCCTCACCCAGCAGGCGGTCGATTTCGGCCTTGGTCCAGACGTAGAAGCGGCCCTCCTCCCCCTCGCTGTCGGCGTCCAGGGTGGCGCCGAAGGCACCGCCGGGCACCTTCATCTCGTTCAGCACCCAGCCCACGGTCTCGCGCACACGGACCTCCAGCAGCGGGTCCCGTGTGCCCTGCCACACCTGGGTCATCAGCGCCACCAATTGGGCGTTGTCGTAGAGCATCTTCTCGAAATGCGGGACCAGCCATTGCTCGTCCGTGGAATAGCGGGCGAAGCCACCGGCAAGATGGTCGTAGATGCCGCCGTTGGCCATGTGGGTCAGAGTGGTGGTGACGGCGTCGCGCAGATCGGTCCGGCCGGTGCGCAGGTACGCCCGCCACAGCAGGTCGAAGATGCTGGGCTGCGGGAACTTGGGCGCGCCGTTGATACCGCCCAGGAAGGGGTCGACCTCACGCACCAGGCGGTCGGCCACGGCGTTCAGAGCGCCCACCGTGACCGCCTCGCCCGGGTTGCCGCGCGACAGGCGGGCGAGTGCATCACCTAGGGCCTTCACGTTGCGGCTGACCTTGCCGGGGTCTTGGGCGTAGGTCTCGGCCACGCCCTGCAGCACATCAGGGAATCCGGGACGGCCATAGCGGCCACTGGGGGGGAAATAGGTGCCGCCCCAGAACGGCTCCCCCTTGGGTGTCAGGAACATGGTCAGTGGCCAGCCGCCCTGCTGGCCCAGCAGGGACAGCGCCTGCTGGTAGACCTGGTCCACGTCCGGCCGTTCTTCCCGATCTACCTTGATGTTGATGAACAGCTCGTTCATCAGGCCGGCGATGGCCTCATTCTCGAAGCTTTCATGGGCCATGACGTGGCACCAATGGCAGGCGGCATAGCCGATGGACAGCAGGATGGGCTTGCCCGCCGCCTGGGCCTCGGCGAAGGCCTCCGGCCCCCAGGCGCGCCAGTGCACGGGGTTGTCCTTGTGCTGCAGCAGGTAGGGACTGGTCTCGTGAACCAACAGGTTCGCTGCCGCTTGTGTCGTATCGGATGCCGCCATGGGGGGTCACGCTCTTTTGGCTGAATGATGCGGTCGTTGACTGTCCAGTGCCGCTTTGCCCCCACTGTAGCCTCCGCTACAGTGAAGGTCAGAAAAAAGAGGCGTTATTTCGGGCGTATACCCCTGTTAGCCCCTCCACCATGCGCCTTTAGAGTCCAACCGAACAGGAAGGTCTGCCCCCATGAAAATCACCGTCGACGTTGATTGCACCCCGGAAGAGGCCCGTGCTTTCCTGGGCCTGCCGGACGTGAAGCCTATGCAGGACGCCCTAATGCGGCAGATGCAGGACCGCATGAGCGCCAACCTGGCCGCCATGGACCCGGATGCCCTGCTGAAGACCTGGCTGCCCGTGGGCATCCAGGGGTTCGAGCAGATGCAGAAAATGATGTGGAACCAGATGACCTCCGCCATGGGCGGGGGCAAGGACGCGAAGTGACCGATCCCGCACCCTATTTCGACCGTCACGTTTTCTTTTGCACCAATGAGCGCGCGCCGGGCCATCCCCGGGGATGCTGCAAGGAGAAGGGTTCCGAGGCCCTGCGCGACCACATGAAGGCCGCCGCCAAGGAGGCGGGCCTGGGTAAGAAGGTCAGGGTCAACGCCGCCGGCTGCCTGGACCGGTGCGAACTGGGGCCGACGCTGGTCATCTATCCGGAGGGGGTCTGGTACACCTGTGCCACCACCAGCGACGTCGATGAAATTGTGAAGACTCACCTGGTGGAGGGCGGCCGGGTGGACCGCTTGATGCTATATCCGGATGAGAAAGTGCCGGCGCATCGCGCCCGCAAAGCCGCTGCCGCAGACTGACTCCGCACCCCATGTCCCTTTACAGCACCGATACCATCTTCGCCCTGGCCTCCGCCCCCGGACGGGGCGGCGTCCAGGTCATCCGCCTGTCCGGGCCGATGGCGGGGCCGGCGCTGTCCGCGCTGACCGGGCGGCCCCTGCCCCCGGCCCGTCGCGCCACCCTGGCCCGATTGAGGGGCAAGGATGGCGAGGTCTTCGACCAGGCGCTGGTGCTGTGGTTTCCGGCGCCGGACAGCTTCACCGGTGAGGATGTGGCGGAGCTGCATCTGCATGGCGGCCGCGCCGTGCTGGCCGCCGCCAGCGAGGCCCTGACCGGCCAGGGCCTGCGCGTGGCGGAACCGGGGGAATTCAGCCGCCGTGCCTTTGAGGCCGGTAAGCTGGACCTGACCGAGGCGGAAGCCATCGCCGACCTGGTCGATGCCGAGACCGCGGCCCAGAGGCGCCAGGCCTTGCGCCAGATGGAAGGCGCGCTGGGTGCCCTGTACGAGGGTTGGCGGCATCGGCTGGTGCGGGCGTTGGCGCATCTGGAGGCGGACATTGATTTCCCGGATGAGGATTTGCCTCATGGCCTGGCGCCGGCGGTGGTCCCGGTCCTGACCGGCCTATACCAGGAAATCGGCGCCCACCTGGCCGATGGTCATCGGGGGGAGCGGCTGCGCGACGGCTTTTCCATCGCCATCCTGGGCGCGCCCAATGCCGGCAAGTCCAGCCTGCTGAATGCCCTGGCGCGGCGGGACGCGGCCATCGTCTCCTCCACTGCGGGCACGACGCGCGATGTCATCGAGGTCAACCTGGACTTGGGCGGCTTTCCCGTCATTCTGGCCGATACCGCCGGCCTGCGCGACGCCGCCGATGAGATCGAGCGTGAGGGCATCCGTCGCGCGCTGGCGCGCGCGGAAAAGGCGGACCTGAAGCTGCTGGTGCTGGATTGTTCCACGTGGAACATCGGCGACATGGCGGAGGCGACGCTAGCCCTGGCCGACGGCGACGCGCTGGTGGTGCTGAACAAGCGCGACCTGTGCACCTACGTGCCCTCCATGGTCGCCGGCCGCACCGCCATCGCCGTGTCGGCCGCCACTGGCGAAGGTCTGGCGGATTTGTTGGCGGCCCTGGAGCGCATCGTTGGCGATCGCCTGACGCCGGGTGCCGCTCCGTCCCTCACCCGTGCCCGCCATCGCCAGGCCCTGGAGGATTGCCGCGCCGCCCTGGCCCGTGCGCTGAGGGCCGACCTGCCGGAATTAGCGGCGGAGGATGTTCGCCTGGCCGCCCGGGCCCTAGGCCGTATCACCGGCAGGGTGGACGTGGAGGACCTGCTGGACGTCATCTTCCGGGACTTCTGCATCGGGAAGTGAACGCCACCGGTGCGATGTTTCACGTGAAACATCGGCCGGACATGGATTCATGGCGGTTATCCGCTGGTGCCCTTTGACTCGCCCGGCCCCCGCCCCTAAAGTCCGGCGCCATGCACACTTATGACGTCATCGTGGTTGGCGCCGGCCATGCCGGCTGCGAGGCGGCTGCCGCCGCCGCGCGGCTGGGCGCCCGCACCGCCCTGTACACCCATCGCCTCGACACGGTCGGGGAGATGAGCTGCAACCCGGCCATCGGCGGTTTGGGCAAGGGCCACCTTGTCCGTGAGATCGATGCCATGGACGGCGTCATGGGCCGGGTGACCGACCGTGCCGGCATCCAGTTCCGCGTGCTGAACAAATCCAAGGGTCCGGCCGTCCGCGGTCCGCGGGCCCAGGCGGACCGCAAGCTGTACCGCCAGGCCATACAAGCCATCCTGGCCGAGCAAGAAAACCTGACGCTGGTGGCCGCCGCCGTCGAGGACCTGGTGATTGACGCCCATGGCCGCGTGGCCGGCATCGTCACTGCCACTGGTGAGACGGTCATGGCCGGGGCCGTGGTCCTGACCACCGGCACCTTCCTGCGCGGCCTGATTCACATCGGTGAGGAGAAGATCCCCGCCGGCCGCGTGGGTGAAGCACCGGCCCTGGGCCTGTCCGATACGCTGATGCGCGTGGGCTTTCCCCTCGGTCGACTCAAGACCGGCACGCCGCCGCGTCTTGATGGCCGTACCATCGATTGGGCCAGCCTAGAGGTGCAGCCGGGCGATGATCCGCCCCCGCCTTTCTCCTACCTCACGGATAAGATCACCACGCCGCAGGTGCCCTGCCACATCACCTGGACCAGCGCCCGCGTGCACGAGGTCATCCGCGCCAACCTGCACCGCGCGCCCATGTATTCCGGGCAGATCGAGGGCATTGGCCCGCGCTACTGCCCGTCGGTGGAGGACAAGATCGTCCGCTTCGCCGACAAGGAACGGCACCAGATTTTCCTGGAGCCGGAGGGCCTGGACGACGATACCGTCTATCCCAACGGCATCTCCACCTCCCTGCCCCGTGATGTGCAGCTGGAGATCCTGAAGGCAATCCCAGGGCTGGAGCATGTCACCATGCTGCGGCCGGGGTATGCCATTGAATACGATTACGTCGACCCGCGGGAGTTGGGCCCGACGCTGGAGACGCGCCGCCTGCCCCGCCTGTTCCTGGCGGGCCAGATCAACGGCACCACGGGGTATGAGGAGGCGGCGGCCCAAGGCCTGGTGGCCGGCCTGAATGCCGCTCTGACCGTATCAGGGTCGGCGCCTTTCGTGCTGGACCGTGCCGAATCCTACATCGGCGTGATGATCGACGACCTGATCACGCGCGGTACGTCGGAGCCCTACCGCATGTTCACCAGCCGGGCGGAATACCGCCTGCTGCTGCGGGCCGATAATGCCGATCAGCGCCTGACGCCGCGCGGCTTGTCCCTGGGCTGCGTGGGTGAGGTGCGCGCTGCTGCCTTTGGTGCCAAGCTGGCAGCCCTGGACCATGCCCGTGACCTGGCCGGCACCCTGTCCGCGACGCCCAATGAACTGGCCAAGCACGGTCTGACCATCAACCAGGACGGCGTCCGCCGTAGCGTGGCCGACCTGCTGCGCTATCCCGACATCGACTTGCCCCGCCTGGGTGCCATCTGGCCGGAACTGAACGACTTTTCGCCGGAGATCGCCGAGCAGGTGGAGATCGATGGGCGCTACGCCGGCTATCTCGATCGGCAGGAGGCTGACATCCGCGCCTTCCGCCGGGATGAGGCCCTAGCCCTGCCGGCGGACCTTGACGTGGACGCTATCGCCTCGCTGTCCGCGGAAATCCGCACCAAGCTGCGCCAGGTGCGTCCCACCACCTTGGGGGCCGCCGCCCGTATACCCGGCATGACGCCCGCGGCGCTGACCGCCTTGCTGCGCCACGTAAAGAAGCGCCCTGCCCGCTTGGCCCCTGGCACCGCCAACACCACGAGTGCCGCATGACCCCAGCCGATTTCGCTGCCCGGTTCCGTGTTTCACGTGAAACATTGGACCGGCTCATCGTTTATGCCCAGTTACTGGCCAAGTGGAACCCCGCCATCAACCTGGTGGCCAAATCCACCGTGGCGGATGTCTGGGAACGCCACATGGCGGACAGCGCCCAGCTGTACGCCCTGCTGCCCCCGGGCACGCGTACGCAGGTGGACATGGGCAGCGGCGCCGGGTTCCCCGGCCTGGTCATGGCCATCCTGGGCGTGCCCGATATCCACCTGATAGAGAGCGATACGCGCAAGGCCACCTTCCTGCGTGAGGTCGCCCGGGCGACGGGAACGCCGGTGACCGTGCATGCCCAGCGCATCGAACAGGCGCCGGAGATCGCGGCCGACGTGGTCACGGCTCGCGCCCTAGCCGCGCTGCCGGAACTTCTGGACTGGGGCTACCGCTTCCTGAAGCCGGGGGCCAAGTGCCTCTTCCTGAAGGGCAGGACGGCCCCCGAGGAATTGACCCTCGCCGCCCAATCCTGGACAATGACCGTCTCCCAAGTCCCCAGCATGACCGATCCGTCGGGGACCATCCTTATCCTTGGTGAGATTGCCCGTGCCCGCTGACGCCCCTACCCCCGCGCCCAAGCGTGCGCGCATCCTGGCCCTTGCCAACCAGAAGGGCGGCGTGGGCAAGACCACGACCACCATCAACCTGGGCACGGCCCTGGCGGCCACCGGCAAGCGCGTGCTGATCGTGGACAACGATCCCCAGGGCAACGCTTCCACCGGCCTGGGCATCGGGCGTACCGAACGCGGCACAGGGACCTATGAGCTGCTGTTCGGCGAGACGACGGTGGAGGCTTCGGTGCGCGGCACCAGCATCCCCAAGCTGTTCGTGGTCACCGCCTCCGCCGACCTGTCGGGCGCGGAGCTGGAATTGGTGGAGTTGGAGCGGCGGGAGTTCCGCCTGCGCGACGCCCTGGTCGGCGCCACCGCCGACTATGACTACATCTTGATCGACTGCCCACCAGCCCTGGGGTTGCTGACCCTGAACGCCCTGGCGGCGGCCGATTCGGTACTAGTGCCGCTGCAATGTGAGTTCTACGCGCTGGAGGGCCTGTCGCAGCTGATCCGCACCATAGAGCGGGTGAAGCGCACCTTCAACCCCGCCCTGGAAATCCAGGGCGTGGTGCTGACCATGTTCGACCGGCGCAACAACCTGTCCGACATGGTGGCCGCCGACGTGCGCGGCTTCTTCGGCGAGAAGGTGTATGAGACGGTCATTCCCCGCAATGTCCGCGTCTCCGAGGCGCCCAGCCACGGCAAGCCCGTGCTGCTCTACGACCTGAAGTCGGCGGGTGCCCAGGCCTATATTCATTTGGCGGGAGAGGTTTTGAAGCGTGAGCGTAACCGGCAGTCAGTCCATGGATGAGATGAAGAAGCGCAGCAACCTGGGGCGCGGCCTGTCCGCGCTGTTTGCCGAGGTGGCGGACGAGCAGGAGCCGGTGGAAAAGGGACGTCCGCCCCGGACTTTGCCCATCGAACTGCTGCACCCCGGCCGCTATCAGCCGCGCCGCCACTTCGATGAAGAGGCCATCCGCAGCCTGGTGGACAGCATCCGCGAGCGCGGCGTGCTGCAGCCCATCCTGGTGCGCAAAGTCGAGGAAGCGGCACCCGGCGGCAACGCCCGCTACGAGATTATCGCGGGTGAGCGCCGCTGGCGCGCCGCCCAGTTGGCCGGCCTGCACGAGGTGCCGGTGGTGGTGCGGTCGCTGACCGACCGCGAGGCCCTGGAAATCGCGCTGGTGGAAAACATCCAGCGCCAGGACCTGACGCCCCTGGAAGAGGCCGAGGGCTTCCAACGCCTGATGGACGAGTTCCAGCATACGCAGGAGGATCTGGCCCGCGCCGTGGGCAAGAGCCGCAGCCACGTGGCCAATATGCTGCGCCTGCTGGCCCTGCCCGATGGTGTGAAGGCGCTGGTGCAGGACGGCAGCCTGACCATGGGCCATGCCCGCGCCCTGTTGACGGCCGCTGATCCCCTCGCCCTGGCGCGGGAAGTGGTGAAACGCGGCCTGAACGTCCGCCAGACGGAACAGCTGGTGAAGGACGCCGCCAATCCGGCTGCCCGTCCCGCCCCCACCCCCAAGACGGCCGACACCCTGGCCCTGGAAAAGGAACTGGCGGCCGAGCTGGGCCTGAAAGTGGCGTTGAAGGCCAAGGGGCAAGCCGGTAGCCTTACCGTGCACTATAGCAACCTCGACCAACTGGACGGCCTGCTAGCGCGGCTGAAGCACCAGCACTGACATCCACGCGGGCGGTCCCAGGAACAAAAAGCGCCAGCAGTGCTATCACTGCCGGCGCTTTTTCTTTGGCATCGCAATCAGCCGCCCGACCTGCGGGCGAGCTGCGCCACCTGGAAGAAGGCGCGGGCGCACAGGGTCTCATCCGGCATGTTGGTGCGCTTGCAGTCGGCCTCCGCATCCATCAGGCGGTCCAGGGCCAGGGCCAGGTTGGGCAGATTCCAGCGCCGGACCTGATTGGTCATCTGGTTTTCCATCTTGAAGAACACCGGCGGCCGCAGGGCCTTCACCGCCTGCTGCGCCGTCTGGCCCCGGGTGGTGTGGTAGACGGCCATCTGCAGGCGCTGAAAGTGGCGCTGGGCGCTGCGAAGGATGGGGACTGGGCTGGTCCCCTCCGCGAACAAACGGCCCAGGGCCCGGTCGATGCTGGCGATGTCGCCGTCGGCGGCGGCCAGGGCCGGCTCATCCATGTCCAGGGCGGCGCTGTCGCCGATGACGGTGCGCACGTCCTCCAGCGTCACGCGGCTGGCGCCCATCATGTAGATGGCCAGCTTGTCCACCTCCCCCCGGGCCACGGCGCGGTCGCCCACCAGGTTGGCGGCCAGCCAGTCGCGGGCATCGGTGTCGATGGTTAGCTTATGCTCCCCCAGGATGCGGCCGATGGTGACCGCCAGCTCTCCCTCCTCCTCCACATAGCAGGCGATGGCGGCGGCTTTATCGTCCGACTCGAACAGCGCGCGCAGCTTGCTGGATTTGCCGAGGTCGCCCGCCTCCACCACGCACAGGGTGTCGCCGCTGGGTGGCTGCTTCAGCAGGGACTGGAAGGCCACGGTGACCGACTCGTCGGCGTCGCGCACCCGCACCAGCCGGCGGCCGCCGGTCAGGGCCATGGCGGCCATCTCGTCGTTCAGGCGGGCGCCGTCGCCGCTGATCTGGTCGGCCTTCAGCTCGCTGACGCGGAAGGGGTCCTGAAGGTCGCTGACGATGGCGCGCGACAGGGCTTGGCCGCGTTCGCGCACCAGGCCGGTGTCGGGGCCGTACACCAGCACGGCGATGATGCCGGCCGTGGGGTTTTTGCAGAAGCCATCGGCGTTGCGGGGCTGAACCTTCACGGGCGCCTCCCGGGAGTGAAAAGGGCCGCCCCTGCCGGGGGCGGCCCATAAGCGCGAGCGAGACTAAGGGACTTACTGGTCCTTGGCCGATTGCACCACCGACCCGCGGTCGAAGTACAGCGCCAGGCGGGTGGTGATCTCCTCCGCCACCTCGGTCAGGGCGCGGTCATAGGCGTCCTGCTCGGTGACCATGGTGGAGTATTGCGCTTCGGAAATGTCGTAGCTGACGATGGACCGGCTGGAGGTGCGGTACAGCGTCTTGCCCGTCTTGTTGTCGATCAGCTGGTAATCGGCCAGGACGTGCAGGCGGGCGCGGGTGGCGGTGGCGTCGCGCTGGATGCCCAGATCTTCCTTATAGGAGTTCAGGCGCACGTTCAGGCGGTAGTCGGGCTTCGCCGGCCGGCCGGCGTCCTGGTAGAACCGGTCGATCAGGTTGTTGCGCAGGACCTGGCCGATGCGGTCGGGGATGATGTCGATCGACACCGACTCCATCTGCGCGCGCGTCGAGGGCTTGCCCGACAGGCTGTGGTCGCCATAGACGGTGTGGAAACCGCAGGCGGACAGGGCCAGGGGCCCCGCCACCAGGATCGCACCCAGCACAGCCTTGCGGACGGCGGTCTTGAGGACGCCGTCAGACAACAACATTGATCACCCGGTTGGGCACGACGATGACCTTGCGCACGGGCTTTCCCTCCAGGGCGCGCTGCACGTTGGGCTCCGCCAGGGCCAGCGCCTCGGCCTCTTCCTTGGCGATGTCCTTGGGCAGGTGCAGGGTGGCGCGCAGCTTGCCGTTGACCTGCACCGCCACGGTGGCGGTGTCCTCGGTGGCCAGGGCCTCATCCGCCACCGGCCAGACCGAATCGACCAGCAGGGTGTCATGACCCAGCACGGACCACAACTCCTCAGCCAGGTGCGGCATCATCGGACCGATCAGGCGCACCAGCACCTCCAGCCCCTCACGCAGCACGGCGGCGTCACTATCGTCGGCGCCCGCCTTGGCATCCAGCTTCTCCAGGGCGTTGGACAGCTCGCGGATGCGGGCCACGGCCTTGTTGAAGCGGAAGCGTTCCAGATCCTCACCGATGGCGGCCACGGTCTTGTGCACCATGCGGCGCGCATCGGTGGCCATCGGCGACAGCTCGGCCGGGATGGGCGTGCCGGCGGCCGGCAGGGCCACGGACGGCTCCGTCACCAGGCGCCACAGGCGGTTGATGAAGCGCCAGGCGCCGTCGATGCCGGCTTCGGTCCATTCCAGGTCGCGGTCGGGCGGGCTGTCGGACAGCATGAACAGGCGGGCGGCGTCGGCACCGTAGGTGTCGATGATGTGCGCCGGGTCCACCACGTTCTTCTTGGACTTCGACATCTTGATGATGGGGCCGACGGTCACCGGGCCGCCGCCCTCGCGCTGGACCGACTTGCCGTCGACCACGTCCACGTCGGACGGCAGCAGCCACTTGCCCTCGGCGTCCTGATAGGTGGCATGGGTCACCATGCCCTGGGTGAACAGGCCCTCGAATGGTTCCTTCAGGTCGGTGTAGCCGACATGCGCCAGGGCGCGCGTCCAGAAGCGGGCGTACAGCAGGTGCAGCACCGCATGCTCGATGCCGCCGATGTACTGGTCGACCGGCAGCCAGTAGGCGGCCTCCTCCCGGTTGAAGGCCTGGTTCTCGACGCGCGGGCTGGCGAAGCGCAGGAAATACCAGCTCGACTCGATGAAGGTGTCGAAGGTGTCGGTCTCGCGCACCGCCGCCGTGCCGCAGGTGGGGCAGGCCACATGCTTCCACGTCGGGTGGCGATCCAGCGGGTTGCCCGGCTGGTCGAAGGTCACATCGTCCGGCAGGGTGACGGGCAGCTGGTCCTCCGGCACGTGCACCAGGCCGCAGCTGGGGCAATGGATGACCGGGATGGGGCAGCCCCAGTAGCGCTGGCGCGACACGCCCCAGTCGCGCAGGCGAAAGATGGTGGTGCGCTGGCCACGGCCCATGGCCTCCATGCGCTCGCCGGCCGCCTGCTTGGCAGCCTCCACGTCCATGCCGTCCAGGAACTGCGAGTTGCGCAGCAGGCCCGGGCCGGTATAGGCCTCGGTGCCCACGTCGAAGGTCGCCGGGTCCTCACCCTCGGGCACCACCACGGGGGTGACCTTCAGGCCGTACTTGCGGGCGAAGTCCAGGTCGCGCTGGTCATGGGCCGGGCAGCCGAAGATGGCGCCGGTGCCGTATTCCATCAGCACGAAGTTGGCGATGTAGACTGGCAGTTTCCACCCGGGCACGAAGGGGTGCTCGGCGGTGATGCCGGTGTCATAGCCCTTCTTCTCCGCCGTCTCGATGGCCTCTTCCGAGGTGCCAACGCGGTTGCAGTCGGCAATGAACTCGGCCACGGCCTGGTTCTTCTCCGCCAACGCCAAGGCGATGGGATGGTTGGGGGAGATGCCGACGAAGCTGGCGCCGAACAGCGTGTCGGGCCGGGTGGTGAACACCTCGACCTCAGGCTCGCCCTGAAACACGTTGGGGGTCACGCCTTCGGGGGCGGTCAGCTGGAAGCGGAAACGCAGGCCGGTGGACTTGCCGATCCAGTTCTCCTGCATGATCCGCACTTTTTCCGGCCAGCGGTCCAGCGTGGCCAGGGCCGACAGCAGATCGTCGGCGAAGTGGGTGATCTTCAGGAACCACTGTGACAGCTTGCGCTTTTCCACCAGCGCGCCGGTGCGCCAGCCACGACCGTCCACCACCTGCTCGTTGGCCAGAACGGTGTTATCGACCGGGTCCCAGTTGACCCAGCTTTCCTTGCGGTAGGCCAGGCCAGCCTTCAGGAAGTCCAGGAACATCTTCTGCTCGTGCCGGTAATATTCCGGACGGCAGGTGGCGATTTCGCGGTTCCAGTCGATGGCCAGACCCATGGACTGCAGCTGGCCGCGCATGGTGGCGATATTCTCATACGTCCACTTGCCGGGGTGGACGTTGCGCTCCAGCGCCGCGTTCTCCGCCGGCAGGCCGAAGGCGTCCCAGCCCATGGGGTGCAGGACGTTGAAGCCCTTGGCCCGCTTGTAGCGGGCGATCACGTCGCCGATGGTGTAGTTGCGGACGTGGCCCATGTGGATGCGCCCCGAGGGATAGGGGAACATCTCCAGGACGAAATACTTCGGCCGGGCAGGGTCCGCGGAAACGGCGAAGCTGTTCCGGTCGGCCCAGGCCGACTGCCACTTCGCCTCGTTTTCCCTGACATTGTACCGGGACATGGAAAAACCGCCTTCTCTCGGGTGTCGCGCCGGCCATCAGCCCGAAGGGGCCGGGGCGTCACCCCCTCCCGGCGGGCGCCGGGGCGTTGCGAGAGGAGACAGTCGCCCGCCGGCGATGAATCAGCTTACTTGGAGGGGCCCTGCTGGATGCGCAGCTGCCGCGCCCGGGTGAGGACGGTGTCCTCAAGCTGGCTGTTGGTTTCGGCGGCCACGGTGGCGTCGCGCCACTGGCCGTTCTGGTCGACCTGGCGGAACACGGTCACGCGCACGCCGTCCGCGCGCAGCGTGCTGTCCAGGACGTACAGGTTGATCTTGAACCGCTCGCCCGGGGTGCTGGGTGGGCTGTACCAGTCGGTGATGATCACGCCGGTGTAGGGGTCGGCCGAAATCAGCGGCAGGAAGCCGATGGTGTCCAGCGACGCGCGCCACAGGAAGGCGTTGACCGTCGGGCCCACCGCCTGCACGGCGGTGTTGGACGTGCCGACCGGGCCAGAAGTGTTCTGGCGCATCAGGATCGAGACGGGCTTGGGCGCGGCCTTCGCGTCGTCGTCATCGCCCCAGCCCAGCCAGGAGCAAGCGGACGTGGAAAGCAGAAGTCCGGCAACCAGGAGGGAGCGGCCAATGAGAAAAGCGGAGCGCGACGGCATGTGATTGTCACCCAGGGTCACGAGAACGGTTCCTTAGATCAAAAAAGCCGCTGGGACGCAAGGCCGGCCAAACGGGGCGGCCAAGTGTAACATCGGCGCGCGGCAGGACTGGCGGCGGTGGACGAAAAACCTAGAAACGGAATTCTACCACGGCGGTGGCCACGTTACCTGTCGGGCGGGGGCTGGACTGGCCCGACATCGCGCTCTGGTTGCCGCTTTCCAGGTCGGCCGTCCAGTGAATGAGGTCCAGGCCCAGGGTGGTGTCGCCCCGCACCTTCCATGACAGGCCCAGGCCATAGGCGCGATAGGTGGTCCAATTCTCGGTTTCGCTGCCGTGCCAGAACAGGGTCAGGCCATAGGGGCCATTCTCATAGGTGCCCTGCAGGGTGGCGCCCCGGGTCTCGCCGGGCGCGTTGGCCGCGCGGTCGTGCGGCAGGCCGCTGTCACCGTCGTCAAACAGCACGGCGCCGACGGTGAAGCCGCCATAGGTCAGGCCGCCGGCCAGGGTGACGGTCGATGTGTCCGTGAGCCAGCTGTGGGCGGCGTTGGCGTGGTTGTAGGCCACGCCCACCTCATACTGGGTGGGTCCCCAATCGCCACGGTAGTTGACCGCCCCTTCCCAGAAGTTCGTCTCCGCCGGGACGGCGCTGGCGGCCACGATGTCCTGGCCGAAGGCCCGGCGCTCGGGGGCGTAGGAAAAGCCGGCCTTCACCCCGAACAGGCGGGGCGTCTCGTAATCCACCTTGGCGGCATCGTCGCTGTCGCGGGCGGCATAGGCGCGGCCCAGGGCCATGCCTGGCGGCCGCACCCGGGCGCTTTGCGTCCAGAAGCCATCCATCTCCCCGCCCACCAGCAGGGGCAACAGGTCGGTCGCCCGCTCCGATGCGCCCCAGCTCTGGCCCAGGCGCACCTTGCCCCAGCCGCCGGAGGCGTAGACGTAGGCCTGGTCGATACCGATCCCCTGGCGGTCGGCATTGCCCGGCCGGTCCGTGCTGCGCCCGGTGTTGCCGGAGCCGACGCGCAGCAGGGCGCCATAAGTGACGCCGCTATCAGTCACCGTTTCCACGCTGCCGGTGACGGCATAGGCGCC
The DNA here is from genome assembly GCF_029594735.1 of Nitrospirillum amazonense. Taxonomy (NCBI): domain Bacteria; kingdom Pseudomonadati; phylum Pseudomonadota; class Alphaproteobacteria; order Rhodospirillales; family Azospirillaceae; genus Nitrospirillum; species Nitrospirillum amazonense. Next base: position 365,070 of record NZ_JARPAF010000002.1, read on the forward strand.
GACCGCATCCCAATGGCCGTCGCCCGCCGCCGGCCTGTCCGTGCCGACCACGCCGCCCTGGGCCACGCCCGACAGGTGGTAGTCGACTTCGGCCCGGGCCGCGTGCAAGGGCGCCAGCAGGGCGACGGCGGCGCAGAGGGGGACGCCGAGAGAGATGCCAAGGGCGACGGGGATGCAGCGGGTCATCGATGGCTTCCGTGTCCTGAATGCGGCGGGGACAAGTGATATAGGCGGCGTTTGCCGACACGGGAGCCTTGCCTTGGCCGGCGCGGCGCAGGAAAGTCGCGCGTGCCCGGGCCCGACCGGTCCCTGGATCATGCCTGGGCACGCTTTACCGTTGATCCCGTCCGCGCACAACCGCCCATACACAACCTTGGCCCCATCATGACCCGCGCCAGCAAGCCCCCCGCCCCGCCCGCCCCGCCCGTGGATGCCGACGTCGCCACCCGCCTCGCCACCGTGCGCGGCGTCATCGACGGTGCCGCCCGCGGCGTGGGCCGCGATCCGGCCGCCGTCAGCCTCGTGGCTGTGTCCAAGGTGCAGCCGGTGGAGAAGATCCGGGCGGCGCTTGAGGCCGGCCAGCGGGTATTCGGCGAGAACCGGGTGCAGGAGGCCAAGGCCAAGTGGACCGACCTCAAGGCCGAGTACCCCGACGTGGAACTGCACCTGATCGGCCCGCTGCAGACCAACAAGGTGAAGGATGCCGTGGCCCTGTTCGACGTCATCCAGACCGTGGACCGCGAGCGCCTGGCCGAGGCGCTGGCCGCCGAGGGCAAGCGCCAGGGCCGACTACCGCGCCTGCTGGTGGAGGTGAACACGGGTGAGGAACCGCAGAAGGCCGGCATCGCCCCCGCCGACGTGCCCGCCTTCCTGGCCACGTGCCGCGATGCCCACGGGCTTGAGATCGCCGGCCTGATGGCTATCCCGCCGGCGGAGGAAGAGCCGGCCATGCACTTTGCGCTCCTGGTCGACCTGGCGCGCAAGGCGGGCCTGTCCGAGATTTCCATGGGCATGAGCGGCGATTACGACCTGGCGGTGCGCATGGGCGCCACCCAGGTGCGCGTCGGCACCGCCCTGTTCGGGGAGCGGGTGAAGCCGGTCCAGGAAGGGGCCGAAGCGGCGGAAGGCTGAGCCATCCCGGGAAAATCAGCCTTGCGCGGGATGGTATGAAAAGGCACTTGCCGAGGGGCGCGTGTCTCTATATGGTCCCGCCCCATTCCGGACGGAGGGGTGGCCGAGTGGTTGAAGGCGCTCGCCTGGAAAGCGGGTATACGGCCAAAACCGTATCGTGGGTTCGAATCCCATCCCCTCCGCCATTTTCCCTGTAAAATTCGACCATGACCATGCAAACCGCCGCCGATGCCGGCGGCGTGGTTATGGCCACTTCTCGGCCGACTTGACGTGGTCGATGAAGGCGCGCAAGGGCGCCGGCACCAGGCGGCGCCCGGGGTAATACAGAAACGGCCCGGGAAAGCTCAGCCACCAAGGCTCCAGCACCGCTTCCAGGGCGCCGCTGTCCAGATGCGGGCGCAGCCAATCCTCGAACAGCATGATGACGCCGGCCCCGGCAACGGCGGCGTCAACGGCCAAATCCGTGGCGGTGCCCATGCTGACCAGCAGGGGGCCTTTGGGATCGACGTGCACGGTCTCCCCCTCCCGCTCGAACTCCCACAGCGGCGCGGGCCCGTGGGTGAAGCGGCCACGCAGGCAGGCGTGGTTCAACAAGTCGCGGGGATGGTCCGGCCGCCCATGGCAGTCGAGGTAGGCGGGGGACGCGGCGGTGGCGAAGCGCTGCACGCGAGGCCCTATGGGCACGGCGATCATGTCCTGCTCCAACCGCTCGCCATAGCGGATGCCGGCGTCGCAGCCCGCCGCCAGCACATCGACGAAGGTCTCCTCCGCGATCACTTCCAGCTCGATGTCGGGATAGGCGGCGAGGAAGCCCGGGACGATGGCAGGCAGCACCAGCCGCACGGCGCTGATGGGCACGTTCAGGCGCAGGGTGCCGGCCGGCCGGTCGCGGAAGCTGTTCACCACGTCCAGCGCCGTTTCCACCTCGGTCAGGGCGGGACCCAGCCGTTCCAGCAGGCGCTGTCCTGCTTCGGTGGGTGCCACACTGCGCGTCGTGCGGTTCAGCAGCCGCACGCCCAGCTGCGTCTCCAATCGGCTAACGGCCTCGCTAAGGCCGGAGGCACTGGCGCCGCTGGCCCGCGCACCGTCGCGGAAGCCGCGGGCGCGCGCCACCGTGACGAAGGCGTTCAGGTCCCCAAGGTCGATTTTCATTGTTCGCTTTCCCGAACAACCTGTTCCGACTATGCTGGATTATCGTACAGGCAAGCGGCGCCTATCTCTACGGCATCTTCACCTCAATCAGGATGCCGATCGTGAGCAACAGCACCTATACCCTCGGTACCCGCGCCGTGAACCGCCTGGGCTACGGCACCATGCAGTTGGCTGGGCCCGGCGTGTTCGGCCCGCCCAAGGACCGTGATGCGGCGCTGGCCGTGCTGCGCGCCGCCGTGGGCGCCGGCGTCAACCATATCGACACCAGCGACTTCTACGGCCCCCATGTCACCAACCAGCTGATCCGCGAGGCGTTACACCCTTATGCCGACGATCTGGTGATCGTCACCAAGGTCGGCGCCCTACGGGGGGCCGACGCCTCCTGGAATCCCGCCTTCTCACGCGAGCAGCTGATCCAGGCGGTGCACGACAATCTGCGCAACCTGGGGCTGGACGTGCTGGAGGTGGTGAACTTCCGCGCCATGTTCGACGTGCACGGTCCCGCCGAGGGTTCCATCGAGGCGCCCCTGACGGTGCTGGCCGAGTTGCAGGCCCAGGGCTTGATCCGCCACATCGGGCTCAGCAACGTGACGGCGGCCCAGGTCGCGGAGGGCCGGCGCATCTGCCGCATCGCCTGTGTGCAGAACCTTTACAACCTGGTCCACCGCGCCGACGACGCCCTGATCGACGACCTGGCCCGCGACGGCACCGCCTATGTGCCGTTCTTCCCGCTGGGTGGCTTCAGCCCGCTGCAGTCTTCCGCCCTGTCCAACGTGGCGACCCGTCTGGGCGCCACGCCGATGCAGGTGGCCCTGGCCTGGCTGCTGCGCCGCTCGCCCAACATCCTGCTGATCCCCGGCACCTCATCGGTGGCCCATCTGCGGGAGAATCTGGCCGCGGCGGAACTGCAGCTGACGGATGAGGTGATGGCCGAGTTGGACGCCATCGCCGGCTGATGCCTCAGGCGGTCGGCACCGTGCCGCCGTCGATGACGTGTTCCGTGCCGCTGATTGCGGCGGCACGGAATGAGACGAGGAAGGCAATCAGGTCGGCCACCTCCTGCGGCGTGCTCGGACGCCCCAGGGGGATGCCTCCAAGAGCCTTCATGATGATGGCCTTGCCGCCCTCGTAATCCGTGCCTGCGTCGTGGGCCAGGCGCTCGGCCAGGGCCACGGCGGCCTCCGTCTCCACCCAGCCGGGGGAGACGCGGACCACGCGCACGCCTTTGGGCGTCACCTCCTTCGACAGGCTCTTGCTGTAGGTCGACAGCGCGGCCTTGGCGGCGGCGTAGGCTGTGGTCGATTCCGGCAGGGGCAGGACGCGTTGGATGGAGGTGACGTGGATGATGACGCCATCGCCGCGCGCGATCATGCCGGGCAGCAGCGCCCGGTCCAGGCGCACGGCGGCCATGAGGTTCAGGTTCAGCTCCCGCATCCAGATGTCGTCGTCCAGGGCGGCGAAGCCGCCGCCCGGTGCCGTCGACCCGCCCACGACATTGACCAGGATGTCCACGCCGCCCAGCCGGTCGAGCGCGCCCTGGGCCACCGTGGCGCAACCCGCCGCCGTGGTGATGTCGGCCGCGACGTACAGCACGCCCCCCTCCGGTGTCTCGGGCACGGTCCGGGCGGTGGTCAATACTTGGGCGCCGTTGTCCCGCAGGGTGGCGACGACGGCGGCGCCCACGCCCTTGGTGCCCCCGGTGACCAGCGCGCGGCGCCCGGTCAAGTTCAGATCGAAGCTCATGGCCTGATCTCCAGCCCGCTGATCTTGTCGCCCTCCAGGGCGAAGGCATAGCGCAGGGTTATGGGGCTGCCGGGGAAATTGCCGGCGACGTGGCTGGTGACGACCACCCGCCCATCGGCCTGGTCCACGGCGACGGGCGTGCTGGTATAGGTGTATTTGGCCGAGATGGCCGTCTTCCATGCGGCGATGGCGGCGCGGCCCCGATGGGTGTGGCCCTCGTCCTTCACCACCGCGGTGTCGGTGAAGCAGGCCGCCACGGCGTCGCCGCCGGCCTTGTCCGCCGCGAAATAGGCGGCAATGGGGGATGGCAGGGTCAGGGACATGGCGTTCCCCTCCTTCAGCTTGGTTGCGCTGAAAGGAAGGTGTCCATAGACTGATAAAAGGACAAGAACCGACAAAAAAGTAAGGTACTCACCTTTTGGTAAGTCATCGTCTCAGCAGCCCCGACCATACCGCCGCCACGGCGGCCGAGGGCGTGGAACAGGCCTTCCGCATGCTGGAGGGGCGGTGGAAGCTGCTGATCCTGTTCCACCTGTTCGGCGGCCAATTGCGGCGCTTCTCGGACCTGGAGCGCGCGCTTCCGGACATCTCGCAGAAAATGCTGATCCAGCAGCTGCGCCAGATGGAGGGGGACGGCATCGTGCGCCGCATCGTCCATCACCAGGTGCCGCCCAAGGTGGAATACGGCCTGACGGACTGGGGCCAGGCCCTGTGCCCGGCGTTGGACTCCCTGCTCGCCTGGGCGGAACAGCGTCCGCCGCTGGCCGATTGATCCCGCCCGCCTATAGTCTCTGCGGATAGATCACAAGGGGGGAGGGCGCGATGCCCATCGGGCGTATCCGCAAGCTTGGCCGACTGTTGGGCCTGGCCCTGCTGGTGGCATCCCTGCCGGCCGCGGCCCGGGTGCGTATAGGCTATACCACCCAAGGCCAATGCGATGGCTTCCCGGCGGTGAACCTGAAGACGGCGCCGGGCCTGTGCGTGGGTCTGGTGGCCAGCCAGCTGGGCTTCGCCCGGGGCGTGGCGGTGCTGGGCACCGATGTCTATGTCGTCGACCTGGGCGGCGGCTGGCGCCACGACCATGGCCGGCTGCTGCGCCTGAAGGATGGCGGCCGGGCGGCGCCCGAGGTGCTGTTGACCGGCCTGGATGAGCCGCACGCATTGGCGCCGGCCCCGGATGGGCGCCTGTACATGAGCGTGCTGGGCCGCATCGTCAGCCTGGATCCCAATGCCGCCGACGTGGCGGCCAGCGTGCGCGACGTGATCACGGGCCTGCCCAAGGAAGGGCTGCACCCCCTGGCGGCGCTGGCGGTGGTGCCGGACGGGTCGCTGTTCATCAACGTGGGCTCCGGCACCGACCATTGCGAAACCCCGGGCGGCAAGAAGGGCGATGACACGCCACCCCGCGCCGACGTCCCCTGCCCTGAAACCGTGGGCGCTACGCCCCGGGGCGTCATCCTGCATGTGACGCCCGGTGCGACACCCGTGAACGTCGCCGGTCTGCAGCCTTATGCCCGGGGCCTGCGCAACGCCGTGGCGCTGGCGGTGCTGGCGGGCAACCAGGTGGTGACCGCCACCAACGCCCGCGACAACATCTCCGACGCCGACCCGGCCCTGGCGGACGAGGATGCGCCGCACGACCTGTACCTGATCCTCAAGCAGGGCGCCGATTACGGTTGGCCTTATTGCTATGACCAGGGCGTGCCCAGCCCGGAATATCGCAGCCGTTACAAGGATGCGGACTGCAAGGCCAAGCAGGCGCCCACCCTGCTGCTGCCGCCCCATGCGGCACCCTTGAGCCTGTTGCCTTATACCGACGGCCCGCTGCCCGGCCTAGCCGGCACCCTGCTGATGACCCTGCACGGCTATCGCGATACCGGCCATCGCGTGGTGGCCCTGCCCGTCGATGCCCAGGGCCGTCCCACGGGCGCGCCCACGGACGTGATTTGGGGATGGGACGCCGTCACCGGCGACCACCCCCAGGGGACGCCCGTGTCCCTGGCCCGCCTGCCCGACGGCAGCGTGCTGGTGACGGAGGATCACAACGGGACCCTCCTGCGCCTGGCGAAGGGAAGCAAGACGCCGTGATGACCTTCGCCGGCGACGGTGCCGAACGGCACCCTGCGGTGTTGACGCCGGAAGATCTGGACCGTCTGGCCCAGGTGCTGGCGGATGTTCCCGCCGCCCGCGCCGGTGTCCGCCTGCATGGCCTCCAGGGGCTGGATGCTTTCCTCGATCCGGATGGCCCGGTGGGATGCTTGGCCGTGTCCACCTTGGGCGGCGGCGCCCGGCCCGTTCGCGCCATCCTGTTCGACAAAAGCGCCGATGCCAATTGGGCCTTGGGCTGGCACCAGGACAGGACCATCGCAGTGACGGCACGGGTGGAGGTGCCCGGCTATGGCCCGTGGAGCGTGAAGGACGGCTTGATCCATGTGGCGCCGCCGGCTGAGCTACTGGCCGGCTTGGTCACCGTGCGCCTCCATCTCGACCCTGTGGACGCGGATAACGCGCCCCTGCTGGTAGCGCCGGGATCCCATCGCCTGGGCCGGGTGGCGGCGGGCGACGTCGAGGGGGTCGTGCGTCGCTGCGGCGAGGTGGCCTGCCTGGCGGAGGCCGGCGATGTCTGGCTTTACGCTACCTTGATCCTGCACGCCTCCGCCGCCGCCGTCCGGCCCCGCCACCGCAGGGTGCTGCAGGTCGATTACGCCGCGGGTGATTTGCCGGGCGGGCTCCGTTGGCTTGGGGTCTAATAGACGGTTAAAGTGGCGCATTCAGCCTGCCAGGACGATACCCATGGCCGCGTACAGCTATCGTGATGATCCCTCGGTGCCGGCGTTTCCGGATGACAGGCCCATCATCATTTTCGACGGCCATTGCGTCCTCTGCTCCGGCTTCGCCCAGTTCGTCATGCGCCATGACCGTGACGGGCGCCTTCGCCTGATGGCGGCGCAGACGCCACTGGGCGCGGCCCTGTACCGGCACTACGGCCTGGATCCGGTGGACTATCAGACCAACCTGGTGCTTGAGGACGGCCTGGTGCGGGTGAAGTCCGACAGCTCCATCCGTGTGTTCGAACTCCTGGGATTTCCCTGGTCGCTGATGGCGGCCGCCCGGCTGCTGCCCCGGCCGCTGCGGGACGCGCTGTATGCGATCGTCGCCCGCAACCGCTTGCGCTGGTTCGGCAAACGGGAGGTCTGCTACCTTCCGGCCCCGGAACAGCGGGACCGGTTCATCCTCTGACAGGGGACGGGCCTCTAGGGACAGGATCGTCGGGGGGATGGGGATGCGCGTCCTGGTCATCGGGGCTTATGGGCTGATCGGCGGTTATGTGGTGGCGCGGCTGCTGGCCGAGGGGCACGCCGTCACCGGCGTTGGCCGTGATGTCGCGGCGGCGGCGCGATCGCTGCCTCAGGTGCGCTGGGCCCGTCTCGACATGGCCACGGCGGCGATGGAGGACTGGCGCCCCCTGCTATCGGATGTCCAGGCGGTGGTGAACTGCGCCGGCGCCTTGCAGGACGGCCCGCGCGACGACTTGGCGGCGGTACACCGCGATGGGGTTGGCCGCCTTGTGGCGGCATGCGTACAGGCCGGCGTACGGCGCCTGGTCCACGTTTCCGCTGCGGGGGTGGCCGCCGATCGTGGCCTGGGCGCCCAGGGCGACCGCTTCAACGACACCAAACTGGCGACCGAGACGCTGCTGCGCGCCAGCGGTCTGGATTGGATCATCCTTCGGCCCGGCCTGGTCCTGGCGCCGGCGGCCTATGGCGGCAGCGCCCTGCTGCGCGGCCTGGCCGCCCTTCCCGGCGTGCTGCCTGTGGTCCATGCCGATGCCACCGTGCAGGTGGTGGCCGCGACCGACGTGGCCCTGGCGGTGGCCAGGGCGGTGCTGCCCGGCACGGCGGCGGGCCGCTCCATCGATCTGGTGCATGATGAGCCCGTGACCCTGGCCGGTGTGGTGCTTTCCTTGCGCCGCTGGCTGGGCCTGCCGCCTGTCCCCCTGTGGCATGTGCCTGCGGGCGTCGCCCGGCTGGCCGCCAAGGGGGCTGATGCCCTGGCCTGGGCCGGCTGGCGCAGCCCCCTACGCACCGCCACCCTGGACCAGCTGCGCGGCGGCATCGCCGGCGACGGCCGGGCGATGGAACGCGAATTGGCGATCAGGCCCCTGTCGGTGGCGGACATGCTGGTGGCCTATCCGGCCGGCGTGCAGGAGCGCTGGTTCGCCAAAAGTTATTTCCTGAAGCCAGCGATGCTGGCAATGCTGGCGTTCTTTTGGGCTCTCTCAGGCGTGGTCGGCTTCTGCCGCGTGCCGGAGGCCACCGCCGTTCTGACAAGGGCGGGTATGGCGCAGATGCCCGCCACCTTGTTCGTGCTGCTGGGGTCGGCCATCGACTTGGCCCTGGGCGTGGGCGTCGTCTTCCGTCGGCGGACCAAGGCGGCCCTTTTGGGCATGGTCGCGGTGTCGGGCGCGTACATGCTGGGGGGCACGCTATGGCGGCCGGATCTGTGGCTGGATCCCATGGGGCCCTTCCTCAAGACCCTGCCGGCGGCGATGCTGGCGCTGGCCGCCCTGGCCCTGCTGGACGAGCGCTGATGGATCTCTACACCCTGGTGAAGGTGGCCCACATCATCGGCGCCGCCGTACTGTTCGGCACCGGCGCCGGCATCGCCTTCTTCATGCTGATGGCCCACCGGACGCGTGACCCCGCCCTGGTCGCCCACACCGCCCAGATCGTGGTGGTGGCCGACACGATCTTCACCGCATCCGCCGTGGTGGCGCAGCCGCTGACCGGCGGCACGCTGGCCCATCTGGCCGGATTCCCGATATTCAGCGGCTGGATCGGCCTCAGCCTGATCCTGTACGGCGTCACCGGCGCCTTCTGGCTGCCGGTGGTGTGGATACAGATCCGCCTGCGCGATCTGGCGCGGGTGGCGGCGCGCGCGGGCCAGCCCCTGCCGCCTGCGTACTTCCGCCTGTTCCGGGTCTGGTTCGTCTTCGGCTTTCCTGCCTTCTTCGCCATGCTGGGCATCATCTGGCTGATGGTCACCAAGCCCACTTTCTGATCCCGCTCAAAGGACCCCGTTATGATCGCCCAGCTGATCCGCCTGGAAATCGCCCCCGAACTGCGGGCGCAGGCGCTTGCCCTGCAGCAGGTCAATGTCGAGCAGACGCGGCTGGAGCCGGGCTGCCGCCGCTTCGACTTCGCGGCGGCCAAGGACGAACCCGGCGTCTATTACGTGTGGGAGGTGTTCGAGGATCAGGCCGCCCTGGACGCCCATTACGCCGGCGCCTATTTCCAGGCTTGGCGCACCTGGATGCTGGCCCAGCCGGAAGGCAAGGTCGTCCGCACCCGTTTCCCCATCGATCCGCTTTGGCTGTGAGGCTCTACTCCCCCGTCCAGCCGCAGCGTTTCAGCGCCGCGCGCAGATGGGCCGGCACGGGGGCCTCGGCACCCACCGGGTCGCGGCTGGGGTAAAGCGGCAGTGTGATTCCGCGGGAATGCAGATGCAGCGGCTGGCCGGCGGGCCCGCCATAGGCCGGGTCGCCCAGCAGGGGGCAGCCGACATGGGCCATGTGCACGCGGATCTGGTGGGTGCGGCCGGTGCGGGGGTACAGCTCCACCCAGGTGATGGGACCGTCCGGCGTCTCCGCGCGGCCGCGCACCCGGTAATCGGTGACGCTGGCTTGGCTGTCGGGCGTGCCGTCGGGCACCACCTCCATCTTCCAGCCGTTCTTGTTGGTGCGTTTGAACAGGCTGGCCTCGATATGGCCCTCCTCCGCCGGGGGCGACCCCGCCACCACCGCCCAATAGGTCTTGGATACGCGCCCCTCCTGGAACAGCTTGCCCAGCTTGCGCAGCGCCTTGGGATGCCGGCCCAGGATCAGGCAGCCGCTGGTGTCGCGGTCCAGGCGATGGGCCAGGGTGGGTGCGCGCGGCAAGCCGAAGCGCAGGGCGTCGAAATGGCGTTCCAGGTTGTCGCCGCCACCGGGGCCGGCGTGTACGGGCAGGCCGGCCGGCTTGTCGATGATCAGCATCAGCGCGTCGCGGTACAGCACGCGGGCCTGGATGTCTTCTGGCTTCATGGCGATAGGGTCCTTCAGGGCGCGCGCGGCGCTCGCCCCAGGCCTTACCCCGTCAGGACCCGCCGATCAAGGTCAGGGGTCGCGCGCCGGGCCCGCAGCCACCTGCTGCACCATGGCGCGGCCGGCGCCCAGGGGGGCCTGACCCAGCGGGGAAACCGTGGCGCCCAGCATGCTGCCGAGAACAGGGGCGGCGGCCGGCTGGCGGTTCAGACCGTGGTGCAGGGCGATGTCCAGCACCCAGCTGAGATAGGTGTCGATCATGCCGCCGACATGGAAGGCCGGGCAGCCAGTGAACAGCCGGTCGTGGCCGGTGGTCATGGGCGTGATGCCGTCCAGCCGCAGGTCCAGGCGGCGGTCCGCGCCCTCGCCCACCAGGCGGAAGGGCGACCCCTCATGCGTGGTGGGGTTCACGGCGGAGTCGCCATGGGGATGCAGGTGGGCCGCTTCCAGGAAGGTGACGATCATGCCCAGGCTGCCGGAGGCCAGGGTGGCGATTTCCTTGCGCGAGCGCCACAGCATGGCGCGCCACTCCGCCGGCGGCAGGTCCACGCCCAGGTAATAGGCGGCCTCCACCAGGCTCCAGCACACGTGCAGGGCGGTGTTGCTGCCGGTCTTGGCGATGCTCAGCACCGAATGGTCGGCGCGTTTGTACAGAGCGGATCCGGCGAAGAAGCGGCGGGCGGCGCGGGCCATGCGGCCGAAGGGGCAGGCGATGGGGGCCTCGGGTGCGCCGCGCGCCTCCAAATCGGCGATCCAGTCGTCCAGTTCCTTGTTCAGGCCCAGGCAGCCGGCGGTGCGCAGCAGGCCGAAACGATGATGCGCGCTCATCCACGTGGGCAGCGCGGCGAAGGGGCCGGAGCCGGTGTCCTTCATCCGCTCCATGGCGCGGGCCAGGGGGCGGCGGAAGTCACGGAACAGGAAAACCAGGTGCATGTTGCCCTTCAGCCGGTCGACATTGTCGCTGCTGAGGGGCAGGTCGGCATGGGCGCGGGCCAGGTAGGCGTCCAGTGCATCCGGGTCGCCCGCCATGTCCATCATCTCCAGCACCGGCGTCACCGCCAGGCGCTGGATGCCGGCGGCGGCGTGCGCCTCCTGGTACGCCCGGGCGAAGGAGCCGGTGTGCGCCTCCGTCTCCAGCCCAAGGCCGCTGGACATGGGGTCGGTCGAGTTCAGGCCGGAAACAACGCCACCATCCATGATGCAGGCACCCCGCAAATGAAGCCGGGGTTGACTAAGCACAAGGCGGGCCAGGCATTGATCACAGAAGAATCAATGCATTAGTGCGTCAACGGCAAATTTGAAAAGAGCCAACGCTGGAAAACCCTGCCGACTTCCTTGCAAAATGCAGGCAGGAATTGCCGATTGCATGACAGCACTGACAGCAGCGACGTCATGCATTTTACATCAGGGCGCTGGTGCCCCCTTGGCTGGCTCGAGCGTCATGCGCCAGCGGGTCGGGCCCGGCAGCAGCGGCGTCGCGCGGCCCTCCACCCAGTCCTCATGCCCCTTGTTGTAATAGGGGGAACGGGGGTGGCCGCTCTGGCCCGTGGGCATGTGGAACAGGCCCGTGTCCTCATGCCCCGGCGACACCACCAGGCGTTCAGAGGCGCCGAAGCTGGGGGCGGTCACGCGCGGCTGGTACAGGTCGCCGGCCACCGGTTCCCCTGGCGGGTCGAGATAGGGGCTGAGCAGCGGCTGGATGTTCGAAATGGGGTGGCGGATGGCAAGGCGGTTGCGGTCGCCCCAGGTGAAATGGGCGATGTCGCCGCCATTCTGCGCGATACGCTCGCGCACGTCCTTCAGCGCGGCGTCGATCAGGGCGTCCCAGCTCTTGTAGCCCGGGGGCACCAGGCCGGTGGGCCGGGCGGTCAGCAGGCGGCGCGCCGGCCCTTCGGCCTGATGGCTGACCAGGTCATTGGCGTGATCGCCGGCGGGCCCCGCCATCGGGGCGGTGTAGGCCTGATACAGCCGATCGACCAGAGCGCTGCGGAAGGTGCGCACCAGGCGATAGCCCACGGAGGGAATGGCGGCGCGGCCGCCCCAGCTTTCAACCGGCGCCACCAGGTTGGCCAGCGCCTGGTCGCTCGCCCGTTCACCCAGGGCTTGCAACATCAGGCGCTGCCAGAAATCCAGCATGGGTGCGCGGTCATCCAGCTGGATGCCCAGCAGGTCCTTTTCAGTGAAGGCGTCCTTGGCCAGCAGATCATCGCGGATCTGGCCGGCTCGGCCGCCCAGGGCATAGTCGCCGAAGCCCAGCTTGGCCAGCGCGTCGCCGCCCACCACCCGGGTGTTGGCGGTCCACAGGCGGCCATTCTGGGGATTGACGATGACCGGCACCTCCGCCGGGGACAGATAACCGTTCCAGCCCGCCTTGCCGTCGGCCCAGCTGGTCGGCAGGGTGCCGTCGTGGCCGAAGCGGCGGGGCACCAGGCCCACCACGGTCCAGGCCAGGTTGCCCTTGGTGTCGACCACCATCATGTTCTCGTTGGGAATGGGCAGGCGGTGGGCGATAGACACCGCCTCCTCCACCGACCCCGCCTGCTCCAGGGCGGCGCCCGCCGTCATCACCTCCGCCCCCACGTCATGGGCCACCCAGCGATAGGCCAGCTTGCGACCCTGCGCGTCGGTGCCGATCACCGGGCCCCAGTCGCTGTCCTCGATGGTGATGCTGGGGCAGGTCGGCGCGGGACACAGTACCTGCCGGTGCTTTTCCAGGGTCTTCGGCCCGTCCGGTGTCTTGTAGCGGTCGGGGTCGCCGTCCACCGGTTCCAGGATGACCACGTCGCCGGTGTCGACATAGGCGTCGGTGTAGCCCCAGGCCACGTGCCTGTTGCTGCCCACCACCAGCAGCGGGTTGCCGGGCAGGGTGACGCCGACCAGGTCCAGGGTGGGCGTGTCCGACCCAGCGGGCTTCACCACCAGCCGGGCGCGGTACCAGGTGTTGGGTGTGCGCAGGCCCAGGTGCATGTCGTTGGCCATCATGGCGGCGCCGGTGCCGGTCAGGGCCCCGCTGACCGCCCAGTTGTTGCTGCCGGGGATCGCCTCGCTGTCAGGGGCCTCGCTGCCAGGGGCCTCGCTGTCGGAGGCCCCGTCCTGCCGCGGCGCCGCCTGGCCCATCTTGATGGCGGGGGTGTAGCTGGCCGGCATCGGCGGCTCGGGCAGGGTGCTGCCGTCCAGCGGCGCGTCCAGTTCCGTTCCCCTGGGATACAGGAAGTTGGCCATGAGGGGGCCCAGCTGGTCCATGGCCAGCTCCAGGCGGCGCTCATCCCATCCGTCGGAAGACTGCAGGTCGAAATACATGGCGTCCACCACCAGCAGCGTGTCCTCCAGGCTCCAAGGCTGGGGGTGCTGGCGCAGCAGCGCGTACTCGAAGGGGGCGAACTTCAGGCCGTCCAGCCCGGCGTTCACGCCGGCGGTGTAGGCCGCCAGCATGGCATGCTGCTCGGGGCTGGAGCGTTCCACGGCGGCGTGGGCACGGTCGCGGAACCGGTGCAGGCGGCGCGGCGTGTCGAACTTGGCGGCCAGCGGGCCGAACAGGCTGGACAATTCGCCGGCGGCGCTGCGGCGCATCAGGTCCATCTGGAAATAGCGTTCCTGAGCGTGCAGGAAGCCAAGGCCGTACATCAGGCTGACGCGGTCGGGGCCCGTCAGGGTGGGCACGCCGTTCTCATCCCGCTCCACCGTCACCGGGCCGGAGAGGCCGGGGATGGCGGCGGTGCCCTCCAGCTGGGGCAGGCTGGCGTTCAGGCTCCATGCCACCCAGCCGACCAGCCCCGCGACCCCGACCACCACCACGCCGGCGATCCCGCCCAGCCATGCCAGAACCCGGCGCCCGGTGCGGCGGTCGGTCTTCGCTTCCATTCCTGTCCCCATGCCTCAGGCCCTGTTCTTGATGCAGGGCCGCTGGGGCCCGCCGCCCTGGCGGCGGCGCATTCTCGTCCAATGTGTCCGCCGATGGCAACAAGTCCAACGGCGTCACGGGTTTACAGCGGTTCCCCCCGCACCAGGCGCGGCAGCTCGCCGACGATGCCCATGGCGTGGCGCATGAACAGCTTCTTCAGCGGCATCAGCGGGGCGGAGTTGACGGCCGCCAAGCCCAGGCCGCGCGCCACCTTCAAGGGGGCGATGTCGTTGGAGAACAGGCGGGTCAGGCCGTCGGTCACGCCCAGCAGGCTGACGTTGTCGAAGCGGCGCCAGCGCTGGTAGCGCTCCAGCGTCGCCGTACCGCCGACGTCCAGGCCCAGGCGCCAGGCGTCGACGATCACCTCCGCCAGGGCCGCCAGATCCCGCAGGCCCATGTTCAGGCCCTGCCCGGCGATGGGGTGCATGGCGTGGATGGTCTCGCTGATCAGCGCCAGGCGGCGGTCGATATAGCGCTGGGCATGCTGCCAAGACAGGGGGAAGATGTAGCGCCCGCCGATGGGCCGCACCGCCCCCAGCCAGTCGCCGATGCGGGCTTGCAACTCGGCGGTGAAGGCCACCTCGTCCAGGCCCATGTAGTGGGGCACGGCGGCACTCTTGTCCGACCAGACGATGGAGGTGCGGTTGCCGGTCAGGGGCAGCATGGCGAACGGCCCGCTAGGCAGGAACATTTCCACTGCCACACCGTGGTGGGGGAACTCATGCTCCACCGTCACGGCGATGGCCGTCTGGTCATAGCTGCCGCCGACCAGGGCGATGCCGGCGTCCTTGCGGCACAGGCTGCCCCGCCCGTCGGCGCCGACCACCAGGCGGGCGCGTACGCGCCGGCCGTCCGCCAGGGTGATGGTGGCCATGGTGGGGCCGCGATCGAGGGCCGTCACCTCCACCGGCGCCAGGTGGGTGACGGACGGCAGCTCCGCCAGGCGGGCGAACTGCGCCCGGCGCAGCACGATGTTCTCGACGATGTAGCCGAAGGGCTGGTCGCCCACCTCCCGGTGGTCGTAATGCAAGAAGGTCGGGCGGTTCTGGTCGGTGACGCGGATGTCCAGGATGGGGCCGGCGTCGCCGTTCAGGTGGGCCCACACCCCGGCCCCCTCCAGGATCTTCTTGCTGCCGTGGGAAATGGCGGTGGTGCGGCCGTCGAAGGTGGCGCCCAGTTGGTGGGCCGGGCTGTCGCGGTCGATGCACAGCGTGCGCACGCCGGCCGTGCCCAGCGCCGCCGCCAGCGACAGGCCGGCCAGGCCGCCGCCTACGATGGCGACGTCAGCGATAAGATCGGTGTCGGTGGTGGGCGCTGGCGCTTCGGTGGACATCGGCGATGCCTCGGGGCAGGGGGTATAGGCAAGGGACAGGGGAACACGCGGGAACCAAGGGCGCAGCATCGCGAGCCCACTGGCGCTTGTCCAGTGCCACGCTCATGCCCTTTAACCAGGCCTGGATTGCCTATAATTTATGCAATTGCCCCCGCTTCGTGGGCGGTGAACCGCATTTGGCATCATCCTTTGGCAGGCTGTGCGCCAAAAAGTGGCGGCGGCACGGCGGATTACCGCCCCGCCGCCTTCCATGCGCGCGCTCCTTTGGGGTTAGGCGCGACAATCTTGTGAATACGGCACGCTTCTTGAAGAACCGGGCGCCCAACAGGGCCCGCCGACCGGCGCCGCCTACCCTACACGGGGGTTCTCCGGAGCCCCGGCCTTCGAGGACTGCCGATGAAGCTCGTGGTGGCGGTGTTGAAACCGTTCAAGCTGGATGAAGTGCGTGAGGCCTTGGCGGACATGGGGCATCTGGGCGTGACGGTCAGCGAGGTGCGGGGCTGTGGCCGGCAGCAGGGCCGGACGGAGATTTACCGGGGGGCGGAATACGCCATGAACTTCCTGCCCAAGGTGAAGATCGAGGTGGCGGTGCCCGACGACCAGATGGAAAGCGTGGTCGAGGCGATACAGGCCACGGCCAACACCGGCCGCATCGGCGACGGCAAGATCTTCGTCATGACCATCGCCGACGCGGTGCGCATCCGTACGGGCGAGCGGGGCCAGCCCGCCTTATGAATATGCCGTGACGCCCCCGGGGCGCCTTGGTCCGCTTTTCATCGGGTTTCTAAGCATTTAGGGGCAAATCCACGGATTCTAAGGCGCTTTCCGGGCCGGGGCTGGGGGTGATGAAACGCTGTGGGCCTTGTGGGGGCGGGGTCCGGCGGCTAATATCGGGCCGTCTTCCCGATATGTCCGGACACGATTTTTCCCATGGAACTGGCGGCCGACTCCCGGCTTTCCGTCACGACGCACCCGGTTGTTGGGGGCCCGACCGTGGGGCCGTCCCTGAACGGCCGCCTGGGCGGGCTGTCGGACTATCCCTTCACCCGGCTGGGCGCGCTGCTGGCGGACGTGACGCCGCGCAGCAACACCACCCCGCTCATGCTGTCCATCGGCGAGCCGCAGCACGAACCGCCCGCCCTGCTGGCGCAGGCGCTGGCCGCGGCCCCCCTGGCCGACTGGGGCAAATATCCGCCCACCATCGGCACGGCCCCCTTCCGTGCCGCCGTGCACAGCTGGCTCTGCCGCCGCTACGGTCTGCCTGCGGGCTTCGTGGACGTGGACAAGGGCATCCTGCCCGCCACGGGCACGCGTGAGGCGTTGTTCCAGGTGGCGCTGCTGGCAACGCCGCAGCGGAAAGACGGTCGCCAGCCCGCGGTGCTGATCCCCAACCCCTTCTACGCCGTGTACGAGGGGGCCGCCGCGCTGGCGGGGGCGGAGCCGGTATTCATGCCGGCCACCCGTGAAACCGGCTTCCTGCCCGACCTGGACGCGCTGTCGCCCGACCTGCTGGCCCGCACGGCGCTGATGTATCTGTGCACGCCCAGCAACCCGCAAGGGGCGGTGGCGGACTTGGCGTACCTGAAGAAGGCCATTGGCCTCGCCCGCGCCTACGGCTTCGTCCTGGCGCTGGACGAATGCTATGCCGAGATCTGGGACAAGGCCCCACCCCCCGGCGGGTTCGAGGCGGCATTGGCCCTGGAAAACGATGGGGCCGGCCAGGGGAAAGCGGGCCAGGGAACTGCCAACCTGCTGGTGTTCAACTCCCTGTCCAAGCGGTCCAGCGCCGCCGGCCTGCGGTCCGGCTTCATCGCCGGCGATCCCGCCCTGATCCAGGCGTTCACCCGCCTGCGCAGCTACGCCCTGGCCGGCAACGCCCTGCCGGCGCTGGCCGCGGCCGCCGCGCTGTGGAGTGACGACGCGCATGTGGAGGAGAACCGGCGCCTCTACCGCCAGAAGATCGACGCGGCGGAGGCGGCGCTGAAGGGCCGCTACGGTTTCTACCGCCCGGCCGGCGGCTTCTTCCTCTGGCTGGAGGTGGGCGACGGCGAAGCCGCCACCCGCCGGCTGTGGGGCGAGGCGGGCCTGCGCGTGCTGCCCGGCGCGTACTTCACGCGATCGGAACCGGACGGCAGCAACGCCGGCCACCCCTATATCCGCGTGGCCCTGGTGCACGACACCGAAACGGTGGCCCGCGCCTGTGAGACGATAGCCCGGGTGTTGGGATGACCACCACCCCGGCACACCCGGTTTTCGGCCTGACATAAAGTTGCCTGATACCGTGTTTACTTCCTGGAATCGGCCCGCCGCCCGAACGGGTAACGGCACCGATTCCGACATTTGACCCACGCCCGTAAGTTTTCAGGAACGAGCGACGGCCCATGACGACCCGCCTTGCCTCCACCCCCGGTTCCCGGGGCAACCGCGATCCCCTGTCCTCTGGCCCCGCGCCCACCGGCCCGGGCAAGCGCCGGCGGGGCAGCCTTTTGCCTGAGGGCGCGTCGCAGTTCCTGATGCGCCGTGCCACCGAGGTGGGCGGCCTGTGTGTCGTGCTGCTGGCCCTGGCGCTGGCCGCCATCCTGTTCAGCTACGACCCCAACGACCCCTCCTGGAACACGGCCGGCCCGCACACGGTCGTGCACAACGTGGCGGGGGCCTTCGGCTCCTACACCGCCGACGTGCTGGTGCAGTCCTTCGGCTTGGCGGCCTATCTGCTGGCGGTCATCATCGCCGGCTGGGGCGTGCGCATCCTGCGCCACGACCCGCCCAGCTTCTGGGCCGGACGCATCGCCGCCGGCCTGTTCGCCATCACCCTGGCCGGCGTGTCGCTGGGCGGCATCTCTGCCCCCTTCGGCGGTGGCGCCGGCGGCAACGCCGGCCGCGTCATCGTCACCCTGGTCGATCGCTTCATCGCCAGCCATGTGGGGTGGAGCAGCCCGGTGGTGCTGGGCCTGGTCATGGCCTTCGCCACCGTGGCGCTGATCGTCGTGGCCCTGGGCGTGCCCTTCTACCAGGCCTTCGCCGCCGTGGGCGCCACCTATGGCCTCATTCGCCGGGCCGGCCAGTGGCGCCCCGTCCTGAAGCCCAAGCCCGCCTCCGTCCGCCGCGCGCCCGAACCGACCTATGAGCCGGAGGACGAGGCGTATGAGGAGTACGTGGAGGAAACGGCCGTCCCCGCCGCTGGCTTGGCAGGGCGCCTCCGCGCCGCCGCCGGTTCCGCGCTGGGGGGCGGCATCGGTGGCCTCAGCGGCATCGCCGGCGGTCTCAAGGGTGGCTTGGCCGATACGCTGAGGGGCCTGTCGGCGCCCAAGCGGGCCGCGCCGGTGCCCCGCCGGGAACCCGGCTTCGGCGACGGCACGCGCCGTGAACCCAGTCTGTCCATCCCGCCGCTAGATCGCCCCGCCGACCGTGAGCCGCCGCGTGACGGAGAGCTGGCGGTCGAAGGCGAGGCCGCCCCCCGCCGGCCCTTGGCGACCGTCGTGCCGCCCAAGGCCAAGCCGGTGGAGATCGCGCGCAAGGCGCCGGCACCGGTGCAGTCCAGCCTGGACCTGGAACCCGATGGGCCCAGCGAATACGAACTGCCGCCGGTGGACCTGCTGCAGTTGCCCGACCTGTCGGTGCGCAGCCCGGGCGTGAACGAGGAAGGCCTGCGCCAGAACGCCCAGCTGCTGGAAGGCGTGTTGGACGACTTCGGCGTGAAGGGTGAGATCGGCAAGGTCCACCCCGGCCCCGTCGTCACCCTCTATGAACTGGAACCGGCGCCGGGCACCAAGTCGTCCCGCGTCATCGGCCTGGCCGACGACATCGCCCGGTCCATGAGCGCCGTGTCCGTCCGCGTGGCGGTGGTGCCTGGCCGCAACGTCATCGGCGTGGAGCTGCCCAACGCCAAGCGGGAAACCGTCTACCTGCGCGAACTGCTGGAGGCGGATACCTACGACCGCAGCCAGCACAAGCTGGCCCTGGTGCTGGGCAAGGACATCGGCGGCCAGCCGGTGATCGCCGATCTCGCCCGCATGCCCCACCTGCTGGTCGCCGGCACCACCGGTTCGGGCAAGTCGGTGGCCATCAACACCATGATCCTGTCGCTGCTCTACCGGCTGCCGCCGGAGAAATGCCGCTTCATCATGGTCGATCCCAAGATGCTGGAACTGTCCATCTACGAGGGCATCCCCCACCTGCTGGCGCCGGTGGTGACCGACCCGAAGAAGGCGGTGGTGGCACTGAAGTGGACGGTGCGTGAAATGGAGGACCGCTACCGCGCCATGTCCAAACTGGGCGTGCGCAACATCGACGGCTACAACATGCGCCTGCGCGAGGCGCGCCAGAACGGCGAGACGCTGACCCGCCGCATCCAGACGGGCTTCGACCCCGACACCGGCAAGCCGGTGTTCGAGGACCAGCCCATCGACCTGACGGAACTGCCCTATATCGTCGTCATCGTCGATGAGATGGCCGACCTTATGCTGGTGGCCGGCAAGGACATCGAGGCCGCCATCCAGCGCCTGGCCCAGATGGCCCGCGCCGCCGGCATCCACATCATCATGGCGACGCAGCGCCCCTCGGTGGACGTCATCACCGGCACCATCAAGGCCAACTTCCCCACCCGCATCAGCTTCCAGGTCACCTCGAAGATCGACAGCCGCACCATCCTGGGCGAACAGGGTGCCGAACAGCTGCTGGGCCAGGGCGACATGCTCTACATGGCCGGCGGCGGCCGCATCACCCGCGTCCACGGTCCCTTCGTCCGCGACCAGGAGGTGGAGGACGTGGTGAAGTTCCTGAAGGCCCAGGGTGAGCCCAACTACGTCGACGCGGTGACGGAGGAAGACGACGCCAGCCCCTTCGACGACGATGGCGGGTCGGGCGGTGGCGGCGCCGGTGGCAACGGCAGCTCGGGCGACGACCTCTATGACCAGGCGGTGGCCGTGGTCTGCCGCGAGGGCAAGGCCAGCACCAGCTTCATCCAGCGCCACCTGCGCATCGGCTACAACAGCGCCGCCCGCCTGATCGAGCGCATGGAACAGGAAGGCGTGGTCAGCCGCGCCAACCATGTCGGCAAGCGCGAGGTGCTGGCGCGCAACATCGATGATCATGAGCGCGTGAACTGAGGCCAGGGAAGGTGCGAGGGGGCAGGTGTACGCGCGACGTACGCCCCCTCCCCTTCCGGGCCGATTTTCCAACACCTTGTTATCGCCACCAAAATTCCGCCTTAAAGCGCGGTCTATCCTGAAGGCACCATGATCCGCCGCACCGCCCTCGCCGCCCTATTGGCGCTTGCCGCCGCCCCCCTGGCCCTGTCCGGGACGGCCGCCGCCAAGCCGCCAACCCAGTTCACCGATGAGGACAAGACCAAGCTGAAGCAGGTGGAGACCTACCTCAACGGCATCCAGACGCTGAAGTCGCAGTTTCAGCAGGTGAACCCCGACGGCAGCCTGGTGCGCGGCACCTTCCAGCTGAAGCGGCCGGGCAAGATGCGGATCGACTATGATCCGCCCAACAAGAACTTCATCGTGGCCGACGGCCATTTCGTCTATTTCTGGGACGCCGAGTCCAAGGAACAGTCGAACGCCCCCATCGGCAGCACCATGGCCGACTTCATCCTGCGGCCCGATCTGCACCTGTCCGGTGACGTCACCGTCACCTCCATGGACGACAGCGCCGGCGTGCTGGAGGTGACGCTGGTCCAGACCAAGGATCCCGGCCTGGGCCGCCTGACCCTGATGTTCCAGGAACAGCCCTTCGGCCTGAAGAAGTGGCGGGTGCTGGACGCCCAGGGGACCACCACCGAGGTGGCGCTGCTGGATCCGCAGACGGGCGTCAGCCTGGACGACAACCAGTTCTATTTCCGCGATCCCAGCCGCCGCAAGGAACGCGACTGACATCAGCGGCACGGGATGTTGGTTCGTGCCACTGTAGCCCGCGACTGCGGGCGCCGGAGATTTCCGGGAAGCCGAAGGCGGACTGGAAATCGAGGATGAGGCAAGGACGCGGATGCGTCCGCCCGCCGCGTGAGGGGGCATTTGATTGGTCACGATCAAATGCCATTCGCATAAGGCCGCGCCGGCGGCCCTGAAGCAAAGGAGGGTTCAGCGATGACCAGCCTTCCCCGTACTGGATTACCCATTGTCGGCGTATCCGCCGACTACCGCACTTTGGGGCGCCACCCTTTCCATGTCGTGGGCGACAAGTATGTGCGCGCCGTATCGGACGGCGCGCATGCCCTGGCGGTGTTGCTGCCGGCCCTGGGTGACCGGTACGACGCGGCGGAGGTGGTGTCCCGCCTGGATGGCCTGCTGTTCACCGGCAGCCCCAGCAACGTCCATCCCGACCGCTACCAGGGCCCGCTGTCGGAGCCCGGCACCCTGCACGACCTGGCGCGTGACGCCACCACCCTGCCCCTGTACCGCGCGGCGCTGGACGCCGACCTGCCCCTGTTCGCCATCTGCCGCGGTTTGCAGGAACTGAACGTGGCCCTGGGCGGCACCCTGCACCAGAAGGTGCAGGACGTGCGCGGCCTGATGGACCATCGCGATGACGAAAGCCAGCCGCTGGAGGTGCAGTACGGCGGCGCCCACGCCGTGGACCTGACCCCTGATGGCCTGATGGGCCGCATCACCGGGCGCGAGCGCATGACCGTCAACTCCCTGCACCAGCAGGGCATAGACCGCCTGGCCCCTGGCCTGGTGGTGGAAGCGACAGCCCCCGACGGCCTGATCGAGGCCGTGCGGGTGGAGGGGGCCACCTTCGCCCTGGCGGTGCAATGGCACCCCGAGTGGCGCTTCTGGGAAGACCCGGCCTCCGTCGCCCTGTTCAAGGCCTTCGGCGACGCGGTGCGGGCACGGGCTGCGGCCCGCGAGGGCTGAGTTCCGCACTTGTTCCAGTGGCGGGCGACGGGTACACCCTGTGTTTCCCCGTCGCTCAAGAGGTCGCCTTGCGCATCGTTACCTGGAACATCAACTCGGTACGGCTGCGCCTGGACATGGTCTTGCGCCTAGTCGACGACTACGGCCCCGATGTCCTCTGCCTGCAGGAAACCAAGGTCATCGACGACGCCTTCCCGCTGAAGGCGCTGGCGGACCGGGGCTATGTCCACACCCATATGCGGGGGATGAAAAGCTATAACGGCGTCGCCATCCTCTCCCGCCTGCCGCTGTCCGGCACGGGCGGTGCACTGTGGTGTGAACGGCAGGACTGCCGCCATGTGCAGGCGGAACTGCCGGGCGGCATCGAGTTGCACAATTTCTACATTCCCGCCGGCGGCGACATCCCCGACCCCGACCTGAACGACAAGTTCCGGCACAAGCTGCGCTTCCTGGATGAGCTGACCGCCTGGGGTGAGGGGCTGGAAGACCGGCACAAGCCCCGCATCCTGGTGGGGGACCTGAACATCGCGCCCTTGGAAAACGACGTCTGGTCCCACCGCGCCCTGCTGAACGTCATTTCCCACACCCCCATCGAGGTGGAGAAGATGGACGCCATGATGCGGGCGGGGGAGTGGGTGGACGCCGTGCGCCATTTCCTGCCGCCCACGGAGAGGCTGTACACCTGGTGGTCCTACCGCTCCGCCGACTGGGGCCTGTCCGATCGCGGCCGCCGCCTGGACCACATCTGGGTCACGCCAGCCCTGGTGCCCAGGCTGCTGGGCTACACCGTGCTGCGCGAGGCGCGCGGCTGGGGCCCCAAGCCATCGGACCATGTGCCGGTGATGATTGATCTGTCTGAGGCGGCATAAAACGGCCGTAGGCCGCGACTGCGGCCGCCGGAGCTTTCTGGGGAGCCGCAGGCGGACTGGAAAGCGAGGATAGCCAAGCGGCCGGATGGCCGCGCCGGCGCCTGAGGGAACACGGAAAACTAAAAACTAAACAGTCACGTCCAGCATCTGGCCGCGCCAGGGGTGGGCGCTGCTGCGGGCGCGGACGGCGTTGGCACCGGTGTCGGTCGCCTGGCCGGTGTCGGTGCCACTGCGGTTGTCTTTGCCGGCTTCCGACTTGCCGGTGGGCTGGGCCGCGTTGGCCGTCTGCGTCGCCACCGGCTTGGCCGCCCCTTGCGCGCCCGCGACAGCCGCCAGGAACGACGGGTTCTGCGTCGGCGACTGCTGCTGCGGCGTCAGTACCGGGGTCGGCACGGCCTGGGCGGTGATGGGCGGGACAATCATGCGAACGACTCAACGCTTTCCTCAAGGATGAGTCAATACGCACCGACGGCGTAAATAACCGGGCAGTCATGCAGCAGCGCGCCGAGTCCTATGGTGGCGACGACTTGGACTACAGACAATTTTACTTAATTTGATGTCTGTTCCTTGTCTTCGGGCGGTCACGCTTCAGCCAAATGTGTAATGCACCTCGACAATGCCGGGGTCGTCCGGATAGTCGGTCTGCTTGAAGCCCAGGTCGCGGCACATCTGCAGCATGGTGACGTTCTCCCGCAGCACCTCGCCGAACACCTCGCGGATGCCCCGGGTACGGGCATAGTCCAGGATGCGGGTCATCAGCAGATAGCCCAGGCCCTTGCCCTTCATGTCGCTGCGCACCAGCACGGCGTACTCCGCCTTCTCGTTGTCCGGGTCGGCGGTGATGCGCACGGTGCCGAAGATGGCCTCGTCGCCCGGGCGCAGGTCCGACCCCTCGGCCACCGGCGGCGCCGGGTCGGGGGCGATGGCCACCAGGGCCATCTCGCGGTCATAGTCGATCTGGGTCAGGCGGGCGGCCATGGCGCGCGACAGGCGGCGCATGGGCGCGAAGAAGCGCAGGCGGATGTCCTCGATGGCGGTGCGGGCGATCATGTCATGGATCAGCGGCTCATCCTCCGGCCGGATGGGCCGGATCAGGAATTCACGCCCGTCATGGATTTGGACATGCTGCTCCAGCCGCTTCGGATAGGCGCGGATGGCCAGGCGCACCGCCCCTGGCTCCGGCGGGGGCGCCACGCGGATGCGGGCGTCCAGGGCCATGACGCCGTCCGCCCCAGCGTACAGCGGGTTGATGTCCAGTTCCTGGATTTCGGGGAAGTCGATGACCAGCTGCGACACCTTGTTCAGGGTCAGGGCGATGGCCGTCAGATCGGCCGGCGGGCGGTGGCGATAGCCCTGCAGCAGCTTGTGCACGCGGGTGCGGGCCATCATGTCGCGCGCCAGGTTCATGTTCAGCGGCGGCAGGGCCAGCGCCTTGTCCTGCACCACCTCCACCTCCGTGCCGCCCTGGCCGAAGACCAGCACGGGTCCGAACAGCCGGTCGTCGGTCATGCCCACGATCAGCTCCACCGCCCCCGGCATGTGGGCCATCTGCTGCACGGTGAAGCCCTCGATGCGGGTGCCGGGGGCCGCCGCGCGGATGCGGGCTAGCATGGCCTCCGCCTCCAGCCGCACCTCGTCGGGCGCCAGGTTCAGGGCCACGCCGCCCAGGTCCGACTTATGGGTGATGTCGGGCGACAGGATCTTCAGGGCCAGCCGGCTGTTCCGGCCCGGCATGGCCAGCCGGCGGGCGGCCGCCTCCGCCTCCTCGGGGTTGGTGGCGGTCACCGTCTCCACCACCGGGATGCCATAGGCGCGCAGCACCTGCTTGGCCTCGTACTCCGACAGCCAGGCGCGGCCCTCGGCCAGGGCCTGCTCGATGGGCACGCGGGCGGCCACGCCGTCGTACACGAACTGGTCCGGCACGGTGGACGGCACCTCCATCAGCTCATCCTGGTTCCGGCGGTAGCGCACCAGGTGCATGAAGGCACGGATGGCCTCGTCCGGGGTCTGGTAGCTGGGGATGCGGTTGGCGGCGAACAGGCGCCGCGCTTCCACCGCCGCCCCTTCGCCCAGCCAGTTGGCCAGCACGGGGAAGCGCTTGCCGCGCAGGGTCTCGATGACGGCGCGTGCCGTCTCCCCGCTGTCGGCGACGGCGGTGGGGCAGTTCATCACCAGGATGGCGTCGCAGCCCTTCTCCTCCAGCAGCACCGCCAGGGCGTCGGCGTAGCGCTTGCCGTTGGCGTCGCCCAACAGGTTGATGGGGTTGCCATGGCTCCAGGTCGGAGGCAGCAGGTTGTCCAGCTTGGCGATGGCCTCGGGCGACAGCTGGGCCAGGCGGCCGCCCTGCTCGATCAGGCTGTCGGCGGCCAGCACGCCCATGCCGCCACCGTTGGTCAGGATGGCCAGGCGGTCGCCCTTGATCTGTACGCCGGTGGCCAGCGTCTCCACCGCGTCGAACAGTTCGCTCAATTCCCCCACGCGCAACATGCCGGCGCGGCGGAAGGCGGCGTCGTAGATGGCATCGGCCCCGGCCAGCGAGCCGGTGTGGGAGCTGGCGGCACGCGCCGCCTCGTCCGACCGGCCGGCCTTGATGACGATGACAGGCTTGGACCGCGACGCCGCGCGGGCGGCCGACATGAACTTGCGGGCATGCGCGATGGCCTCGACATACAGCAGGATGGCCCGTGTGTGCCCGTCCTGGGCCATGAAGTCCAACAGGTCGCCGAAATCTACGTCGGCCATGCCGCCCAGCGACACCAGGTGGGAAAAGCCGATGCCGCGCGGCGTGGCCCAGTCGACGACCGAGGTGACGACGGCGCCGCTCTGCGCCAGCAGGGCGATGTCGCCCCGCAGCGGCGGCACGTGGACGAAGCTGGCGTTCAGGCCGTTGCCTGGCGCCATCACGCCCAGGCAGTTGGGCCCGACCACGCGCAACAGGTGCGGCTTGGCGGCGTCCAGCACCTGTTGCTGCAGGGCCTTGCCCGCCTCTCCCAGTTCGGCGAAGCCGGCGGTGATGACCACGGCGGCCTTGGTGCCGCGCTCCCCCAACTGGCGGATCAGCTCCGGCACGGTGGAGGGCGGGGTGCAGATGACGGCCAGATCCGGCACCACGGGCAGCGACGCCACGTCGGGATATGTGAGCACCCCCTCGATGGAGCGTTCCTGCGGGTTCACCGGCATGATGGGCCCGTCGAAGCCGCCGGCGAACAGGTTGCGGGCCACCACCGCGCCCACGGTATGGGGGCGGCGGCTGGCGCCGATCAGGGCGATGGACGACGGCTTGAACAGGTGATGCAGGTTGCGGATGGTCATATGGCCTTCCTTCTGTCCTCTGCCGTTCCCCGATGCCGGATTGGGCTTGGGGGCCGACCATAGCAGCGCCCGGTGGCACGGCCATGACATGTCTCAAGCTTTCCGCCAGCCTAGCCGCAACGGCGCCCCCGACCAAGGCTGGTGCGGCACTCCTTGGCGATAGGTCAGGTGGCTTCCCGATTTTGGAAGGGACCGAAAACACGCAGGATCCAAACGTTGCCGGCCGTCTGATTGTTGTCCGTATCAGGTTCGACCCGATACATCACCAAATAGCCCTCCACCGGACGCTCGCGGATGCCAGCGTGATCGCCCACAGGCCATCGGCAGGGAGCGGTCTTCAGTTCCTTGATGGCGGCGCTGATTCGGATAAGCCGGTTCTCGGCTGCGACACCGGCTCCCGGCTGCTGTAGCCAATCGCGGGCAGCCGCCAAATCCCGATTTGCGGCGTAAGTCATGATAAGTTTTCTTCGGGAAGAAGGCACCACGGTGAGGCTGCGGCCTTAGCGGCGTTTCAGCGGCTTTTGTGGCGGTTGAATATCCAGGTCTTCACCTTGGACGAGACGGTCAAGCCAAGCATCCACTTCATCATCCTCGATAAAGCGACCGGTGGCCATATCCTCGAGACCTTCGCGCAGCAGCTCAGCCTCATGCGCGAACTGGCGCTGCGTCGCGCCAGCTTGTGATGTCCGCGATGCCGCTGCCTTGCTGCCAGCCATGGTCATCTCCTTACCGGACTCATATGGCATGTCTTTCCTTGGATACTACCCCAGTGCATGTCCTCGTGACGAGGTTGCGAATGAGCGCACCAGAATCAGCTGAGCCGTCGGAATTGCTTCCGGCGGCTCAGCAAAAACACGATCGAAGATCGACGTGGAACGCTTACTTCTGGGCGTTGTAGCGCTCCATGGCGTCGCTGATCATCTTGGCGGCCTCGTCGGCGTCGCCCCAGCGGACGATGCGCACCCACTTGCCCTTCTCCAGGTCCTTGTAGTGCTCGAAGAAGTGGGCGATCTGCTCCACCAGGATCTCCGGCAGGTCCTTGTAGCTGCTCACGTTGGTGTAGAAGCTGTGCAGCTTGTCCACCGGCACGGCCAGGATCTTCTCATCCATGCCGGCCTCGTCCTCCATCAGCAGCACGCCGATGGGGCGCGAGCGCAGCACCACGCCCGGGACCACCGGAGTGTTGCTGACCACCAGCACGTCGGCCGGGTCGCCGTCGCCCGACAGGGTGTGGGGCACGAAGCCGTAGTTGGCCGGGTAGTACATGGCGGTGTGCAGGAAGCGGTCGACGTAGATGGCGCCCGAGTCCTTGTCCACCTCGTACTTCACCGGCTGACCGCCCTGCGGGATCTCGATGACGACGTTGATGTCCCACGGGGCGTTCTTGCCGACCGGGATCTTGCTCATGTCCATGGAAGTTGCCTTTGCGTCACGACAAACGGTTGAACCGTGATGATGGGTTCGGGGCCCGAAGGGGTGCCCGGCGCGGCGCAGTCTATGCGAGTGCACCTGCGAAAAAAAGCGGGCAAAGGATAGCGGCGCCGGATGGGCGCCCATGCGGGAACGCCCATCCGGCGCCGCCATTCCCTTGGAAAGTGGGGGCGCCTAGATGCCAACCACCAGCTGGCGCAGGTCGGCCTGCGAGCGCGCGCCGTAGTGGCTGATGATCTCGGCCGCGCAAATGGCGCCCATGGCGCCACAGGCGGCCATGTCGCGGCCCCGGGTGTAGCCGTAGAGGAAGCCCGAGGCGAACAGGTCGCCCGCGCCGGTGGTATCCACGACCTTGGCCACCGGGGCGGCCGGCACGGTCACGACGTCATTCGGCGTGACGATGACGGCGCCCTTCTCGCTGCGGGTCAGCGCCGCCACGGCCACCTGGCCGCGCACCGCCTGCACCGCCTGGTCGAAGTCGGTGCCGTAAAGCGCGGTGATTTCCGCCTCATTGGCGAACAGCACATCGACATGGCCGGCCACCAGGTCGCGGAAGCTGTCCAGGTGGCGGTTCACGCAGAAGGCGTCGGACAGGGACAGCGACACCTTGCGGCCGGCACCATGGGCGGCCGACGCCGCCTTCAGGAAGGCCTCCTTGGCGGCCGGCGGATCCCAGAGGTAGCCTTCCATGTAGGTGACCTGGGCCGAGGCGATCAACGCCTCGTCGATGTCGGCCGGGGTCAGGCGCACGGCGGCGCCCAGGTAGGTGTTCATGGTGCGCGCGGCGTCCGGCGTCACCAGGATCAGGCAGCGGCCGGTGGGCGTGCCGTCGGCCAAGTCGGTGGTGACGAAGCGCGAGCCCACCGCCTCGATGTCATGGCGGTAGACCTGGCCCAGCTGGTCGCCCGCCACCTTGCCGATGAAGGCGCCCTTGCCGCCCAGCATGGCGATGCCGGCCATGGTGTTGCCGGCGGAACCGCCCGACATCTCCATGCCCTGGCCCATCTTGGCGTACAGCGCCTCGGCTTCGGCCGTGTCGATCAGGCGCATGCTGTTCTTGTCCAGGCGGTTGTCCGCCAGGAAAACGTCGGTCGTCTGCGTGATCACGTCGACGATCGCGTTGCCGATCCCAACCACATCCAATTCAGCCGTCACTTAAAATCCTCCGGATCGGCAAAAACTTGGGGCCGCAGTATAGAGATAGGGCCGCTTGCGGCAAGCGCGGGGGCATACTACCTAGGATGCTGAGATGATCCGCGCCCTGTTCCGCACCCTTGCCCAGGCCTTCGATCCCGCCCTGCTGCGGGTGATGGCGCGTTCTTTTATCCTGACGCTGCTGTCCTTCATCGTGCTGGGGGTCGCCGTCTCTTGGGGGCTGGACCGCCTGCATCCCACGGGCAAGGCCTGGCTGGATCCCCTGATCACGGTGGCGGGCGCCCTCGGTGTCGTGGCGCTGGCCTGGTACTTCTTCCTGGTTGTGGTGGCGGCCATCGCCGGCATGCTGCTGGAACCCGTGGCCCGCGCTGTAGAGCGTCGGTGGTACCCCACCCTGCCGCCGCCGCGCGACGCCGGTGTGGTGGAAGAGGCCGCCATCGCGCTGCGGTTCACAGCCCTGCTGATCATCGTCAACGTCGCCGTGCTGCCCCTGTGGCTTTTGCCGCCGGTGGGTGCCGTGGCCTATCCGTTGGCCAACGGTTTCTTGCTGGGACGCCAGTATTTCGACCAAGTGGCGGTGCGCCGCATGCCCTCCGACCAGGTGCGCCTACTCCGTCTGCGCTATAGGGGGCGAATTTTTTGCGCGGGCCTCATTATTGCCTTTATTTCCTTGCTGCCTGTTGTGAATCTGTTCGCGCCGGTTCTGGCGACGGCCTTCATGCTCCACCTGTTCGGCGGGTTCCTGCCCACAGGCGGAACGCGAAGTCCGCTGCCGGTCGCACCCCGGGCGAACTCATAAAAAGAACGACCTTCAACGACCGGTCCAGGCCCCGAACGGGCCAGGCTGGCCGCGCGACACGAAGATTTGGGGACAACGCCGATGTTCCGACGTAACCGACCGAACCTGGGCCCCGCTGGCGGCGACCCGGCCAAGCCGGCCGACCTTCGCACGCCTGTTCCGGTGGCTGAGCCCACGCCCCCGGCCTCCCCGGCCGTGGAACCCGTTTCCGAACCGGAGCCCTCGTCCAATCTGGCCGCGGCCAGCAGGGGGCCCTCAGACAAGGGGATCGATATGCAGTTCAAGACGCCGACGCCCGGCCCCACACCGACGCCGGGTCAGCCTTCGCTTGGCCTGGGGAACAGCGGCCTTGGGGGTGGCGGCGGTCTGGGCGCCGGCGCCACGCCGGTGCCGGCCACGCCCGCGACCCCGGCACCGGCCGGCGCGGCCACCGGTGGTTTTCGTAGTGACATTCCCCGTCGTGTCGTGGAAATTCCCGGCACGCCGCCCCGGCGCGTCGCCCCCACCGGTACTGAAGGAAATGCCCCCTTGCCTACCAACGACATGCGCAAACTGATCGTCGGCCGTGAGATTTCCCTGTCCGGTGAAATCGCCGCCTGCGACATCCTGGTGGTGGAAGGCACGGTGGAGGCCAAGCTGCGCGAGGGCCGCGCCATCGAGGTGACCGACAGCGGCCTGTTCAAGGGCTCGGTCGAGATCGACGAGGCCGACATCGGCGGTCGTTTCGAAGGCGATATCTCCGTGCGCGGCACCCTGCGCGTCCGCTCCACCGGCCGCATCCAGGGCAACATCCGCTACGGCGTGCTGGAAGTGGAACAGGGTGGCCTGCTGATCGGCACCATCGAGACGCTGACCGGCGAATCCCGCGCCCGACCGGTAAAGGAAGTCGAGGCCGTGGTGGCTACGGGCACTGAAGAGTAAGCCTCGCCGCCACCTGGTTTTTTACGGGCCAGTCCTTTACGGGACTGGCCCATTTCATTTCCGGAACGACTTAGGCTGTCAGCGCCGTCTTGGCCTCATAGGCGCACAGATCGATGACGCTGCACACGGCGCAATCCGGCTTGCGCGCCTTGCAGATATAGCGGCCGTGCAGGATCAGCCAGTGGTGGGCATGCAGGCGGTAGGCCTTGGGCACCACCTTCACCAGCTTCTCCTCCACCGCCTCCACCGTCTTGCCCGGCGCCAGGCCGGTGCGGTTGGACACGCGGAAGATATGGGTGTCGACGGCGATGGTCGGCTCCCCGAAGGCCACGTTCAGCACCACGTTGGCCGTCTTGCGGCCCACGCCCGGCAGTTCCTCCAGATCCTCACGCTTGCGCGGCACCAGGCCGCCGTGTTTCTCCAGCAGGATTTCCGACAGGCGGATGACGTTGGCGGCCTTGGTCTTGTACAGGCCGATGGTCTTCACATGGTCCCGCACCGTGGCCTCCCCCAGCGCCACCATGGCCGCCGGGTTGTCGGCGATCTTGAACAGCGCCTTGGTCGCCTTGTTCACGCCGACGTCCGTGGCCTGGGCCGAGAGCACCACCGCCACCAGCAGGGTGTAGGGGTTCACATACTCCAGTTCTGTCTTCGGCTCCGGATCCCGCTCCGCCAGCCTGCGGAAAAATTCCTGGATGTTCGCGCGTTTCATGTTCGGGGCCTCAAGCGCCGGCGGGGCATGCGCCCCTTGGCTTATCCTCAGTTTCCAGTCCGCTGACGCTCCCCGGAAACTTCCGGCGGCCGCGGTCGCGGCCTGGGGTAGAGGGGTGCACTACGGGGCATGTGGCCGGCAAATCTACGGGTGGCAAGGCGGGCGGATCAAGGGGCGCACTCCCAAGCCGGGGTGCCGTGGAAGGCGTCGGCCAGGAAGTCGATCAAGGCGCGGACCTTGGCGCTGACATGGCGGCGGCTGGGATAGACGGCCAGGATGTCGATGTCGGGGATGCGATGCTCCGGCAGCACCGGCACCAGGCGGCCGGCGCGCAGGTCGTCGCCAATCAGGAAGGTGGGCTGCCAGATGATGCCCTGTCCCGCCAGGGCGGCCGCGTGGGCGGTATCGCCGTTGTTGGTCACCAGGCGGATGGGAATGCGCACGGTGACGGGCTTGCCCTCCGGGTCCAGCAGCACCCAGTCCTCCGGCACGCCGGTGTAGCTGTAGGCGATGCGCACATGGCTGGCCAGGCAGTCCGGCGTCTTTGGCACGCCGTGGCGGGCCAGGTAGTCGGGCGCCGCGCACAGCACGTTGCGTGAGGTGGCCAGCTTGCGCGCGGCGTAAGTGGGCGACCCGCCGCGCGAGATGCGGATGCCCAGGTCGAAGCCCTCCTCCACCATGTCCACCACCCGGTCGGTCAGGGCGATGTCCAGCAGCACGTCGGGATACTGCGCCATGAAGCGGGGCCACAGCGGCGCCAGATGCCGGATGCCGAAGCTCAGCGGCGCGTTCACCCGCAGCCGCCCCCGGGGCTTCAACGTGGTGGCGGATGCCAGCGCCTCCGCCTCCGCCACCTCTTCCAGGATGGTCTGCGCGCGCTCATACAGCGCCTCGCCCGCCTCGGTCAGCGACAACCGGCGCGAGGTGCGGTTCAGCAGCCGGCTGCCCAGGTAGGTCTCCAGTTCGTTGACATAGCGGGTGACGTTGGCGGGGGAGGTGTTCAGGGCGTCCGCCGCCTTGGCGAAGCCACCCCGGGCCACCACGGTGGAAAACACCTCGAATGCGCGCAGCCTGTCCATGGGGCAGCCTTGCCATTATTCAGGAAAGATGAATCATAAGCTCACTTTCGCCCCATCGATGCAAGTGCTGCTGAAAGGTAAATCTTTGTCTGTCAGCGGCGCGGTCGTCGCGCCGACCCAGCATCGGAGAGAGAAAATGGCTCGTTTGCAGAACAAGGTCGCCCTCGTTACCGGCGCCAGCTCAGGCATCGGTCGCGCCACCGCCAAGCTGTTCGCGGCGGAGGGCGCGAAGGTCGTGGTCGGTGCCCGCCGCCAGGCGGAACTGGACAGCCTGGTGGCTGAGATCACCGCCGCCGGCGGCCAGGCCGTGGCGCTGGCCGGCGACGTCCAGCATGAGGATTATAACCAGGCCCTGGTGGCCCTGGCGGTGGAACACTTCGGCCGCCTGGACATCGCCTTCAACAACGCCGGTACCCTGGGTGAGGCTGGCCCCAGCACCGGCGTGAGCGAGGCCGGCTGGGCCAACACCCTGGCCGTGAACCTGACCGGCCCCTTCCTGGGTGCCAAGCACCAGATCGGCCAGATGGTGAAGAACGGCGGCGGTTCGGTGGTCTTCACCTCCACTTTCGTTGGCCACACTTTCGCCTTCCCCGGCCTGGCCGCCTACGCCGCCAGCAAGTCCGGCCTGATCGGCCTGACCCAGGCGCTGGCCGCCGAGTTCGGCCCACAGGGCGTGCGTGTCAACGCCGTGCTCCCGGGTGCGGTGGAGACCGAGATGTACCACGCCGCCAACGACACGGCGGAGAAGCGTGACTGGGTGAACAACGCCCACGCCCTGCGCCGCGCGGGCCAGCCGGAAGAACTGGCCCGCGCCGTCCTCTACCTGGCGTCGGACGACTCGTCCTTCGTCACCGGCACGGCCCAGCTGGTGGACGGCGGTATCTCCATCACCCGTAGCTAAGGCGCGCGCACCCCAGCGCGGACAGCATGACCGGGGCCTGACGCCCCGCACGGGGCGGCCTTTACCAGGTGGTGAGGCCGCCCTACTGTTTTGTCCATGATCCATGACGAAACCACCCTGAGGCAGACCTGGCTCAGCGTCATCCTGCGGCCCCACCGCAGCCTGTCGCCGAAGGGGTTCCGCATCCTCATGGGGCTGGTGGCGGCGGTCAGCTTCGGCGTGGGCCTGGTCTTCTTTCTGCGCGGCGCCTGGCCGGTCATCGGTTTCTGCGGCGTGGATGTGCTGGTGATCTACCTGGCCTTCCGCGCCAGCTACCGCTCCGCCCGGCTGTATGAGCGGGTGGAACTGACCGACCAGGCCCTGACGGTGGAGCGGGTGGAACCCCGCCGCCCCAGCCGCAGCTGGTCCTTCATCCCCTATTGGCTGCGCGTCCATATGGACGATCCCGCCCAACACGACAGCCAGGTGGTGCTGACCAGCCACGGCAGGCGTCTGGTGGTGGGCAGTTTCCTCCCCATGGAGGAACGGGTGCAGGTGGCCAGCGTCCTCAACCAAGCCCTGGCGAAACATCGCCAAGGCTTGGTTTAGCGTCCCTCAGGCGCCGGGCGCCAGCATCCGCTGGCTTGGGCTTATCCTCAGTTTCCAGTCCGCTCCGCTGCCCGGAAACCTCCGGCGGCCGCGGTCGCGGCCTTGTCGCTTCGCTCCTTCGCGGTGGGTGGCCTCACCCTTCCGCCAGCATGGTCTCCAGCCAGCGCAACGCCGGTGACTTGTCACCCAGGCGCTGGCGCTCCGTCCGGGCGATGGCGGCGAACAGGCGGCGCTTCAGGCCGGGACCATCCACGCCCGGCGGGCGGCCGGCGGCGTCCAGGACCAGATCCACCAGCCGGTCGGCGGCATGCAGGCGGCCCATCAGATAATCGCTCTCGCGGTGCACGCGGCTGAAGAAGGCGCCGAAGTGGTTGATCTCCCGCCCTTTCAGGGGAATGGCGCCCCCCATGGCCTGGCAGAAGCGGGCGTCGTCCGGGCTGATGCGGTCCACCCGCACCTCCTCCAAATCGTCCAGCTCGCGCCAGCCGCTGATGGAAAAGGTCAGCACGTCCCAAAAGGCGAAGCCGACATAGGCCACGAACAGCTCCCGCCGTGCCGCCACGCCCAGCATGTTCAGACCCATCAGGGCGAAGATCTCGTCCACCTGCTGGTTGATGGCGTTCAGGTCGATGCGCCGTGCCAGATCCCACATCACCTGGTCCACCGCCGCCACGTCCGGCTGGCGGCCCATGGCCAGGGGCTCGACGAAGGGCACGGCCAAGGCCTCGCGCTCGTCCGCGCTAAGGAAGGCGCCGGACTCGTAGACGCGCAGCCGCTCCAGGCAGTCGTAGAGATTGGCCTTGATCTCATCCAGGTCGCGGGCGGCGACGTCGGTGAACTCGTCTTCCTCCAGCCGGGCATACAGTTCGTTCAGGGCGCGGATGACGAAGCGCAGGCGCCGGCCGCGGAAGCCCACGTCGAAGGCCAGCAGGAAGCGCACCCAGGGTGGCGCGTCGCCACCCGGCAGGCCGTCCTCCCGCCGCTCCAGGCTCCAGGTCGTCACCTGGTCGGGGGTGATGCCGGTGGCCCGCGCCCAGGCGTGCAGCGCCTCGGTGGCCTGGCGGGCGGCGGCCGTGCCCGGCTGGTAGCCGCAGCCCACCGCCACCAGCCGGCCCATGGCGTCCAGGACCGAGGTCAGCTTGAGGCGGACGTAGGCCTCATAGGCGAAGCCCGCCTCCTGGGCCGCGCGGCCGTTGGCGATTTCCCGCCAGTCATGGATTTGGGCATAGGTCAGTTCGGCCGGGGGCTCACCCCCCACCACCTCATGCACCAGCTGGGTGATGCCGGGGCGGGCGGCATCGATGACGGAGCGCAGCTGGCGCACCCGGGCGTTGTTACGGTCGATGGACACCAGCTCGTCGCGCACCGGCTCGTTGCGCGGAATGTCCGACAATGCCCCCTTGAGCGTGCGGAAAAAGCCCGGCGTTTCCGCCTTGGCCACCCGTTTCAGGTGGGCGGGGTCGGGGTCGATGTAGATCAGCCGGCGGTCGACCTCGCGATAGGCCGGGCGGCCGGAGATGGCGCGCAGGGCCTCGGCGAAGGGCTTGTTGTTCAGCACGCTGCCGTCGATGAAGCTGATGCGCCCCGGGTCAACGCCGGCGGCGGTGTAGCGGCGGAAGTTGCGCTTCAGGAAGCGTTCCCGCTCCGGCCAGCCCTGCCCCCGCCGGGCCAGCAGCCCGTCCAGCGCCCGCAGGTGCGCCGGCGTGAAGGCGCCGGGGAAGGAGGAGGTGGCGCGGGCGGCGAACACCAGGCCGGGGATGGCGCCCTCGCCGAAATCCGTGTCCACCCGGCCGCCGGGCCAGCGGCGGTAGTGGAACTTCAAAACGTGGCGATGCTCCCGCTCCTCCACCGAAGGCGGGTCGTGCGCGGGGATGCGCTGCAGGAAGCCGTGGAAGTCGGTGACGGTGACGAACAGGGACAGGGACTGCCCCGCCGGCAGCAGCGAGGCATAGGGGCTGACCGGCCGGCCCATGGCGGCGGCCGCGTCCAGCAGCATCTCCATCAGCCGCATGCCGTCGAAGGGAGGCTTGAACCAGCGCGAGCGCACGAACATGGACAGCTTCCAGCGCATCTCGTCATCCGGCGCCAGCCGCATCAGCCGGCCCAGGCCGTAGGCCAGGAAGGGCTTCAGGAACCACTTGCTCCATTTCGTCGCCCGGCCGTCCTCCACCATCAGGTTGGTGACGTCGGCGCCGTCCAGCCACAGCTCGGTCAGGGCGTCCAGGTCCAGGTCGTGGGCCAGGGCGCGGGCCAGCAGCACGCCGTTGATGCCGCCGGCGGACGATCCGGCGATGACGTCGATGACGATGCGCAGGTCGATATGGGCGCCCACCTCCTGCAGCAGGGCGACGTAGACCTCCTCCGTGTCCGGGGTCTGGGCGCCGCCGTCCAGGCTGGCGCCGCTGCTGTAGCCGATGCGGCGGGCCAGGTCGTCCTGCAATGCCTGGTAGCTGCCGGTGTTGCGCAGCCGGGGATCGTGGGTGCCGTGGAAAACGCGCGAGGCGCGGGCCAGCTTCAGCAGTTCCTTGGTGACGCCGTGCATGTACACGGCCAGCGACACCCCGCCGTAGCAGACGAGGGCCATGCGCAATTCTTTTTCCTTCACGGCATGGCATCCGAGGCGGTGGTTTCTCCCGCCCCGACTGTCGCGCCGCGATCCGGGCCGGTCAATTAAGTCTTTGAGACTTTAAGTTTTTGAGGGTGGTGGACGGCGATTGCGCGCCAGCGTTGTGACCAGCACGCCGCCGCCGATCAGCAGGGTGGCGGCCGTCTCCGCCAGGCTGGGCGCCTCGCCCAGCATCAGGGCGCCCAGGCCCAGCGTGACCACGGGGATCAGGGCCGGCAGGGCGGCGGCCCCGGTGGCGCCCAGCAGGACCACGGCGCGGTTGAAGGCCGCCAGGCCCACCAGGGTGGTGAAGCAGCCCTGGTAGATGGCCTGCAACGCGATGTCGGGCATCGCCG
Organism: Nitrospirillum amazonense; assembly: GCF_029594735.1. Lineage (NCBI taxonomy): Bacteria > Pseudomonadati > Pseudomonadota > Alphaproteobacteria > Rhodospirillales > Azospirillaceae > Nitrospirillum > Nitrospirillum amazonense. Next base: position 402,003 of record NZ_JARPAF010000002.1, read on the forward strand.
CCTGGCCCACGCCCTTGGGCAACACCAGCAGATAGAGCGGCAGGTACAGCAGGGCCGACCCGGTGGCGACGATGGCGGTGGCATGCAGCGGGCCCACGCCGCTGCGCCTGAGGACGATGACGTAGATGGCCCACACCAGCGCCCCGCCCAGGAACAGGGCATGGCCCAGGGCCGCCCCTTCACCCGACCCGCTGAACAGGCTGGGCCCGCCGATCAAGGCGCTGCCGCCCAGGATCAGGCCCACGCCGGCCCAGCCGATGACCGGCAGGCGCTCGCGCAGGAACAGGGCGCCCAGCAGGGCGGTCATGGCCGCCATGGGGCCGGGGGTCAGGGCCGCCGCGTGCGAGGCCGGGGCGTAGCGGGCGCCGGCCGCCAGCATCAGGGCATAGGGCGCCCCCGACCCCGCCACCAGTAGGACCAGGCCGCCCAGGCCCAGCCGGTCGAAGGCCAGGCCCCGGCGGCGCAGGATGGGGACCATCAGGGCGCCGGCGGTGGCGAAGCGCAGGGCCACTAGGTCGAAGGCGTTCAGGCCGGCCTTCACGCCCATGCGGGTGATGACGAAGGACCCCGCCCACACCGCCACCGCCAGGAGCCCCCACAACGCCCCTCGCAGGCCGGGGTGGGCCCAGCGGCTGGGTGGGGCGGAAAGCTCGGCGGCGGTGTCGGTCATTACAGGCCCAGCACGTCGCGCATGGTGTACAGGCCGGGGGCCTTGCCGCCGGCCCAGATCGCGGCGCGCACCGCACCTCGGGCGAAGATGGCGCGGCTGCCGGCCTTGTGCGTCAGCTCGATACGTTCGCCCTCGGCCGCGAAGATGACGGTGTGGTCGCCCACCACATCGCCGCCGCGCAGGGTGGCGAAGCCGATGTGCCCCGCCTCGCGCGCGCCGGTGTGGCCATCGCGCACCCGGTCGGACACGGCCGCCAGGTCGACGCCGCGACCGGCCGCCGCCGCGCGGCCCAGGCCCAGCGCGGTGCCGGAGGGGGCATCCACCTTGTGGCGGTGATGCATCTCCACGATCTCGATATCCCAGACATCGGGCCCCAGGGTGCGCGCCACGTCCTCCACCAGGGCCAGCAGCAGGTTCACGCCCAGGCTCATGTTGGGCGCCTGCACCAGGGCGGCCGTCTCGGACGCGGTGTCGATGGCGGCCTGCTGGTCCGGCGTCAGGCCGGTGGTGCCCACCACCAGGGCGGTGCCGTGGTGGCCGGCCAGGGCAGCGTGCACGGCCGTGCCGGCGGGGGTGGTGAAGTCGATGACCGCGTCGCTGGCGGCGAACAGGGCGTCCACATCGCTGGTGGAGACGATGCCGGCGGGGTCCAGCCCCGCCAGGGTGCCCAGGTCGCGGCCCAGGTCGAGGTTGCCGGGGCGCATGGTGCCCCCGGACAGCGTGGCGCCGGGGGTGCCCAGCACCTCCCGCATCAGCATGCGGCCCATCCGGCCGCCGCAGCCCACGATCCCGATCCGCATGATGTCATCCCCACTCGCCAGAAATTACGTGGGGCGGTCTTAACACAGCTTACCCGCCCAGGCACCCCGCCAGGGCATGGGCGTTGGCGCGCATCAGGGTGGCGTAGAGGTCCGGCCCGGCGGACAGCAGGGCGCCTTCGGGGTCCAGCACGCCGCGCTTGGCCTGGGTCCCGTCGACCAGGGTGCCGATCAGCGCCGTCTCGAACTGTGGCTCGGCGAAGACGCAGGTGGCGCCGGAGGCCTGGATGCGGGCGCGCAGCTGGCTCAGGCGCGCGGCACCCGGCCGCACCTCCGGGTTCAGGGTGATGGCGCCCACGCCGTCCAGGCGGTAGCGGGCCTCCAGGTAATGGAAGGCGTCGTGGAAGACGACGAAGGGCTTGGCGCTCACGGGCGCCAGGATGGCGCCGATCTCCGCATCCAAGGCATCCAGGCTGCGCAGCAGGGCGGCCAGGTTATCGCGATAGCGGGCGGCGTCGGCCGGGTCGCGCTGGATCAGGGCGTCGGCCATGGCGCGGGCCATCGCCTTGGCGTTGGCGGGATCCAGCCAGGCGTGGCCATCGATCTGGTTGTCGGCGGCCCCACCCACGGCGGCGGGCATCAGGTGGGGGTGGCCATCCTGGTGGGACTCGCCATCCGCCCAGGCGCCAGCGCTGCGCAGGGCCAGGGGGTGCAGGCCCGGCGCCTCGATCAGGGTGACGATGTGGGCGCCCCGGGCCAAGCTGGCCAGCGGCTTCACCAGGAAGGGCTCCAAGGTTGGGCCCATCCAGAACACGATGTCGGCCTGGGACAGGGCGCTGGCGTCCGACGGCTTCAGGCTGAAGCTGTGCGGGCTGGCCGTGCCGTCGACCAACAGCTTGGGTTGGCCGACCCCCTGCATCAACGCCGCCGCCAGGGAATGCACCGGCTTCACGCTCGCCACCACCTTGGGCGCCGTGGGCGCGTCCGCCCGCGACGGGACGGTGAACGCCAGCCACAGCAGGGCGACCAGGGACAGGATGCGGAAGGGGAACATGGAATACCAACCGGGTGATAGGCGCCGGGGACACGAGCGCCCCAACATGCAATGTTATACTATAACATTTGTCAAGTCGGTCCGGATGCCGTAAAGCCGGGGGGCACGCATACCCGTGTCGCAGGCGTCTTGGAACCTGGGACCGGTTCCCCCGCCAGGAAGGGCCCATGCCGTCCGACGCAGAGTTTCCAGAGATGTCGCCCGAGGCGGCGCTTATCAAGACCACCAGCCTGACGGTGCAGTTCGGCCGGCGCACGGTGCTGCAGTCGGTGGATCTAGTAGTGTCGGCTGGCGAGGTCGTGACCCTGGTGGGGCCCAATGGCGCCGGCAAGTCCACCCTGCTGCGCGCTGTGCTGGGGCTGCAGCGGCCCAGCGGCGGCACGGTGTGGCGCAAGCCTGGCCTGCGCATCGGTTATATGCCCCAGCGCCTGGCCGTGGACGCCACCCTGCCCCTGACCGTGCGGCGGCTGCTGGCTCTCTGGGGCCCGGTGACCGACGCGGCGGTGGATGAGACGTTGAGCGAGGTGGGCGCCGCCAGCCTGGCCGACAGCCCGGTGCAGGCCCTGTCGGGCGGGGAGACGCAGCGGGTTATGCTGGCCCGCGCCCTGCTGCGCCGGCCCGACCTGCTGGTGCTGGACGAACCGGCGCAGGCTGTGGACGTGGCCGGCCAGGCCACCCTGTACGCCTTGATCGACGCCATCCGCCGCCGCCACGGCTGTGGCGTGCTGATGGTCAGCCATGATCTAAGCTACGCCATTTCCGGCACCGACCGCCTGATCTGCCTGAACGGCCACGTCTGCTGCGCCGGCCGGCCGGAGGATGTGCGCCGCCATCCCGATTTCCAGGCCCTGTTCGGTATCGATCCGCTGGCCATGCCGGCCTGGCTGTCCGCCGCCGGGCCGCACAGCCATGGCGCCGCCACGCCCGGCTGCCAGCACACGCACGAGCCCGGACCCAAGGACAGGTCCCCCCCCAAGGACCAGCACCCCCATGGATGATTTCCTGTTGCGCGCCCTGGCCGGCGGCGTCGGCGTCGCTTTGGTGGCGGGACCGCTGGGCTGCTTCGTCGTCTGGCGGCGCATGGCCTATTTCGGCGACACCCTGTCCCATGCCGCCCTGCTGGGCATCGCGCTGGGCTTCGTCGCCGGCATCAACCTAATGCTGGCGGTGGCGCTGGTGGGACTGGCGCTGGCCGGCGTGCTGGTGCTGATGCAGCGCCAGCGCAAGCTGGCCACCGATACGCTGCTGGGCCTGCTCAGCCACACCACGCTCAGCCTGGGCCTCATCGCCGTGGCCCTGCTGCAGACGGTGCGGGTGGACCTCATGTCCTATCTGTTCGGCGACATCCTGGCCGTCAGCGGTGGCGACCTGGCCTGGATCTGGGGCGGCGGGGCCGTAGTGCTGGCCCTGCTGGCCTGGCTGTGGCGCCCCTTGCTGGCCATGACGGTGAACGAGGATCTGGCGCGGGTGGAGGGTGTGCCCGTGCTGGCCACGCAGCTGGGCTTCATGATGCTGATGGCCGCCACCATCGCGCTGGCCATGAAGGTGGTGGGCGTGCTGCTGATCACCGCCTTGCTGATCATCCCAGCCGCCTGCGCCCGCCGATTCGCCCGTACGCCGGAAATCATGGCCGGTCTGGCCGCTGCCATCGGCGCGTTGTCGGTCTGCGGCGGCCTGGGCGCCTCCTTCCGCGCCGACCTGCCGGCGGGACCGGCGGTGGTGGTTGCTGCGGCCGCGTTGTTCCTCCTGTCCCAGCTTTTCCCAAGGGGCGGGACCCGTTGAGAAAGTCGCCGGCCACCGCAGGTGGTGCCGTGTTCGCGGTCGCACACCGTTTTAACTAATTTTTAAGCATAATTTTTCTACCCGCGCCGCGTCATTTCGGTCACTATCTAATTAACAGCACGTGAACCGACGCCCACCTGGTGTGTGGCAGACATGACGATGGAGCATGGTTTGGATCGGTTCTCCCCCGCCGGCATGAAGGCCGGTTATGCGCAGGCGTCCGCCGGCTCAATGAGCCAAGGCTTCATCGCCGGGGAACTGCGCCGCGACACCGACCACTCGGCCGCCAGCCGCGTGGCCCGCCTCGCCTGGTTCGAACTGGCCGCCGCCGCCACCCGACGATCCCTGGCCCAGGACTTGGCCGCCGACCTCGGTCTTCCCGATCTGGACAGCGCCGACCTGGACGGCTTTTACCTGGATATGGACGCGCCGCGCACTGCATCCCGGTAAAGGCGTCCCGGTAAGCGATTTATGACCCGGTGTTCGGGCTGGGCGCCGGGGCCGCCGCCGGCGTGAAGCTGGTGGGTGCCGGATCCACGACGGTCACGCCGGTCTTGGTCACCTCCAGTACGGACAGGCCCCGCTCTACCTGGCCGGTGGGCAGCAGGCGGAACACCCCGTCGATGCCGGCGAACCCGTTGGGGTCGGTCAGGTTTTCCCGCACATAGGCCTTGTGGCCCTTGGCCAGCACGGCGGCCAGGGCGGTCGCGTCATAGGCCAGGGTGGCCAGACGCGGCGGGCGCTGGCCGTACACGTCGTTGAACCGCTTCTCGAAACCCTGGCGCGCGTCGGGGGCGGCGCTCGCGTACCAGCCGCCCACCAGGGCCGGCTCGCGTCCAATGCCGGGCTCATCCCACTGGCCGGTGCCCAGGAAGCGCACGGGGCCGGGGTCGATGTCGAAGAAGGGCAACAGGGGCGCCACCTCCTTCAGTCGTTGGCCGCCCTCGGCGATCAGGATGGCCTGGAAGGAAAGATCCTCCACCGCGGGGCCGGGTTTTCCGTCCTTGCTGGCGGTGGCCTCGCGCGCCGCCGCCATCTGGGCGTGGCGCTGATCGAAGTTGGACAGCCGCTTGATGGTGTCGCTGACGTCCTTCTGCGTGGGCTGATAGCGCGCGGCGCGGGTGACGTCGGCGCCCGCCTTGGCGGCGGCGTCGCGCATGGCCTGCTCCACCATGTCGCCGTTGCTGCCCACCGGGGCCAGCAGCGCCAGGCGGGTCAGGCCGCGGCTGGCGGCGTAGCTGACCACGCGGGCCACCTGGTCCTGCGGCTGGAAGCCCAGCACCCAGGTGCCGCCCGCCGGGGCGCGCGTGTCGGCCACCGTCGCGTCGTTGGAAAAGCTCAGCACCGGCACCGTGCCCACCGCCGGCGTCACCGCCTTGGCGTCCACGCCGTAGACCGGGCCGATCAGCAGGGTGGCGCCGGCGGCCAGCGCGTCCTGCGCCGCGGCCACCGATCCCTCTGGCGTGCTCTTGGTGTCGCGGATCAGCAGTTGGAAATGGCTGTCGGCCGTGTCGAACAGCGCCATCTGCGCCGCCTGCTGCATGGCCTCGCCCAGGCTGGCGGCCTTGCCCGACAGGGGCAGCAACAGGGCCACGCGCACCGTCTCATCCGCGGGCACCGTGGCCGGGGCGGGGGCCGCTTCCGTCTGGGCCGGGGCCGCCTCGGGCTGGGGCTGGGCTGCCTGCGGCTGGGGCGCCTGCTGCGGCGCTTGCGCGGCGCGCGGCGGGGCCGTTACCGTGGGCTGGCTGGCGCAGCCCGCCAGCAAGGCCAGCGTCAGCAGCGTCGCTGCGGTCCTGGCCGCCGCCGTCGTGGCGGACATCCCGGCATACTTCATCGCAAACCCACCCGTTGATCCCATGAAACCGCAGCAACCGCCTGTCGACGATATCGTTGCCGGCCCCGTCGACGATGTCGACGCCGGCCCTGTCGATGATGTCGACGTCGGCAACGATCCATACGATGACGTTCCGTCGGACGGGGACATCCCGCCGGACGAGGACGGGGCAGAGCCTAGCGGCAGCGCCCTCGCGCGTAAACCGCCGCCTGGCCTGCATGTCGTCGCCACCCCCATCGGCAACGCCGGCGACATCACCCTGCGCGCGCTGGAAACGCTGAAGGGCGTCGATGCCATCGCCTGCGAGGACACCCGTGTGACGGCCAAGCTGATGGCCCGGTACCAGGTGCGCAAGCCCCTGCTGCCCTATCACGAGCACAACGCCGCCCGCATGCGGCCCCAGCTGCTGGCCCGCATCGCGGCGGGCGAGGCCATCGCCCTGGTGTCCGACGCCGGCACGCCGCTGATCTCCGACCCCGGCTACAAGCTGGTGCGCGAGGCGCGCGACCAGGGCCTTTACGTCACCCATCTGCCGGGTGCCAGCGCCACCCTGACCGCCCTGGTGCTGGCGGGGCTGCCCTCCGACCGCTTCCTGTTCGCGGGCTTCCTGCCCAACAAGACCGGCGCCCGCCGGGCCGCGCTGGAGGAACTGGCGCCGGTGCGCGTCACCCTGGTGCTGTTCGAGTCGGCCCAGCGCCTGGCCGATCTGCTGGCCGACGCCGCCCAGGTGCTGGGCGGGCGCGAGGTGGCGGTGGCGCGCGAACTGACCAAGCTGTTCGAGGAGGTGCGGCGCGGCACCCTGCCTGGGCTCGCCGCCCACTATGCCGAGAACGGCCCGCCCAAGGGCGAGGTGGTGGTGGTCATTGGCCCGCCGCTTGACGCCGCCGGCGAAGAGGTCGATATCGACGGCCTGCTGCGCGCCGCCCTGCGCACCCTCAGCGTCCGCGACGCCGCCGCCACGGTGGCGGAGGCCAGCGGCGCCCCCCGCAAGCAGGTCTACCAACGGGCGCTCGAGATTTCGAAAGATGACGCGGGCTGAGCGGCTGGCAAGAAAGACGCTGAAGGGCCGCTCCGGCGAGCGCCTGGGCCGCTGGGCGGAGGCGTGGTGCCGCCTGGCCCTGCGGCTGAAGGGCTACCGCGTGCTGGCCAGCCGCTGCCGCACCCCGGCGGGGGAGATCGACATCGTGGCGGCCAGGGGCGAGCTGCTGGCCATCGTCGAGGTCAAGGCGCGTCCGACGGAGGACTTGGGCCACCTGGCCGTCAGCCTGGCGCAATGGCGCCGGCTGGAACGGGCCGCCGGCCTCTACGTCGCCGCCCGGCCCCGGCTGGCGCGCCACGCCATCCGCTTCGACCTCATGATCGTCCGGCCCCGGCGCTGGCCGCTGCATCGGCCGGACGCCTGGCGGCCCTCCTGACGGCGCGTTCCATACCGGGTCATTGAAGGGTCCGGCGGCATTGGTGGTCGACACCGGCCCCGGCGATGCGCTATCTCCCCAAAAGCCTGGCTCCCCAAAGCCCGGCGCCGCAGGGCCGATGCCGGAGGGAGCATCCAATCCGTGACCAGCCAGGGGTCCCAGAATCGCAGCACCCGCGCCGGCAAGGGCCAGGCGCACGCCCGCGCGCTGCTGCGCGCCGTGGGCCAGATGCGTGATGAGGATATCGACCTGGCGGAAACTGCCCTGGCGCTGGCGACCCTGTCCAGCGGCGACACCGCCCTGGCGCCTTACCGCCGGCATCTCACCGCTCTCTCGGCCGCCGTGGCCAGGCTGACGGCCGGCCGCGCGCCGGAGGCGCTGACCCTGGACGAGTGCCTGGACGCGCTGCGCGGCGCCCTAGTGGACCGCATGGGCTATGAGGGCGACAGCGCCACCTACGAGGATTTGCAGAACGCCAACCTGGCGCGGGTCATCGATCGGCGCCGGGGCCTGCCGGTGGCGTTGGGCATCCTTTACATGCATGCCGCCCGCGCCCAGGGCTGGCACATGGTGGGCCTGAATTTCCCCGGCCATTTCCTCATCCGCCTCGATCACGGTGGCGACCGCGCCATCATCGATCCCTTCGGCGGCGGTCGGGTGCTGAGCGTGGTGGACCTGCGCGACCTGATCAAGCAGACCTCGGGCGCCGCGGCGGAACTGGAACCGGACCATTACGCCCCTGTGGGCAACCGTGATGTCCTCCTGCGCCTGCATAACAATGTGAAGCTGCTGCACATGCGCGGCGAACGGCCCGATTTGGCGGCCGAGGCGGTGGAGGCCATGCTGTTGATGGCCCCGGGCCAAGTGGCCCTGTGGCGCGAATCTGGCCTGTTGCAGGCCCAGCTGGGCCATATCACCACCGCCATCTCGGCGTTCGAGACCTTCCTGGACCTGGGAACCCGCGCCGGCACCTCCGCCCAGTTGCTGGACCAGGCGGCCACCTTGGTGCAGCATTTGCGCAATCGCCTGAATTGAGCCGACCTTTATCCACCCCCCGTGTGATTGGCGCCGCAGCCGGGCCGATCCATGCGGGACACAGTCCTATCCTTTGCCAGCCAAGCACCGCCGGATCGCCGGGGTGGGGGAGAAGAGAATGAGCCTGTCCGTTGCCATTCAGATGGACCCGATGCACTCCATCAACATCGATACCGACAGCACCTTCATGATGGCGCTGGAGGCGCAGCGGCGGGGGCACACCCTCTATCACTACCTGCCCCAGGATCTGGCCTTCCGCCACAGCCGCCTGGTGGCCACCGCCCGGCCCCTGCAGGTGCGGCGGGAACGGGGCAACCATCACACCTTCGGCCCGGCCGAGACGCTGGATCTGGCCAGCGTCGACGTGGTGCTGATGCGCCAGGATCCGCCCTTCGACATGGCCTACATCACGGCCACCCACCTGCTGGAACACGTCCATCCCAAGACCCTGGTGGTGAACGACCCAGCCTCCGTCCGCAACGCGCCGGAAAAGCTGTTCGTCACCCACTTCCCGGACCTGATGCCGCCCACGCTGATCACCAGCGCCAAGGACGAGGTCCTGGCCTTCCGTCGCGAATACAGGGACATCATCGTGAAGCCGTTGTTCGGCAACGGCGGGTCGGGTGTCTTCCATGTGAAGCCGGATGACGAGAACCTGGGCGCCCTGCTGGAGACCTTCACCCAGCTCTATCGCGAGCCCATCATCGTGCAGAAGTACCTGCCGGAAATCCGCCAGGGCGACAAACGCATCCTGCTGGTGGATGGCGAGCCGGTGGGCGCCGTCAGCCGCCTGCCGCAGGAGGGCGAGGCGCGCGCCAACTTCCACGCCGGCGGCAGCGCCGCCAAGACCGACCTGACTCAGCGCGAACGCGAAATCTGCGCCACCATCGGCGGGGTGCTGCGCGACAAGGGCCTGGTGTTCGTGGGCATCGACGTCATCGGCGACTACCTGACCGAGATCAACGTGACCAGCCCCACCGGCATCCAGGAGATCAACCGTCTGAACGGCGGCGCCATCGAGTCCACTCTGTGGGACGCCATCGAGCGGCGGTACGCCGCGTCACGGTGAAGCCATGGGGCCCAGGGTGGCTCGGGCGGCGGGTGGCTCGGCGGCGTTGGTGTGACATTTCCGCCGCTGGAAACGCCAGGTGCAGCCCACTGCGGAAATAGGGGTCGGGGGACCGTTGAAATCAGGTCACACCGTCTACTTATTATCACCCTGTCCGAACGATTTGGCGGGCTTTCCGGGATGCGGGTCGCCCAGGGCCATGATACGCTTCGTGATACTTGCATGAACCAGAGGGCGCCGGTGGCACGGCATCGGCGTCCGGTCGATGAGGCGGTCGATGGCTGGCGCGGACGATCTCGGCGGGGAGGATAGCCCCAAGCGGGCACCCAGGGCTTCCAGGGGCTCGGGCCCCGATGGGGCGCCGGGCGGCAATGTCGTCAATGCCGAACGGTTGCGTCGCCAGGGCGACCGTATCCGTGAGATCGAACGCCTCATGTGGGGCGCCCGCGCTTTCGCCGAAGGCGACGATCCGGATAACCGGACGGACTGACCCGTCCCTTACGTTTACGTCCCCGGCTGGCTGCCGTGGCGCCAGCGGACCATGGTGCGCCTGGCCTTGCGTCGCTCCGGCAGGGTGGCCAGCACCGCGCGCCGCTGGTCCGGCGTCATCCCGCCCCACAAGGTGATCTCTTCCAAGGTGCGCTGGCAACCGGCGCACAAGCCGTTGCGCGCGTCGATGCGGCAGACCCGGGTGCAGGGGCTGGCCACGTAATCGTCCGGATCGGGAACCCTGGGATCGGGGCCGGTGGAGGGGATGGGGCTATCGGTCACGGTGTCGGCGCCGGTCGGTTGCGGAAATATCAGATATAGCGGCGGCGGACGTTTCCTGTCGCCCTTTCCATCGCCGCGTTTCCTACGCCATCCTACACTTTCTGACAGGATGTTAACCCGCCGTTGTATCTTTGGGGTTAGGAATAGGGTTATCCTGCGCGCTTGCGAAGCCGCCGGGGGCGCCCAGGGGACGCAGGGGATGTGGCCCCAAGGGGAAGCGGAGAGGTATTGCCAGGATGTCGGTGTTGGAGACCGCGCGGCGTCGCCGCCCGGCCGTCTTTTTTCTGACCCGCGGCCCGATTTTGGCCGCCCTCTCCGGTATTGTCCTGACCGTCCTGGCCGCATTCTACGTCCATTCCATGCTGTCGGGCGTGGCCCAGGCCCGGCTGGCGGATGAGGCCGACGCCCGCAGCCGCCATGTGCAGCAACGCCTGGACCGCATCGCCGCCACCCTGGGCGCGGAGGGCGACTTCCTGACCGCCAACCCCTCCCCGGCGGAATTCGACCGCCAGGTGGCCCTGCTGATCGACCTCCGGCCCGAGATCCGGGCCGTGTCCTGGGTGGGGCCGGGCGGTCGCATACTGCGCACTGGTCCCATAGGGGCCGAAATCGCGCCGGCCGACATGGCCGACCTCCCGCTTTCGCCCGAGGGCGTCACCGTGCGCCTGAGCGCCGATGGCGCCAACCTGTTGCTGGCGCGGTCCACATCCGGGGTGGCGCCCAGCGGCGCGTCTAGTGGTGGGATGGCGCTGGTGGCCCGCATCGACCTGCGCGACCTGCTGACCCTGCGCATGGAGGGGCAGGCCGATCCTGCCCTATGGACCCGGCTCAGCCTGCGGTCGCGCGGGGGCGAGGCCGCCTTCGTCCAGACGGGGCATACCGCCACCGCCACCTCCGAATTCAGCCGCGCCCTCTCCATCGGCGACGGGGTATGGTGGCTGGACATGACGGGCGACCTGGTGGCCGGCCTGGCCCGCCAGTCGTGGGAGGTGGAGGCCGTGCTGGTCTTCGGCTTCGCGTTGACCTTCGGCGTCAGCCTGGTGCTGATGGTCAGCCGCCGCCGCGCCCATGACCGCACCGTGCTGATGGGCAGCCTGGAACAGGCCAACGCCGTGCTGCATGCCAGCGAGCGGAAGTACCGCGACATCTATGAGAACGCGGTTGAGGGCATGTTCACCATCACCGTCGGGGGCGCCATCCTGTCGGCCAACCCCGCCCTGGTGCGCATGCTGGGCTATGCCTCGGAAGAGGATCTGGCGACCACCTTGACCGACGCCTGGACGCAGCTGTTCGTCGATCCGCGCCCCCGGGTGGAATTTCCCCGGGAGGTCATGGACCGTGGCGCCATCCAGGATTTCGCGGCCGAGATCCGCCGCCGGGATGGCAGCACCCTCTGGGCATCCCTGTCCGCCCGGGTGCTGCTGGACGGGGCGGGCCGCGCCTACGCCATACAGGGCACGGCCGACGACATCACCGACCGCCGCCGGGCAGAGGTGGCGCTGCGTCTGGCCAAGGAGCAATCGGAATTCGCCAGCCGCTCCAAGACCGAATTCCTGGCCAACATGAGCCATGAGCTGCGCACGCCCCTGAACGCCATCATCGGTTTTTCCGAGATCATCGGCAGCCAGTCGCTGGGCCCCATCGACAACCCCGCCTACGCCGAATACGCCAAGGACATCCACGACAGCGGTCGCATGCTGCTGGACCTGATCAACGACATCCTGGACCTGTCCAAGATCGAGGCCGGAAAGCGTGAGCTGAACGAGCACATGGTGGATCTGCCGCGCGTCTTCGCCTCCTGCCTGCGGGTGGTGAAGGAACGGGCCATCCGCGGCGGCATCCATCTGCAGACCGACTATGCCGACTTCCTGCCCCGCCTGCGCGCGGACGAGGTGGCGCTGAAGCAGTTGCTGTCCAACCTGCTGGCCAACGCTGTGAAATTCACACTGAAGGGCGGCACCGTCACCCTGGGCGCCGTGGTCGACGGCGATGGCCGCCTGGTCATCACCGTGGCCGATACGGGTATCGGCATGCGGGCGGAAGACATCGGCCGCGCCCTGGAACCCTTCCGCCAGATCGAGAACCCGCTGACCCGCACCGCCGGCGGCGCCGGCCTGGGCCTGCCCCTGGTGCGTGCCCTGGTGGAACTGCACGACGGCAAGCTGGAGATCGAGAGCGAGCCCGGTACCGGCACCATCGCCCGTGTCATCATGCCCGCCGACCGGGTGTGGCCGGACATCGGGCTGGTGGCCGCGGCGAACTGACCGTCACCGGTCCCGTCACCGGGGACCCGCACCGGCGGGGGCCGTAGCGCTCAGAGCCCGGCTTTGTTCAGCAGACCGAGAATGCTTTCCAGCACCACGTCGGCCATGGGGCGCACGGGGGATGGCCAGATTTCCGCCAGCCGCCCGTCGGGCGTGATCAGATGCTTCTGAAAGTTCCAGCGCGGCCGGCCCGCTGCTTCCCCCACGCTGCTGACCACCCACTGGAAAAAGGGGTGGGCGTTGGGGCCGATCACGGTCTGCTTGGCCGTCAGGGGGAAATCCACGCCGTAGGTAGTGGCGCAGAACTGCGCGATCTCCGCCGGGCTGCCGGGCTCCTGCCCGCCGAAATCGTTGGACGGCACGCCCATCACCACCAGGCCCCGGCCGCGCAGGCGGGTCCACAGCGTCTGCAGCTCGGCATATTGCGGGGTGTAACCGCAGGCCGACGCCGTGTTCACCACCAGCACCGGTCGGCCCTTGAAGGCACCCAGCGGTATGGTTCCATCCCCGGTCAGGCTGGGAAAGGTGAAGCTGTGGGCGTTCAGCCGTTCCCGCGTCTTCGTTTGCTCCATGGGCCTGACCTGGGAATTGGAAGGGGCGCGCGGGGGCGGCGCGAAAGAGGCTGTGCGATCGGCCGCGCGGGGGGCCATGCGGGGAAAACTGTTCTGGCTCATCTACAGGTCTCAACCGTACCGCTGTTCGGTCCAGGGATCGCCCTCGTTATGGTACCCCCGCACCTCCCAAAACCCTGGCGTGTCGTCGTTGACGAACTGGATGCGGCGCAGCCACTTGGCCGACTTCCAGAAATAGGCCTGGGGCACCACCAGCCGTACCGGCCCGCCATGTTCCCGCGTCAGGGGCTGGCCCTGCCAGGTGGTGGCCAGCAGCACATCGGGCGCGCTGAACGCCGCCAGGCTGAGGTTGGTGGTGTAGCCGTCATAGCTGTGCAGCAGGACATGGGCCGCGTCCGCCTGGGGCCGGGCCAGCGCCACGATGTGGCCGGCGGAAACGCCCCGCCACTGGTTGTCATAACGCGACCAGGACGTGACGCAGTGGATGTCGGACGTGTCGCTGAACGCCGGCTGATCCTGGAAATCCGCCCAGCGCCAGGTGAAGGGATGGTCTACCAGGCCGTCCACCGTCAGGGTCCAGTCGTCGGTGCCCACGTCCGGCAGGATGCCCAGGTCCAGCACCGGCCAGTTGGTCACCAGGCGCTGTCCCGGTGGCAGGCGCGGGCGGGCCGCCGCAGGGTCGGTCCGGTCCGGGTCGGCCTGGGCGCCGGTCAGCAGCCGGCCGTCGCGCGCCCAGGCGCGCTTGGTCGCCACCAGCTTGCTCTCAGGGGGCTTGTGGTCATCGGCGCCCAGGGCGGCATCCGGTATGGTGTCGTCGGGACTGTCCGTGGCCATGCGCCGGGTTACTCACATAATCAGCCGGGGGTGGCCGGGAATTGGCCGGGTGCCCGCGGGAATCACGGGGAAACGTTGTGTCAAATCGTGGGCGCCGGGTCCACATGCCGCGCCGCCGCCACAATCTTAAGGATAGTGCGCCCCGCCCCGCCTGCCTACCATGCAGCGGCAATTTTGGCGGGAACTGTGCTTCGGGACCTATGCTTTACGGCAACATCCCTCGTCCGGCCGTTGGCAGTCCTACCCTTTAAGGTTAACGTTCGGCCCCTTCCCTGATCCTTGGACCCCTGGTCCCCGGCCCTTGATACACCCACCCGATTGTTGCGGATGATGCGGAAAGCCCTTTTTGCCGTTTCCCTGGCGCTTCTGGCGTCCCTGCTGCTGTCGCCCGCGATGCCGCCCGCCCGGGCGGCGCAGGGCGCGCCCGCGGCCGCGCCCGCCGACCCATCTTCGCCCGACCCATCCTCCACCGACTTGGCCCAGGCCCACCAGCCGCCGACCGATCAGCGGCCACCGGATGCGGGTGGGGACGCGGATGGGAAAGCGCGGGATGGCGCGCAGAACCCGCCAGGGGAAGCGGCCAAGGAGCCGGTGGCCGTTCCCGTGCCGGTGCCCGTTTCGCCCCCCGCCAGCCATGCCGTTTCGGCTGCCGCTTCTTCCCAGGCGGCTGCCCTGCTGCAGACCCTGCAAGACCCACAGCGCCGCGATGCCCTGATCGCCCAGCTGAAGCTGTTGGCCGACGCGAACCCCGGTGCCACTTCCGCCCCAGCTTCCGCCCCGGCCCCTTCTCCCGTCACGGCCCCCGTCACGGCTCCTGCCGCGGCAGCCACTCCTGCTGCGCCGGCGCAGGAGTCGGAGGTGGAAGCGCTGGGTGCCCGCATGCTGGACGCCCTGTCAGACCGCATCGAGGAATTCAGCGAGGAGATCGCGGCCGCCGGCCAGGCCTTGCTGGATCTGCCCAAGGCCTACCGCTGGCTGGACCGTCAGATGTCCGATCCCCGCCTGCGTGTGCAGTGGGGCATCCTGCTGGGTGAGGTGTTGCTGGTGGTCATCGCCGGCTATGTCGCCCGTCTGGCGACATTCTGGCTGCTGGCGCGCCCGCGCCGGGGTCTGGAACATCGCCAGCCCCGGAACTGGGGCGTGCGCCTGGGCCTGCTGCTAACCCGCACCCTGCTGGACATCGTGCCCATGGTGGCCTTCGCCCTGGCGGCCTATGGCGTGCAGACCCTGACCCACCCGCCCAAGCCCGCCTCCACGGCGGCGCTGGGCATCATCGTGTCCAGCTTGCTGGTGCAGGGCGCGACGCTGGCGGCCCGCTTCCTGCTGTCGCCGGGCGCCCCTTCCCTGCGCTTGCTCCCCGTGGGGGATGAGACGGCGCACTACATCTACATCTGGGTGCGCCGCATCGCCCTGACCGCCGTCTATGGCTACTTCGTGGCGCAGGTGGCCTATCAGCTGGGCCTGCCCTACCGCCCCTACATGGCCTTGCTGAAGGTGGTGGGCCTGATCGTCGGCATCATGCTGGTGATCCTGGTGCTGCAGAACCGGCAGAGCGTGGCGGACTGGATCCGGGGCCGGGACCCCCTGCTGCCGCAAGACCCGCATGATGACGGCGCGCTTGAGGCGCAACTGGCGGCCGAAATCTCCGGCGACAGCCCCATGGTCGCCGCCCCCCCGCCCGCGCCGACCGCCTGGGGCCTGGTCCGGCGCCGCCTGGCGGAGGTCTGGCACATCCTGGCCATCGTCTATCTGGTGGCCATCTACGGCATCTGGGCGCTGGAGGTGAAGGGCGGCTTCGGCTTCGTTTCCCGCGCCACCCTGATCAGCGTCGTCACCCTGATCGTGGCCCGCCTCCTGATGGAGGGGATAGACCGCCTGATCCGGCGCGGCTTCGCCATCCCGGATGATCTGAAGCGCCAGTATCCGCTGCTGGAATCCCGCGCCAACCGCTATCTGCCCATCCTGCACCGGGGCGCCAAGGTGGTGGTGTGGCTGGCGGGATTGCTGACCGTGCTGCAGGCCTGGGGCGTGGACAGTTTCGGCTGGCTCAGCACCCCCTTCGGCCAGCGGGCCAGCGCCTCCCTTCTCACCATCGTCCTCATGGTCATCTTCGCGCTGATCGTGTGGGAACTGGTCAGCGGCGGCATTGAACGCTACCTCAACACCACCGACCGCCACGGCCGCCTGGTGGAGCGCAGCGCCCGCATCCGCACCCTGCTGCCCCTGGTGCGCAACGCCGTGCTGGTGATGCTGCTGGTCATGGTGGGGCTGACCGTGCTGGCGGAGATCGGGGTCAACATCGCCCCGCTGCTGGCCGGTGCCGGCGTCATCGGCGTCGCCATCGGCTTCGGCTCGCAGTCCCTGGTGAAGGACGTCATCACCGGCCTGTTCATCCTGTTCGAGGATACGATCTCCGTCGGCGATTCCGTGACGCTGGCCGGCTACACCGGCACGGTGGAAGGACTGACCATCCGCACCATCCGCCTGCGCGACGACAGCGGTGCGGTCCATACCGTGCCGTTCAGCGCCGTCACCGGCATCTCCAACCTGACCAAGGACTACAGCTACTTCACCGCCGATTTCGGCATCGCCTACGCCACCGACCTGAACCGGGCCACCCAGATCATGACCGAGATCGGCGAGGAACTGCAAAGCGACAGCCTGTTCGGCCCCGCCATCCTGGCGCCCCTGGAAATCCTGGGCGTCAGCGAATTCGCCGAGAAGGCGGTGAAGATCAAGTTCCGCATCAAGACCCGCCCCCGCCGCCAGCTGGCCGTGGGCCGCGAGTTCAACCGCCGCCTGAAGCTGCGCTTCGACGCCGAGGGCATCCCCTTCCCGGTCTGAGGCCCTTCCCGGTTAGAGGGGCGGCGTCACCCGAGGATTTCGTCCGGATCGGCCGCGTCCACGATACGCGCGGCGGTGTCGAAATCGAAGCCGGCGCGGGCCAGGGTGGCCAGGTCCTTGTCGCGCCTGGCCTCCCGCTCCGCCTCAGGTCGGAAGGGGCCCAGCCGGCGGCGGCGGGCGTAGGCGTGGGCGGCACGCAGGTCTGTCGAGCCTTCCTCGGCATCACCCAGATCGCGGGCGAGTTCGCCCAAGGCGGCATCGACCAGATCGGCGTCCACGCCCTTGGCCGCCATCTTCTGACGGATGGTGCGGGTGGATCCACCCCGGCGGTGCAGGCTGGCCACGCGGCCCTCGGCGTAGACGCGGTCGTTCAGCAGGCCGCTCTGCTGGTAACGGGAAATCAGCGCCTCCACCCACTCCGCCCCTTGCGCCCGGTCTGTGCCGTGGGCGGCTGCCGACATGTCCACCTTGCGCATCAGCACGCGGCGCAGCGCGGCGGTGGAGGCGGCGAAGCGCTCCAGGTAATGCAGGGCGGCGCGCTCCAGATAGGCGGCGCTGACCCGCCTCGGGCCCCGGCGCTGGGCGGGCTGGCGAGGGGCAGGGCGGGCGGGCGGGTCGAAAAGATCGTCGGTCATGCCGGCCATGGTAGCCCCGAGGAACGCCGCCACGCCATCGTTGTGCCGGCCCCTGTGATGCCGCTCATATTGCCGGATGGGGGGCGCGGCGTTAAGGTCGGGCCCAGCCTTGCCGGGGCACATCCCCGGACCCTTCCGCACGGGCGCCTTAAATCCATGACCATGCTGCAGCAGTCCCCCTTGTCCGGCATCGCCGCCGCGACGCCCGTCCCGGCTCCCCGGGCCCTGGGCGCCATCAACTGGGTGGGCTTCACCACCCTGACGAAGCGGGAGATACGGCGCTTCCTGAAGGTCTGGGTGCAAACCATCGCCGCGCCGGTGGTGACGACGCTGCTGTTCTATTCCGTGTTCGCCTTGGCATTGGGCGGCGTGGTGCGCATGGTGGGCGACGTGCCCTTCCTGCGCTTCCTGGGCCCGGGCCTGATCATGATGGGCATGGCGCAGAACGCCTTCGCCAACACCTCGTCCTCCGTGCTCGTGTCCAAGGTTCAGGGCAACATCGTCGATGTGTTGATGCCGCCCCTGTCGCCGTTCGAGTTCGTGTCCGCCTTCGTCACCGGCGGCATCGTGCGTGGGCTGATGGTGGGTCTCGTTACTTGGATCGTCATCCAGCTGGTGGTGCCGCTGGGCCTGCACGCGCCCTTCTACGTCCTGTTCCATGCCGTGATGGCCTCCATGCTGCTGTCGCTGCTGGGCCTCATCGGCGGCATCTGGGCGGATAAGTTCGACCACATGGCGGCCATCACCAACTTCGTGATCACGCCCCTGTCCTTCCTGTCGGGCACCTTCTACACGCTGGACAGCGCGCCGCGCTTCTTCCACACCGTGGCCCATGTGAACCCCTTCTTCTATTTCATCGACGGGTTCCGCTACGGCTTCATCGGCCGCACCGACGGCACGCTGGGCACCGGCATCGCCGTGATGCTGGGCATCAACCTCGTCCTCTGGCTGGTGGCCCTGCGCATGGTTTCCACCGGCTACAAGCTGAAGGCCTGACGCCATGGACATGCCGGTGGACGGGGTGGGTGCCGAAACGCCGTTGCCGGCCGGGGCCTACCGGCCCGACCGCCGCCGTCACCATGGCCGTTTCAACACCCTGGGCTTCCTGACCCTGCTGGGGCGGGAGATCAAGCGCCTGCGCAAGCTGGCCATGCTGTTCCTGGTGGCGCCCGGCCTGTCCGCCGCCCTCTACTTCACCGTCTTCGCCTTCGGCCTGGGCGACAAGCGCGGCACGCCCGAGGGCGATGCCATCTTGGCTTTCCTGGTGCCCGGCCTGGTGACCCTGTCCCTGCTGACACAGTCGGTGCAGATCCCCTCCTTCTCCATCCTTTACGCGAAGATGGAGGGCGCCATCCTGGACCAGCTGATGGCGCCGGTGGGCGCGGCCGAGATGCTGGCCGCCTATGTCCTCTCCGCCATGGCCGCCGGTGTGGCCAGCGGGGCCGCCGTGTGGGTGGGGTTCCTCGTCTTCTGGCAGGCGCCCATGGCCGATCCCGCGTTGGTGCTGCTGTTCGTGGTGCTGGGCTCGTCCATGATGGCCACCTTCGGCGTGCTGACCGGCCTCATCAGTGTGAAGTGGGACCATCTGTCGGCGGCCATGACCTTCGTCTTCACGCCCTTGATCTTCCTGTCCGGCCTGTTCGCTCCGGTGGCGGGCATGCCGGGGGTGCTGCGCGCCATCGTCCAGGCCAATCCCATCTACTACGCCATCGATGGCGTGCGTATCGGCTTCCTGGGGCAGGGGCAGGACCAGGCGGCGCTGGCCGTCCTGGTGCTGGTGGCCGTGAACGTCGCGCTGCTGGCCATCGCCGGTACCCTGCTGCACCGCGGCTACCGCCTGCGGAATTGATATTCCCCGAAAGAACACGGGCCTGGGACCATAAGTCCTTGGCGCGGCGGGGATTTTAGCGGAATGACCGCTCCAGCCATGTGCTAGGGGCGCAACTGTACTGGCTGGCCTGCTGGCGGAGGGTTTGCAACCACGGGCCGGCTTGCCTAGAGTGCCGCGCCATGGGACAGCGGACTTTGGACATAGACCTCGCCAGCGGCGACTGGCAGTGGATGGCCGTGCATGGCGGGGCCGTGCGCATCTGCCTGCCCGCGACGTGGACCCGCGTCTACCGTGACGACGGCGGCCTGGCCCTGCAGTCGCCGGTGCTGTGGGCGGCCACCGACGGACGGCCCGTGGGCGGTCACCCGCTGGACCTGCTGGTTTCCGTCACCACCTACGCCAATGAATACGGCGTGGATGCCGAAGACGCGTTGCAGTACCTGGATCGCGACCATCTGCTGCCGCCGGGCGTGACCGCCATGGCGTCGGGCGACCGCCGCTGGATCGCCTACTGCGCCGCCCTGCCGGCGCCGCCGCAGCCGGGCCAGACACTGGAGCAGGCCGCCGCCGCCCGCGTTCCCGAGGCGCAGATCTTCGTGTGGAAGATGGCGGACTTCCGTCCGCCCGACCGGGTGCGCGTCGCCACCCTGCAACTGTACGTGCCGGGCGAGGAATTCTGGGTGCCCGGCCTCGGCGCCCTGCTGGACCGCCTCGGCGACGAGATTGGCCGCATGGAGTTCGGACCCGCCGACCAGGGCCCCGTCAGTGCCGTCACCATGCGCAACATCGTGCATGCCGATGTCCTGCGCTTCCGCCTTCCCTGGGATTGGCGGACCAGCGACGAGGATGAGGACGACCTGGGCGGGCCCGAGACCAGCCACTTCCGCCGCCCGGACGACGCCGAGGCTGACGAGACCCTGCGGGTCGTGGTGCACGACTATCCGCCGCCTGACGACATGGAACCGGAGTCCGCCCTGGAATCGGCGCTCGCCGCCGGCCTGGACTGGGAAGCCATCACGTCGGAGGAAGGTGACGGCCTGCCCCCGGCCGTGCTGCTGCGGCGTATCGCCGCCCAGTTCGCCGACGGGCCGGACGGCCAGGTGGGCATGGGCAGCGTCGATACCTTGGCGGATGACGAGGTGCTGGCCCGCTTCACCCATACAGCGGTGGAGGATGGGCGCCGCCGGCGCTGCCACCTGTGGCTGCGCGGCGCCGTGGTGGGCGGACGGGCGACCCTGGCCGTCTTCTCCTACGGCCTGCCTGAGGGGCTGCAGGGCTCACCCCTGGCGGCGGATGCGGTCGCCATGCTGGAACGGGAAATCCGCCGCGCCCAGATTGGCGGCTATGAATCGCTACCCGTCGGCGACGCCTCCGGCAACGGTGACGACGGCCTGCCGCCCGGCATGGCGCCGGATTGGCCCGCCGGCGGTTGGAACGCCGGCAGCTGGGATGAGGGCGACGCCCTGCTGGATGACGAGGATGACTTCGACGAGGACGGGGATGGTCCCCTCGACTCGGACGAAGAGGATGACGGCTATCGCCGCCGCAAGGGCGACGACCCCGCCAAGAACTGACGCGGCGCGTCGGCGGCCATTCTTTCAAAACTCCGCCAAAAAAAAACGGATGAACCCGAAAGGCGGCCCGCACGGCCGTCGTTCCGGTCATCCGTTCCATGCGTGATCCATCCGCCCCGCCCCGTTCACAGAGGGGGCTTATGACCCTGTCAGCAGCGTTCTGTCAGCAGCGCCCCTGGGGGGTGCGGTCGAGCAGCGATTGCAGGCCCACGGTGCGGCTGTCCGCGGCCTTGGCGGCGTCTTCCGCGGCCAGGGAGGCCAGGCCCAGGAGGTGGACCAGTTCCCCCATGTTATTGCGGCGGGCGTCCAGCGCCAGATTGTCGAGGCAATGCTTGATGGCAATGGCGGTAGTGCGGCGCGTGTCGGTCATGACTTTGTGCCCCAAGGATGCGGGCGACCCCTCGCCCGGGGGTCCAAGCGACCCCTGAAGTAATTACAGCACAGATCTGGGGCGCCAAGTCAACAGGAAGAATAAAATCTCAACTAGCGATACACCATCCTACCTCGCGCCCTGCCAATCTGGTTGTACAAGGCAATAAGTTATAATTTTGCAGCAATAACCGGCTGTAAATCGGCTCGTTAATCCCATGTTAATTCCATATCCGGCGGATTACGCCGGTATTCACACGACATTCACTTGGCGCCGGCAATTTCTGACAAATTGTAACTTGATGGATGGAAAATCGGGTAGCCGCCAGCCGACCTTCCCGCGCCAAGCGGTGGTGGGGGGGAGCCAACACCACCCCCAGGGCTGGCGAGGCGGCGGATGATGCCGCTTACGCGCTATGGGATAGCGGGACATATGCCAGGGGTGGAATGGGCGCTTTTAGCGGGGCTTGGCGCCGCAAAGCCGGTTGCAGCCGGGCGCCGCCCTGCCTATATCTGCGTGGCGATGCGGTCGCTCCCGTTTCAGGATGGGGAGGGCCGTGCCATGACGGGCGCCACCGGGTGCCGCGCCATGATCGTGTTGAACGTGTCCCGTTTTAACAGGGGGACCGCTCCGGTGCCGGAAGGGCCGTCGCGCGTCTGCCACATTGGAAGGGTTAGAATTATGAGCAAAGTCATCGGTATCGATCTCGGCACCACCAATTCCTGCGTGGCCGTCATGGAAGGCACGTCGGCCAAGGTGATCGAGAACGTCGAGGGCGCGCGCACCACGCCGTCCATGACCGCTTTCACCCAGGGCGGGGAACGCCTGGTCGGCCAGCCGGCGAAGCGCCAGGCGGTGACCAACCCCGAGAACACGCTGTTCGCGATCAAGCGCCTGATCGGCCGCCGTTACGACGACCCGCTGACCCAGAAGGACAAGGGCCTGGTGCCCTACAAGATCATTTCGGGCGACAACGGTGACGCCTGGGTCGAGGCCCATGGCGAAAAGTACAGCCCCAGCCAGGTGTCCGCCTTCATCCTGCAGAAGATGAAGGAAACGGCCGAGAACTACCTCGGCGAAAAGGTGACCCAGGCCGTCATCACCGTGCCCGCCTACTTCAACGACAGCCAGCGCCAGGCGACCAAGGACGCCGGCCGCATCGCCGGTCTTGAAGTGCTGCGCATCATCAACGAGCCCACGGCCGCGGCGCTGGCCTACGGCATGGAGAAGAAGGGTTCCGGCATCGTCGCGGTCTACGACCTGGGCGGCGGCACCTTCGACGTTTCCGTGCTGGAAATCGGCGACGGCGTGTTCGAGGTGAAGTCCACCAATGGCGACACCTTCCTGGGTGGCGAGGACTTCGATGCCCGCATCATCGACTATCTGGCCGACGAGTTTAAGAAGGAGAACGGCATCGATCTCCGCAAGGACCGTCTGGCCCTGCAGCGCCTGAAGGAAGCGGCCGAGAAGGCCAAGATCGAGCTGTCTTCCGCCATGCAGACGGAAGTCAACCTGCCGTTCATCACCGCGGACCAGACCGGTCCGAAGCACCTGAACGTCAAGCTGACCCGCGCCAAGCTGGAAGCCCTGGTCGAGGATCTGGTGGCCCGCACGGTCGAGCCCTGCAAGGCGGCCCTGAAGGACGCCGGCCTGAAGGCCAGCGAGATCGACGAGGTGATCCTGGTCGGCGGCATGACCCGCATGCCCAAGATCATCGAGACGGTGAAGCAGTTCTTCGGCCGCGAGCCGCACCGTGGCGTGAACCCGGACGAGGTGGTGGCCGTCGGCGCCGCCATCCAGGGTGCCGTGCTGAAAGGTGAGGTGAAGGACGTCCTGCTGCTGGACGTGACCCCGCTGTCCCTGGGCATCGAAACCCTGGGCGGCGTGTTCACCCGCCTGATCGACCGCAACACCACGATCCCGACCAAGAAGAGCCAGACCTTCTCCACGGCCGAGGACAACCAGACGGCCGTCACCATCCGCGTCTTCCAGGGTGAGCGCGAGATGGCGGCGGACAACAAGATGCTGGGCCAGTTCGACCTGGTCGGCATCCCGTCGGCCCCGCGCGGCGTGCCGCAGATCGAGGTCACCTTCGACATCGACGCCAACGGCATCGTCAACGTCCAGGCCAAGGACAAGGCGACCGGCAAGGAGCAGGTGATCCGCATCCAGGCCTCCGGCGGCCTGTCGGACGCCGACATCCAGCGCATGGTCAAGGAAGCCGAGAGCCACGCCGCCGAGGACAAGAAGCGTAAGGAACTGGTGGAAGCCCGCAACCAGGCCGACGGCTTGATGCACTCCACCGAGCGTACGCTGAAGGAGAATGCGGAGAAGCTGCCGGCCGCCGAGAAGGCTGCCGCGGAGAAGGCCATCGCCGAGCTGAAGACGGCGCTGGAGGGTGAGGACGCGGCCGACATCAAGGCCAAGACCGAAGCCCTGGCCCAGGTCTCCATGAAACTGGGTGAAGAGCTGTACAAGTCCGGCCAGGACGCCTCGGCCGCCGGCGGTGAAGACCACGGCGCCGCCCATGGCGAAGGGTCGGAAAAGGTCGTCGACGCCGACTTCGAGGAAGTCGACGAAGACAAAAAGAAGTCCGCCTAAGTCTTTCTTAAGACGATCCGGGCAATGACTGACTAGGTATCGGGCCCGTTCTCCGGTGAAATCCGGGGGGCGGGCCTGAGCCCCATCAGGGGCCTGTCCGTCAGGCCGCAGGCCCCTCGGGGCCTGGTGGGGCCCGGGTTCCGGCAATTCCCTGAAAGGGCTTAGGGCCAAACATGGCGAAGCAGGATTATTACGAACTTCTGGGCGTGGCGAAGACCGCCTCGGCCGACGACCTGAAAAAGGCGTATCGCAAGCTGGCCATGCAATATCACCCCGATCGCAATCAGGGTGACAAGGCGGCCGAGCAGAAATTCAAGGAAGTCAGCGAAGCGTACGAGGTCCTGAAGGACGAGCAGAAGCGGGCGGCCTACGACCGCTTCGGCCATGCCGCCTTCGAGAACGGCGGCGGCCGGGCCGGTGGCGGCGCCGGCGGCTTCGATTTCGGCAGCGGCTTCGCAGACATCTTCGAAGAGATGTTCGGCGACTTCATGGGCGGCCGCCGGGGTGGCGGGCAGGGCCCAGGCCGTGGCAGCGACCTGCGATACAACCTGGAAATCTCGCTGGAAGACGCCTTCAAGGGCACCTCCACGAACGTGCGCGTGCCGACCTCCGTCGCCTGCGACGTCTGCAACGGCACCGGCGCCGAGTCGGGCACTCAGCCGGTCACCTGCCCCACCTGCAACGGTGCTGGCAAGGTACGGGCGCAGCAGGGCTTCTTCACCATCGAGCGCACCTGCCCGGCGTGCTCCGGCGCCGGCCGCGTCATCAAGGATCCTTGCCGCAACTGCGGCGGCCACGGCCGCGTGCGCAAGGAAAAGACCCTGCAGGTCAACATCCCGGCCGGTGTCGAGGACGGCACCCGCATCCGCCTGACGGGCGAGGGCGAGGCCGGGGCCCGTGGGGCTCCCCCGGGCGACCTGTACATCTTCCTGGCCATCGCCCCGCACGCGCTGTTCATCCGCGACGGCGCCAACATCCAGTGCCGGGTGCCCATTCCCATGACCACGGCGGCCTTGGGCGGCACGGTCGAGGTGCCGACTATCGATGGCAGCCGCGCCCGCGTCTCCATCCCGCCGGGCACGCAGAGCGGGCACCAGTTCCGCTTGAAGGGCAAGGGCATGAGCGTCCTGCGCAGCACCCAGCGCGGCGACATGTATGTGACGGCCCTGGTCGAAACCCCGGTTAACCTGACCAAGCGCCAGCAGGAGCTGATGCGCGAGTTCGAGAAGGCGGGGGAAGAGAAGGGCGGCACCCACCCCGAATCGGAAGGCTTCTTCGCCAAGGTGAAGGAGCTGTGGGCCGACCTGAAGGAATAAGGGTTGTTGAATCGCGTCGGCGCGCCGCCTCCGTCCCAGGTTTTTGGGGGTGACGCGCCGGCGTTTTCTTTTGGGGAAAATCATGCAGCGTCTGTGCGTCTTCTGCGGCTCCAGCCCCGGCTTCGACCCTCGCCATCTTGAGGCCGCGCGCGGCCTGGGCCGGGCTTTGGCCGGCGCCGGCATCGGGCTGGTCTACGGCGGCGCCTCTGTCGGCCTCATGGGGGCTGTGGCCGATGCCGTCCTGGAGGCGGGCGGCCAGGTCATCGGCGTCATCCCGGAATCGCTGAAGAAGAAGGAAATCGCCCACGCCGGCCTGACCGACCTGCGCGTCGTCGCCTCCATGCACGAGCGCAAGGCCCTGATGGCGGAGCTGTCGGACGGCTTCGTCGCCCTGCCCGGCGGCATCGGCACCTTCGAGGAACTGTTCGAGGTCTGGACCTGGGCCCAGCTGGGCCATCACCAGAAGCCTTGCGCCATCTATAACGTCGCCGGCTTCTACGATGGCCTGACCACCTTCCTGGATGGCGTGGTGGCCTCCGGCTTCATGAAGCAGAACCACCGCGACATGCTGGTAACGGCCGACACGGCGGAGGATCTCCTGGACAAGCTGCGCGCCTATGAGCCGCCGGCCGTGACCAAATGGATCAAGGCGGACGAGCGCTGATAGGACACGGGAAAGAATAAGGCCGCCACGAAATGATCCCGGCGGCCTTTTCCTTTTGCCCGCGACGTCAGGCGGCGATCAGGTCATCGGCCGGGCCGAAGAATTCGTAATGGACGCGGTCGGCGGCGACGCCGGCCAGGGCCAGGCCGCTGAGATACGTACGCAGGAAGGGCTTGGGCCCGCACAGGTAGATGTCCGCCTGGTGCAGGGGCGTGTTCTCCCGCAGCCAGTCGATGCTGATGAAGCCTTCGCCATCGTGGCTGACGCCCAGCCGGTCCTGCGGGTGCGGATCGCTGTAGAAGGTGGCGACCTTGATGGTGGGGTGGCGGGCGGCGAGTGCCCGGACATGGGCGTCCATGGCGTGGGTGGTGCCGTTCAGTGCGCCGTGGATGTAGTGGGTTTCCAGGCCCGGGTGCCTGGCCGCGATCTCCTCCACCATGCTGACCATGGGGGTCAGGCCCACACCGCCCGACAGCAGGATGACGGGCCGCGCTGGCGCCTCATCGAGGAAGAAGTCGCCGGCGGGCGGCGTCGCCTCGATGATGTCGCCCACCTGGACATGGTCGTGCAGGTGGCGTGAGCCGCCGTTGCCGTTGGCCTCCCGCTTCACGGAGATGCGGTACTGCCGATCCTGCGGCGCGCAGGAGATGGAGTAGTTGCGCTTAACCTCGGTCCCGTCCGCGAGCGGAAAGCGGAAGGTCAGGTACTGCCCCGGCTTGTGGCGCGGCACGACGCCGCCATCGGCCGGCCGCAGGATGAAGGAGGTGATGACCGCGCTTTCCCGCACCTTGTCGGCCACCGTGAACTTGCGCCACCCGCTCCAGCCGCCCTGCTGCGACTCGATCCCGTCGCGCACCACGGACTCGCGGGCCTTCAGCACCTCCGCCAGGAACCAGTAGGCCTCCCCCCAGGCGTTCAGCACCGCGTTGGTCGCGGCGTCGCCCAGCACCTCCTTGATGGCGGCCAGCAGGGCCGTCGCCACATAGGGGTAATGCTCCGGCAGGATGTGATAGCCGACATGCTTGTGGGCGATGCGCTCCACCACCGGGGTCAGCGCGCCCAGGTTCTCGATATTGCGGGCGTAGGCCAGGATGGCGGCGGCCAGGGCATGCACCTGGGCGCCGTCTTCGCCCTGGTTGGCATGGTTGAACAGGGCGCGGATGTGGTCGTCCTGGAACAGGCGGCGATACATGGCCTTGGTGATGGCGGGGCCGTGTTCGGTCAGCAGCGGCACCGTGGCCTTGACCAGGGTGATGGTTTCCGGGCTAAGCGGCTTCAGCATGTCGTGCTCCTGTCTGGGGAAGGGCGGCCGGTCTTCCCCAGGCAAGGGGTGGCGGGCCGGCAAGGCGACTAATCATTCATTCTCGATGAATGAATTCCTGCCAGTCTTATTAATGCATGTCAAATACATCTTTAAACGCAAGCGCTGCGCCCGGCCTGACCCAGCGCGGGCGGATACGAAAAAGGCCGCCGGATCGCTTCCGGCGGCCTTCACCATCGCTGGTGGTAAAGGTTAAAGCGGTGTCACCAGCCGGCCCAGCGGGCGGCCGCCCAGGATGTGGACGTGGTAGTGCGGCACTTCCTGGTGGCTGTCGGGCCCGTGGTTGGAGATCAGGCGATAGCCCGAGCCCTCAACCCCCGCCTCGGCGGCGATGCGGCTGACGGCGCGGGTGAAGGCGGCGATCTCGGCATCGCTGGCCTGGGCGCCGAAATCGGCGGCGCTGACGTAAGCCCCCTTCGGAATCACCAGGATGTGGGTAGGGGCCTGCGGGTGGATGTCGTGGAAGGCCAGGACATGATCGTCCTCGTAGGCCTTCTTGCACGGGATCTCGCCGCGCAGGATGCGGGCGAAGATATTGTTCGTGTCATAGGACATTTTTGGTTTCTCCCTCAAGCGCCGGGCGGCCACGTCCTTGGCCTTGGCTTATCCTCGCTCGCCCTTCGGTGCTCACTGCGGGGCTGGCGGTCGCCAGCCTGATATAGCCCAGTTTTATGGCGTGTTATGCTTTGCGGTTCTTCTTTTCCTCGATGCCGCTGATGCCCTGGCGGGCGGCCAGCACGGCATAGATGTCGTCCGGTGTCAGCCCCGCATCGGCCCACAACACCAGTAGATGATAGAGCAGGTCGGCGGATTCCGAGGCCAGCTTGTCGCGGTCGCCGCGCATGGCCTCGATCACCGCCTCCACCGCCTCTTCCCCCACCTTCTGGGCGATCTTGGCGGTGCCGCGGCTGAACAGCCGGGCGGTGTGCGAGGTTTCGGGATCGGCGCCCTTGCGGGCCAGGATGGTGGCGTACAGATCCTTCAGGTGGTTGGCCAGGTGGCTGGCCGGCGGGTCGCTCTTTGTCTTGGCCGCCATGGCATCACACCCCGCGCATGGGAATGCCGGCGGCGGCCATGTGGGCCTTGGCCTGGGCGATGGAATAGGTGCCGAAGTGGAAGATGCTGGCGGCCAGAACGGCCGAGGCATGGCCCTGGGTGACGCCGTCCACCAGATGGTCGAGCGTGCCGACCCCGCCAGAGGCGATCACCGGCACGGGCACGGCATCGGCCACGGCGCGCGTCAGCTCCAGGTCGAACCCGCTCTTGGTGCCGTCCCGGTCCATGGAGGTCAGCAGGATTTCGCCGGCGCCGTATTCCGCCATGCGCCGGGCCCACTCCACCGCGTCCAGCCCCGCTTCCTTGCGGCCGCCGTGAGTGTACACGCCCCAGCGGCCGTTGGCGTCGCGCTTGGCGTCGATGCCCACCACCACGCATTGGGCGCCGAACTTCTGCGCCGCCTCGCGCACGAATTCGGGCCGGCTGACGGCGGCGCTGTTGATCGACACCTTGTCGGCGCCGGCCAGCAGCAGCTTGCGGATGTCCTCCACCGTGCGCACGCCGCCGCCCACCGTCAGGGGCATGAACACCTGTTCCGCCGTGCGGCGCACGACGTCGAAGATGGTGTCGCGGCCTTCATGGCTGGCGGTGATATCCAGGAAGGTCAGCTCGTCGGCCCCGGCGGCGTCATACAGACGCGCTTGCTCGACGGGATCGCCGGCGTCCACCAGGTCGACGAAGTTGACGCCCTTGACCACGCGTCCGTCCTTCACGTCCAGGCAGGGGATGATGCGGCGTTTCAGCATTACAGCATCTCCCTGGGGCGGTTCAGCAGGCTCAGCGCCGCCACGGGATCGATGCGCCCGTCATACAGGGCACGGCCGCAGATGACGCCGGTGATGCCCGTGTCCTCCTGCCGCTTCAGCGCGGCCAAGTCGGCGATGCTGGACACCCCGCCCGAAGCGATCACCGGCGTGGTGAGGTGGGAGGCCAGGTCGGCCGTCGCCTCCACGTTCACCCCGCCCAGGGCGCCGTCCCGGTCAATGTCGGTGTAGATGATGGCGGCCACGCCGGCGTCTTCGAACTTCAGCGCCAGGTCCAGGGCCGTGATGTCGGACGCCTCGGCCCAGCCCTCCACCGCCACGCGGCCGTCGCGGGCGTCGATGCCTACGGCCACACGGCCGGGGAACAGGCGGCAGGCCTGCTTCACCAGCTCGGGGTCGCGCACGGCGATGGTGCCCAGGATCACCCGCTCCACCCCGCGCTTCAGCCAATCCTCGATGGTGGCGATGTCGCGGATGCCGCCGCCCAGCTGCACCGGCAGCTTCACCCGGTTCAGGATGGCGGCCACGGCGTCGCCATTGACCGGCCGGCCGGCGAAGGCGCCGTTCAGGTCGACCAGATGCAGCCACTCGAAGCCCTGCGCCGCGAAGCGCGCCGCCTGGTCGGCCGGGTCGGTGTTGAACACCGTGGCCTGGTCCATGTCGCCGCGCACCAGGCGCACGCAGGCGCCGTCCTTAAGGTCGATGGCCGGATAAATGATCATGGTTCGCCCTAATCCCGCTTGCTGTCTTGAGGCCGGTCTTCCTGCCGGCTGGGTTCCGTCAGATCCTTGTAGAAGAACAGGCCCGGGATATCCCGCCCGTCCACCCGCGCATAATGGGGATGGTGGCCCCATTCGATGTAGCCCAAGGCGCGGTACAGCGCGATGGCGGCACCCTGGGTGGCGCGCACGTCCAGGTTCAGGATACGGAAGCCGGCCTTGCGCGCCTCCTCCTCCACCGCCAGGGTCAGCGCCCGGGCCAGGCCATGGCCGCGCCCCCACGGAGCGACGAAGCTGGTGGTCAGGGTGCAGGCGAAGCTCTGCGCCTCATTGTTGCGGGTGGGGCGCACCAGCTGGGCCGATCCGGCGATGACCCCGTCCAGGCGGCCCACCAGCAGGGTGCGCTCCGGCACCACCATCACGCCCTTCCAATAACGCTCCATGGCCTCCCGCACGGGGGGCGCCACCCAGCCGAAGCCGCCGCCGTCGCGGATGGCCAGGTCGGCGGCGTCGCACAGGTCGTCCATGTCGCCGGGGCGGATGCGTTCCACCACCTCCACGGTGATCTGGGCGCTGGGGGCGGCCGGCTGATGCGCACCGGACATGGGGAACCTCGAAGCGTGGCGGCGGGAACGATAACGCGTAGGACAGGGGGTGATCAGGGTGTCCAGGCCAGGAAATTGGCGATCAGCTTCAGGCCCGTGGCCTGGCTTTTCTCCGGATGGAACTGGGTGCCCGCCAGGTTGTCGCGGCCCACCAGCGCGGGAATGGATCCGGCGTAGTCGGCATGGGCCTTCAGCAGGGCGGGGTCGCCCACCTTCAGGCCGTAAGAATGGACGAAATAGACATGGGATCCGGCCTCGATGCCGGCCAGCAGCGGATGGTCCGCCTGGTCCAGCACCAGCTCGTTCCAGCCCATGTGCGGAATCTTCAGGGCGGGATCGGCCGGGGTCAATCGTTCCACTACCGCATCGATCCAGCCCAGGCCTGGGTGCACGCCATGTTCGCGACCCTCGCGCGCCATCAGCTGCATGCCGACGCAAATGCCCAGGAAGGGCTGGCCGCGGCGGATGACCGCCTCTTCCAGCGCGTCCTTGAGCCCGTCCACCGCCAGCAGGCCGCCCATGCAGTCGGCGAAGGCGCCCACGCCCGGCAGGATGACGCGGTCCGCCCGGGCAATGGCGTCCGGGTCGGCCGTGACGGTGACCGCCAGCCCATGACGCCCCGCCTCCTGCGCCGCCCGTTCCACCGCCTTGGCGGCGGAGCGCAGGTTGCCGGAGCCGTAGTCGATGAGCGCCACGGAGGCGGAAGAGGTCGCGGTCATGGCAGGCGGACCCTGTGACGGAAAGAAAGGATCAGAGCGTACCGCCCAGCACACCCTTGGTGGAGGGCACGGCGTCGGCCTTGCGCGGGTCGATCTCGATGGCGGCGCGCAGGGCCCGGGCCAGGGCCTTGTAACAACTCTCCACGATGTGGTGGTTGTTCTCCCCGTACAGGTTTTCCATGTGCAGGGTAGCGCCGGCGGCGAAGGCGAAGGCCTGGAACCATTCCTTGAACAGTTCCGTGTCCATCTCGCCCAGCTTGTCGCGGGTGAAATGAACCTTCCAGATCAGATAGGGCCGGTTGGACAGGTCGATGGCCGCGCGGGTCAGCGTCTCATCCATGGGGATGTAGGCGTGGCCATAGCGGTTGATGCCGCGCCGGTCGCCCAGGGCCTTGGCCACGGCCTCGCCGATGGCGATGCCGGTATCCTCGGTCGTATGGTGGAAATCGATGTGCAGGTCGCCCACCGCGCGCACCGTCAGGTCGATGAGAGAATGGCGCGACAGCTGCTCCAGCATATGGTCAAGGAAGCCGATGCCGGTCGACACGTCGTAACGGCCGGTACCGTCGAGATCCACGGTCACGCTGATCTGCGTTTCCTTGGTCTTGCGCTCCACAGTGCTGCTGCGGGCGCCTGCTGGTTCGTTCCTGTCCATAAGCACTACTTAGCAGCAAGGCTGTTACCGTGAAAGGGGCGGAGCATAGACTCTGGCGCATGGCTTGACCCGCATCATCGCCATCCCACATACCGTGGGCCCTCATCCTATTTCCCGTTTCCAACCGGAACCTCTTCCCATGTCCGACTACGGCAAGACCCACGACCCCATCCAGTGGCACGGCACCACCATCCTTTCCATTCGCAAGAACGGGCAGGTGGTGGTGGCCGGCGACGGTCAGGTGTCGGTGGGCAACACGGTGATGAAATCCAACGCCCGCAAGGTCCGCCCCCTGGCTGGCGGCAGCGTCATGGCCGGCTTCGCCGGAGCCACGGCGGACGCCATGACCCTGTTCGAACGGTTGGAGGCCAAGCTGGAACAGTATCCGGGCCAGCTGACCCGCGCCGCCGTGGAACTGGCCAAGGACTGGCGCACCGACCGCTACCTGCGCCGGCTGGAGGCCATGATGGCGGTGGCGGACCGCCAGGCCAGCCTGATCCTGACCGGCAACGGCGATGTGTTAGAGCCGGAGGACGGCATCATCGGTATCGGCTCCGGCGGCGCCTACGCCCTGGCCGCCGCCCGCGCCCTGATCGACCTGCCGGACATGGACGCAGAGGCCATCGCCCGCAAGGCGCTGGGCATCGCTGCCGACATCTGCGTCTACACCAACCGCAACATCACCCTGGAAAAGCTGTGAGCCCGGCGATGACCTCGTTCTCCCCCCGCGAAATCGTCTCGGAACTGGACCGCTACATCGTCGGCCAGAAGGACGCCAAGCGCGCCGTGGCCATCGCGCTCCGCAACCGCTGGCGCCGCCAGCAATTGCCGGACGGCTTGAAGGAGGAGGTTCTGCCCAAGAACATCCTCATGATCGGCCCGACCGGCGTGGGCAAGACCGAGATCGCGCGCCGCTTGGCCAAGCTGGCCCAGGCCCCCTTCCTGAAGGTGGAGGCGACCAAGTTCACCGAGGTCGGCTATGTCGGTCGCGACGTGGAACAGATCGTCCGCGACCTGGTGGAGATCGCCATCAACCTGACCCGCCAGCGCCTGCGCAAGGAGGTCGCGGCCAAGGCGGAACTGCGCGCCGAGGAACGGGTGCTGGACGCCCTGGTGGGCGAGGGGGCGTCGTCCGAGACGCGGCAGAAGTTCCGCAAGATGCTGCGCGAGGGTCAGCTGAACGACAAGGAGATCGAAATCCAGGTGCAGGACAACGCCGCGTCCGCCCCGGCCTTCGACATCCCCGGCATGCCCGGCGGCAGCATGAGCATGATCAACCTGGGCGACATCTTCGGCAAAGCCTTCGCCGGCCGTACCAAGGCCCGCCGCATGACGGTGGCCGAAAGCCACACCGTGCTGATGGCCGAGGAATCCGACAAGCTGCTGGACAACGAGACGGTGGTGGCCGAAGCCATCCACGCCGTGGAGCAGAACGGCATCGTCTTCCTGGATGAGATCGACAAGATCACCGCCCGTTCCGAAAACCGGGGCGGCGGCGACGTCAGCCGCGAAGGCGTGCAGCGCGATCTGCTGCCCCTGATCGAGGGCACGACGGTCAACACCAAGCATGGCGCGGTGAAGACCGATCATATCCTGTTCATCGCGTCCGGCGCCTTCCACGTGGCCAAGCCGTCCGATCTGCTGCCCGAGCTGCAGGGCCGCCTGCCCATCCGCGTGGAACTGAAGCCCCTGACCGAGGAAGACTTCCGCCGCATCCTGACGGAGCCTGAGGCCAGCCTGATCAAGCAGTACGTGGCGCTGCTGAAGACCGAGGAGGTGGCTCTCAGCTTCACCGACGACGCCATCGACGAGCTGGCGCGCCTGGCGGTGCAGATCAACAGCACGGTGGAGAACATCGGCGCCCGCCGCCTGCACACGGTGCTGGAACGCCTGCTGGAGGAGATCAGCTTCACCGCCGCCGACCAGGCCGGCAGCGCCGTGGCCATCGACGCCGCCTATGTGCGGGAAAAGGTGTCGGACCTGGCCAAGAACGCCGACCTCAGCAAATTCATCCTGTAAGTGCCAACCGTGATGACCAGGGAAGGGCGGCCCCCTGCGGGTCGCCCTTTTTGCTGCGCCGGCGGCGCAGCGACTACTAATTTAGTGCTAGGCGGGTGCCGCCGATGCCGCGGCCGCCGGGCCTCCAGGATATGGCGCCGTCGCTCGCGGCGTAGGAATAACAGCCGACGTCGGGCATCGGCATTTCATTGTAAAAACAAGGTGTAGAGCGACAAAGTGTCGCGGCCTTGCCAGCTCGGCGGAAAAAAACCTAACTGGCCGGTCAGAAAAGGGCACTCTCCGAGTCGGCCTTTTGGTGGGGGTAAAACTAAGTCTAAAGGCATATCATAGGTAAGGACCGGATGCCGCCGCACTTGGCTGGCCAAGGCATGTAATTTTTATATAAAGACAAAAACTTTGACGAAACTTTATAACTAACCTGTATCAAAAATGATACATAACTGCCATCAGTTGCAATACAGCAATCTTTCCTGATTGACGCCCGGCGCGTCGCTCACGGACTGTTTCAATCTGTTATCGCCCCCCAATGAACAAAAGGATTGGGGCGATATCTGCCGTTTGGTGGGGGAAAACGCCATATCGGCATAGGCAGATCAAATAACAAATCCGAACAGGAGATAGATTTAATGAGGGGATTACATTTTAAGACCCGCCAGGCCTTGCTGGCGGGTGCCGCCCTTGGCTTGTCTACGCTGACCATGACGGCGACCATTGCCCATGCGGCCGATGATGACTTGCAGGAAATCGTCGTCACCGGTTCCCGCATCGCGCGTTCCGTCAATACGGAAGCCGCGCCCATCCAGGTGATCAGCTCCGAGGACATCGCCAGCCGCGGCATCGTCAACATCCAGGACGCCCTGCTGCAGAACCCCACCTTCGGTTCGCCAACCTTCTCGCGGTCCAACTCCAACTTCGACATCGCCAATTCCGGCATCGCCACGGTTGATCTGCGCAATCTGGGCGAGGACCGCACCCTGGTGCTGGTCAACGGCCGCCGTTTCGTGGCGGGTGAGCCGGGCAGCACCGCCGTCGATTTGAACAGCATTCCGACGGCACTGATCGACCACATCGAAGTCCTGACCGACGGCGCCTCGGCCATTTACGGTTCCGATGCCATCGCCGGCGTGGTCAACATCATCATGAAGAAGGATTTCGAGGGCGTGGCGGCGGATGTCCGCTACGGCATCTCCGACCACAGCGACAGCATCACCAAAGACGCCACGCTGACCATGGGCGGCAAGATCGGCAGCCGTGGCCATGCCCTGGCCTACTTCGGCTATTCCGAAGAGGGGGCGGTCTATTCCCGCAACCGCGCCGGCTCCGCCGTGGACCAGGAATCGACAGGCGTGCTGGATGGCGAGCTGGACCATGCCTTCCAGATCACCACCCCCTATCTGTCGTCCTATGCGCCCCAGGGCCGCTTCACGGCGGGTAAAACCTCCTATACCTACCTGCCCAACGGCACCCTGGTCACCGGCTTCTACACCAACGGCAACAGCGCGCTGGGCCGCCAGCCTGATGGTTTCAACCGCAGCGCCTACCGCACCATCGCCATTCCCACCACCCGCTATTCCGGCGCCGCCAGCGCGGATTACGAGATCACGGATTGGGTGAAGGCGTTCACCGAGCTGAACTACGCCCAAACCCACACCCAGTCGCGGCTTGAGCCTTTTCCCCTGGCGTCCAATCAGATCTTCACCGATCCCACCGCCCTGGGGCAGTGGAACGTGCAGTACCGCGACAGCAACGGCGTCGTCCGGAACAATCCGCTGGTACCCGCCGCCATCCTGGCCTCCGCCAAGGACAGCAATGGCGACGGCTTGAAGGACATCCAGTTCACCAAGCGTCTGTCCGACATTGACAACCGCGGCTCCAAGAACGATCGCCAGACCTTCCGCGCCGTGTTGGGCCTTGAGGGCACGATCCCGAAGATCGAGACGCTGGTCCCGACCTTCAGCAACTTCAAGTGGGATGCCTCTTACAACTACGGCCAGACCACGCAGTCGCAGGTGTCGACCGGCCAGGTCAACATCCTGAACTTCGCCAACGCGCTGGACGTGGAACAGCTGAGCAACGGCACCATCCAGTGCCGCAACGCCAGCGCCCGCGCCGCCGGCTGCGTGCCGCTGAACCTGTTCGGCTTCAATTCCATGAGCAAGGCGGCGGCGGATTATGTCCGCGCCGACCAGACGCTGAACGCAAGGGTCACGCAGAAGGTCGCCCAGGCCAACATCTCCGGCGACGTGTTCCAGTTGCCGGCCGGTCCCCTGGGTGTCGCCTTCGGTGTGGAACACCGGGTGGAAACCAGTGCGTCCGACAACGACGTCCTGACCCAGCAGGGCCTGAATGGCGGCAACAAGGCGCCTAATGTCGAGGGGGCGTACCACGTCACCGAGGAATACGCCGAAGCCAACATCCCGGTGCTGAAGGATCTGCCGTTGATCCACAGCCTGTCGATCGACATGGCCGATCGCATGGCCAGCTACTCCAGCGTCGGTGACATCAACAGCTGGCGCGCCGGCGGCGAATACGCCCCCATCAGCGACCTGCACTTCCGCGGCCATTACTCCGTGTCGGTGCGCGCGCCGCACGTGAACGAGCTGTACGACCCCGGCACGCAGACCTTCCCCACCGGTCTGGTCGACCCCTGCTCGGGCATCACCGCCAGCGGCGGCGGCGCGCTGGGGGCCACCTGCCGGTCCATTCCGTCGATCCTGGCCCGCATCAACGCCCAAGGCTCTTTCACGCCGACCCAGGCGGAACTGCAGGGGGTCAGCGGCTTCAACTCGGGCAATCCCAATCTGGGTGCCGAGCGCAGCAAGAACATCAGCGCCGGTGCCGCCTATTCGCCGAGCTTCATCCCCAACCTCAGCTTGACCGCGGATTACTTCGGCATTGTTGTCGACAACGCGGTGGAATCGGTTCCGCGCCAGTTCGCGCTGGACCAGTGCTATCGCACCGGTGATGGCCACACCGGCCAGTTCTGCGGCCTGATCACCCGCGACCAGAACGGCGCCCTGCAGTACATCAATTCCAACCTGCAGAACGTCGGACAACTGGTCACCAGCGGCATCGACATCACCGCCGCCTATAACTACGACCTGGACAAGTTGGGCCTGGCGGGCACCGCCGGTGTCCACGCCAGCTACACCATGCTGTTCCAGGGTTATACTGTTCCGCTGCCGGGCGCCGACCATGACCAGTTCGCCGGCGAAATCGGGGCTTCGCGCCACCGCGCCACCGTCGACCTGACCTATAGCTGGGAAAACCTGAACTTCGACTGGACCGTCCGCTACATTGGCCCGGCCCGGTTCGACGACCAGTTCCTGAAGAGCTACGATTGGCCGTTGACCACTGGCATCGGCGCCAAGATCTATAACGATATCCAGGTGAGCTATGCCCTGTTCGATCGCGCGGTCGAACTCTATGCGGGCGCGCACAACCTGCTCGATGTGGCGCCGCCCCCCGTTTACTCGGGTCTGCCGGGCGACGTTACGGGCACCGAGACAGCTGCCGGCACGTACGACGTGATCGGCCGCTTCGTCTACGGTGGTGTACGCGTGAAGTTCTAAAAACCGCTCCAGCGATGCCGGCCCCGCCCAGGGTCGGCACCGTCGGAATGGATGTTTCCCTCAATATCTCACTTGAAGGCGGCTGCCGGTTTCCGGCATGCCGCCTTTTTTTCGGCCTGGCCGCCGCCCATGCCGCGCCCGGATCGCCGGGGCCATGGCATCGCCATCCTGGCATCAGACAGCGGTGTCTTGTCCTTTTAATCCATTAACAGATAATTCGACTTAAATTTCCCTTGGGATCGAAGTGTGTGATCTATGACACAGAGAATCCCTTTAATGAAAAGATAGACTATTTATACCTTAAGAGGGGTTTCATGGCCCCTGCGGGTAACTTTATTGTTCCCGTACAGGATCAACCCAGGAACATGACATCCGGGGGTAAGATGAACGGCGATGCAACGGAGACGGTGGCGGACCTGCCACTGCCACAGATCAAGACTAGGGATAAGACCGCCGGCGACAAGAGCGCCGGCCGCTGGCTGCTGCTGGCGTTGACCGCCGTGGGCATGATCCTGCTGGCGGCTTGGTCGTCCTCAGGCGAAAGCAACGCCGCCCCGGCCAAGGTACCGGCCCAGATGTCAGGGGCCCCGGTCGAACAATAACGCCTGAAACGGGTTTGATTGTTCGCCGGGCGGCCTTGCGGCCGCCTTTTTCATTTGTGGCTTATCTTATTCATGGACTTGGGGACAGGCGGCGCCTGCCAATTCCATCTATTTCCGCTGGCCGCACCCCGGCATCTTCTCCCCGGGGGCGGCAATCGTCAGATCAACCATGTAAAAGGCCGATCGGCAGGGTTGATTTCACGCGTGGCCGGCCAGGGCCGGTTCCGCTGCGGAAACCTTGGGTGCGGCCGCCTTCACGGCGGGCTTGGTGGCTTTGCGGGCCACGCTGGCCATCAGTTTCAGGACATCATCGCGGTAGACGCCGTCGCGCTCCATCACCAGGCGGACCACCGGGTCCTCCAGCATGTCGGTCAGGCGGGGTTCGTGGTGCACCATCATCGTGTCTCACCCTCCCTTCTTGGGCTTTGTCCAAGCCTGCTCCAGGCTTCGAGGTTCCAGGCCCCGTCCCCACTTCAGAAGGGGCGGGGCATGAGCCATCCGTCGCCATGGGGCATATATGAGCATGGCAGACGGCTATGACAGGGGCATGTCGGGTTTGTGGCCGCCGATGTCAGCGGCCATCCGGCATACCCTTGCCGTACAGTGGGTTGTACGATGCCGGAAGCTGGGAATCGTCGCCCGCCGATGGGGGTAGGGCGCCCTGCCGCAGGGGCCAAGGAAAGGGCAGGCGTGCCAGGCGCTTAGCCGCACAGCCCCGTGGTACCTCAAACGCGAACGGCGGACCCGGGGGCTCGCCGTTGGTGGGGGTGCGGCCTTCCGCCACCCCATAATTTCCGGGGCCGATGATGTCCGGAGCCCATGGCTTCGGAGATGGCGGCGGCGTCAGATGTCCTCTTCCCCATCGGCCAAATGACCGGGGCCCAGCAGGCCCTCCCACTTGGCGATGACGGCGGCGGCGACCGACACGCCCACCACGTTGGTGGCGCTGCGGCCCATGTCCAGCAGGTGATCGACGGCCAGCACCAGCACCATGCCCTCCGACGGGATGTGGAAGAAAGGCAGGGCCGCGGCGATGACCACCAGCGAGGCGCGCGGCACGCCGGCGATGCCCTTGCTGGTCAGCAGCAGCAGGCCCAGCATCTCCACCTGCTGGCCGATGCTGATGTGGATGCCGTAGGCCTGGGCGATGAACATGGTGGCGAAGGTGCAGTAGATCATCGATCCGTCGAGGTTGAACGAATACCCCAGCGGCAGGACGAAGCTGACGATCTTACGGGCGGCGCCGAAGGCCTGCATGCGCTCCAGCGTGCGCGGGTACGCGGCTTCGGAGCTGGCGGTGGAAAAGGCCAGCAGCACGGGCTGGCGGATGGCGCTGACCAGCTCGCGAACCCGGCCGCCGATGAAGGGCACCGCCGCCGCCAGCAGCACGACCCACAGCAGCGCCATGGCCAGGTAGAAGCCGCCCACGAACTTCACGTAGCTGCCCAGCACCTGCAGACCCTGCGTCGTCACCGTGGCCGCCAGGGCCGCGAAGATGGCGACGGGCGCGAACATCATGACATAGCTGGTCACCTTCAGCATGACGGTGGCGATCTGTTCCACCAGGTGCACCACCACCGGCACCTTCTCCTTCACCGAGGCGATGGCGATGCCCGCGAAGATGGAGAAGACGACGATCTGTAGGATCTCGTTGTTGGCCATGGCCTCGATCACCGAGCGCGGCACCGTGTGCTCGATGAAGTTCTTCAGGGTGAAGACGGCGGCGTCGGGCGCCTTGCCGCCGGACGTGGGGTCCGGCAGGGCCATGCCCACGCCAGGTTCCAGGATCTGCACCATGACTAGGCCCAGGATCAGCGAGACGATGCCGGCCAGCAGGAACCAGCCCAGGGTCTTCACACCCACGCGGCCGATGGCGGCCACATCCTCCATATGCGCGATGCCCACCACCAAGGTGGAGAAAACCAGGGGCGCGATGATCATCTTGATCAGGCGCAGGAAAATGTCCGTCAGGATGGACAGCGTGCTGGCCAGCGAGGCCCCGTCGGCCGCGGGCAGGTTGTGCCCCACGGCGCCCACCGCGATGCCGGCGACCATCGCGCCCAGGACGAACAGCGTGAAGCGCTTTTGCTGCATTGAAACCTATCCCCCGATGGCCGGTGCCGCCGCCCCGACGTACCCGGGGCGATTTTGGCGCGGTCAAATTTTCTGTTGCTGTCTACTTGCCTTGAAACCGGCGCCGATACAACGGCGGCTTTCGCCGGGAAGGGCGGTCCCTACCGGAATCGCTATGTTTCCCATCACCGTATGGGCATGGCGTACATCAGGCCGCCCTGGTTCCACAGGGCGTTCAGCCCGCGGTCCAGGCGCAGCACGGAATTGCGGCCGACATTGCGCTCGAACACTTCGCCATAGTTGCCCACCTGGGAAACGATACGCACGGCCCATTCATCGTCCAGGCCCAGCGACTTGCCCAGGCCGGCCCCTGTCTGCACGCCCAGCAGGCGTTGCACACCTGGCGCGGCGGACCCCAGGTTGTCGCGCACGTTGGCCTTGGTGACGCCCCGCTCCTCCGCTTCGATCAAGGCGAAGACGGTCCATCTCACGATGTCGAACCATTGCTCGTCGCCCTTGCGCACGGCGGGTGCCAGCGGCTCCTTCGAGATCAGCTCCGGCAGGATCAGATAATCGTCGGCGCTGACCGTCTGCGCGGCGCGGGTGGCGGCCAGGGCTGAGGCGTCGGTGGTATAGGCGTCGCAGCGGCCGCTGAAGAAGGCGGCCACCAACTCACTCAAGTCCTCGATGGCCAGCGGCCTGTAGCTCATGCCCGTGGATTGGAAGTAATCCGCCAGGTTCAGTTCGGTGGTGGTGCCTTGCTGCACGCAGATGGTAGCGCCGTTCAGCTCGCGCACGCTGCGCGCCCGGAAGGACCGCCGCACCATGAAGGCCTGGCCGTCGTAATAGACGGGCGGGGCGAAGTCCATGCCCTGCACATCGCGGCTCAGGGTCCAGGTGGTGTTGCGCGACAGCAGGTCGATATCCCCCGACAGCAGGCTGCTGAAGCGCTGGCGGCCGCTCAGGGGGATGAACTGCACCTTACGGGCGTCGCCCAGCACGGCGGCGGCCACGGCGCGGCAGATATCCACGTCCAGGCCCGTCCATTCCCCCTGGCTGTCCGGTGCCCCGAATCCCGGCAGGCCGGTGTTGACGCCGCAGCGCAGCGTGCCGCGCTGGCGCACCTGCTCCAGCGTGCCGCCGCTTTTGGCGGGACCGGGGGTGGCCGCCTGGGCGGGCGTTGTCAGGACGCCGGCCGCCAGGGCCAGGCCCAGCGCCACGCCCAGCACCACAGTCTTCGCCGGGCGCATCCAGCCGCGCCGCATCCTGTGCCCCATGACCCGCCCCACGTCACCCCGAAGTCCCGCTCCCGCGCGACCGGCCTTGGGCGTTAACCGTTTGGTGGCCAAGGGGTCGTCACGGGTCATCACAAGATACAAAAGCCCCGCGCGGGCGCCTAGTGCTCCCACGATGGATTCCGCCGGCCATAACAATGGGGTTGATCATTCGTCGCGTCGAAACAGACGCTATATTTGACTGGAAATAACGGAGGGACACAAGTAATGAACACGGTCTCGCGTCGCGCCAGCCCACCATATGGGAAGAAACCGACGATTTCGCAAGTCCACCATTTGGCCAAGTTGGCCATTTCTACACGATCGTGGTACATCCATGACTTCCGGCGGGCATGGAGTTGCCCGCCGTTCCGCGTCCGTATTCCGTAAGGCGTGTCTTGCCGCCTGTCCGCCCGCATCGGATAGACCGGGACTGTGCCGGGTGCCGCCTGGTGCAGCCATCCGGAATGGGGATGCCCCACACGACGAACCCCCGGGATTGAGATCCATGCCGCCCATCAAACTCACCCTCAACGGAAAGCCCTGGTCGGTTGACGCCGATCCCGACATGCCGCTCCTCTGGGCGGTGCGCGAGATCGCGGGAAAGACGGGCTCCAAGTTCGGTTGCGGCGCCGCCCAGTGCGGCGCCTGCACCATGCATGTCGACGGCCAGCCCGTGCGCGCCTGCTCCACCCCCATCGGGTCCATCGCCGGGTCCAAGGTGACCACGATCGAGGGCATCGAGGGCAAGGTGGCCAAGGCCGTGCAGGACGCCTGGGTCAAGCTGGACGTGGTCCAGTGCGGCTATTGCCAGTCGGGCCAGATCATGTCGGCCGTCGCCCTGCTGACCGATAACGCCAAGCCCACCGACCAGGACATCGACAGCGCCATGAGCGGCAACCTCTGCCGCTGCTCTACCTATGTCCGCATCCGCGCCGCCATCCACGAGGCGGCCAAGGCGCTGGAGATCTGATCATGCCCGATGGACACATGACCCAAAGCCCCGAGGGCACGTCCCGCCGCCGTTTCCTTCAGGTCACCGGCGGCGCCGGCGTGGGCCTGATGGTGGGCTTCACCTGGACCGGCACCAGCCGCCGGGCCCAGGCCGCCGCTGCGACCAACGCCTTCGTCCCCAATGCTTTCGTAAAAGTGGCGCCGGACGGCACCGTCACCGTGCTGATCAAGCATCTGGAGATGGGCCAGGGCGTCTTCACCGGCCTGACCGCCATCGTGGCGGAAGAGATGGACGCCGACTGGGCGCAGATGCGGGCGGAACATGCCCCCGCCAACGCCAAGCTGTACAACAACACCGCCTTCGGCCCCATCCAGGGCACCGGCGGGTCCACCTCCGTCTACAATTCCTGGACCCAGCTGCGCCAGGCCGGCGCCACGGCGCGCGCCCTGCTGGTGGCGGCCGCCGCCCAGACCTGGGGCGTGCCCGCGTCGGACATCACCGTGTCCAAGGGCGTGGTTTCCTCCGGCACGCACAAGGCCGGCTTCGGTGAACTGGCGGCCAAGGCAGCCACCCTGCCCGTGCCCGCCGACGTGCCCCTGAAGGATCCGAAGAACTTCACCCTGGTGGGCACCAAGCTGCCGCGCAAGGACAGCGCGGAGAAAACCACCGGCAAGGCCATCTTCGCCATCGACGTCGTCCAGCCGGGCATGCTGGTGGCGGTGGTGCAGCGCCCGACCCGTTTCGGCGCCAAGGCCCAGGCCATCGACGCCAAGGCGGCGAAGGCGGTGAAGGGCGTGGTCGAGGTGGTGGAGATCCCGCGCGGCGTGGCCGTGCTGGCCACCTCCTACTGGGCGGCGCACCAGGGGCGTGAGGCGCTGAAGGTCACCTGGGACGAAACCAACGCCGAGAAGCGCGGCACCGACGCCATCATCGCCGATTACAAGGCCTTGCTGCCCAAGCCCGGTCAACTGGTGACCAAGGAAGGCGATGTCGACGCGGTGAAGGGTGCCAAGACCCTGAAGGCGGAATTCACCTTCCCCTACCTGGCCCACGCGCCCATGGAGCCGCTGACCTGCGTGGTCAAGCTGGGCAAGGAAGGCTGCGAGATCTGGGCGGGCGACCAGTTCCAGACCATCGACCAGATGAACGCCGCCAAGACGGCCGGCCTGAAGCCCGAGCAGGTGACCATCC
This sequence comes from Nitrospirillum amazonense, assembly GCF_029594735.1. NCBI lineage: Bacteria > Pseudomonadati > Pseudomonadota > Alphaproteobacteria > Rhodospirillales > Azospirillaceae > Nitrospirillum > Nitrospirillum amazonense. Next base: position 445,421 of record NZ_JARPAF010000002.1, read on the forward strand.
ACACCGTCTACGCCGGCGGCAGCTTCGGCCGCCGCGCCAACATCGAGTCCGACTACATTGTCGAGGGCGTGGCCATCGCCAAGGCGCTGTCGGACACCAAGGTGCAGGGCGGCAAGCTGGCCGGACGGCCGGTGAAGCTGATCTGGTCGCGGGAAGATGACATCCGCGGCGGCCGCTACCGCCCCCTGTATGTCCACGGCATGGAGGCCAAGCTGGGTGCCGACGGCAGCGTACTGGCCTGGCAGCACCGCATCGTTGGTCAGAGCATCATGGCCGGCGGCCCGTTCGAGCAGCCGGGCAAGCCCGACGCCACCTCGGTCGAGGGGGCGGCGGAGATCCCCTACACCATCCCCAACCGCCTGGTCGACCTGCACACCACCACCTCGCCCGTGCCGGTGCTGTGGTGGCGGTCGGTGGGGTCCACCCACACCGCCTTCGCCGTGGAAACCTTCCTGGACGAACTGGCGGCGGAGGCCAAGCAGGATCCGGTGGCCTTCCGGCGCAAGCTGATGGAAAAGCATCCGCGCCACCTGGCGGTGCTGAACCTGGCGGTGGAAAAGGCCGAGTGGACCAAGCCCCTGCCCAAGGGTTGGGCGCGGGGCGTGGCGGTGGCGGAAAGCTTCCGTTCCGTCGTCGCCCACGTGGCCGAGGTGTCGCAGGATGACAAGGGCCGCATCAAGGTGGAGCGCGTGGTCTGCGCCGTCGATTGCGGCATTGCCGTCACCCCGGACGTGGTCAAGGCCCAGATGGAGGGCGGCATCGGCTATGGCGTGGGCGCCATCATGTACGGCGCCATCACCATGAAGGACGGCGTGGTCGACCAGTCCAACTTCGACACCTACCGCTGCCTGCGCATCGATGAGATGCCCAAGGTGGAGGTGCATATCGTCCCCAGCGCCAACCCGCCCACCGGTGTCGGCGAACCGGGTGTGCCGCCCTTGGGGCCGGCGGTGGCCAACGCCATTGCCGCCCTGACCGGCAAGCGCATCCGCGACCTGCCCTTCGCCGGGTCGGTTAGCGTCTAAGTACTATTCTCAAACACTTAAGTGCCAAGCGGTGACGTGGGACTAGTCCCACGTCACTGTAGGATGCGACTGCATCCGCCGGAAGTTTCCGGGGAACGCAGTGGACTGGAAACTGAGGACAGCCAAAGGCCCGGATGGGCCTGCCGGCGCCTGAGGACACAAAAAACTAATCCAAACTATCCGACAGCGGCACCGACTCCGGGATCTCCTGCGCCACGCGCTGTTCCAGCTTTTCCATCAGTGCCCACAGCTGGGCGCGCTCGGCGTCGGTCAGGACCGACAGCAGCTGGCCCTCCCAGGCCAGAGCCTCTGGCGCCACCTGTGCGTAAAGGTCGCGGCCCTTGTGGCTGAACGACAGGCGCAGCAGGCGCTGGTCGCGGGGGTGGGGCTGGCGGTCCAGCAGGCCGGCGGCGACCAGGCGGTTCACCGCCCGGCTGACCTTGGCCTTGTCCATGGCCGTGCGCTCCACGATGTCGTTGGACGACAGCGGCTGTTCCTGGCCCAGGGTGGCGAACACCCGCCATTCCGGAATGCTGAGGCCGAAGCGTTCCTGGTACCGCGTGGCCAGCGCCAGGCTGACCTTCTTCGACAGGATGTTCAGCCGGTAGGGCAGGAAGCGGTTCAGCTGCAGATCGGGGGGCATGGGGGGCTCACCCTGTGACAGGTTGGTGGCGGTGGCGGGGCGGCTTGACAGGGAAACCCGCGCGGCCTACTGTACTTATAACGTTTCATTTGAAACGATAAAACCGACCGCTGTCCATCCTGTCATTGGGGTTGTCCTTAACGGGCAGCGCCCCCGGGGGTGGAAGACGGGTTGGGAGGAAACAGCCCCGTTTTTCGTGGTCTCAAGGCGCCGCCGTCCCCTGGAATGGCCGGCCGCCTTGAGGGCGCCCCTTTTCCTGCCGACCCCGTAAGGGCGAAAGGATCGATAGGAAAGGCCCCCCATGAAGCTGGCTACCCTGAAATCGCTGGACCGCACGCTGGACGCCGCCTTGCAGGCCAAGGTGGGCCGCGACGGTATCCTGGTCGTCGTGTCGGCCGACTTGGCGCGCTGCCGCGCCGTGCCGGGCATCGCCGCCACGCTGCAGCAGGCGCTGGACGACTGGGCCGAGGTGGCGCCGCGCCTGGCCGAGGTGGCGGCCGAATTGGATGAGGGCATCGCCCCGTTCGAGGCCTTCGACGAGGCCGCCTGCATGGCGCCGCTGCCCCGCGCCTATCAGTGGGCGGACGGCTCGGCCTACGTCAACCATGTGGAACTGGTGCGCAAGGCGCGCGGCGCCGACATGCCGCCCAGCTTCTGGACCGATCCCCTGATGTACCAGGGCGGGTCCGACAGTTTCCTCGGGCCCCGCGATCCCATCCTCATGGCCAACGAGGCCTGGGGCATCGATCTGGAGGGGGAGGTGGCGGTGGTCACCGGCGACGTGCCCATGGGCGTGTCGGCGGCGGATGCGCGCGGCCTGATCCGCCTAGTCATGCTGGTCAACGACGTTTCCCTGCGCGGCCTGATTCCGGCGGAATTGGGCAAGGGCTTCGGCTTTTTCCAATCCAAGCCGTCCAGCGCCTTCGCCCCCGTGGCGGTGACGCCGGACGCCCTGGGCGACGCCTGGCGCGATGGCAAGCTGCACCTGGACCTGCTGTCCTTCATCAACGGGCAGCCGTTCGGCCGGCCCAACGCCGGGATCGACATGACCTTCGACTTCGGCCAGCTGATCGCGCACGCCGCGCGTACCCGGCCGCTGGTCGCCGGCACCATCATCGGCTCCGGCACCGTGTCCAACCGGGGGCCGGACGGCGGCCCGGGCAAGCCCATCACGGAAGGCGGCGTGGGTTATTCCTGCCTGGCCGAGGTGCGCACGGTGGAAACCCTGCTGCAGGGGCAGCCCAAGACGCCCTTCCTGCGCTTCGGCGACAGCGTGCGCATCGAGATGAGGGACGCCGCCGGCGCCAGCATCTTCGGCGCCATCGAGCAGACGGTGGCGGAATACCGGCCCCAGCCGGTGGCGCCCGAGCCCGTTCCGGCCCCCGTCCTCTGACCATTCCCCTTCCAGGACCCGCCTGCCCCATGGCCTCGCTCGCCCTCTATACTTACTTCCGCTCCTCCGCCGCCTACCGCGTGCGCATCGCGCTGAACCTGAAGGGCCTGACGGCCGAGCAGGTGCCGGTGCACCTGCTGCGCGACGGTGGGGAACAGCTGAAGCCGGACTATCTGGCCCTGAACCCGCAGGGCCAGCTGCCCACCCTGACGGTGGACGACGCGACCGGCCGCCACCTGCTGACCCAGTCGCTGGCCATCGTGGAATACCTGGACGAGGTTCACCCTACCCCCGCCCTGCTGCCGGCCAACCCCATCGTCCGGGCCCAGGCGCGCGCCGTGGCCCTGGCCATTGCCTGCGACATCCACCCCATCAACAACCTGCGGGTCCAGAAGTACCTGAAGGGTGAGATGGGCGTGGATGAGGAACGGGCCGGCCGCTGGGTGCGCCACTGGATGGAAACCGGTCTGGCGGCGGTGGAGGCGATGGTGAAGCCCCATGCCGGCCGCTTCAGTTTCGGCGACACGCCCGGCCTGGCCGACCTGACCCTGGTGCCGCAGATGTTCAACGCCCGGCGCTTCAACGCCGACCTGTCCGCCTGCCCCACCCTGGTGGCCATCGACCAGGCCTGCCTGGCGCTGCCGGCCTTCGCCGACGCCGCACCCGACCGCCAGGCCGACGCGCCGCCCGCGGCCTGACGGCGCGAAGGCCTCAAGCTTCCGCTCGCCTGGCGGGCGGGCTCAAGGCATGATGCGGGGCCTTCCATCCCTCTCCGATCGCAGCCCCGCCCATGCCCTTTGACCTGGCGCCGCTGGACCTTCTGGCCCTCACCACCTTCTTCGTGTTGTGGGGCGGCTATAATGTCATCTTCCGCCTGCCGGGGGCGCCGGCCAGCCTGAACCTGCACATGCGCACGGTCCGCGAGGTGTGGATGCGCAACATGCAGGCGCGCGACACCCGCCTGCTGGACGGCCAGCTGCTGGGCCATCTGATCCAGAGCGTTTCCTTCTTCGCCTCCACCACCGTGCTGCTGATCGCCGGCGACCTCAGCGCCCTGGTGAACGCCGACCGGCTGGCGGCCCTGGTGGACAAGATGCACGTGGCCAGCACTGCATCCGGCGCCCTGATCGAGGTGAAGCTGTTCCTGCTGCTGGGCGTGCTGGTCTACGCCTTCTTCCAGTTCACCTGGGCGGTGCGGCAGTACAACTATACCTGCGCCCTGATCGGCGCCATGCCTGACGCCACCAACCATCCGCCCAGTGTGGACGTGGAAGAGGCGGCGGACGCGGCGGCGGCCCTGCTGTCCCTGGCGGTGCAGAGCTTCAACGCCGGGGTGCGGGCCTATTACTTCGGCTTCGCTGCCCTGGGCTGGTTCGTCCACCCCTTGGCCTTCATGGCCTCCACGACCCTGGTGATCGTGGTGCTGGTCCGCCGCCACTTCCATTCCCGCGCCTTCCACGCCGTGCGCCGCTTCGGCACGGCGGTGCGCATGGTGCTGCCGGAACGCCGCCAGCCGCAGCCGCCGGAAGGGGGCTGAGGATGATGAAAGACGATTTCCTGACCCTGACCCAAATGGACAGCGGGGTTCATTACCTGGATGACAGCGACGAACGGGTGTTCTTTCACTGGCTGGCCAGCATCACCTGTGTGGGGAAGTTCTTCGGTGACGGCGCGCGCGGCCTTGTCGTCCAACTCAAGCACGCACCCAACGACGATGAACTGATGCAGCTGCTCGCCTTATGCCATCGCTACGGTGTCAAGGCACGGCAGTTGGCCAAGTTCGAGACGGATGCCAACCGTGAATGGCTCCGCCGGCCCACAGCTTGGTGGTATGCGGGGCTATTCGGGGATGCCGGTTAGCGCCAGACCCTACTCACCCTCTTCGCTATAGGCGTGCCGGCCGCCGCGCGGGTCGGTGACGGTCCAGCCGCCTTCACCATCCGGCACCAGATAGTCGGCGGTCAGGGGCACCTTGCCGTGGCCGCCGGGGATGTCCAGCACATAGGTGGGCTGGCACAGGCCGGAGACATCGCCGCGTAACTCGCGCATCAGGGCGCGGCCGCGCTGGATCGTCGTGCGGAAATGGCCCGTCCCCTTGGCCAGGTCCCCCTGGTGCAGGTAGTGCGGCTTCACCCGCGCCTGGACCAGGGCGCGGAAGGTGCGGGTCAGGGTCTCGGCGTCATCGTTGAGGCCCTTCAGCAGCACGGTCTGCGACAGCAGCGGGATGCCGGCGTCGACCAGGCGGGCGATGGCGCCGCGCGCGGTGTCGTCCAGCTCGCGCCAATGGTTGGCGTGCAGCATCAGCCAGCTGGCGATGCGCTTGCCCTTCAGGGCGGCGACCAGCTCCGGCGTCACGCGGTCGGGGTCCACCACGGGCACGCGGGTGTGAAAGCGGACGATGCCGACATGGGGGATGGCATCCAGACGGGTGACGATCTCGGCCAGGCGGCGGGGCGACAGGATCAGCGGGTCGCCCCCGGTCAGGATGACCTCCCACACCTCCTCGTGTTCGGCGATATAGGCGAGGGCGGCGTCCAGCTCCGCGCCATCCAGGGTCTCGCTGCCCGGGCCCACCATCTCCCGCCGGAAGCAGAAGCGGCAATAGACCGGGCAGACGTTGACGGCCTTCAGCAGCACCCGGTCGCGATAGCGGTGGACGATGCCCTTCACCGGGCTGTGCGGCCCGTCGCCGATCGGGTCGGCCAGCTCGCCGGGAGTGGTTTCCAGCTCCTCCCCCGCCGGGATGAACTGGCGGGCCACGGGGTCGTTCGGGTCGGTGGGGTCGATCAGGCCGGCCACCTGGTCGGTGACGGAGACGGCGAAGCTGGCCGCCACCTGTTCCAGCACAGGCAGGGCCGACGCCTCGGCCAGTCCGGCCTGGACCAGACCATCCGCCGTGCGGATGGGGGCCTTGCGCGGGGCGAGCTGGCGAACGGCGATGCCCATGGGGCCTCTCCCTGGCGGTGCGTGGAATGATGGAACAGGGGCTTAGATCGACCTTGGGCGCCTCGTCGTCAAGCGGCCCGCCCGCATGGGCCCCCCGCATCGGCGTTGGCGCGGGCGCCGCGCTTGGGGCACACTGCCCGGCGATGCGGGGGCATCCCTTTGATAACCAGGCAGATGGGGCCAGGGCGAATGAAAATAAGGGGCATGGGGCTGAAACGGGCCGCGGTGGCGGCGATGCTGATGGGATTGGTGACTGGCATGACCGACGCGACCGCCGCCGAGAAGAAGACCGCCGCTTACGGCACCTGGGCCTCGCCCATCACCGCCGCCCGCCTGGCCGGCAGCGAGATCCGCCTGGGTGACCTGATGGTGGACGGCGGTGTGCCCTACTGGCTGGAAAGCCGCCCCGCGGAAAAGGGCCGCTACGCCATCGTGACCCCCGACGGCCAAGGCGGCATCCGCGAGCTGACGGGGCCGGAGGTCAACGCCCGCACCCGCGTCCATGAATATGGCGGCGGCGCCCTGCTGGCCGTTGGCGGTGGTCTGGCCGGCGGCCGCTTGTACTTCAGCAACTTCGCCGACCAGCGCCTGTACACCGTGCCCGAGGCGGGCGGCGCGCCGCAGCCGCTGACGCCGGAGGGCTACCGCTATGCCGATTGCGTGGCGGGCGCGCCCGGCCACCTCTATTGCGTCCGCGAGGACCACAGCGCCCCGGGGGAGGCCAAGAACGCCATCGTCAGCCTGGCGGTGGACCGGCCGGGTGATGCCGGTACCGTGCTGTTCGGCGGCACCGACTTCGTGGCGTATCCGCGCCCCAGCCCCGATGGCAAGCGCCTGGCCTGGATCGCCTGGTCCCACCCCAACATGCCTTGGGACACCACCACGCTCTACGTTGCCGACGTCACGCCCCAGGGTCTGGGCAACCCGACGGCGGTGGCCGGCGGCCATGACGAATCGGTGCTGGAACCGCAGTGGGATGCCGACGGCACCCTCTACTTCATCTCCGACCGCAGCGACTGGTGGAACCTGTACGCCTGGCACGACGGCGCCACCCGCCCCGTCTTGGCCAAGACGGCGGAGTTCGGTGGTCCCCTGTGGAACCTGGGCCTGACCACCTATGCCCTGACGGGCCGGGGCCAGGCGGTGGCGCGCTACAGCAGCCAGGGCCTGGACAGGCTGGCCGTCATCGAGCTGAAGACGGGCAAGGCGCATGATCTGGACCTGCCTTTCGTCGGCATCACCGGCGTGCGGCTGCTGGGACCCGACCAGGCGGTCATGATCGCCAGCTTCGCCGATGCCACCCCGGCGGTGGTGACCGTCAACCTGTCGACCGGCACCCACGCCGTGCTGCGCCGCCCGGCGCCGGAAGGCCTGGAGGCCGGCTTGGTGTCGCGCGCCCGGCCCATCGAATTCCCCACCGCGCCCGGTCCGGACGGCCAGGCGCGGACGGCCCACGCCTTCTACTACGCCCCCACCAACCCCGCCTTCCAGGCCCCGGCGGGGGAGAAGCCGCCCCTGCTGGTCAAGGTGCATGGCGGCCCCACCAGCGCGGCCAAGCCCTCAATGGACATGAGCGTGCAGTACTGGACCAGCCGCGGCTTCGCCGTGGTGGATGTGAACTACGGCGGCAGCACCGGCTACGGCCGCGCCTACCGCAACCGCCTGCGCGGCAACTGGGGCATCACCGACGTGCAGGACGCCACTGCCGTGGTGGCCTACCTGGACAAGGCCGGCCTGGCCGACGCCAACCGCGCCGCCATCCGGGGTGGCAGCGCCGGCGGCTACACCACCCTGGCGGCCCTGGCCTTCACCAAGGTGTTCAAGGCCGGCGCCAACTATTACGGCGTGTCGGACATGGAATCCCTGGCCAAGGACACCCACAAGTTCGAAAGCCGCTACCTGGACAGCCTGGTGGCCCCCTACCCAGCAGGCAAGGCCGTCTACGACGCCCGCAGCCCCCTGCAGCACCTAGACGGCTTCTCCGCCCCGCTCATCACCTTCCAGGGGTCGGAGGACGCGGTGGTGCCCCCGGCGCAGTCGCGCAGCATCGTCAATGCCTTGAAGGCCAAGGGCGTGCCCGTCTCCTACATCGAGTTCGAGGGCGAGCAGCACGGCTTCCGCAAGGCCGACAGCATCATCCGCGCGCAGGAGGCGGAGCTGTACTTCTACGGCCGCATCTTCGGCTTCACGCCGGCGGACACCCTGCCGGGGGTGACGATCGACAATTTGAAGTGAGGGCGAGCGCTTGAAGAGCCGAAGGGGCGGGGAGAAGTCTCTGCCCCTTTTTGTAGGCGGGGGAGGATGGATGGCGACGACGGACTTTTTAGCGCTGTGGGAAATCCTGGAGGAACACCTGGGTTCCTTGGTGATGTCGATCGCCGGTCTACCTGACATTAAGCGAGAATCCATGCGGGACTATATCGACCACAACGAATTCGGTATCGCCTTCGAAGAGTTGATAGAAACGATCTCGGATATGGAACTGCTGTTAAACCAAGAACAGCGTCAGGAAATGGCGCATCTCGCATCACTGATGGCGCTGCCACCTTCGGTGCTTGCTCCCCTCAAGTAATGACAAGGGCGAGCACTGGGTGCGCCATCACGGTGGCGGGCATTCGCCTGGGCACAGATTTATGAGGGCGGGGGAATGGTGTCCCCGGCGGGATTCGAACCCACGGCCCCAGGATTAGGAATCCTGTGCTCTATCCTGCTGAGCTACGGAGACGCCGGGGCGGGTTATAGCAGGTTTGGGCGGCTTGCACAGCCCCGGGGCGCGCAAGGCTCGGGCGTCCGGAATTCAATCAGCCGACCAGCAGGCTGACGATCAGCACCTCGTCCACCAGGGGCTTGCCCACGGCCTCGTTGGCCACTTCCATGATGCGGCCCTTCAGGGCCTGGACGTCGGCGGTGTTCAGGCGGTTATGGGTCAGGTGGTCGACGGTCAGGGCCTCGGTCAGCTCGCCATTGATGCGGGGCTTGAGGTTGGTGACCAGGTCGACGTCCTCATTCAGATGCTTGCTCATGCGCACGACCAGCATCACCTGCAGCCGGACGTAGGAGAAGCGGTCCTTCCCCGGCAGCAGCATGGGGCTCATCTTGATTTTGCGCAGGACCTCCGGATCTTCCGACTTCTGACCGCCGCCTTCGCCGGCCCAGGCCGCCTGCGGCAGGGCCGTGGCGGCCGCCAGCGCCAGGAGGGCGCCAGCCAGCACCCCGCGCAGCATGGCGCCGCGGCGGCCGTCACGGGGCAGGCGTTCATCGTCGCGGGTCATTCCGGGGCGAGTTCCTGTGGCCAGCGCTAGTGCTGGGATCAAAGTGAATACTGGGACGGCAACGGTTCACGGTTCAAAACCGGGCGGGTTATTTAGTCTAGCACGGCCGTCCTAAGGGAAGGCCTGAGTCTTGTCCCACCTGGTATGCGGGATATTAAGGCGGCTTCCTTAAGGCTTTCTTATCGGGCGACCCTATCCGAAAGGCGGGGATGCGCACCCTTATGCCGGATGTGCCGGGGCGCGACTCGGGGGAAGGCGCGTAGTAGATTCTGAGGAGTCAAAAGTCAGGTTGACCTGACATAAAAATGGAGTCATGTTTACCTGACAAAACGTCAGGAGATCATGACATCATGTCCGTCGCCGTTCTCTTCCCTCCCGCCTCGCGGCGCTACATTCTCACCTCGATCGCCACCGCGGTCCTCTACGTCCTGTCCATCAAGGCCATCAGCTGGGGCCAATCGCAGCTGGACGGGCCCTTGCTGTGGGCGGCGATCCTGGTGCCGGTGGGCTGCATCGCGGTGCAGCTGTGGGCGACGCTAAGGCTCATGGCCCAGGTGGATGAGTTCATGCGGGCACTGCTGGCCCGGCGCTTCATCATCGCCGCCTGCCTGGCCTTCATCGTCGCCAGCGCCTGGGGCTTCCTGGAAACCTTCGCGCGGGTGGACCACCTGCCGGGCTACATGGTCTACGCCATCTTCTGGGTGGCCTTCTGCATCGTCTCGCCCTTCATCCGGAGTACGCGCTGATGCGGAACACGTTGAAGGTCCTGCGGGCCGAGCGCGGCTGGACGCAGAACGACCTGGGCGAGCGGCTGGGCGTGTCCCGCCAGGCGGTCAACGCCCTGGAGACGGAGAAGCACGACCCGTCGCTGGACCTGGCCTATCGCATCGCTGCGCTGTTCGGCCTGCCGGTGGAGGCGATCTTCACCAATCCCCACCAGCCGGCGGCATGAGCTTCATGCCGCCGTAGGCCCCGACCGGGGCCGCCGCCTGAGGGATTACTCGAACAATCCCGCCTGGTAATCGCGGATGGCGGCGATGATCTCTTCCCGGGTGTTCATGACGAAGGGGCCATGGGCCACCACCGGTTCGGCGATGGGCTCGCCATGGCCGAACAGCAGCACCGCGTCTTCCTGCGCCGTGATCTCCACCGCGTCGCCTTCCAGGCTCAGTTCCACCAGTTGGTGGGCGGGGGCGGTGCCGCCGCCCACGCTGATCGCGCCGCGCACGACGTAAAGGAAGACATTGCGGCCGGCGGCGCCGTCAAAGCGCACGGTACCGCCGGCGCTCAAGGTCACCGTGCTCATGAACACGCCGGTCAGTGAGGTGACGGGGCCGCTCGTCCCGCCCCAGTTCCCGGAGATGAGGTTTACGGTGCCGCGCCCGTCGGGGGTGGGCAGGGCCGGTATGGCGTCGCGCTGCAGGCCGGTATAGCCGGGGTCCGAGAACTTCAGCCGGGCCGGCAGGTTCACCCACAGCTGCAATATCTCCAGCGGCCCGCCCTTGCGGCGGAATTCGGCCGGCGACAGCTCCGAATGCACCACGCCGCGCCCGGCCGTCATCCACTGCACGCCGCCAGCCCTGATAACGCTTTCATGGCCGGCGCTGTCGGCGTGCGTCAGCTCCCCCTCCAGGATGAAGGTCACCGTCTCGAAACCCCGGTGGGGGTGAGGGCCGAAGGGCAGGCCGCCGTTATTGGGCGGATAGACCTGCGGCCCATGGTGGTTCAGGAACAGGAAGGGGCTCAGCTGCGGCAGGGCCGGGCCCGGCAGGGGGCGGCGCGTCGTCAGGTCCGCGATGTCGTCGCGATAGGCCGCGTGCAGGCGTTTCAGAGTCTTCAGCGGGCTCATCGGCCGGTCCCTTCAGGGCAAATCTCACCGGGGCGCGGCATCGGCGCACCCGTCATCTTCCTACATCTAAGCGGTGGCGGGCCCGCGCGATAGGGCATAGCGGCGGCACGGACTGTTGCTGTGCCGGAACGATGGACCACGGCGGGACCGGGAGCCGGGACGGGGAGTTTCGGGTTGACCCCGGCCTGGGCATGGCCGATGGTACCGCTATCATATGATTTATAAGAATCCTCCAGGGGGAATCCGGACCATGAAGACGCAGGGGCAGCCCACGCGCGGCGCCACACCGAAATCCATGTTGATTTACCGGGGCTTGGCACTGGCCATGGGCCTGGGCGCCGCCGCCTCGGCCCTGACCGCGCCCGCGCTCGCGGCCGACAGGGATGTTACCGCCGCCGTGGTGGTGGACCAGTCGACCAAGACCCAGGAACAGACCCTGGTGCTGGAGCCCTACGGCCCCAACATCATCCGCGTCACCCTCAGCCTGAAGAAGGACGCGGCCCTGGCCGGCCCCGGCTACGGCATCATCCCCGGCACCAACACCGCCGGCTGGACGCAAGGCCAGGATGAGCGCGGGGACACCGTGCTGAAGTCCGGCCAGATGTCGGCCACCATCGTCGGCTGGCACCCGCCGCCGCACGCCGTGGCGCCGCAGCAGACCGCCGTGGACATCAGCCGTTATTTCGGCGGCACCACCAATGGCGCCCACATCCTGTTCAAGGACGCGGCGGGCAAGACCATCCTGGACTTCACCGGCTGGTCCATGGGCGTGCCCAACTTCAAGGATGGCAACAGCCAGCTGCTGCACGACCGCCGGCCCACGGATGAGCAATTTTACACCGTGAACGGCACCTTCGCCTCGCCGGCGGATGAGCACTATTACGGCCTGGGCCAGAACCAGGAGGGCTTCCTGGACCATCGCGGCCATGTGGTGCGCTGCTGGAACGACTACAACGCCTCGGGCGGGCAGAGCACCTGCGTGCCCTTCATGATCACCAACTACGGCTACGGCCTGCTGTGGGACAACCCGTCCAAGACGACCATCGAGCCGGGCTTCAATGAGGTCACCCGCTGGACGTCCGAGGTGGGCGACCGCGTCTCCTTCTTCGTCATCTCCGGCAAGACGCCGGACGAGATCTACGCCGGCTACCGCCAGCTGACCGGCGCCACCCCCATGCTGCCCAAGTCGGCCTACGGCTACATCCAGTCCAAGCAGCGCTACCGTTCGCAGCAGGAGGTGCTGGACGTCGCCAAGGGCTATCGTGAGCGCCACATCCCGGCCGACGTGCTGGTGGTGGACTGGTTTTACTACACCATCATGGGCCAGTTCGATTTCGTGCCGGAGCTGTGGCCGAACCCCAAGGCGATGAACAAGCAACTGCACGACATGGGGTTCGAGACCATGATCAGCGTGTGGCCGCGCTTCACATCCGACGGTCGCTATTACGATCTGTTGAAGAAGAACGGCTGGTTCCTGTCCCAGGCCGACGGCACTCCCACCAACGGCCTGCCCTATGACAAGGCCGGGTCGGACATCGACACCACCAACCCCGACGCCGCCAAGTGGTACTGGAACACCATCCGCGACAACATCCTGAGCCAGGGGTTCGACAGCCTGTGGTCGGACGAGACGGAGCCGGACCTGCCGCCCAACGGCAGCTACTACCACATCGGGCCGGGCACGAAGTACTTCAACGTCTACCCGCTGTTCCACACCAGCGCGCTGTATGACGGCTTCCGCCGCGACTTCAAGGACAAGCGCACCGTCATCCTGTCGCGCGACGCCTATCTGGGCGTGCAGCGCAACGGCGCCATCGTCTGGTCCTCCGACATCACCCCCACCTGGGACGCGTTCAAGCGCCAGGTGCCCACGGGCCTGGACTTCGCCGCCAGCGGCATCACCTACTGGAGCAACGACACCGGCGGCTGGCAGTACCTGCCGGAAGAGCATAAGCCCGCCAAGGCGCCGCTGCTTGACCCGACGCCGGCGCGCGGCGTCGTCGGCGGCTATGACGATTATCCCGAGCTGTACACCCGCTGGTTCCAGTACGCGACCTTCCTGCCGGTGCTGCGCACCCACGGCAGCCGCCCGGCCAACGAGATCTGGTCCTATGGGCCCGACGCCCAGGCCATCTTGGAAAAGTACGTCAAGCTGCGCTACCAGCTGATCCCGTACATCTATTCTCTGGGCTACAAGACCTATAAGACGGGCGCGCCCTTCCTGCGGGCCCTGCCGCTGGACTTCCCCAACGACCCGGCCGTCACCGACATGCGGGACGAATACATGTTCGGCCCCGCCCTGCTGGTGGCCCCGGTGACGGAGCAGGGGGCGACGACCAAGCAGGTGTACTTGCCGGCAGGCGGCGACTGGTACGACTTCTGGACGGACAAGCGCTACACCGGCGGCCAGACGGTGACGGTGGCGGCGCCCATCGACCGCATCCCGGTGTTCGTGAAGGCCGGGTCCATCCTGCCCTTGGGCTCCCCCATCGAGAACACGCACCAGAAGCAGACCATCGCCAAGGTGAAGGTCTATCCGGGGGCCGATGGCCGCTTCACCCTGTTCCAGGACGACGGCTTCACCTACGCCTATGAGCAGGGCGGCGGCAACGTCACCGAACTCAGCTGGTCTGAGGCCAGCCACAGCCTGGGCCATACCGGCGCCAAGGGCTGGAGCGAGCCCGACGCCAAGGTGGTGGACGTGGTCCAGGCCAAGTAAGGCCGGCATCCAAGGTCATGGGAAAGGGCGGTCGCGGGTGGCCGCCCTTTTCTTTCGCGTTGTGACCGCGGCCGTTGAAGCGAGGGCGTTGAAGCGGGGGCGTTGAAGCGGGGGCCGATTGGCGGTTCAATGCCGCATCCTGAGCCGACTGATGAGAAGCCCCGATGACTGACCTGTCCGCCTTCCCCATCACCCGCCGCTGGCCGGCCCAGCATCCCGACCGCATCCAGCTTTATGGGCTGCCCACGCCCAACGGCGTGAAGGTCTCCATCATGCTGGAGGAGACCGGGCTGCCCTACGAGCCGCATCTCGTCAACATCATGCAGAACGAGAGCTGGACGCCGGAATTCCTGTCGCTGAACCCCAACGGCAAGATCCCGGCCATCATCGACCCCAACGGGCCGGAGGGCACGCCCATCGCCCTGTTCGAGTCCGGTGCCATCCTGGTCTATCTGGCGGAAAAGACGGGCAAGTTCCTGCCCGCCGGCGCGACCGCCCGCTATGAGACCCTGCAATGGGTGTTTTTCCAGATGGCGGCCATCGGTCCCATGTTCGGCCAGGTGGGCTTCTTCCACAAATTCGCCGGCAAGGACTATGAGGACAAGCGCCCCCTGAAGCGCTACGCCGACGAATCCAAGCGCCTGCTGGGCGTGCTGGAGGGCCGCTTGGCCGACCGCCCCTGGATCATGGGCGAGGAGTACACCATCGCCGACATCGCCTGCCTGGGCTGGGTGCGCAACCTGGTGGGCTTCTACGGCGCGGGTGAGCTGGTCGACTACGACAGCCTCAAGAACGTTCCGGCTTGGCTGGAACGCGGCTTGGCGCGTCCGGCGGTGCAGCGGGGCCTCGATATCCCGAAGCGGCCAGGGTGAGGCGGAAGCTGACGGCATGAGCTTCCGCTCATGCCGTAGGCCGCGACTGCGGCCGCCGGAGCCTTTTGGGAAGCGTTAGCGGACTGAAAGGCGAGGATAAGCCAAGCCGATGGATATCGGCGCCCGGCGTTTGAAGGGCATTTGATCGGTTGAGATCAAATGCGGCGTGGATCAAATCCCTTCCGCCTTCAGCGCCGCCCGCCAGTGGGCGGCGCGGTCCTTCAGTTGGGCGCGGGCGAGATAGGGGCTTTCCTCCGGCTCCAGCCGTTCCAGCACCTCGAAGGTGAAGGCGTCGGCCCCGTGGGTGTTCCAGGCGGCTTGCAGGCCCCGGTGGGTGTGGCCGCCGTGGCGCAGGCTGAACCACAGCCGGTTCCGGATGGTGTCCAGGGTCGGCGTCGGCCCCACCCACACGGTGTCCGGCAGGGCGGCGCAGCGCAGGGCGTAGATGCCGGGCTCATCCTCTCGCTTCTTGTAGTCGGCGATGGCCGTCTTCCTGTCCTGGCTCTGCATGGCGCGATCCTGTTTCACCCGGGTGATATCCTGGCGGGAGATATAATACCCGGGTAAAATGAGGTCAAGCCTGGTGGCTATGACGACGGGTCAGCCGCCTGATGACTCATCGTCAATCGCGCGCGTCGGGCGCGCTGCGGCATGCTTATTCCCAGGCCCCCGGAGACTTTCGCCCCCTGACTTTCGCCGGGGCCGCCCCATATCAGGCGTCTCCTCTTCCTCATGGCCCGATCCCGGCGTGCACCGGGGCGGCCGGCGCCCCTAGCAGAAAGGGTCCCCTCCCATGTCCGCTTCCCCCACCGCCTTCATCGTTGGCGCCTCCCGTGGCCTGGGCCTGGCCTTGGCCCAGGAGTATCTGACCCGCGGCTGGCAGGTTATCGCCACCGTCCGTCCCGGTGCCGAGCCGGGGCCCCTGCATGAACTGGCCGGCGAGGCGCAGGGCCGCCTGACGGTGGAAACGGTGGACATCGTCCATGCCGACCAGATCGCAGCCCTGCGCCGGCGCCTCGAAGGCAGCCGGGTCGACGTGCTGTTCGTCAACGCCGGTGTCACCAACAACCCGGAAGAGACCATCGGCGGGGTGTCGACCGAGGAATTCGTCCGCATCCAGGTGACCAACGCCCTGGCGCCCATGCGCTGTGTCGAGGTGCTGGGCCAGCTGGTGACGCCCAAGGGCACCATCGCCGTCATGTCCTCCGGCCTGGGCAGCGTGGCCAACAACCTCAGCGGCGGGTGGGAGGTCTATCGCGCCAGCAAGGCGGCGCTGAACACCCTCATGCGCTCCTACGCCGCCCGGCAGCCGGCGCACGGCCGTACCCTGCTGGTCATCGCCCCCGGGTGGGTGCGCACCGACATGGGCGGGCCGGCCGCCAGCCTGGATGTGTCGGAAAGCATTCCCCGCGTGGTCGATGTGGTGACCGCCCAGGCTGGAAAGCCTGGCCTGCAGTATCTGGATTACACGGGCGCGACGGTTCCCTGGTGAGCCGCCCTTCAAGGAGCATTGAAAACATGAGCAAGGTCGCATTCCTGGGCCTGGGCGCCATGGGCGCCCGCATGGCCGCGAACCTGGTCAGGGCGGGTCACGCCGTCACGGTGTGGAACCGCTCGCCCGCCGCGACGGCGGACCTGACAGCGCTCGGCGCCACCGCTGCCGCCAATCCGCGCGCAGCCGCGGCGGGGGCGGACTTCGTCATCACCATGGTGGCCGATGACACGGCGTCCCGGGCTGTGTGGCTGGATGACACGACCGGCGCCCTGGGGGGCCTAGGCAAGGACGCTGTCGCCATCGAGTGCAGCACCGTCTCCCCCGCCTGGGCCACCCAGCTGGCGGCGGCGGTGACCGCCACCGGGGCGGGCTTCCTGGAGGCGCCGGTGGTGGGCAGCCTGCCCCAGGCGCAGGATGGCAAGCTGATCGTCCTGGCTGGGGGCGGGCGTGAGGCCTTCGACCGGGCGCAGCCGGTGCTGGCGCCCCTTGCGGCGGCCGTCCGCCACGTCGGCCCGGTGGGCCGGGGGGCGGCGATGAAGCTGGCGGTGAACGGCCTGCTGGGTATCCAGCTGGCCGCCTGGGCGGAGATGATGGGTTTCCTCGCCAAGGCCGGCTTCGACGGTGCCGCCGCCCTGGATGTCCTGACCACCCTGCCGGTGGCCAGCCCGGCCGCCGCTGGCTATGCCCGCCTGATGCAGGCCGGGGACTTCGCCGTGCGTTTCCCCGTGGATCTGATGGCCAAGGACTTCCGCTATGCCACGCAGGCAGCGGATGCGCTGAAGGCCGACACCCCCGTCGCTGACGTTGCACTGGGGGTGCTGGAACGCGCGCGGGAGGCCGGCCATGGCGCCGAGAACGTCTCCGCCCTCATCCGCCTCTACACGGGGGGATGAGGCCGTTCAGGGCTGAGTGGCGGCCGGTCGCGGGCGGGTGGGGCGTTGCGCCAGCACGATGCCCAACACCACCAGGCCGCCGCCCACCAGATGATAGGGGTGCAGCACCTCGCCCAGCAGCAGGGCCGCCAGCACGGCGGTGGTGATGGGCAGCAGGTTCATGAAGATGGCGGTGCGGCCCGGTCCCAGGTGCTTCACCCCCTGCATCCAGAACACCGGCGCCACGATGGAGGCCGGAATGCCGGCGTACAGGACCAGCGCCGCGTTGGCCGCCGTGACCGGTGCCGGCGGCGCCAGCAGGTAACCCGGCAGCAGGAAGACCAGCGCCGCCGCCACCTGGACGTACAGCGCCGTCCATACCGGCAGCGGCAGGGGCCAGCGCTTCAGGCAGACACCATAGCCGGCATAGGCGACGCAGGCACCCAGCATGAAGGCGTCGCCCCGGCCCACGCCATGCGACAGCAGGCGGCCGTAATCGCCCTGGCCCAGCACGAACAGGATGCCGGCGAGCGACACCACCCCGCCCACCAGGGCCAGGGGCCCGTGCTTCTGCCGCAGCCAGACACTGCTGAGGCCAAGCGTCAGCAGCGGCACCAGGGCCACGAAGATGCCGATGTTGGTGGCGCTGGTACTGGCCGCGGCGTAGTAGGCCAACCCCTGATACAAGGCCATGCCCAGCAGACCCAGGATGGCGATCTGGGGAAGGTGCTGGCGGATGACGGACCGCCGCGCCCAGGCCCCGCGCAGGCAGAACGGCGTCAGCAGCGCGAAGGCCAGCAGCCAGCGGTCGAAAGCGATGACGCTGGGCGGGATGGCCCCGGCCGACGCCTTGGTCACCAGATTGTTGCCGGTCCAGATCAGCACGGCCAGCAAGGGAAAGGTCAGGTACAGGCGGGGCGACATGAAACGTGCCGGGTCATCATCCTTGGGAGGGCGACCCTAATGCCGGACGCGCCCCGGCTGTAGAGCGACTTTGCGACGGCAGGTATCAGTCCAACAGTTCAGGCCGGAACTGGTCGCGGCGGCTGACGGTCCCGCCTGCCACCATGAACACGCCGTCGCCGGTGTAGTGCAGGGTCTCATGGTGTTCCGGCTGCGGCACCGCGTGGGCCTTCATCACCTGGAAAATGAAGAAGTTGTAGCGCTCCACCAGGCTGGCGTCGGCCAGCCGGCACTCCAGGTTGACGGGACAGTCGCGAATCAGCGGGGCGTCCACATTCACCCCCCGGGCTGCCGTCAGGCCGAAATGCTCGAACTTGTCGACCTCCGTCCCGCTGGTGTTGCCGATGCCCACCACGGTGTCGATCATGGCGGCGGTGGGCAGGTTCAGCACGCATTCGCCACTGCTCCGCACCAGCTCGAAGCTGTGGTTGCCGGCGGCGATGACGCAGCCCACCAATGCCGGCGTGAACTCCATCATCGTATGCCAGCCCAACGCCATGATGTCCCGCTGCCCCCGATGGGCGCTGGACAGCAGCACGATGGGGCCCGGTTCCAGATAGCGGCGCACCTTGGACACTGGAAACTCCGCTTTCTCGGTCATGTCTCGTCTCCCGCGGTTGCCGCTGTAAACCCCGGGTGTGAACCCCGGGCAGTGGCTTGGGTTCCTCTCGCGGCTGGCGCCACGCGGGGGTTCCTTTCGCGGCTGGCGGCAGGCGGGGATTCCTATCGCGGCTGGCGCCACGCGGGGCGGGCCATGTGCTTGATGAAAAAATCCGCCAGCGCCTCCACCTTGGCGGGGCGGGCGCGGGTAGTGGGGGTCACCAGGTACAGCCCGCCCAGGGGCATCGACCAGCCGTCCAACAGATCCACCAGCCGGCCGTCGGCCAGGTATTCAGCCGCCAGGAACTCCGGCAACTCGGCGATGGCCAGGCCGTCCAGCACGGTGGGCAGCAGCGCTTCCCCATTGGTGACGCGCAAGGGGCCGGTGGGCGTCACGGCCACCTCCTCCCCATCGGTGTTGATCAAGCGCCAGACGTCCTGGCGGGCGCGGTAGGCGTAGCCTAGGCAGTGATGGGCCGCCAGTTCGCCCGGATGCCGGGGGCGGCCGTAGCGGGCGATGTAGGCCGGGGCGGCCACGATGTGCCGGGCGATGGGGCAAAGCTGGCGCGCCACCAGAGAACTGTCGGTCAGCACGGCGATGCGCAGGGCGGCGTCGAAGCCCTCGCCGATCAGGTCCACCGTGGCGTCGCTCAGGTGCAAATCGACGGTGATCTCGGGATAGGCGCGCAGGAAGGCCGGCAACAGCGGCGCCACCCAGCGCACGCCGAAGGACATGGGCACGGCCAGGCGGATGGTGCCGCGCGGCCGGCTGGACAGCTCCCGCGCCGCGTCCTCCACCGCCTCGGCCTCGGCATACAGCTGGGACGCCCGGGCGGCCAGGGCGGCGCCCACGTCGGTCAGGGCCAGGCGGCGCGAGGTGCGGTTGAACAGGCGGGCACCCAGCCTGTCCTCCAGTCGGCTGACGCCGCGCGACACGGTGGCGACCGACACGCCCATGGCCCGGGCGGCGGCGGCGTAGGACCGTTCCTCCGCCACCTTGGCGAACATGGCGAGGCCTTCAAAATCCGGCACCTTGGTCATCGCATCAAACCTGCAACGATAATTTTCAATCCTTTCTATTTTAGAAATTCGGGTTTGGCGACATCTTTTGTCCATCAGCCGCCGCCCACCACGGACAGAGACGGGCGGCACAAACCAAGGCACTGAAAGGAAAGATAAAATGGCTCGCAAACTCGAAGGCAAGGTCGCGGTCGTCACCGGTGGCACCAGCGGCATCGGCCTCGCCACCGCCAAGGCCTTCGCCGCCGAAGGCGCCCGGGTGTTCATCACCGGCCGCCGCGCCCCGGAACTGCAGGCGGCGGTGGCGGCCATCGGCCCCAACGCCACCGGCGTCCAGGCCGACAGCGCTAAGGCGGAAGACCTGAACCGCCTCTATGAACAGGTGAAGGCCCAGGCCGGCCGCATCGACGTGCTGTTCGCCAACGCCGGTGGCGGCACCATGCTGCCCCTGGGCCAGATCACCGAGGAACACTACGACGACATCTTCGGCCGCAACGTGAAGGCCGTGGTGTTCACGGTGCAGAAGGCCCTGCCCCTGCTGGTGGACGGCGCCTCGGTCATCCTGACCGGTTCCACCGCCGGCAGCACCGGCACGCCGGCCTTCAGCGTCTACAGCGCCAGCAAGGCGGCGGTGCGCAACTTGGCCCGCAGCTGGACCCTGGACCTGAAGGAACGCGGCATCCGCGTCAACGTGCTGAGCCCCGGCCCCATCCGCACGCCGGGCCTGGTGGAACTGGCCGGCCCGGACGCCGCCCAGCAGCAGGGCCTGCTGGATTACATGGCCAGCCAGGTGCCCCTGGGCCGCGTGGGCGAGGTGGAGGAGATCGCCAAGGCCGCCCTGTTCCTGGCCTCCAGCGACAGCAGCTTTGTCGCCGGCGCCGAACTGTTCGCCGACGGCGGCCTGGCCCAGGTTTAAGACGTCGCAAGATGATGCGGTTGGCGGCCCCGGAGCGATCCGGGGCCGTTCCGCTTGGTCAAATTGGCCCCATCCGGCAGGCTGGCGGCTGGTGTATCAAGGGGGCGGACTTAAGATCGGGAACCCGGACCCATGCCCTACCTCTGGCTGGAATCGCTGCACGCCGCCGCGGCCGTCACCTTCGTGGCGGGCCTGCTGGCGGCGGCCCTGCTGCTGGCCTTCGTGCCCAGCGCCGATGCCCTGTCGCCCGCCTTCTGGCGCGCGGCGCGGGCCTGGCATCGTTGGGTGACGGGACCGGCCATCCTGCTGGTTTGGGGCCTGGGCCTGACCCTGGCGGTCCAGGGCGGCTGGCTGCCCTCCGCCGGCTGGCTGTGGGCCAAGCTGGCGCTGGTCACGGCGCTGTCGGGCCTGCACGGCGCCCAGGCCGGCGCCCTGCGCCGCCTGGCGGCCGGGGAGGGGCGCCGCCGCACCGCCCTGGGCCGTTTCATGCCCGCCCTGATCGTGCTGGCGGTGGTGGGCATCCTGGTCCTGGTGATCGGCAAGCCCTTCTGATCGTCGCGCTTTCTTGCGGCAAAGCGACGCACGCCATCGCGTCGCAGGGCCTGGGGCGGTCCTGTCACAAAGTCGTAAGATTCCAAGGCATTGACGTTGGCCGTTTCCGCCCGGCATCACAGGGAAGGGGCGGCAGCGTTGGGGCCGCCCCGATAGGCGGAGGGGCCATGGGCACGCGCGCGGCGTCGGACATCAGCGAGGAACACGGGCTGATCTGCGGATTCCTGATCCGCAACGGAACGGTGGCGCCAGTCCCCTGGCCCGGCATCAACGACGCCATGGCGGAACCCGGCGGCCTGCTCTGGCTGCATTTCAACCTGGTGGACGTGCGGGCGCGGCAGTGGATCGAGGCCATGCCCACCCTGCCGCGGGGCGCCCGCCAGGCGCTGCTGGGCCAGGACAGCCATTTCCGCCTGGAACCGGTGGGCGACGGCCTCACCGGCGTTCTGGCCGACCTGCACCACCGCTTCGATGACCCTGCCGGCGGCCTGGGCCAGTTGCGCCTGTATATGGATTCCCACCTGGTCATAACCGCCCGGCGCCAGCCGCTGATGGCGGTGGACCAGCTGCGCCGCGCCATCAGCCAAGGCCTGGCGCCCACCAGTGCCGTCGACCTGATCGCCCACCTCATGTTCCACCTAACCGACACGGTGGCGGCGGAGGTCAGTGAGCTGGCCAACGATGTCGATGATGTGGAGGACGCCCTGCTGGCCGACCGGCTGGAGGATGAGGGGGAGAAGCTGGGGCGCATCCGCCGCACCTCCGCCCGCCTGCGCCGCCACATCGGCCCGCAGCGCACGGCGCTGAACGTGGCGCTGGGCCGCCTGCCCGGCTGGTGCGGGGGGGAGGATCAGGCCCGCCTGCGCCAGGGCATCGACCGGCTGGACGGCGTCGGCCAGGATCTCGATCTGGTGCAGGAACGCGCCCGCCTGCTGCAGGACGAGCTGTCCAACCGCTTCAGCGAGGCCACCAACCGCAACCTTTATATTCTGTCCATCGTCACCACCATCCTGCTGCCCGTGAACCTGATCACCGGCATCTTCGGCATGAACGTGGGCGGCCTGCCGTGGAGCGGCCACGACGCCGGCTTCATGTGGGTCTGCGGCGTCATGGTCTTCACCATCCTGGTGTCCCTGGTGGTGCTGCACTGGCGCCGGCTGTTCTAGGCGATCCTAGGCCGTGGACGGCACCTGCCGGTCCAACAGGGCGAACGTGGCCTTCAGGTGCTCGGCCAGGGGGCGGGCTGTGTCTGGATGGGCCGCGTGGTCCAGACGCCACTCCTCCTGCGCCAGGCGCAGGGCGCCGATCGCCAGCATGGCCGCAACCCGCAGTTCCTCCGCCGCGCGGTCGGGCCATCGTTCCGCCATCACCTGGGCCAGGTCGCGTTCCATATCCACCATCTTGGCCAGCTTACGGGCGCGCAGCGTCTCGGTAGAGCGCAGCAGGGTGTCGGCGGCGATGGACGCCTTGGTTTCGAAGCGGGCGGTCAAGGTCAGCAGGCAGTGCCGCGCCGCGGCCAAGGGAGACTGGTCCGTTGGTTCCTGCAGCAGGGCCGGGCCGATGGCCTCCACGAAACCGCTGCCTTGCCAGGCCAGCAGTACGTCCTCCTTGGACTTGAAATAATAGAAGAAGGTGCGCCGGGCGATGCCGGCGGCGGCGGCGATGGCGTCCAGGGTCGTCGCCTCGAACCCATTTTCCATGAACAGCCTCAGGCCGGTCTCGGCGATGCGCTGCATCGTCTCCCGGCGCTTGCGGTCGCGCAGGCCTTCGGTCTTGCCCGGCGTCGCGGGTGATGGGGGGGCGGTATCCATGGGCCCCTTATCGCATGAATGGCCTTCTCTTGAAATATCGCACCCGGTGCGATATTTGATATCGCACTCAGTGCGAATTCGCGCACGGTGTAAATTTATTGGAGAGGCAGATGACGAAGACCTGGTTCATCACCGGCGCCAACCGCGGCTTCGGCCGTATCTGGGCGGAGGCGGCGCTGCGGCGGGGCGACCGGGTCGCCGCCACCGCGCGCGACATCGGGACCTTGGCCGACCTGGCCACCGAATATCGCGACCGGCTGGCACCCCTGGCCCTGGACGTCACCGATCGCGACGGCGTGTTCCGGGCGGTGGTGCGGGCGCACGCCCATTTCGGCGGGCTGGACGTGGTGCTCAGCAACGCCGGCTATGGCTGCATGGGTGCTGTGGAAGAGATGACGGCGGAGGCGGCGCGCGCCAATTTCGACACCAACGTCTTCGGCACGCTGTCCGTCATCCAGGCGGCTGTGCCGTTGCTGCGGGCCCAGGGGCATGGCCATATCCTGACGGTGTCCAGCATCGGCGGCGTGGTCAGCTTCCCCACCGCCGGCGTCTACACCGCCACCAAGCATGCGGTGGAGGCGTTGAGCGAGGCCCTGGCCGGAGAGGTCGCGGGCTTCGGCATCAAGGTGACCATCATCGAGCCCGGCAGCTTCGCCACCGACTTCCGCGCCTCCATCGCCTTCGCGCCGGCGATGGCCGATTACGATGGCGTGCGCGCCGCCGTCATGGCCAACTTCAAACCAGAGATGTCGGGCGATCCCCACGCCACCGCCGACGCCATCCTGAAAGTGGTGGATGCCGAGACCCCGCCCCTGCGCCTGTTGCTGGGCACGGGGCCGTTGCCCCTGATCCGCCAAGTTTATGCCCGCCGCCTGGCGGCGTGGGAGGAATGGGCGGAGGTCTCGGCCGCGGCCCACGGTCAGCGCTGACCGGCCCCGAGCCCGGCCCCGGCCGCCAGCGACCCGAGCGCCAGGGCGGCCAGGGCGCTGGCGCTCGCGGGCAGGAAGGCGGCGCCATCCAGCGCCATGCCTACCAGCGCTGCGGCCGCCGCCAGCAGCAGGGCCAGGGCCGCCAGCAACAGGCCGGCCCCCCTCAGCCGCTGGCGGGTGGCCGCCAGCCCGGCCAGGGCGGCGATGGCACAGGCGGCCATTTCCACACCGCCCGCGCCGTGCGGATTATGGCGCAAGGCCACCAGGGCCAGGCCGCCGGCGATGGACGACAGGGGCGGGACCAGCGGCCCCAGGCGGGCGAAGGGGGAATTGGCCAGGGGGCTGCGGGCATAGGCCTCGCGGGCCAGGCTGTCATGGGCGAGGGCGTTCATGATGGTTCTCCTGCATGTAAGGGTTCAGGTGGGGTTGACGTAAGAGGCGAGGCCGTTGCCGAAGGACCAGTCGTCCCGCTGGTTGGGCGCCAGCACCACCATCACGTCCTCCGGTCGCAGACCGGGGGCGCGGGTCAGATTTTCGGCGATGGCGCGGTACAGAGCCTGCTTCTGCGCGGTGTCGCGCCAGTTGCTGGCCAGGATGGTGATGATCACCAGGTCGTCGGTGCGGCGCACGCCCAGGTAATCGGCGTTGTAGAGGAAGGTGTCCCGCTCATGCTGGTCGATCAGCTGGAAGCGGTCGTCGGCTGGCACGCCGAAGGTCTCGGTCAAGGCCTGGTGGACGCCGTCAGCGATCGCGCGGATATGGGCGGCCGGTTTGCCCTTGATCAGGGAGATGCGGACGAGGGGCATGATACGCTCCGTTCTTCGAAAAGGGCGGGCGGACCCGCTTGACGACCTTGAAGGTAAGAGCGCACAATCATTCGGAAAATTTGAAACTTCCGAACATATACATCCATAGAATCGAACTGTTGGAGCCGGACTTTGATGGCGCGCGTCAACCTGGACATGGATGTGCTGCGGACCTTCATGACTGGCTTCGAGCTGGGCAGCTTCGCCCGCGCGGCGGAACGGTTGGGCCGGTCGCAGTCCGCGATCAGCACCCAGTTGCGCAAGCTGGAGGATCAGATCGGCCGGCCCCTGGTGCAGAAATCCGGGCGTGGCCTAGCCCTGACCCCCGCCGGCGAAAGCCTGCTGAGCTACGCCAAGCGCCTTCTGGACTTGAACGACGAGGCGGTGGACGGCATCCGGGGGGCCGAGCTCGCGGGCTGGGTGCGCCTGGGCCTGCCGCAGGACTTCGCCGAGACCTGGCTGCCCGGCGTGCTGAACCGTTTCAACCGGGCGCATCCCAAGGTGCGGGTGGAGGTGCAGGTGGACCGCAGCACCCCCCTGACGGAAAAAACGGTGAAGGGCGAACTTGACCTGGCGCTCATCTGGGGTGACGGCCGGGGCACGCCCTATGCCCGGCAGGTGGCCGACCTGCCCATCGCCTGGATCGGGCGGCCTGACTGGCCCGGCATGGAGGCCTTGGCGGGGGAGCCTCTGCCGCTGGCCGTGCTGCCGGCCCCTTGTGCCTTCCGTTCCGCCGCGGTGGCGGCGCTGGATGGTGCCGGCCTGCCCTGGCGCCTGGCCTTCACCAGCCCCAGCCTGTCCGGGCTGTGGGCGGCGGCGGAGGGGGGGCTGGGCCTGACGGTGCGCACCACCGTCACCATGCCCCGCAGCTTGTCGGTGCTGGACCCCGCCGCCACCGGCCTGCCGCCCCTGCCGCGCGTGCCCCTGGCCCTCCACCGGGCGGAGGCGGATCCGCCCCCCGCCGCCGCCCGTCTGGCCGGTATCCTGCTGGACACCATCCGGGATGAACTGGGGCTGCCGGCGGAAGGCTGACCGCCGTCCCCGCCACGGGGTCAGGACGGCAGGCCTGGGGCCAGGCTGGCGGCCGGTCGCATCTGGCGCCAGGGCAGCAGGATGGGCGTCGCCAGCATGAGGATGCCGGCGATGGCTATGGCGATGCGGGGGCTGGTCATGTCGGCCAGCAGGCCCCACAGGGCGATCAGCGCCGCCGTGGTCAGGCTGTTGGTGACCGACCAGGCGGACAGGGTGCGGGCGACGCGGTCGGCGGCCAGCTGTTCCAGGCGGAACGAGGCCATGACCGGGTTGAAGGCGCCGCAGCACAGCACCAGCCCGAACTGTACGGCGATGACCAGGACCAGGCCGGGCGTACCGGGGCCGATGAAGGCCAGGCCTAGCGACCACCCGGCCCGCAGGGTTCCCGTCACCAGGATGGTGGTGCGCTGGCCCAGGCGCGCCGCCAGCGGCCGCGCCAGGCGCGACCCGATCAGGCCGCCGACGCAGGGCAGGCCGAAGGCCAGGCCATACTGCCAGGGCGTGTAGGCCAGCGGCCCCAGCATCAGGAAGGCCATCAGCGGCGCACTGACCATGATCATGGCGTTCACCAACACGGTGTTGAGGAACAGCCGCCACAGCGTTGGGTGCGCCAGGATGAAACGCCAGCCGTCCAGCAATTCAGCCAGCCGTCGGCTGGGACCGGCGGGCCGCGTCGGCGGCTGCTCCCGCCCCTCGATCATGCCGATGCCCAGGGCCGAGAGCAGATAGCTGACAGCGTCGACCAGGATGGTCGCCACGGGACCCATCAGCCCGATGGCCATCCCGCCCAGGGGAGGCCCGGCGATGGTCGCGACCCAGCTGGTGGACTCCAGCACGGCGTTGGCGGTGATCAGGTCCTCCCGGGGGACCAGCGCCTTGATGTAGGCGCCGCTGGCCGCCGTGAAGGTGATGTTGGCGGTGGCGACGATGATGGAGACGACCAGCAACTGGGCATAACTCAGCCAGCCCAGCGGATAGGCGATGGGAACGGTGATCATGGCGGCGAAGCGGACCAGGTCCATGGTGATCAGCACGCCCTGCTTGGCCCGGAACTCGGCCCAGGGCCCCATGGGAATGGCGGCGACCGCCCCCGCGGCCAGGCCCCCCGCCATCATCAGGGACACGGCGGCGGGGCCGCAGTGCAACACCGTGACCGCGATCAGGGGAAAGCCGCCCCAGGCCAGCCAGGTGCCCGCGACGCTGACGGCGTAGGCCGTCCATAGCCAATTGAACTGAGGGCCCAGCGACCTGCCGCCCATTGACCATCCCACCCGTGACCGCCCCCACGCCGCCATCGCTCCCCAGGCCCCCAAAGCCCCGCCAATGTCCAGGCCTCAGGAAAGCAGGAGAGGGCCCCGCCTGCCAGCGGCTTTCGCCGGCGCCGGCACATCGATGCAGAGAGGGGGAGGAAAGGTGACGCCGGAAACGCAAAAGGCGCCCGGGGGGGCGCCTTTGATGCTTTTGCGGTCTTTGCCGTGTTCTGGAGAGACTGGAGCGGGCGAAGGGATTCGAACCCTCGACCCCAACCTTGGCAAGGTTGTGCTCTACCCCTGAGCTACGCCCGCATACCCGACTCTCCGCCTTCACGTCGAAGGCTCACCTAAAAGCGAAAGGCCGAACCAGCCGGCCCGGCCTTTTCTCGCTTGTTCTTCCCTGAGGAAGACTGGAGCGGGCGAAGGGATTCGAACCCTCGACCCCAACCTTGGCAAGGTTGTGCTCTACCCCTGAGCTACGCCCGCACTCCATCCCGACGTCTGGCGCCGACCCTGCGATCGGTGCCCCCCGGCGGTGAGCGCGGATAATATGCAGGTGCGGATCGAATGCAAGCGCTTTTTTCAGGGAAAAATCGGGTGTCTTTTTTCCCCGCGCGGGGGCGGCTATAAGGGACCGGTCACCCGCCCCGACGGCGCGTGGGGCGCGCGTGCCCCTTGCGGCGGCGGCCCGGCGGGCTCATTTCAGGGACCTATGCGCGGGGCCCCCCATGCCGTGCCCAGGTGGGCGGCGGCTGGTGGAAGCCGGCTCTGCGGCTGAGAAGGGATATACGAGGCCATGCAGTTTCCGACCAACGCCGCCCCCGGTGGCAACGCCCCGGTGGACAAGTCCGACCTGATCAAGGACGGCAGCGACCGCACCTTCATGGCCGACGTCATCGAAGCCTCACGCGAGGTGCCGGTGATCGTGGACTTCTGGGCGCCGTGGTGCGGCCCCTGCAAGACCCTGGGCCCCATCATCGAAAAGGCTGTGCTGGCCGCCAAGGGGGCGGTGAAGCTGGTCAAGATCGACACCGACCAGAACCCGGCCATTGCCGGCCAGCTGCGCATCCAGTCCATTCCGGCCGTCTATGCCTTCTTCCAGGGCCGGCCGGTGGACGGCTTCACCGGCGCCCTGCCTGAAAGCCAGGTGAAGCAGTTCATCGACCGCCTGGTGCAGGCCGCGGGCGGCGTGCCCGGCGCCGCCGACATCGCCGCCGTGCTGGAGGAGGCGGGCCAGCTGCTGGAGTCGGGCGACGCCCAGACGGCGGCCGCCCTCTATAATGAGGTGCTGGGTGAGGAGCCGGAGAACGCCGCGGCCTACGCCGGCCTGATCCGCTGCCTGCTGGCCGCCGACCAGGCGGACACCGCGCAGGAGATGCTGGACCAGGCGCCGGCGGCCCTGGCCAAGGCGCCGGAGATCGTGGCCCTGCGCACCCAGATGGACCTGGCCCGCCAGGCGGCGGACATGGGCCCGGTGGGCGATCTGGAGCGCGCGGTGGCGGCCGACGCCGACAACCACCAGGCCCGCTATGACTTGGCCCTGGCCCTCTATGCCGGCGGCCAGCAGGAGGCGGCGGTGGACCACCTGCTGGACATCGTGAAGCGCGACCGCGAATGGAACGAGCAGGCGGCCCGCAAGCAGTTGGTGAAGTTCTTCGAAGCCTTGGGCTTCAAGCACCCGCTGGCCATCGCGGGGCGGCGCAAGCTCTCGTCCATCCTGTTCGCCTAAGTGATTTCGCTGTCGTAACGAAGTGATGAGCCCCTTCGCCCCCACCTTCGAGCAGCTGCCGGCCAGCATCCCCGTCTTTCCCCTGACGGGGGTGCTGCTGCTGCCCCGGGCCCGCCTGCCGCTCAATGTGTTCGAGCCGCGCTACCTGGCCATGGTCCAGGACAGCCTGGCCGGTGACCGGCTGATCGGCATGATCCAGCCGGTGGAACCGGGAACGGAAACGGACAGCAGCATTGATCCGCCGCTGGCCGGCGTAGGCTGTTGCGGCCGGCTGACAGCCTTCGCCGAGACCGACGACGGCCGCTATCTCATCACCCTGTCCGGCCTTTGCCGCTTCCGCATCCGGGAAGAGGTGTCGACTATGCGAGGCTACCGCCGCGTCATGGCCGACTGGTCGCCCTTCGCCGGCGACTTCGTCGCCCCGGCCGATGGCGGCTTCGACCGGGCCGGCCTGATGGCGGCGCTGAGGCCCTATTTCACCCGGCGGTCGCTGACGGTGAACTGGCAGGCGCTTGAGACGGCGTCGGATGAACAGCTGGTCGCCACCATCGCCATGCTGTGCCCTTTCACACCGGCCGAGAAGCAGGCCCTGCTGGAGGCACCGGATTTCATCGGTCGCGCGTCGATGCTGCTGGCGTTGGTGCAGATGGCGGTGCATGAATCGGCGGACGGCGATGCCGCGCGGCATTGATACTACGGGCATGTGATCGTAACCGCTCAAATGCCCCCTCAAGCGCCGGCGCCGGCATCCGCCGGCTTGGCTTCCTCGCTCCGCGCCCCCTTTTCTGTATAAGAGAGGGTGCTCGCTACGGCGGATGCGGTCGCATCCGATAGCGGGATGAGGCAAAATCTCATACCGCTGCTATGACTTCCTTTTTCGCAAGGTTTTGCCGCCATGTCCGATACCGCCAAGGTCGATCCCAAGCTGTTGGAGATCCTGGTCTGCCCCCTGACCAAGGGGCCGCTCAGCTACGACGCCCAGCGCCAGGAACTGGTGAGCCAGCAGGCGCGCCTGGCCTATCCCATCCGCGACGGCATCCCCATCATGCTGGTGGACGAGGCCCGGTCTCTCGACGACTGAGGCTGACAGTCATGACCCAGGAAAACTTCGCGACCGACGCCCACGGCACCCAGCATTGGCCGACCGAGATCCGCTACAAGCGGGCGGAGCGTGAACTGGTCATCACCTTCGACAACGGTGCCCGCGCCACCCTGCCGGCCGAGTACCTGCGGGTGGAAAGCCCGTCGGCCGAGGTGCAGGGCCACAGCCCGGATCAGAAGCAGACGGTGCCGGGCAAGCGCACCGTCGCGGTGGCGGAGCTGGAGCCCATCGGCAACTACGCCGTCCGCCTGATCTTCGACGACGGCCACGACACCGGCATCTTCTCCTGGAAATACCTGTACGAGCTGGGCATGGAGTACGACGAGCGCTGGGCCCGCTATCTATCCGAGCTGGAGGCCCAGGGCCTCAACCGCGACACCGCCCCCCACCGCCACGGCCCCAGCTGCGGCTCCGGTGGGGGCTGCGGCTGAAGCAGGCGGCCTACCTCCGCCCAAACACACCCTTGGAGCGCCACGGAGCGCAGCGACAAGGCCGCGACCGCGGCCGCCGCAGCATTTTGGGGAGCGCAGCGGACCGAAATGTGAGGAAGCCGAGCCGCCGGATGGCGGCGCTGGCGCCTGAAGCTAACTCGTATGAATCAAGCCGCTCGCCAAAATTCCGTCGATCACGAATTGGCAGGCCAGGGCGGATAGCAGGATGCCCAGCACGCGGTTCAGCACGGTGATGCCGGTACGGCCCAGGATGCGGCTGACCTTGGTGGCGAAAATCAGCACGAACAGGGTCAGGGCCAGGATGCCGGCCAGGACGCCCAGCACCACGGCCTGCTTGGCCAGGTCGCCGTGGGCGCGGCCCATGAACAGCACGATGGTGGTCATGGTGCCGGGGCCGCTGATCAGCGGGATGGCCAGGGGGAAGACGGAGATGTCGGCGCGGTGGCGCGCCTCTTCCCGCTCATCCGCCGTGGCGGTGCGCACGCCGCTTTCGCGGGCGAAGACCATGTCGATGGCCACCAGCATCAGCAGCACGCCGCCGGCGATGCGGAAGGCGGCGAAGCCGATGCCCAGAGCCCGCAGCAACAGGTCGCCGGCGAAGGCGAAGAAGAACAGGATCAGGGCCGCGATCACCGTGCCCTTGATGGCCATGCGCCGGCGGTAGCGCTGGTCCATGCCGGCCGTCAGGCCCACGAACATGGGGCCCAGCCCGACGGGATCGATGGTGACGAACAGGGCGACGGCGGTGGTGAGGATGAGGTCCAGCACGGGAGGACGGGCCTGAGGAAAAGGGGTAGGCCGTGGGAGGCAGGACCCAGGGGTCGCGGGCGTCCCGGCAGACCCCTCAGGGTCTAGCGCGTTGGGGCGCCTGCTGCAAGCGGCGGCTGGCAAGGGGCAGGGCTGCCGAAGTTGAAGGGTCGTTCAAGTTGACTTAACCCCCATCGGGGCCGTAAGCAATGCTGCGGTGCATAGTGCCCGGGAGAGGGGCAGGCACCGGAAATCCAAACATCCTAGGGGGCCGTCCGGAGACACGATGAGCAAGAAGGTCTACCCCGACGCCGTAACCGCCCTGGCCGGGCTGTTGCGCAACGACATCACCGTCATGGCCGGCGGCTTCGGCCTGTGCGGCATCCCGGAAAACCTGATCGAGGCCATCCGCCTCTCGGGCGTGACCGGGCTCACGGTCGTCTCCAACAACGCCGGTGTTGATGGCTTCGGCCTGGGCGTGCTGTTGGAAACCAAGCAGATCAAGAAGATGATCAGCAGCTACGTGGGTGAGAACAAGCTGTTCGCCCAGCAGTACCTGTCCGGTGAGCTTGAGCTGGAATTCAACCCGCAGGGCACCTTGGCCGAGCGCATCCGCGCCGGCGGCGCCGGCATCCCCGCCTTCTTCACCAAGACGGGCGTGGGCACGCTGGTGGCCGAGGGCAAGGAGCTGCGCGAGTTCGACGGCGAGACCTATGTGATGGAGCGCGGCATCGTCGCCGACCTGTCCATCGTCAAGGCCTGGAAGGGCGATACCGAGGGCAACCTCGTCTATCGCAAGACGGCGCGGAACTTCAACCCGATGATGGCCACGGCCGGCAAGGTGACGGTGGTCGAGGTCGAGGAGCTGGTGGAACCGGGCAGCTTCGACCCCGACCACATCCACACCCCCGGCATCTTCGTCCAGCGCATCATCAAGGGCGCCAAGTTCGAAAAGCGCATCGAGCAGCGCACCACCCGTCCGCGCGCGTGAAGGAGCTGACCTATGGCATGGACCCGTGAGGACATCGCCGCCCGCGCTGCGAAAGAGCTGCGCGACGGTTTCTACGTCAACCTGGGCATCGGCATCCCGACGCTGGTGGCCAACTACATCCCCGACGGCGTGCACGTCACGCTGCAGAGCGAGAACGGCATGCTGGGCATGGGCCCCTTTCCCTATGAGGGGGAGGAGGATCCGGACCTGATCAACGCCGGCAAGCAGACCATCACCGAACTGCCCTACAGCAGCTTCTTCAGCTCCGCCGACAGCTTCGCCATGATCCGTGGCGGCCATATCGACCTGTCCGTGCTGGGCGCCATGCAGGTGGCGGCCAATGGCGATCTCGCCAACTGGATGATCCCGGGCAAGATGGTCAAAGGCATGGGTGGCGCCATGGACCTGGTGGCCGGCGTCAAGAAGGTGGTCGTGGTGATGGAACACTGCGCCGTCGACAAGAAGACCGGCGCGTTGGAGCCCAAGATCCTCAAGGCCTGCACCCTGCCGCTGACCGGCACCAAGGTGGTGGACATGATCATCACCGACCTGGGCGTCTTCCAGGTCGACAAGGAAGGCGGCAGCGGCCTGACCCTGGCCGAGGTCGCCCCCGGCGTGACGGTGGACGAGATCCGCCAGAAGACTGAGGCGGAGTTCAAGGTGGGGCCGGGCCTCTAAGACGTCGACTTGTCGCTTGATGGGCAGCGGGCCGTCCCCTCGGGGGCGGCCCGTTTGTTATTCTATAGGCCCCGCTGGAGGCCCCGCTGGGGCCGCCGGAGCTCTCCAGGGAGCGCAAGCGGACCGGAAAGCGAGGATCAGCCCAGCCAGCGGATGCCGGCGCCCGGCGCTTGAGGGCTGGAAAGACTCAGCTCGCCGCCCGCCCGGTGGCGGCCAGGCGCAGGCGGGTTAGCGTGCCGTCGGCCCGCATGGCCTCGATGGCTGCGTCCAGCGTTTCCATGGCCAAGGGCGACCGGGGGGCGTTGGCGCAGCGTTCCTCATGATCGCCCACCGTCTGGGGCAGGACGGTCAGCGCCCGGGCCCAGGTCTTGTCCACCGTCTGACGGTAGTCGGCCTCCAGGTCGGTGGTCAGGATGGCGTCCACCCGCTGGTTGCGCAGCTTCAGGAAATTGCTTTCTGCGGACGGCGCGTCCTCCCGCTGCCAGGTGCCGTCGATGAAGGCCGCCTCCACCTCGCGCGGGTAGCGGAAACCCAGGATGGCACCGATGGGCCGCCCGGCCAGGTCGCCCAGGGTGCGCAAGCGCTCGCTGTCGGCCCGGCGGACGACCAGCACGCTGTGGCTGACCAGGATGGGGGGTGAGAAGCGGGTGATGGCCACCTTGGGCAGCCAATCGGGACTGTAACCGCAGGCCAGGTCGATCAGGCCGTCGGCCAGGTCGGCCTCCAGGCGGTTGCGGGGGACCAGGCGATAGAGGGGCTTGAAGCCCGTGCGCCGGGCGATCTCGTCGCCAATGGCCTTGATCAGGCCGCCGGCCACTTCGCCGTTCCGCAGGTCCACCAGGGGCGGCTGTTCCGTTTCCAGGATGCCGAAGACCAGGGCGGCGGGCAGGCCGGTGGGGGATTGGCCAGTGAGGGATTGGCCGGTGGGGGATTGGGCGCCGGCGTCATCGGAAAACAACGCCGCCAAGCCGGCCACAGCGGCCGTGATCAGCAAGACAGCCCCGGCAAGGGTGGGTCGCGGCACGGGGGCTGGGTGTCCTATCGCGGGGAAGATGACGATCTTCCCATCTAAGGCCCCGCCGCGGTGCCGTTCAAGCGCGCCGTGGCGGGGCGAAGGGATAGGAGAAAGGGTCAGGCGCGGGCGCGCCAGCCGGGGGATTCGGCGTCCAGCAGGCGTTCCAGCTGTTGCACCCGCTGCTCCAGCCGATCAGCGCGGGCCAGCAGGTCGCCGGCGGCATGATCCGACAGGCCCTGGGCCTGCAGCTCGCGCGCGCGGATCATGTAACGGGTCACCAGGGCCACGATGGGGATCATCAGGGCGGCGAGGGGGATCAGCAGGGGGGACATGGGGCTTCGTCCTATCAGCGCTGGGCCAGCTGGCTCAGCTTGCGGTTGAGGTCGAATTCGGGGCTGGTGACGTGCCGCTCCATCTGGGTCACGCGGCGCTCCAGATCATCATAGCAGCGGAAGCGCTGGTCCTGCTGGCCGCGGCGCGCCTGGGCCATGGCCTCGATATCCTGCAGCTTCTGCATCGCCCGCAAGACGATGGCCACGATGGGGATGCACAGCGCCAAGAGGGGGACGAGTATCGGCGACATGGGGAAGGCCACCTGCTAAGGGTCGTGTGACGGGTAAACCTGGGGCGTCGACGGGACCGGGCCGGTCCCGTCAGGCCACGCAATCTTAGATTATTTTGTGCCTGGTGACAGGCCCTGGCAACCATTGGGATGGGCTGCCGCAATAAACGGCCGGGGTGGCCGCCGCCGGGGAAGGGGACCGAAGGGGCCTTCCCCGCATTCCCCCGTGCACACCTGGAGACCTACTTCTCCAGGTCCTTGAACTGCCGCCGCAGGTCGAACTCGCGAGAGGCGACGGCGGTCTCCATGGCGCCGATCTCGCGATCCAGGTCGCGGAACTTGGCGCGCAGGCCGGCCAGGGTCTGGTCGGGGCGGGTGGTGACTGACCGCCAGAACACCTCTTCCTCGTTGCTGCCGTACAGCCCCTGGGGCTGCGGCTTCAGCACGACGGCCAGCACGATGTAGGCGATGATCGTGGCCGGGAAGAAGAACACCAAGCCCAGAACCATGCCCAGCCGCACCAGCCAGGCGTCAACGCTGAAGTAGTCGGCGACGCCGGCGCAGACACCAGCCACCTTGCCGGCGCGGGGGTTGCGATACAGGCGGTGGGGGTTGGGGCTGCCGAAGGTGCCGCCGCCCCCGTAGGTGCCGCCTTGGGCACCGGCGGCGGGGTTGGTCCAGCGGCTGCCGCCGCCATACCCGCCCGAACCGCCACCGGAGGTTCCGCCGGGGGGCCGCCGCCCGGGGAAGGGCGGCGGGTTAGAGCCTCTACCAGTCATTGCCGTGCCCTCCAGCCCGGGGCCTCCGCATCCAGGATCTTCTCCAGCTGCTGGATGCGGCTGTCCATTTCAGTGGCGCTGTGCCACAGGTCCGACAGCATGCGCTCGTCATCGACCGACAGTGTCTTGGCGACCCGCCATTTGGTCACATAGTGGGCGATGATCCACACCGGCGCCACGATGACCATGAAGATGATGGGTACGGCGACAAGTGCGTCCAGGTCCATGGACAGATTACCCCTGGTTCTTGGTCGCCAGCTTGGCCTTCAGGGCCTGCAGCTCGGATTCGACCTTGTCGTTGTTCTCCAGCTCGGCGATCTCGTCCGCCAGGCTGCGTTTGCGTCCCATGTCCAGGACTTCCGCCTTGCCTTCCAGGACATCCAGGTTGCGCTCGATCTGGTCGAAACGCGAGAAGGCGTCCGTGATGCGGTCGTCATGAAGCTGGGTCTTGACCTTCAGACGCGCCGTGGCGGTCTTCTGGCGGGCGACGATGGCGCGTTCCCGCGTCTTGGCGTCCTGCAGCTTGGCCTGCAACTGGCCGATATCGTCGTTGGTCTTCGCCAGGGCCTCATCCAGGCGGCCCAGGTCGGTCGTCAGGCCGTCGGCGGCTTCGGCGATCTTGGCGCGGGCCATCAGGGCGCCCTTGGCCAGGTCCTCACGGTCCTTGGACAGGGCCAGCTCGGCCTTACGCTGCCATTCCTCGGCCTCGCGGCGGAGTTCGACCAGGCGGCGCTCGATCTCCTTCTTCTCCGCCACGGTCTTCACCGCGGAGGAACGAACCTCGACCAGCGTGTCTTCCATTTCCTGGATGACCAGACGGATGATCTTCTCCGGGTCCTCGGCGCGATCCAGGATGGCGTTCAGGTTGGAATTGATGATGTCGCTGAGGCGCGAAAAGATGCCCATGAGTCAGGTCTCCTTCAGGCAAGGGCGATGAAAAGGTTGCTCAACACGGTGGCGACCGCAAGGATGATCCAAGCTTCAGCCGGCACGGCGCGGAAATCGTCCGCCAACATGGCCAGTTGGCTCTGGGCCCGGCTGGCGAAGAAGCCGGCATCGCCGGCCTTGTCGTGGATCGTGTGGTCGGTCATCGCTGCATTCCCCTTCGATGAGTTCCTTGCATTCGATCGTGTGTCCCTACATCAGCAAGGGGCGTGCCAATTGTATCTGGCGAGTGTAAGATATTGAAAATAAACAAAACACACCAGACGGCGCTCTGGGCGGAGCCGGGCGACTTATCCAAATCCACGATTATGTGGCGAATTTCGCCAACCGGTGCCATGATCGGCCAGAACGCCCCCCTTACGCGGTAGTTTCCGCCCCGCGAGCGAATCACCCATGGCCTCCTCCGCTACCCCGCCGTCCCTGGTCGGCCAGGCCGCGTCCTTCCTGCAGCTGATGGAGCATGTGTCGCGGGCGGCGCCGCTGAACCGCCCGACGCTGGTGATCGGTGAACGCGGCACGGGCAAGGAACTGGTGGCCGCCCGCCTGCACTACCTGTCGTCCCGCTGGGACAAGCCCTTCATCAAGCTGAACTGCGCCGCCTTGTCCGAGACGCTGCTGGAGACGGAGCTGTTCGGGCATGAGCAGGGCGCCTTCACCGGTGCCGCCAAGCGCCATGTCGGCCGCTTCGAACTGGCCGACGGCGGCACCCTGTTCCTGGACGAGATCGCGACCAGTTCCGCCTCGGTGCAGGAGAAGATCCTGCGGGTCATCGAGTATGGCGAGTTCGAGCGCGTGGGCGGCACCCAGACGGTGTCGGTGGACGTGCGCGTGGTGGGCGCCACCAACGCCGACCTGCCCAGGATGGCCATGGCCGGGAAGTTCCGCGCCGACCTGCTGGACCGCCTGTCCTTCGACGTGGTGACCATCCCCCCCTTGCGGGCGCGGGCCGACGACATCCCCATGCTGGTCGACCATTTCGGCATCGCCATGGCGCGCGAACTGGGGCGGCCTTTCTTTCCCGGCTTCGCGCCCAAGGCCATGAGCCAACTGCTAGCCTATCCCTGGCCGGGCAACATCCGCGAACTGAAGAACGTGGTGGAGCGGGCGGTCTATCGCGCGCAGGGGGCGGAGCGGCCCATCGACGAGGTCATCTTCGATCCCTTCGATTCCCCCTTCCGCCCCGTGGCCATGCCTGGCGATCGGCGCGCCGGCCCGGCACCGGCGGAAGCGGAGTCCGAGGCGGCACCCACCTCCTCCACCGCGCCCGGCCCCGCCACGACGGCGCCGAGTGGTCCCTGCAACTTCCTGGAGCAGGTGGCGGATTTTGAAAAGGCGCTGCTGCGCGCGGCGCTGGAGCGCAACCAGTTCCACCAGAAACGCGCCGCCGCCGACCTGGGCTTGAACTACCATCAGTTCCGCGGCTACCTGCGCAAATATGAATTGCTGGACCGCCGCAGCGCCGCGGAGTGATCTGGATTTTTGATTTGGGAGGCGACTGCGTCCGCCCCGCGCTTGAGGGGCCATGTAAAACATGCGACCAAACGCCGCCCTGAAAACGCCCTTTTTGCCCTCTACCGCTGGATCAGGGCCGATGGGGCCGCCCGCACCACCGGGCGGACGCAGCGCCTGGGGATGGCGAAGGGATAAGAGGTCAGGGTTGACCAGCCGGCGCTTTCCGCAGGGTCACCCATCCCCTAGATAGGGCCTGTCACCGCCTGCCTTTTCCCCGATGACCGGCGCTCCCAAAGGGACGCCTTAGTTGAGTCGCCGCCTTGAGCCCTGACGACACCGACACCTCGCTGCGTGCCTTCCGCCCCGTGGGCAGCCAGCCGGCGCCGCGCCGCAAGCCCACCGCCCCGGCCAAGGCCGCCACCCCCCGTGTGGCGCCACGTCCGCGCCCCGATGAGGGGGACGGTGGTGCCGGTGGCGGCAATGGTGGTGGCGGACAGCCGCCGCGCCGTCGTCCGCCGCCCGGCCGGCGCCCGGCGCCCAAACGCCGCTCCGGCGGTCCGCGCATGCCGTGGTGGCTGAAGACGCTGGTGGTGCTGGGCATCTGGGGCGTCATGGTCCTGGCCGGCGTCGTGGCCTATTTCGCCTACGACCTGCCGGAAATCAGCCAGGTTGCGCAGTTCCAGCGCCGCCCGGCGGTCACCGTGCTGGCGGCCGACGGCAGCAAGCTGGCCCGCTTCGGCGACATGCGCGGCGAGACGCTGGAGGTGTCGGAGATCTCGCCGGACCTGGTCCACGCCG
The DNA here is from genome assembly GCF_029594735.1 of Nitrospirillum amazonense. Taxonomy (NCBI): domain Bacteria; kingdom Pseudomonadati; phylum Pseudomonadota; class Alphaproteobacteria; order Rhodospirillales; family Azospirillaceae; genus Nitrospirillum; species Nitrospirillum amazonense. The sequence continues at coordinate 483,639 of NZ_JARPAF010000002.1, forward strand.
TCCTGGCGGTGGAGGATCGGCGCTTCTACAGTCATTTCGGTGTCGATCCAATCGGCATCGCCCGTGCCGCCTGGACCGATTACCGTACCGGCCACATGCGCCAGGGCGCCTCCACCATCACCCAGCAGCTGGCGCGCAACCTGTTCCTGTCGCCGGCCAAGACCATGCGCCGCAAGGTGCAGGAGGCCATGCTGGCCCTGATGCTGGAGCACCGCTACACCAAGGACCAGATCCTGGGCGCCTACCTGAACCGGGTCTATCTTGGCTCCGGCACCTACGGCGTGGACGCGGCGGCGCGCACTTATTTCGACAAGTCGGCGACCGAGGTGAACCTGCGGGAGGCGGCGATCATCGCCGGCCTGCTGAAGGCGCCCTCCAAATACTCGCCCAGCGCCAACAACGAACGGGCCGAGCAGCGCATGGCCGTGGTGCTGGCCACCATGGTGGACGCCGGCTACATCACGGTGGAACAGGCCAAGGCGGTGGTGAACCAGCCGGCCCAGCCGCGCGCCAACCCCTCGGTGGAAGGCGACGGCCGCTACTTCGCCGCCTGGGTGGCGGACCAGGTCAACGCCTTCATCGGTCCCAACCATGGCGACCTGGTGGTGCACACCACTTATGACGCCAAGATGCAGCGCGCCGCCACGGCGCATGTGGCGGAGATCCTGAACGGCCCTGGCGCCGCCGCCAACGTCCACCAGGCCGCCGTGGTCATCATGGCGCCCGATGGGGCGGTGAAGGCCATGGTGGGTGGGCGCGATTACGACGAAAGCCAGTTCAACCGCGCCACCCAGGCCCTGCGCCAGCCCGGTTCCTCCTTCAAGCCCTTCGTCTATCTGGCGGCGCTGGAGGCGGGCCGCACGCCGGACGATTTGATCCTGGACGCCCCCTACAAGCGCGGCAAGTGGGAGCCCAAGAACTACGAGCCCGGTTACATGGGTGAGATTCCGCTGCGCACGGCGCTGGCCCACTCGGTCAACACGGCCACCATCCGCCTGCTGGAGAGCGTGGGCATCGACCGGGCCATCGCCGTCGCCCGCCGCCTGGGCATCACGGCACCGCTGCGGCGCGACCTGTCGCTGGCCCTGGGCACCAGCGAGGTGACGCCCCTGGAGCTGACGGGCGCCTACACCGCCATCGCCAATGGCGGCCGCGCCGTCTTCCCCTACGGCATCACCGAGATCCGCGACGCCGACGACAGCGTGCTGTACCAGCGCAAGGGCAGCGGCGCCGGCTATGCCATCGCCGCGGCGGAGGATGCCAACCTGGTGCGCATGATGATGGGCGTGGTGCAGGTGGGCACGGGCAAATCGGCCCAGCTGGCCGACCGCCCCATCGCCGGCAAGACCGGCACCACCCAGGACTATCGCGACGCCTGGTTCATGGGCTTCACCGCCGATTACGTGACCGGCGTGTGGCTGGGCAACGACGATGGCGACGAGATGAAGCGCATCACCGGCGGCACCCTGCCGGCCAAGCTGTGGAAGGCCATCATGACCGACCTGGAGCAGGGCCTGCCCGTGCGCGACCTGATTCCGCTGCAGCCCGCCGCCGTTCAGGACCAGGCCCCCGACGGCCCGGCCGTGCCGCCCCTGCCCACGGTGGAAACCGTGCCCCTGGACGGGGCCCCCACCGCCGCCGCCACGCCAGCCCCCGGTGTCCCAACGGTCGACACCACCGGTCAGGTCAAGCCTGAGGCGGTGCAGAAGGAAGAGGACCAGGACGACGACAAGGACGTCCCCGACCAGACCCCGTCCAACAAGCCCGACCCCATCGGCGACTTGCTGAACAAGCTGAAGAAAGAGCAGTAGTTTTGGGGTTCCTCAGGCGCCGGCGGCGCATCCGCGCCTTGGCGGGCGCTTCTCACCCCACCGGCTGATACAGGATCACATCCTCGAACGCCGCCAGGGCCGGCTCCATCTCCGTGGCGATGGGGTTGTGGTGGGCCAGGACGCGGTTGGCGAAGCGGTTGGCCACCAGCATCTTGCGGCTGTCGCCCAGCTTCAGGTCGGCCACCGCCTCCTCGCACAGCAGGGCTGTGGCCAGGGTGTCGGACAACAGGTCCAGCAGGCGCCGGCCGTGGCGGGGCGCCTGGTCCGGGTTGCGGCGCAGGTGGGACAGGGCGGCCCGGCATTCCTCCAGGGCGCCTTCCAACAACCCGGCGGTATCGCCCGCCTGCGGGGGCAGGTCGGATAGGGCGGCCCCCACGCGGCCGAGGAAGATCTGGTCGCCGGGCCGCTTGCCCGCCACCAGGCGCAGCAGCTCCAGCGCCTGGATGTTGGCCGGCCCCTCCCACACGGCGGTCACCAGGCAATCGCGGTACAGCCGGGCAGTGGGGAATTCCTCGGTGTAGCCGTTGCCACCCACCATCTCGACAGCATTGCGGCAGGCCTTCACCGCCTGGTCGGCGGTACGGTACTTGGCCAGCGCCGTCACCAGGCGCAGCCAATCGCCGCCCTGTTCCGGATCGCTGTCCCCCGTCGCCAGGGCGTCGAAGGCGAACACCGACTCGAAGGACAGCGCCACCGCCGCCTCCAGTTCCATCTGCATGTCCAGCAGCTGGTCCTGCACCATGGGGTAATGGATGACGGTCTGGCCGAAGGCGGCGCGGTGCGCCGACCATCCCAGGGATTCGACGAAGGCGCGGCGCAACAGGCCGGCGGAGGCGACGGCGTTGTGAATGCGGCTGTACTCCAGGGCGGCCATCATGACCTTCAGCCCCTCGCCCGGTCCCGCCACCTCGAAAGCGGTGGCGCCATTGAGGTCCAACTCCGCCGTGGCCAGGCCGCGTGTGCCCACCTTTTCCTTCAGGCGGCGGACGCTGTAGGCGTTGGGGCGTCCCTCCTCCAGGTGGCTGGGCACCAGATAGCAGCCCAGGCCCCTGCCTCCTCTCAATAGGCTCCCCGCAGGCGCGCCATCGGGACGGGCGGTGGCCAGGGCCAGGCCGGAGCCCGCGTTGCTGGTGAACCATTTCAGCCCGTGCAGGGCCCAGCCTTCGTCCGTCTTCACGGCGCGCGTGGTGGTGGCGCCCACATCCGATCCGCCGTGCAACTCCGTCGCCCAGGTACCGCCGGACAGCGCCTGGCCGTCCATCCGGGTCAGTTGCGGCAGGAAGCGCTTCCGCAGGTCCTCGGGCGCCACGGTGTTCAGCACATGCGCCACCGCGCCCGTCATGGTGACAGGGCAATGGATGGACACGTCCGCCTGGCTCAGCAGATAGCCCATGGTGAAGCAGGCCAAGTGCCGGCCCGATGCGCCCTTCTGATAGGGCAGGCCGACGGCACCCCGGGCATAGGCCTCGGCATGGCAGGCCACGTAGCGGGGGTTGAAGACGATATGGCCGGGTTGAGGGCCATTGGGACCGTAGGGCTGGGGCACGTGCTGTGGGTTGGCGTAGCGGTCGGTGTATTCCGCCTGCTCATCCAGCGGGCCGCCGGCCCAGGCGCCGAAATCGGCCAACCGATCCTCATGCCGCTGCAATTCCTCCGACGCGCGCCGTTCCAGCAGGCGCTGCAGGTTGATGTCGGCGATGTACAGGTTGGTGCCCCGGGCGGTGGGGGGAACCTCATCCGGCTCGATCATGGAGTTTTCCCTTGTTCCCTCAGGCGCCGGGCGGCCACATCCGTGGCCTTGGCTATCCTCGCATTTCAGTCCACTGCGTTCCCCGAAATGCTCCGGCGGACGCGGTCGCGTCCTAGGCCCGAGACGTGGCCTCGGGCCGTGGCGCCAGTCAGGCAGTGTGCGCCATGGCGGCGATGAGGGGAAGTCAGCCGCCGCCGGCCAGGCCGGGAAACAGGTTGCGTAGGCCGGTGGCGATGGTTTCCACCGCGACCGAGGCCAGCAGCAGGCCGAACAGGCGGCTCATGATGTTCAGGCCGATCTGGCCCAGGCGGTTGCCAATGGGGCCGGCCAGACGCAGGGACCCCCACAGCAACAGGCAGACAAAGACGATGCAGCCGATGATCAGGCCCCCGTGGATGGGGCCGTGGCCCTTCTGCATCTGGATGATGACGGCGGTGATGGCGCCGGGGCCGGCCAGCAGGGGCAGGCCCAAGGGCACCACGCCGATGGCGCTGCGTCCCTCCGCCTCGCTGGCCTCACCCTCCGTCTGCTTCATGGCGGAAACGTTGGCGTTCAGCATGGACAGGGCGATGAGCAGCAGCACCAGGCCGCCGCCCACGCGGAAGCTGTCCAGGCTGGTGCCCAGCAGGCGCAACACCAGGTCGCCCACCAGGGCCGAGACGATCAGGACGGTGGCCACGGTCAGCACCGCCTGCTGGGCGATCAGGTTACGCTCCCGCTGGCTGCGGCCCTCGGTCAATCCCAGGAAGATGGGGATGGCGGCGAAAGGGGTCAGAATGGCGAACAGCGCGATGACGAACTTGCTGTATTCCTGCCACGACGCCACGAACGATGATAAATCCAAGGCCACCCCCGCACCACACCCGCGCCCAGTCGCGGCTTGGGGGCAGAGTAGCGTTGGCGGTGGCGGCGCTTCAACCGCTCAGCGTGCGGTTCCTCAACGGAAAAACGCCGCCACGGTCTCCAGCGCCGCGTCCACGGCGGCACCATCCACGTCCAGGTGGGTCACCCAGCGCTGCATGCCGTAGGTGCTGGTGACGGCGACGCCGTGGGCCTTCAGGTGGGCATTGAAGGCGTCGGCCACGTCGGCCGCCACGGCCACGAACAGGATGTTGGTGTCGGGCGGGGTGACAGTCAGGGCGGGGAAGGCCGAGAGACCCCCGGCCAGGCGGCGGGCGTTGGCGTGGTCATCGGCCAGCCGGCCGACGTTGTGCTCCAGGGCATAGAGGCCGGCGGCGGCCAGGATGCCCACCTGGCGCAGGCCGCCGCCCAGCATCTTACGGACGCGCCGGGCGCGCGTGATGAGGTCGCCCTCGCCCACCAGCACGCTGCCCACCGGCGCACCCAGGCCCTTGGACAGGCAGACGGATACGGTGTCGAAGCCGGCCGCCACCTCGGCCGCCGGCACGTCCAGGGCCGTGGCGGCGTTGAACACGCGGGCACCATCCAGGTGGGTGGCCAAGCCGTGGCGGCGGGCCAGGGCGACGGCGTCCTTCATGTAGGACAGGGGCAGGGCGCGGCCGCCCAGCGTGTTCTCCAGCGCCAGCAATCGGGTTCGGGCGAAGTGCGGGTCGTCCGGCTTGATGGCGGCCTGGATGTCGGCCAGGGCCAGGGTGCCGTCGGCCTGGTAGGCGATGGGCTGGGGCTGGATGCTGCCCAGCACGGCGGCCCCGCCCGCTTCCCAGCGATAGCAATGGGCCATCTGGCCCACGATGTACTCATCGCCCCGGCCGCAATGGGCCATCAGCGCCGCCAGGTTGGACTGGGTGCCCGACGGCAGGTACAGGCCCGCCGCCTTGCCCAGCATCGCCGCCGCCGTCTCCTCCAGCCGCTTCACCGTCGGATCGTCGCCGAACACGTCGTCGCCCACCTCGGCATCCGCCATGGCCTGCCGCATGGCGGGCGAGGGACGGGTGACGGTGTCGCTGCGGAAGTCGTAGCGGATCATGGGAAAGGTCCTTTCAGGCGAAGTCAGCCAACGGCGCGGCGATCTTTACCACAGAAGGACGGAGACGGGATCGGAGAGGCGGCGCGTCAAATGGCCGTCAGCCGTTATCGCGTCGGCGGGCCCGGGCGATGCCCTCGGCAATAATCTCTTCCACGTTGCGGGTAGAAAAGAGGCCGGCATCCGCCTCATCCGCACCAAGCTTGATGGCGGCACGGAGCGCTTCCAGTTCCGACTGCTCCGACGGGGCGGGAGCATCTTGCGTGTCGATGCGCTGGGTCATGCCGAATTATATGCGGGCGGGAACGGCTTTTGTCCATTCCCGCCCGTGACAGGCTTCTTACTTGATGCCGTCGCCCAGCGCTTGGTCGATCAGGGCCTTGGTCTCGGCGACACCGTAGAGGGCGATGAAGCTGCCCATGCGGGGGCCGGTGCTCTGGCCCAGCAGCACCTCGTAGAGGGTCAGGAACCAGGCGCGCAGCTCGGGGAAGGGATGGCGCTTGCCGATCTCATAGACCTCGTTCTGCAGGGACTCGGCATTGGTGAGATCATCGGCCGGCCACCGGGCCAGGGCCGCCCGCAGTTCCTCCAGGGCCGCACGCTCCACATCGGTGGGGGCGCGGTAGACCTTGGTGGGCTTCACGCGGTCCTGGTAATAGGCGACGGCGTAGCCCACCAGCCGGTCCAGGAAGGGGCTGTTGGCGGGGGTGGCGGCCGGGGCGTAGCGGCTGATGAAGCCCCACATCACGTCCGCGTTCTCGGCGTTCGCGGCACCGGCCAGATTCAACAGGATGCCGAAGGACAGGTTGGTCTTCAGCTGGTCCGCAGCGGCGGCCCACGCCGGCACCTGGCCGTTGTGGATGTGCCAGGCCGGGTTCTCCAGCGCCTTGGCCGGCTCCTCGCTCTTCAGCTTGTCGACGAAGGTCAGATAGTCGTCGACGGCGCGCGGAATGACGTCGAAGAACAGCTTCTTGGCCGCCCGCGGCTTCTGGAACATGTAGAGGGCCAGGCTTTCCGGCGGGGCGTAGCGCAGCCACTCCTCCATCGTCAGGCCATTGCCCTTGGACTTGCTGATCTTCTGGCCCTTGTCGTCCAGGAACAGCTCGTAATTGAAGCCCTCGGGCGGCTGGGCGCCCAGGATGCGGCAGATCTTGCTGGCCAGCTCGACGGAGGGGATCAGGTCCTTGCCCGCCATCTCATAATCGACGCCCAGCGCGAACCAGCGCATGCCCCAGTCGGGCTTCCACTGCAGCTTCACATGGCCGCCGGTGACGGGGGTCTCGACTTTCTTGCCGTCCTCATCCTCGAACACCACGGTGCCGGCATCCGGGTTGATCTCCAGCATCGGCACCTGCAGCACGCGGCCGGTGCTGGGGCTGATGGGCAGGAAGGGGCTGTAGGTCGCCCGGCGTTCCTCGCCCAGGGTCGGCAGCATCACGCCCATGATCTCGTCATAGTGGCGCAGCACGGCCAGCAGGGCGTGATCGAAGCGGCCCGAGGTGTACCAGTCGGTGCTGCTCTGGAATTCGTACTCGAAGCCGTAGCTGTCCAGGAAGGCGCGCAGGCGGGCGTTGTTGTGGTGGCCGAAGCTCTCATGCGTACCGAACGGGTCCGGCACCTTGGTCAGCGGCTTGCCCAAATGCTCAGCCACCATCTCCCGGTTGGGGATGTTGTCCGGGACCTTGCGCAGGCCATCCATGTCGTCGGAGAAGGCGAACAGGCGGGTGGGCACGCCCGGCGCCAGCCGCTGGAAGGCCTGGCGCACCATGGTGGTGCGGGCCACCTCGCCGAAGGTGCCGATGTGGGGCAAGCCCGAGGGGCCGTAGCCGGTCTCGAACAGGACGTAGCCTTTGGGCGGGGCCTTGTCGCCGTAGCGCGCGACCAGCTTGCGCGCCTCCTCAAACGGCCAAGCCTTCGCCTCGCGTGCCAGTTCCTGTTCCGTCGCCATCGCGGTCACTCACGTCAATTCGGATGTGGAAAACGCCCGGCTCCACACCAGTGCCGAGTCGGGCTCGGCACCCTAGGCGCTGCCAGGAATACGGTCAATCCGGGGTCTAGGCGGCCCCGCCCTGCGCTGCCGGTTCCCCCTCGCCATTTTCTTGCTCCTGGGGATCGTACACCCAGCGCTGGCGCGCCTCGGGCAGGGTGCCGGTGGCGATGGCCTCGCGCACGTCGCGCAGCAGGCGGTTCATGGTGGCGACGTTGTGGATGGACAGCAGCTGCATGGCCAGCAACTCACCCGCCTTCAGCAGGTGGTGGATGTAGGCGCGGCTGAAATTGCTGCAGGCGTAGCAGTCGCAGGCCGGATCGATGGGCAGCGGATCCTCGCGGAAGCGGGAATTGCGCATGTTCAGCCGCTCTCCCTTCGCCTTGGGCGCCAGGGCCCAGCCGTGACGGGCGATGCGGGTGGGGCTGACGCAGTCGAAGGTGTCGATGCCCTGGACCACGCCGGCGAAGATGTCGCGGATGCCACCGATGCCCAGCAGATGCACCGGCCGGTCGGGATGGGTGTGGGGCATGGTCATGGCCACCACCTCATCCATCTGCGCGGTGTTGGCGCCCAGGCTGCCGCCCACGGCGGTGCCGAAGAAGGGGCGGTCCTTGGTGTATGTCGCGCTTTCCTTGCGCAGGTCCTCATACACCCCGCCCTGGATGATGCCGTACAGGGCCTGGGGCAGGCCGTTGTAGCTCATGCCCCCGCCCTTGGCGAATTCCTTCAAGGACCGATCGCCCCAGCGGTGGCTCAGCGCCATGGACTTGGCGGTATAGGCGCGGTCGACATGGAAGGGCGTGCATTCGTCGAACTGCACGATCAGGTCGGCGCCCAGCTTGCGCTGGATGTCGATGGACAGCTCAGGCGACAGGAACAGCTTCTCGCCGTTCATGTAGCTGCGGAAGGTGGCGCCCTTCTCGCTGATCTTCAGCAGGGTGGTGTCGCGCGTCTGGGTGCGCCGGCCCTTGATCTCGTCCGCCACCGAGCCGTGGCCCATGGAGAAAATCTGGAAGCCGCCCGAATCGGTGAGCATGGGGCCGTCCCAGCCCATGAAGCGGTGCAGGCCGCCCATCTTGGCGACGATGTCCGCACCGGGCTGGATCATCAGGTGATAGGTGTTGGACAGGATGATGTCCGTCTTCTCCGCCCGCATCTGCTGCGGCGTGACACCTTTGATGGACGCCTTGGTGCCGCAGAAGATGAAGTTGGGGGTGGAGATGGTGCCGTGCGGCGTCGTCAGCCGGCCCAGGCGCGCCCGGCTGTCGGGGGCCTTGTGGGTGATCTCGAACGAGAACCCGGGGTATGAGGTCGGCAGGTCGGACATGGGGACGGACTCTGAAACAAAAGGGATGAGGGGAAACAAAAGGGATGAAGGGCCGGTCAGGCGGTCGCCTTGGCTGGCAGGTGCGGTTTCAGCGCGCGGCGCGACAGGTACATGAACGGCGTGTCCAGCAGGCTGGCGGCCACCCGCATCAGATAGGTGCCCAGGATGTAGGTGAACACCAGCGCGTGCCAGTCCACCGGCGTCTCGGCGAAGACGCGCCAGGCCAGCAGGCTGAAGACGGTGTTGTCGATCAGCGCCGATACCATGGTGGAACCGTTGTTGCGCAGCCACAGGTGCCGCTGCCCCGTGGCGCCCCGGATCTTCTGATAGATCCAGACGTCGCACAGCTGGCTGGCCAGGTATGAGGCCATGCCGGACAGGAACAGCGCCGGGGCCGGCAGGAACAATGCGGCCAGATGGTCTTGCGTCGACAGCGCCCAGGCCATGTCATCGCCCGCCTGTTCCGCCGTCATGGGGCGGAAACCCAGGGTGATCAGCATCATCAGCGTGAACAGCAAATAGCCCGCGAAGCTGAGATAGATGCCGCGCCGCGCAGCATTCCGACCGTAATGCTCGGTCAGGATGTCGGTGGCGAGATAGGTGGAGCTGAACAGGATCGTGCCCATGGCCACGGGGTGTTCATAGAAGGGGAATTGAACCGCCTTCAACACCTCGACGTTGGCGCCGATGATGGCGACGATGATGTAGATGTAGAGGCCGGACTGTCCGAACAGCCGGGCAAGCGCCAGGATGGCGCTGAAACAGAACAGCATCTGGCCCACCAGCAGTGCGGCTGGCGGCAGGCCGTTCAGGAAATCGACGAGAGCGGCGGGCGAGAGCGTCATGGATGTGAGGCCCCAGCCCGCAGGCAAGGCGATCGTCACGCAGGGAATGCTTGATAGGCCGCGGGCGGACCCGTCTAACCGCATTCCCTCACAAGGATCGGGGCGGCACCCATGGAGCCGCCCCATTCCCGGAAGGCGTGCGATGCTTAGGCGGCGGCCTTGGCGGCCAGGACCTTGGCGATGCGGCGCTTCACGCGGCGCGCATCCAGCGACAGCTCGCTGTCCTTCATGTCCAGCAGGGCGCTGTCCAGGCCGCCCTTGTGCTCGATCGTGCGGATGCCCTTGGTGGACAGGCGCAGACGGACCATGGTGCCCAGCGCGTCGCTCAGCAGCGAGGTCTCCTGGAGGTTGGGCAGGAAACGCCGGCGGGTCTTGTTGTTGGCATGGCTAACGTTGTTGCCGAACTGCAGACCTTTGCCGGTCACATCGCACTTGCGGGCCATTGGAGCACCTTCACGGAATAACAAGAATGACAACCCCGGGCGCACACCGCTCCGGAGGGAAGCGGCGATATAACCGAAGGGGCGGCGGAGAGTCAAGGGCGCCCCTGGAGAATTCAGGGGCCAGTCGTCGGCATCCCTGCCATGGCCTGATGGAGAATCAGGCGTAGAACAGGGGCCGGCGACCATGGGCGCCACTGATGACCAGTCGGCATGCGGGAGTCAATGCTCGGCCGCTTTTTCTTGGGGTTATTCGCTGGACTCAATCTCCCGTCCGGGACATCTCCAGATCGACGCGGTGCGGCTTGCCCTTGTGGATGAACTCACCGACGAAGCTCAGCCTGTCCTTGGTGCGGGCATAGGTGATGCGCTCGCCAGCGTGGCCGCCCACGCCCTCGAACACCACGTCGCCGGGGCCGCACCGGGTGGCGGTGAAGGTGACCGGTGTCATCTTGTCCTCCCACGCCCGGGCCAGCGTGCCGTCGAAGTGGCGCATGCGCAGCGTCACCTTGCCATCGGTCAGCGACAGGCTCAGCGCTTCCACGAAATGGGGCGTGCCGTCCTTGGCCGTCTCCCACGCGCTGCCGGCCAAGGCGCCGCCGGGCAGCAGCACCCAGCGCTCCTCCCCCGCCGTGTCAACGGCGGTGTTGCCCCAGGCGCCCTGCAGCCAATGCAGGCCTTCCAGGCTGCAATCCTCCGCCCAGGCGGGGGTGGACACCAATAGGGACAGCAGGGCGATGGCGGGGCGGCGCATACTCATTCCTCACGGCGGAATTGGGCAAGCAGGCTGCGGGCGGCCATGGCGGGCGTCCGGGTTCCGGCCGTCACCGCCGATTCGGCGTCCCGCAGCTGGTCGCGCACGGCCGGGTCATGGGTGAAGGCCGACAGCAGGTTTTCACGGATCTCGTTCCACATCCAGGCGCGTGCCTGATCCGCCCGGCGCCCCTCCAGCCGACCGCTGGCGGCCTGCGCGTCGCGGAACCGCCCTATGGTGTCCCACACTCCGTCCACGCCCGTTCCGGTGATGGCGGAACAGCTCAGCACCGGCACGGTCCAGTCCGGCGTGGCTGGCCGCAGCAACGCCAGGGCATGGCGGTACTCGGCCACCGCATGACGGGCCTGGGCCACCAGGTCGCCGTCCGCCTTGTTCACCACCACCAGGTCGGCCAGTTCCACGATGCCCTTCTTCAAGCCCTGCAACTCATCGCCGCCGGCCGGCAGCAGCAGCAGCAGGAACAGGTCGACCATGTCGGCCACCGCCGTTTCCGATTGGCCTACCCCCACCGTCTCCACCACGATGACGTCAAAGCCGGCGGCCTCACACAGCAGCATGGCCTCGCGCGTGCGCCGGGCGACGCCGCCCAGGGTGCTGCCGGCGGGTGAGGGGCGGATGAAGGCCGCCGGATCGCGCGACAGCCGCTCCATGCGGGTCTTGTCGCCCAGGATGGAGCCGCCGGTGCGCTGGCTGGACGGGTCGATGGCCAGCACCGCCACCTTGTGGCCCCGACCGATGACGTGCAGGCCGAAGGCCTCGATGAAGGTGGACTTGCCCACGCCCGGCACGCCGGTGATGCCCACCCGCACCGACCGTCCGGCATGGGGCAGCAGCCGGGCCAGCAGGGCGTCGGCCTGGGCGCGATGGTCGGCGCGGGTCGATTCGATCAGGGTGATGGCCCGCGCCAGGGCCCGCCGGTCCCCCGCCAGCAGCGGTTCCGCCAAGCCAGTCGGATCAGCAGGCGACTCGGGGTGCAGGGGGGTATCGGCGATCATGACGCAGCCGGCCTCAGGCAAAGGGTCCTTCGACGGTCCATACCCCAGAACTTTGGTCCGGGCGATTGCCGATGTCAAAAAGCTGCGAGTTGGGGGCTATCGCCTAGGTGGCCATTGGCGGGCAGCATGCAGCAGGCGGAGTATCCGCACGGTGCCGCCAATCACCTCATAGATCATGATGTAATTGGGGTGGATGACCAGCTCACGCGTTCCGGCGATGCGGCCTGGCCGCCCCACCCCATAATGCTTTACCAGGAGAACGGCCCGTTTAGAGAAAAGCTCATCCAAAGCTAAAGCTGCGGCCAAGTCCTCTTGGGCAATATACTCTCGAATGCGATTGCGATTGATGGTCGCGGAACGCGTCCAAACCAGCCTCACGAGGCGAAGCCGGCCAATTTGCGTCGTGCTTCTGCCCGCCACGCTTCCGCTTCCGCCTCCACTTCTTCCGCTGATACCGTGTCACCGGCATCGGCTTCATCGATCCCGGCCTGGACTTCGGCCCGGAACCAAGCATCGTAATCGGCGGCCTCCTGCCGCTGTCGCACAAAATCACGCATGTAGTCGCGCAACAGCTGGGCGCCCGTACGGTCATGGGACTTGGCCGCCTCGGCGAAGGCGGTTTTCAGCGTCTCATCCACCCTGAAGGTGAAGGTCGTCTCGGTCATGGGACCGCCTCATGTGTTACACGGTATGTGCAGTGTAGCACGCGCCCATCACCCTGGAACGGTCTCAGTTGAGACGGTATGTGGTGCAGCCACACCCCCCTCCTTCACCGGATCCGCCGTTTGCTGCCGCGCCCACAGGTCGGCATAGGCGCCGCCCAGGGCCAGCAGGTCGGCGTGGCGGCCGCGCTCCCGCACGCGGCCTTCCTCCAGCACGATGATCTCGTCGGCGTCCACCACGGTGGACAGGCGATGGGCGATGACCAGGGTGGTGCGCCCGCGGCTCACTTCGCGCAGGTTGCGCTGGATTTCCCGCTCGGTATGGGTGTCCAGGGCGCTGGTGGCCTCGTCGAACATCAGGATGGGCGGGTTCTTCAGGATGGTGCGGGCGATGGCCACGCGCTGCTTCTCGCCGCCGGACAGCTTCAGGCCGCGCTCGCCCACCGTGGTGTCCCAGCCGTCGGGCAATCCCGCGATAAAACCGTCGATGTGGGCCAGCGCCGCCGCATGCTCCACCTGGCTTTGCGTCGCCTCAGTGCGGCCATAGGCGACGTTGTAGCGGATGGTGTCGTTGAACAGCACCGTGTCTTGCGGAACGATGCCGATGGCGGCGCGCAGGCTGGCCTGGGTGATCTGGGTGATGTCCTGCCCGTCGATCAGGATGCGGCCGCCGTTGGCGTCGTAGAAGCGGAACAACAGCCGCGACAGGGTGGACTTGCCGGCGCCGCTGGGCCCGACGATGGCCACGGTGCGGCCGGCGGGCACGGTGAAGCTGATGCCCTTCAGGATGGGCCGGCGCGGATCATAGCCGAAGGATACGTCCTCGAACCGCACCTCCCCGCCGCCGATGGCCAGGGGCTTGGCCCCCGGCGCGTCGGCCACCTCGCGGTCCACGGCCAGCAGCACGAACATCTTCTCCATGTCGATCAGGGCTTCCTTCACCCCGCGATAGACGAAGCCGAAGATGTTCAGCGGCTGGTACAGCTGCAGCATATAGGTGTTCACCAGGACGAAATCGCCCAGGGTCAGGGTACCGGCCTCGATACCGCTGGCCGCCATCCACATGACGATCACCAGGCCCACGGCGATGATGAAGCTCTGGCCCACGTTCAGGATGGACAGCGAGGTCTGGGTGCGCACCGCCGCCTGCTCATAGACCTTCAGCGCGCGGTCATAACGCTGGGCCTCGTGCTCCTCATTGCCGAAGTACTTCACCGTCTCATAGTTCAGCAGGGTATCGATGGCGCGGGCGCTGGCCTTGGTGTCGCTTTCCACCATCTGGCGGCGGATGCGGGTGCGCCAGTTGCTGATGACGACGGTGAAGGCGATGTAGCCGCCCACGGCCACGAAGGTGACCAGGGCGAACCAGATGTTGAACAGGCGCCACAGGATGCCGGTGACCAGCAGGATCTCCAGCACCGTGGGCAGGATGTTGAACAGGGCCGTGGACAGCAGGGTCTCGATGGCCTTGGTACCCCGCTCGATAGAGCGGGACAGGCCGCCGGTCTGCCGTTCCAGATGAAAGCGCAGCGACAGGCCGTGCAGGTGGCGGAAGACGCTCAGCGCCGCCTTGCGCATGGCGCGCTGGGCCACCCGCTCGAACACGCTGTCGCGCAGTTCGCCGAAGGCCAGCGACAGCACGCGCGCCAGGCCATAGGACAGGATGGCCAGCACCGGCACCACGGCGGCGTTGGCCTTGATGCCCTCGCCCAGCTGGTCCACCGCATGCTTATAGAAGACGGGGATGGTGACGCTGGCCGCCTTGGCACCCAGCAACAGCAGCAGGGAGAGGATGACCCGCCCCCGCGTGCCCCACTCGCCCTTGGGCCAGACATAGGGCAGCAGCATGGCCAACGCCTTGCCCTCCCCCATCTGCGGACGGGTGGGCCGGGGTTCCGGCGCGGCGGGTGACGGATGGGTGGGGATGGCGGTCTGGGTCATCAGCACTAGATGGGGCGGCGGGGCGGATGGGGTAGGGCGGGGCGGCTATGTGATTGCGGGCGGTCCGGCCGTGGCGCAGCGACGGCCGTCACCTGTCAGCGCCTGTCGTTCAGCAATTGGCGGATGGCTTCGGCCAGCAGGCGGTAGGCGCGGTCGTCGCCCTTGTCGGCGGCGGCCGCCGCCTTGTCCGCCTGGGCGCGGAAGCGGGCGTAACCCCGGTCGCGGCGCAGGCCGTCCCGGGCGCCGGCGGCCAGGACGTCGTCCAGGGTGGACGGCACCTCGGCCGTCCCAGCCGAAGTGGGCGCCGAGGTGGGGGCAGCACCTTTGGATTTGGTCGACAACGGCTTGGACGGCCGTTTGAACGGGGACATGGGGGGCGCCCTCGGGATACGGGGACCGGAACGGCCCCATCATGCCCCGGTCACGGCAACATCGCCAGCGCCGGGCCGGGCGGCACCTGGCGGTCGGGCGGGAAAATGACGGTGACGTGGGTGCCGCCGCCGGGCGGGCATTCCACCATCAGGGTGCCGCCGTGCAGGTCCATCAGGCGGCGGACGATGAACAGGCCCAGGCCGCTGCCGCCGTGGCGCCGGCGCAGCGAGGGCTCCGCCTGCAGGAAGGGCTGAGTGCCCAGGTTCTCCAGCACGTAGCGGGAGATGCCGGGGCCTGTGTCGATGACCGACAGGGCCAGCCCCTCGCGCCGGATGTCGGCCGACACCGTCACCCGGCCGCCGTCGGGCGTGAACTTCACGGCGTTGCCCAGCAGATTCAACAGCACCTGGCGCAGGGCCGTGGGGTCCAGCATGGCGTGCAGGCCGGCGGCGCCGACCACGGTGATCTCGATCTTGCGCTGCAGGTTGCCGGCCTGGATCTGGCGCACCGCCACCGCGACCTCGGCCGCGATGTCCACCACCTTGTCCTCCAGCTCGAACCGGCCCGCCTCCATGCGTGCCACGTCCAGGATGTCGTTCACCAGCTCCAGCAGATGCAGGCCGCTGACACGGATGTCCTCGGCATAGTCGGCGTAGCGCGCGTCTCCCACCGGGCCGTAGGTCTGTTGGGTGATCAATTCGCTGAAGCCGATGATGGCGTTCAGCGGCGTGCGCAACTCGTGGCTCATGCTGGCCAGGAAGGCGCTCTTGCTGCGGCTGGCCATTTCGGCGTCGTGGCGGGCGCGGGCCAACTGGCCATCCGTCTCCTTGCGCACGGTAATGTCCATGAGCGAGCCCAGCAGGCGGGCCGGTCGAGGGGGCGCGTCCCCGGTGTCCGTCGCCGGCCAGACGCCCTGGCCGCGCACGTGGAACCAGCGGGTGACCCCGTCGGCGCAGACCATGGGCAGTTCCAGGTCGAAGGGCTGGCGCAGGCGCAGGTGGTTGCGCACGTGGGAAAAGGCCCGCGCCCGCTCCGCCTTGGGGATCATGCCCAGCACGCGGCGGGGGCCCTGGCTGCCCGCCGGCAGGCGCAGCAGGGTCTGGGCTTGGCCGGACAAGTGCAGACTGCCGTCGCCCAGATGCCAGTCCCAGATGCCGACGGCGGAGCCGCCGGTCGCCAGCTCGTACCGTTCCTTTTCCTGGCGCATGGTCTCGGCTGCCTGATGCTGGGCCGTCAGATCGATGGCCATGCCGACATAGCCCAGACGCTCGCCCTCGCGCGCCGTCACGGGCAAGGCCTCGCACAGCACCCACACGATGCGGCCGTCGGGGCGGCAGATGCGGAACTCCTCGGCATAGCGTTCCCCCTGCTGGGTGGCCGCCAGCCAGCGGGATTGTGCGCGCTTGTGATCCTCGGGATGGATCAGCCACCATTCCCAGCTACCGCCCGGCTCCAACTCCGCCGGCATGCCGGTGATCTCGCGCAGGCGCGGATTGCGGTAGGTGATCTGGCCCGTCGAATCGACATGGAAAATGCCCACGGGCGCCATGTCGGCCAACGCGTTGTAGCGTGCCTGGCTGAGGGCCAGCTCCCGGGTCTTGCGCGCGTCAGCGGCCAGGGCCCGCACCAACACGCGGTGCAGCAACAGCGCCGTGACCACGACGAATCCCACGCCCTTGACCGGCCCCACCCATGCCGCGTGGACAGGACCCAGCATCATGTCCAGCGCGATGTCGGAACCCAGGACCCACGACCCGCCCAGCAAGGCGTAGCCCAGGCAAATCCGTGTTGCCGCCCCCAACCGCACCCTGGGTCCCGTCCTTTTTACCGGCGCGGGCCGCTGCCCCGAAAGGTCAGGTGCTTGGCCGGCTGGGTTTTACCAATGGACATACTGTAGGCACGGGCAACGGTCCGGCGCAATCAGCGGAAGGCCAGGATAGGGAAGAGGGGCGCTTATTCGCCGCCCAGCACGACCTCGCCGCTGCCCGACTTGCCGATGCGCGGCGTGCCGGTGTGCTTGGCCACCGTGATGGTGCCGCTGCCGCCCATGAACAGGTTGGGATCCTTGGCGGTGCCGTCGAAGGTGAAGTCGCCCTGCCCCAGGACGGCCACCTTCAGGGCGCTGGCATTGCCGTCGTTGATGTGCACGTCGCCCTTGCCGTTGATGACGGCCTCGATGACGCCATCCACCCGGTCGGCGGAGATGTCGCCGTTCCCATAGACGGCCAGGCGCAGCGCCTTGTCGATAGTGCCCAGCGACAGGTCGGCCTGGCCCATGACGCGCACTTCGGCCTCCGACGCGCGGCCCACATGCAGGTCGCCATGGCCGGCGATCACGAACTTCAGCGACTCCGCCACCTCGTCCACGCTGATCTCAGCGCTCTCGACGATGTTGGCCTGCAGCGACTTGACCTTTTTCAGCGACACCTGGGCCTTGCGCAGGTCCAGCACCACGTCGCCGTCCAGTTCGCCATCCACGGTCAGCTCGCCGGACAGCCCGGCGGCGACCAGCTTGGTGTGGGATGGAACGGTGATGGTCAGCTCGGTCGACCGGCCGCTGCCCGATACCTGCAGGGCGCCGTCTTCGGCCGCCGCGCGCACCGCCCCGCCGCTGGCGGAAATGCCGATGGTGGTGGCGCTGCTGGACGGGCGGATGATGGTGTTGCCGGACAGGTTGGACAGATTCACCACCTGCTGCGCCGGGAATTCCTGCGTGCTGTCGCTCAGGGCCCGGGCATCGCGGGCGGCGGCCCGTGCGGCCATCGCCGCGGCCTTGGCCTCCTGCTTGATGGACTCGACGTCCAGCCCGCGCATCGCCTCTTCCACATCGCGGCGGATCTGGTCGGCGTCGGCCCGGCTGATGGGGGCGGTGGGCGACGCGGGGGACGCAGGCGCTATCGGCGGAATCGGCGGGATGGGGGGAATGGGCGGAATGACGCCATCCATCTTCACCACCTTGACCGAATGCGACGAGCCGTGGCCATGGCTGCCCAGCAGCATGAAGCCCAGCGAGCCGACAGCGACCAGGGCGGCGATGACGCCGCCGGCGGGTATGCCGGGCGTGAGGCGGGGACGGGGGGAGGCGACACTGGTTTCCATGGGGCGCACCCTGCGCGACATCGTAGAATTCCCCCGACTATTGGCCACTTGGTCCCGCCTGTCCGCAGTGTTTGCCTAACCGTTACACTTTTAACCCGCCTGTTACACGACCGCCAGGGGCGGTGAGGCGCGCAGGCGGTTTACCTCCGGGGCAGGTGCGCGCCCCCGCGCCTTACCAACCCAGGCGGTTCATGACGGCGCTGATGCGCAGGCCGGCCTGGGCCGCGATTTCCGCCAGCCGGTCCAAATCGGGCAGGTCGGTCAGCGGATCGGCCACGCCCAGTTCCTCACGGTGGATGCCGCCGGCGATCAGCAGGCCGTCGATGCCGGCGGCGTTGGCGCCGGCCATGTCGGTGCGCAGGCTGTCGCCCACCGCCAGGATGCGGTCCGGCGCCATGCCGCCCAGCAGGTCGAAGCAGCGGGCGTAGACGCCGGGATAAGGCTTGCCGTGCTGGCGCACATCGCCACCCAGCTCCTCATACCGCCGCGCCAGTTCCCCGGCACAGATCACCAGCTGCGGCCCGACATGCACCACCAGGTCCGGGTTGGCGCAGACCATGGGCAGCTTCAGCGCGGCGCAGGCGGCCAGGGTGGGCTCGTAATCCGCCAGCGATTCGCTGAAATCGACGATGCCGGTGTTCAGGACGAAGTCGGCCTCCTCCGGCCGGTCAACCTTCAAGCGGCCCCCCAGATCCAGGTAGACGCCGGCGTCGCGGTCGGGGCCGATGTGCAGCAGCTTGGGCCCCAGGGCCCGGTGCCAGGCGTCCGGCGGATCGCGCAGGGCGTCGTGCGTCGCCTCGCCCGAGGTCAGCAGCGCGTCGTAATGGTCGGGGGTCAGCCCCATCTCCGTCAGCCGGGCGGCGGCGGCATCCACGCGGCGGGGGGCGTTGGACAGCAGACAGACGCGCTTGCCTCGGGCGCGCAGCGTCTTCAGGCATTCGGGCACGCCGGGATAGGGGGCGATGCCGTCATGCACGACCCCCCACAAATCCAGGACGAATCCGTCGTAGCGGTCCGCCAGCTGCGACAGGCCGGTAAATAAGGGAATGGCAGGGCTCATGAGGGGAACAATCTACTCTCAGGAAGGCAGGCGGCGGGCCATACGCGGCTCGCCGAACAGGTAGCCCTGGCCGAAGTCGATGAACAGATCCAAAAGGTCCAGCAGCTGCTGGTCGGTTTCGATCTTTTCCACGATCAGGTCGATGTTGTTGCGGTCCAGCTGGCGCTTCAGCAGCGTCACCTTGTCCGGGTTGGCGAAGCGGCCGTCGGGGTCCAGCAGGCGGGCAGCGTCCAGCTTCACGAAGCGGATTTCGTGCGCTGCAAGCTGGTCCCAGTCGACGTCGAAGCGATCGACCTGGTCCATGGAAAAGCGGAAGCCCAGGCTGCGCAGCCCGTCCAGGAAGCCGGTGGCGAAGATGTCGCCCTGCATCAGGTCGGCCTGGCTGAGCTCGAAGATGATCTTCTGCACCAGGTTGGGATGCTGGCCCATGAACTGGACGAATTCCCGCATGAAGGTGCCGTCGTTCAGCGTGGCGGCGGAGATGTTGCAGAAGAAGCCCACGTTCTGGTGCCGCTTCTCCGTCTCACGCAGCAACTGGACGCAGCGGAACAGCAGCAGGTTGTCGATGGGTGCCATCAGGTTGTGGCGGGCCGCCACGCCCAGATAGCGGTCGGGCGTGAGATAGCTGCCATCCTCCAGCCGGATGCGGGAGAACACCTCGTAAAAGCGGTGCTTACGCTGCGGCAGGCTGACGATGGGCTGCAGGAAGATGTCCACCCGGTCCGACCGCAGCGCCTCGCGAATGCCGTTCATCACCGGGCCGTCGTCCTCCGCCGCCGGCGCCTCACCAGGCAGGGGACCATAGGCGGAGCCCAGGCTGGGCACGCTGGTGGCGCGGGCCGCCGCCGGGGCGACTTGGGGCGGCGGCGCCTGCGGGGCGGGTTCGATGGCGGTGGCGGGCCCCGCGGGCATCTGGTCGGCCAGGGTGCGCAGCATGCGGGCGTCGCTGACCACGGCGGCGACCGCGCCGCCGGCCTCGGTGCCGGGCCGCATCAGCCGGTCCAGGGCGGCCAGCACGTCGCGCTGGCGGTCCAGCAGGCGGTCCAGCCGGTGCTCCATCCGTTCCGCCTGCTCCATGCGGGCATAGAACTCATGCAGCAGGCCGCCGAAGACGAAAACCACCAAGCCCAGCAGCAGGCCATAGGACCGATCGACGCCCACGCCGGCCAGCGGCAGGGCCAAGGCCACGGCCACCGCCACGGCGACATAGCAGGCGGCGAAGATGATGTGACGTAGCACGTGCATGTTCAGGTCCTTCGTTCCGCCCTTCGGTACACACTCCGGGGCCCGCGCTTGCGGGCCTGGCAGTTGCTGGAACCTTGTACGTTACTTGTGATCCGCCCCTACCGCCTGGGCCACGTTGGTGAAACCGTCGCGGCGCAGCAGGTCGGCCAGGTCGCGCTTGATGACGGCGACTAGGCCGGGGCCTTGGTAGACCAAGGCGGAATAGATCTGCACCAGGCTGGCCCCGGCGCGAATCTTGGCGTAGGCCTGCACACCGGACCCGATACCACCCACGCCCACCAGGGGAATCTTGCCGCCCGTCAGGCGGTAGAAATCGCGCAACACGGAGGTCGACTTGTCGAACAGCGGCTGTCCGCTGAGGCCGCCGGCCTCTGCGCGGTGGGCGGGGGTCAGGCCGTCCGGCCGATCCAGCGTGGTGTTGGACACGATCAGGCCGTCGATGCCGCTGGCCAGCGCCACCTCCGCCACGTCTACCTTGTCATCCTCGGTCAGGTCCGGCGCCACCTTCAGCAACAGGGGCGTGCGATGGCTTCCCCGCGCCGCCAGGCAGGCGGCCAGCAGGTCGGTCAGCGCCTGGCGCCCCTGCAGCGAGCGCAGGCCCGGCGTGTTGGGGGAGGAGACGTTGACCACCAGGTAATCCGCCAGGGGCGCCAGGCGGCGGATGCCGATGATGTAGTCGGACGCCGCGTCCGCCGTGTCCTTGTTCTTGCCGACGTTGGCGCCGACGATCCCGGTGCGGCCCAGGCCGCGCCGGTCCTCCAGCCGCCGGGCGAAGGTTTCCAGCCCCTCGTTGTTGAAGCCGAAGCGGTTGATGACGCCCTCGACCTCCACGGCGCGGAACAGCCGGGGCTTGGGGTTGCCGGGCTGCGGCCGGGGGGTGACGGTGCCGGCTTCCACCAAGCCGAAGCCCAGGGCCAGCATGGCGTCCGGCACCCGGGCGTTCTTGTCGAAGCCGGCGCCCAGGCCCACCGGGTTGGGGAAGGTCAGGCCGAACACGGTCTGGCTCAGCGCCGGGTCATCCGGGCCGCCGGCACCGAACAGGGCGGGGGGCAGGGCGCCGACCTTCAGCAGGTTGATGGTCAGGTCGTGCGCCCGCTCCGCATCCATGGCGAACAGGATGGGACGGGCGAGGCGATAGGCCAGGCTCATCAGACCGTTCCCTCAAGGACATGCGGCGGGAACTCATGGCGGCCATCATCGCCCAGCGGCAGCGGGTCGGCGCGCAGGACGGCGCTCACCGGAAGGCCGCCATACAGGTGGGGAAACAGCTGTCCGCCGCGTGACGGCTCATACTTCAGGGCCTCGCCCAAGGGGGCCGTGTCCACCGTCAGGATCAGCAGGCCGGTTTGGCCGGCGCGGTGCTTGGCGGCACTTTCCACCACCTGGCTGGCGGTGGAGAAATGGATGAAGCCATCCGCCTGGTCCTGCGAGGATCCCGGATAGACGCCGGCCGCCAGGGCCGCCAGCCATTCGTCCGCGCGGCACATATGGAAAATCACATCGCTCATGCTGTCGCCCCCATCTTGGCGCCGACCCTAGTGCATTTCGCTGTGCAGCAGGATGGGAAAATGTGGGAGTCGCAAATTGAGACGAATGCCGCAGGTCTCGTCGCAAAATGACAACGCGCCGACGTTGAAATTTTGTGACCGGTACCCGGACGCAAACGGAAAGCGGCCCGTTCCTTAGGGCAGCGCCGGATCTACCCGTCGGAAATAGGCGACGGCTGCGATGGCATCAGTCTTGCGTCGAACCGCCTCCACACCTGCAATCGAGGGGAATGGAACGATGAGCCTGCTGGACGCGCCGCACCGTGATGACCAAACCCTGAGCGCCGGTTTCCTGACGGTGGGCGGCGGCCGCACCGCGCTGGCGGATCCGGTGATGACTCACACCCCCGTGCCGCTGAAGCCCACGACCGAGATGCTGGCTGCCGGTGCCCGCGCCGGCGGCGTCAGCGTCGCCACCGCCTGGGCCATCTACACGTCTATGCTGAAGTCGGCTTAACGCCGACAGGGATGCTCAAGCCAGCCTGAGGCTGGTGGAGGTCATTCCAGGTCGAAGCCCTGCAGATGAAAGGGCTCGTCCCCCCACGGATCCTCGTGCGGTGATGACAGCCTTGACGGCGCGGGTCTCGTCAGGGGCGGCAGGGTGAGATCCGGCCCCTGGCCCGGCGCATGCAGGAAGTCGCGCGTGATGCGCACCGCCTCGGCCAGGCCCACGCGCTGCGGCTCCACCCCGCCCGGGAAGGCGCCCTTCAGCCGGCTGGGCATCATGGGGTCCAGTAACACGAACACGCCGGTGTCGTCGGCCCGTCGCACCAGCCGGCCGAAGGCCTGGCGCAGCCGCAGCCGGGTGATCATGTCGTCGTAATGCCGCCGCCGGGCGGTGCGGTCGAAATAATCGCGCCGCGCCTTGTGCAGGATGTCTGGCCGCGGCCAGGGCACGCGGTCGAAGACGATCAGGCGCAGGGACCGGCCGGGCACGTCCACGCCGTCGCGCACCGCGTCGGTGCCCAGCAGGCAGGCGTTGTCCTCCCCCCGGAAGATGTCGACCAGCGTCGCCACGTCCAGCCCGTCCAGGTGCTGAGACAGCAGCGGCAGGCCGGCGGCCTCCAGCGGCGCGCCGATGCGCTCATGCACGGCGCGCAGGCGCTGCACCGCCGTGAACAGGCCGATGGCGCCGCCGCCTGAGGCCAGGAACAGCTCGCGATAGGCGGCGGCCACCTGGGCCAAATCGTCCTTGCGCACGTCGTTGACGATCAGCACCCGCGTCTGGCTGGCGTAGTCGAAGGGGGACGGCACCTGGGCGCGCAGGGCGGGGCGGGGCAGGTGGATGGCGCCGGTGCGGGCGTGGGCCGCCTGCCAGTCCGCCTCCACATCGCCGGTGCCGTCCGTCAGGGTGGCGGAGGTCATGACCAGGCCATGGGCCTGCGCGCCCAGGATCTGGGCCAGCGGCCAGGTAGGGTCCACCCAGTGGCGGTACATGCCCACGTCCAGGTCGCGGCCGTCCTGGCGCTCCACCCCGAACCAATCGACGTAGCGGCTGGGCGTCTCCTCGGCCAGGGCCGCCAGCATCTGGCGCCAGCCGCCGATCTCGTTGGCGGAGCGGCGCTTCAGGCTGCGGGCGATGGCGTCGATGCGCCGGCGGGTGTCGCTCTCCAGCTCATCCGACTCGTCGTCCAGCCGCTCACGCAGCCGGTCGGCCAGGGCTTCCAGCGGGGCGGACAGCTCTCCCAGGGCGGATGACAGTGCCTGCGCCGCCTCCAGCACCCCGTCCACCAGGGGCTGCACCTCCACCTCCAGGCTGTAGGGGTTGTCCGGTCCATGGGCGCGGGCATAGACCTGGGCGCGCACCCGGGCCAGGAAGGCCTCCGTCGGGCCCACCGGCTCGCCGCCGCCCACGCGCTGCGGCCAGGCCTCGCCCGGCAGGTTGCGGGCGGCGCGGGCGATCTCGTCCAGCAGGCGGCTGGCGTGGTCGTCGCCGCCGATCAGATCCTCCACCCGGCGGCGCAGGCCGCGCGCCCGGCTGCGCCCGCCGCTTTCGGCGCCCAGCAGCCAGCGGCGCAGCTCCGCCGTCTCGAACCCCGTCAGGTGGCCGGCGAAGGCGTTGTCGGCGGCGTCGAAGACATGGTGGCCCTCATCGAAGACATAGCGGGTGGGGATGTAGGCGTCGTCCCCACCGCCCAGCGCCGCCTGGATCATGACCAGGGCATGGTTGGCGATGACGATGTCGGCCCGCCGCGCCCGGCGCACGCTCTTCTCGATGAAGCATTTGGTGTAGTGGCTGCAGGCGCTGTAGACGCATTCGCCTCGCCGGTCGGCCAGCGCCAGGGTGCGGCCCTTGCCCAGCAGATCTACCAGCCATCCGGGGAAGTCACCGCCCTGCATGTCGCCGTCGCGGGTGGCGGCGGCCCAGCGCGCCATCAGGCCGATGGCCACGGCGTACTGAGGGTTGGCGGTGGCCACACCGGCCGCCTCCTCCAGGTTCAGCAGGCACAGGTAATTCTCCCGCCCCTTGCGGATCACCACCTTGCGCGCCTTGGTGGCGGGGTCGCGGTGCAGGCGGTCCATCTCCTTGTCGATCTGGTGCTGCAGCTGGCGGGTGTAGGTGGAAATCCAGACGGGGCCCTTGTTCTTCTCCGCCCACACGGTGGCCGGCGCCAGGTAGCCCAGGGTCTTGCCCACGCCCGTGCCGGCCTCCGCCAGCACCAGGTTGGGTTCGCCCTCCACGTCGCGGGGGGTGAAGGCGGTGGAGACGGCGCTGGCGTAGTCCGACTGCTGCGGCCGGGGTTCGGCCTGGCTGCCGTTCATCACCAGGTCGGCCAGGCGGCGGCGGGCCTCGGCCGGCTCCACCGGCAAATGGCCGGGCGGCGGCTCCGGCGCGTCCGCCTGCCATTCCTTCATGCCGGCCCACACCTGGTAGGCGCGGATGGCGCCGCCGCGCCAACGCGACTTCTCCGGCCCCGCGGGCGCGCCCAAGGCGGCCAGCACCAGGGGCGACCACAGCCAGCCGCCACCCCCTTGGACGCCCCCATGGCCGTCCCCTTGGCCCTCGGCGCCCATGGCCCAGGCCAGGCCGACGGGATCGGAGCGCTGGTCGTCGACCGGGCCCATCAGTTCGCGCAGCAGGGCCTCGGCCGCGCGCACCAGGGTCAGGGCCTCGGCCTCCGCATCCGCCGGTCGGGGCAGGTCCAGCGCCTGCGCCAGGCCCCGCGGCGTGGGCAGGCAGAAGGTGGCGGGCCGCACGAAGGCGTACAGCTCCAGCAGGTCATATCCCTGGATCAGCTTGTCGGTGCCCAGGCGCCGCGCGGTGGCGCGGGCATGGCACAGCAGGTGCGGCTGACGGGTGGCGCGGCGCACCGCCTCCGCCTTGTCGATGATCTCCACCTCGCCATCGGGGCTCAGCCACACCGCCTGGCGGGCACCCGGCACCAGGGCTGGCGCGTCCGGCACCAGCAGGCGCCGCGGCCCGGTGGGGGCGGACACCAGGCTGGGCGGCGGCTTCGGGGCGGCGGGTGGTTGAAACGGATCGGTCATCGGGGCTTCAGCGTTGGACGGGCCGGAGTATAGACGGCGACTCGCGGCATTTCATGAACAAAAGCGGTACGGCTGCGTCGGTCCTTTTCGGGGACAGCGGCCGAGGCCTGGCCTGTCTGGATATGCCCCTTTCCCGTGCAAGGGATCGTCTTACTTCACCCCCTGGGCCGCGCGGCGGCCTGGATTGAACGCAGGGGAAGGGACGGTGCCTGACAGTTTCATCAGCGGCGGCGGCGCGGCCGGCCTGTCCATGGCCGACTGGATGGACGCCGAGATTCCCGAGGGCCGCCTGCTGATCGGCCCCACGCGCGCCATTCCCGCCGGCATGCGGCGCTATGCCCTGGGCGGGCCGACCTGCAGCCCCATTTGGCGGGACGCCCGCGTCATCAAATACCTGCATGGCCTGGATGCGATCGGCCGCCTGCGCCTGCGCCGGGTGGTGCAGGGGGTGGACTTCCGCGTCAGCGACACGCAACTCATCGACCAGGCGATGCGCGACCTGGCCATGGGCAGCCTCAGCGCCTTCCTCATCCCCCGCGCCGTCGCCCCGCTCTCGCCCCCACCCGTGGACCCGCCCCGGCACGACCAGGGGGACGAGGATCCTCCGGGCCAGCCCTCGCAATGGTCGGTGACCGACCGCGTCGTCGCCACCCTGCGCCGCTGCGTGCCCCTGCTGCCGCGTGAGATGCAGCAGGCGGCCAAAAGCCTGTTCACCCGCGAGACGCTGTACTGGCTGGCCGGCTTCCTGGTGGTATGGGCCGGCGGCCACCTGGCGGGCTATGGCGAGGCCATCGACGTCATCCTGCTGGGCGTGGGCTACGCCATGGTGGGCTGGTCGGTGTTCCAGGGCCTGAACGACCTGGGCCACGGCATCGCCCTGGCCACCACCGCCAAGAC
>NZ_JARPAF010000002.1:509949-769044 GCF_029594735.1 Nitrospirillum amazonense
CCAGCACGATTTGGACGAAGCTGCCAAACGCACCGCCGCCGGCCTCACCATCCTGACCATCAACGCAATCATCGCCTTGATCGCCAAGGTGAAGCCGGTGTCGGGCGGCAAGCGCCCGGTGGTCGAGGAACCGCCCCCGCCGCCGGCCGACCCGCCGTTACCGCCGAAGGAACTATCGCCTCCGCTTAAGGAAGTGCCTAAACCACCAAAATTATCGGCCCAAGATCGACTGGCGATTGATGAAGCCAAAGCTGACCAGGTTAAATGGGGATACGCAGCCGACGAGTGGGAGATGAAGGATCTTAAGGCAGGTGACAAGGTATATGGTGGTCTGCCAGGCCAGTCTGCTTATTACACAGATATACAGACTTTGGAAAATGCCGGAGGAAGTAGAACAGATCTATTCCAGAGTCTGCAAGTCAAAGAGCACCCAGAATTTGGATACCGGCCTAAGGTTGGCGAATACGAGGTAATTAACGATGCGCGAGTGCCGTTCGGTACAGTGAAGGCAAATCCTGGTCTAGGTGACGGTGGTGGAAGCCAATATTTTATCAGCGACTACGCCGACAATCTACGCTTGGTGCGTGAAATACAGTTGGGAGAATAAAATGACCTACTCAACCATAATCGATGATGTGATTGAATTGGCCAAAAATGATGGAAATGCGGTAGCTGACATTACCACGGGATGGAGTAAGGTAAGGGAGGTTGTTTACATGCGTGGCCCGATAACGGCAGGACTGTATGCAAAACTTACTCAAGATAGTCGACTTCGTGTTTGGAAGACGGAAGCAACACCTCATAATAATGCGGAAATAGGATTCACTGATGATGATAAAAAGGTCGCAATTTCTTTTCCTGTCCCCAAGCTGGAATAACTCATAGCGCAAATAATTGAATTGCGTGAGGGCTGTTGTCCAATCCCGTAGAAATGGCTCGATGGAAAATTGGAGGCATGATGGGGCATTACGCCGTCCGTGAGTTCGCTGAGAGCGATCCGGAATTGGCGGCGGCGCTGATGGCCGCGCAGGCCATTGCCACGCGGATGGGCAAGGGGCTTAAGCCATGACGCGGATGGGATGCCGGTGCGCTTGAGTGACGATGATGACGTTTCGTGAAGGGGCGATCATCCCAGACCTGATACGGGGCGCCCTTGCCCGCTGTCGGCGGCTGCGGGAGCAGTGGCCGGACATCGCCACCTTCGCCTCGATCCACCGCCAGCTCGACTATCTTCTGGGGGTCGCGACCGATCCGGCGGCCGACCGGTCGCGGCTCACCGACATCGTCATTGGCGTCCAAGCGGCCCGCGAGGTCGAGACCATCGACCCCGATCTGGCGGACCTGCTGCACACCATCAATGCCTGGGCCAATGCTTGGGCCAATGCTTGGGCGGAACGGCTGCCCCCGCCTAAATGAACGGCGCCGCCAGCCCTTCCTGCGCGAAGGCGCGTTGCACCGACGGGCGGGCCAGAAGCTCGGCGCACAGGCGGCCCACCTGGGGCAGGTCGCGGGGCGGATGGGTGAAATTACGACCCCAGCGCACCAGCATGAGCAGCAGGAAGTCGGCCACGGTGATGTGATCGGCGGCGATGTAGGGGCGGGCGGCCAGTTCGCGGTCGACCAGGGCGAACATTTGGCACAGGCGCCGCTCCGCCGTAGCCTTGGCGTCGGCGATGTGGGCGGGGTCGGTCACATGCTGCTCGGGATAATAGAAGACGCGGTATTCCGGCTGAATGGTGTTGGTCAGGTGGAACAGCCAGGTGAGGAAGCGGCCCCGGCCGGCCGCGCCGGGGGCGGGCGCCAGCTTGGCCTCGGGGTGCCTGTCCGCCAGGTGCAGCAGGATGGCGGCCGTCTCGAACACTGTCTCCTCGGTGCCGTCCGGCTGCTGGGCCAGCAGGGTGGGGATGCGGCCGGTGGGGTTGCGGGCCAGGTAGGGGGCCGCCTTATGCTCGGCATTGGCGCGGTCCAGCAGCGCCAGCTCGTAGGGGACGCCGATTTCCTCCAGCGCCATGTGCGGCGCCAGGTTGGCATTTCCCGGGAAATAGAACAGCGTGTAGGCCATGGACGGATCCCCCCAAGAGAAAGCCAACTCGATAAAGGCCGGCGCGGGCCGGCGGCCTGAACGGCGCGCGATGCTACGGCGGGCCTTCCGCTGGGCGCAAGTCGTGCTGCTGGCGGGGGTGGTGCTCACCCTGGGCTGGGTCTGCCTCTATGCTGTGATGGACCCGCCGGGCACGCCCCTGATGCTCATCCGCCGGATGCAGGGCGTGCCCACCCAGGGCTGGACGCCCGTGCCGCTGGACCGCATTGCGCCTGCCCTTCAGCGCGCCGTCATCGGGGCGGAGGACAGCCGCTTCTGCAGCCATCACGGCGTGGACTGGCAGGCGGTGGACGCCGCCATGGACGAGGATGAGGAAGGCCACAAGCTGCGCGGCGCCAGCACCATCAGCCAGCAGACGGCCAAGAACGCCTTCCTGTGGCCCGGCCGCACCTGGCTGCGCAAGGGTGTGGAGTTCGGCTTCACCGAGCTGATCGAGCTGATCTGGGGCAAGCGCCGTATCATGGAGATGTATCTGAACATCGTGGAATGGGGCGACGGCCTTTATGGAGCGGAGGCGGCGGCGCGCTCCTACTTCGGTGTGACGGCGTCGGCCCTGTCGCCTGCGCAGGCGGCGGCGCTGGCCGCCGTGCTGCCCAGCCCGCGCAAGTGGAACGCGCGGCATCCCGGCCCTTACGTCGCCCGGCGCATCGGCGTGCTGGAACAGCGCGCCGCCATCGTCGGCCGCGATGGGCTGGACGGGTGCCTGAGGCGCTAGCCCCCGCCGCATGCGGCGGCTTGGCGCGCGTCCCTTGTACAGAGGCGTGAGAATAACTATTAATTTCCGGGACGCCCCGGGCCGGTTCCCGGGACAGCCCTCTTTCGACGGGCTCCGGCGACGGGGCCTGAGGCGTATTCGGATGCATCTCTCCTCCCGCCCCGCCGTTTCGGACGCGCCCGCCCCCGGTCCGGACGCCCTTCCCGCCGACGCCCGCCCCCTGAGCCGGGCCGCGAAGGGGGAGGTGGGCCGGGTGATCCGCGTGGGCCTGGACGGTGCCCTGCACGACAGCCTGGACCCGGATGAGCTGGAGCGCCGGCTGCTGGAGATCGGCTTCGTCGAGGGGGCCAGGGTGGAAATCCTGCATGAGGGCCTGTTCGGCCGCGATCCCATCGCTGTGAAGGTGGACGACATGCGCGTGGCCCTGCGCCGCCGCGAGGCCGAGGCCATCCTGATTACCGCCTGGCAACAGCCGGCCGCGTCGGGCGCCGCCCCACGCGCCATCGCCGCAGATGCCCTCGCCGCAGATGCCATCGCCAAAGACCGCCGGTCATGAACGCCATCGCCCCCGTCCTGCAGACGGCCCCCCGCATCGCCCTGGTGGGCAACCCCAATTGCGGCAAGACCGCGCTGTTCAACGCCCTGACCGGCAGCCGGCAGAAGGTGGCGAACTACGCCGGCGTGACGGTGGAGCGCAAGGAAGGCAGCTTCACCACGCCCGAGGGCCGGCGCATCCAGGTCCTGGACCTGCCCGGCACCTATTCCTTGCGCGCCCGCAGCCCGGATGAGGAGGTGACGCGCGACGTTGTGCTGGGCCGCTTCAAGGGCGAGGCGGAGCCCGACCTGCTGGTCTGCGTGGCCGACGCCACCAACCTGCGTCTGGTGCTGCGCCTGGTGCTGGAGCTGAAGCAGGTGGGGCGGCCGCTGCTGCTGGCCCTCAACATGTTCGACATCGCCCGGCATCGCGGCATCGAGATCGACATCGCCCGCCTGTCGGCCGAACTGGGGGTGCCGGTGGTGCCCACCGTCGCGGTACGCAAGGCCGGCACGGTCGACCTGCTGAAGCACATCGACACCGCGGCGGTGGAGCTGGCGGATGCCGCCACCGCCGGCGCCAACACCTGGCACGAGCCTTCGGCGGAAGAGGTGCGCGCCACCCACCGCGAGGCCGACCGCATCATCAAGCTGGCGGTGCGTCCGCCCACGAAGCCCGACACCTGGACCACCCGGCTGGACACCGTGCTGCTGAACCCGGTGGCGGGGCTGCTGATCCTGCTGACCGTGCTGTTCTTCATGTTCCAGGCGGTATTCACCTGGGCGCAGCCGGCGATGGACGGCATCAAGGCCGGGTTCGACGCCCTGGCCGCCTGGATCAACGGCGCCATGCCCGATGGCATCCTGCGCAGCCTGATCACCGACGGCGTCATCGCCGGCGTGGGCAGCATCGTCGTCTTCCTGCCGCAGATCGTCATCCTGTTCACCTTCATCATCCTGCTGGAAGATTTCGGCTACATGCCGCGGGCGGCCTTCCTGATGGACAAGATCATGGGCGGGGCGGGCCTGCACGGCCGCGCCTTCATCCCACTGCTGTCCAGCTTCGCCTGCGCCATTCCCGGCATCATGGCAACCCGCGTCATCGACAACCGGCGCGACCGGCTGGCGACCATCATGGTGGCGCCACTGATGACCTGTTCCGCCCGCATCCCGGTCTACACCCTGATCATCTCCGCCTTTGTGCCGGACCGCACGGTGGGCGGTGTGTTTGCCCTGCAGGGGCTGGTGATGTTCGGGCTTTATGCTGCCGGCATCCTGAGTGCCTTGCTGGTCGCCTTCGTCATGCGGCGCCTGGTGTGGCGCGGCACGGTGGAACCCTTCCTGATGGAACTGCCGGCCTACAAGGTGCCGGACGCGAAGAACCTGGTGATGGGCGTCTGGACGCGGGCCAAGGCCTTCCTGCAGCGGGCCGGCACCACCATCCTCAGCATCATGATCCTGATCTGGTTCCTCAGCTCCTTCCCTGGTGCGCCGGCGGGGGCGACCGATCCCGCCATCGACTATTCCATCGCCGGCATGGTCGGGCATTGGCTGCAGCCGCTGGTGGCCCCCATCGGCTTCAACTGGCAGATCACCGTGGCGCTCATTCCCGGCATGGCCGCGCGCGAGGTGGCGGTGGCGGCCCTGGGTACCGTCTACGCCGTGGGTGGGGGCGAGGAGAACGTGACGGCGCTGATGGATACGCTGGGCCATAGCTGGTCGCTGGCCACGGCCTTGTCGCTGCTGGCCTGGTATGTCTTCGCGCCCCAGTGCGCCTCCACCCTAGGCGTGGTACGGCGCGAGACCAACTCCCTGAAATGGCCGCTCATCATGTTCGGCTACATGCTGACCCTGGCCTACCTGGCCTCGTTCGCGACCTACCACATCGCCGCCAGCCTGGGGTGGGCGTAAGGAGGACACCATGATTCAGCAAGCGATCGTGGGGGTAATCGTGGTGGCCGCGCTGGCCTGGGTCCTGCGACCCACCATCCGCCGCGTCCTCCGCCGCCGCCAGCTGGCGGCCGGCAAGGCGCCGGGCCCCTGCGGCTCCGACAGCTGCAACTGCGGCGGCTGACCCCTTACAAACCGGGAAGACAGGGGCTGGCAACGCCAGCCTAGAGCAAGATGCGATCAGTCATGATCGCATGCGATCAGTCATGATCGCATCTTGCTCTTAACCTGTTCCGCTCTAGGCCCCGACCGGGGCCGCCGGAGCGTTTTGGGGAGCGCAGCGGACTGAAACGCGAGGACAAGCCAAGCCGGCGGATGCCGGCGGCCGGCGTCTGAGGGGGCCTTACTTAGGCGCGGGCCGCGTCGCCAAGCGCCACTGGGTGGCCTGGCTGTAACGCTTGGCCAGGAAGTGGTAGGTCCGCTTCATGAGGGCCTCCAGTTCCGGGCTTTTCTCCACCGTCACGGTCAGCCAGCCATCCAGCACCTCGTCCCAGGGCAGCAGCGACTGGTGCAAATCGTCGCGCATCTCCCGGATGTAACTGATGTTCTGGTCGAACTTGCGCAGCATGGCCAGGATCTCACCCGTCTGGGCGTCCACCTGGGCGAATCGGGATTCCAGGTCGGCGATAGGCGGCAGCGACAAGGTCTGCATGCGCACGATCTCTTCCTTGACCATGCGCTCGGCCTTGTAGATGCGGTGGGCCGTCTCCAGCCCCTGGCGGACCTTGTGCAGGGCCAGGGACCGCTCGCGCAGTGCCTCGATATAGGACAGCTCCTTGGCCAGCATGTCGATGTGCAGGCCGATCTCCTCCTCCGGATCGCCGGCCAGCGACAGCCGGTTGGCGATCATGCGGAAGGCCTCGTGGACGCGGGCCTTGGTCCCGGGGTCTTCCACCACTTGTTCCAGCTGCTCGGGACTGGACACCACGGTCTCGCCGCCCGTCAGCCAGGTGACCAGCTGCACCGTCAGGCGGCCCTTGGCCACATTGTAATGCCGCTCGTCCACCCGCCAGCTGGCGGTGCCGTCGATCAGCTCGTTGGGAATGGTGTCACCGGGGCGGATTTCGCGCACATAGCGCAGGCCCTTGGCCGCCATGGTCAGCAGCTGGCCGTCGAAGGATTTGGGCTGGATGCCGAACTCGGTGCAGATCTTCTCGATGGGCACCTCGACGTCCAGCTTGCCCAGCTTCATGCACATCACCGGCTCATCGTTCGTCTTGGACAGGATGAAGCGGCAACCGTCGACCGTGAAGACCTTGTGGTCGAACAGGAAGTGCGTGCTGCGGTTGGCCGCGGGCTGGATGCCTGTGCTCATGGGCGCTGGACGGTTCCGGATGATGAACGACGGCGCCCCATCGCCGCCGGGCGTCGGGGTGCCAGGCCACACTACCACGTTTGGCGGGGGCTGCATCGGCCCTGGGTGCCGTCAAGGCCTGCAGTCCCCGCTTTGGGCCGTGACAGGAAACCTCTTTCCGTCCCGGGCGGCGCACGGTAGTTTTGCCGGCTTCGGGGTTTTCTTCCAAGGAAACGTCCCACGGTCATTCACGGTCACCGGCTGGCGCGCGGCCCCCATCGCCGCGCCGGCCGGGTGCGCTTTCTGGTCCGGATGGGTCCGGACGAATTTCGGGGTCCTATGACGCAATCGCCGGCTGTCGCCGTGGCCGACCAAGCCAACACCGCCATTCTTGTGCGGGACTTGCACAAGCGCTTCGGCGAGACGGAGGTGCTGAAGGGCGTCTCCCTGACGGCGCGGGACGGCGACGTCATCTCCCTCATCGGATCCTCCGGCTCGGGCAAGAGCACGCTGCTGCGCTGCATCAACCTGCTGGAGACCCCGGATGAGGGCCAGGTCTGGGTGAATGGCGAACTGATCCGCATGGGGCGCGACCGCCGCGGCGCGGCGGTGCCGGCTGACCGCAAACAGGTGGACCGCATCCGCCAGCGCCTCGGCATGGTGTTCCAGGGCTTCAACCTGTGGACCCACATGACGGTGCTGGAGAACGTGATCGAGGCGCCGGTGCATGTCCTGGGCGTCCCCCGGGCCGAGGCGATGGACCGGGCCAAGGCCCTGCTGGACAAGGTGGGCCTGGGCCAGCGGCAGGATTATTATCCCAGCCAGTTGTCGGGCGGGCAGCAGCAGCGCGCCGCCATCGCCCGCATGCTGGCGATGCAGCCCCGCGTCATGCTGTTCGATGAGCCGACCTCGGCGCTGGATCCCGAGCTGGTGGGCGAGGTGCTGCGCGTCATCCGCCAATTGGCGGACGAGGGCGCCACCATGCTGATCGTGACGCATGAGATGGCCTTCGCCCGCGACGTCTCCTCCCACGTCCTGTTTCTGCACCAGGGCCGGGTGGAGGAAGAGGGGACGCCCGACGAGGTGTTCGGCAACCCCCGCAGCGACCGCTGCCGGCAATTCCTGGCCCGGCCCGCTTAAGGCATACTGGACAACAAAGAGCGGCGGCCGATCGGACACCGGGTGTTGATGCGGACCGTCCCGTCATTGGTTTCGTAGGGGGTTTCATGAAGAAGCTGGTCTTGGGCCTGATCGCGGTGGCGGTGGTCGCCGGGGCTGCGTACCTGGCGACGCACCGCACGCCGTCCGGCACCGGCGCGCCCACCGTGACCGACCAGGGGGTGCCCAATCCCCTGCGTGTGGCGACGGAGGGGGCCTACCCGCCCTTCAACGTGGCGGAGCCCGACGGCACGCTGAAGGGGTTCGAGATCGACCTGGCCAAGGATTTGTGCCGGCGCCTGGGCGTGAAGTGCGAGATCGCCGCCCAGGCGTGGGACGGCATCATCCCCGGCCTGCAGGCTGGCAAGTATGACGTCATCCTGGCCGGCATGTCCGTGACGGAAGACCGCCGGCAGGCCGTGGACTTCACCGTTCCCTACGTGGTGACCCCGGCCTATTTCGTGGCCCCCAAGGACAGCCCCCTGACCAAGATCGACTTCGGCCTGCAGCGGCTGGACATCTCCAACATGGACGAGGCCTCCACCCAGGCCATGGACAAGTTGAAGGCGGCGCTGAAGGGCAAGACCGTGGGCGTGCAGGTGGCCACCATCCATGCCAACTTCCTGGACACCTACCTGGGCGACACCGTCACCGTCCGCCGCTACGACACGCTGCAGAACCTGTCGCTGGACCTGGCGACCGGCCGTGTCGACGCCGGCCTGGCCGACATGACCGGCTGGCAGCCTTTCCTCGAGGGCACCGACGGCCAGAACGCCGCCACCTTCGGCCCCGGCATCACCGGCGGCCTGCTGGGCCCCGGCATCGCCGCCGCCCTGCGCAAGGGCGACGGCCGCCTGCTGGACGCCCTGAACAACGCCATCACCGCCGCCAAGGAAGACGGCACCATGAAGAAGCTGGCAGAACAGTGGTTCCACTTCGACGCATCGGCGAAGTGATTTTTCCCTCAAGCGCCGAGTCTTGGGTTGCCTCAGGCGCCGGCGGGGCATCCGCCCCTTGGCTATCCTCGCTGCGCCCTTCGGTACTCGCTCCGGCGGCCGCGGTCGCGGCCTAGGGCCTTAGCGGGCCGCTGGTAGCGACTAGGCCCCGACCGGGGCCGCCGGGATTTCCGGGGAACGCAGTGGACTGGAAATCGAGGACAAGCCAAGGGGCGGATGCCCCGCCGGCGTCTGAGGCATGAGAGGCAAGCGTAGCGACTAGGCCGCGACTGCGGCCGCCGGAGATTTCCGGGAAACGCAGTGGACTGGAAATCGAGGACAAGCCAAGGGGCGGATGCCCCGCCGGCGTCTGAGGCATGAGAGGCAAGCGTAGCGACTAGGCCCCGACCGGGGCCGCCGGAGATTTCCGGGGAACGCAGTGGACTGGAAATCGAGGACAAGCCAAGGGGCGGATGCCCCGCCGGCGTCTGAGGAATTGGCACGGTAATGATAGACCTATTGGGCTTTGGGGGCCGGGGCTGGGGCTTGCAGCTGCTGCAGGGCATGGGGATGACCCTGCTGGTGGCGGTGTCGGCCTATCTGTGGGGCCTGGCCCTGGGCGGCGCGGCGGCGGCCTTGAAGCTGTCCGGCCATCGGGGCGGCCGGGTCGCGGCGGATGTCTACACCACCATTGTGCGCGGTGTGCCCTCATTGCTGGTCATCTACCTGCTGTTCTTCGGCGGCAACAGCGCGGCCACTTGGGTCGTCAGCCTGCTTGGCTTCAACGGGCCGGTGGAACTGTCGGCCCTGCCCGTGGGCATCCTGGCGGTGGGGACGGTGTCCGGCGCCTATTCCGCCGAGGTGCTGCGCGGTGGCGCCCTGGCGGTGCCCCATGGTCAGGTCGAGGCCGCCAAGGCCTTGGGCATGAACCGCTGGCTGACCTTCCGCCGCGTCATGCTGCCCCAGACCTTGCGCTATGCCTTGCCTGGCCTGGGCAACGTCTGGCAGCTGACCCTGAAGGACACCTCGCTGGTTTCCGTGGTGGCGCTGGTGGAGCTGATGCGCGTGGCCTATCTGGCCCAGGGCGCCACCCGCCAGCCCTTCCTGTTCTTCACCACCGCCGGCTTGCTGTATCTGGCCTTGGCCGGCTTGTCCGGCCGCCTGTTCGCCCGGGCGGAGGGCTGGGCCGGGCGTGGCGTGCGGAGGGCCGCCCGATGAACTCCCCCCTCGTCACCGCCCTGATGGCGGCCCTGCCTCAGTTCGTCACCGGCACCTGGCTGACGGTGCAGCTGGTGGCCCTGTCGCTGCTGGTGGGGCTAGTGCTGGCCACGCTGGTCGCCGTGATGCGGCTGTCGCACCTGGCGCCGCTGTCGTGGGTGGCGCGCGGCTACATCTACGTCTTCCGCTCCACGCCCCTGCTGGTGCAGATCTTCCTGATCTATTACGGCCTGGGCCAGTTCGACGCCGTGCGCCAGAGCGTGCTGTGGCCCCTGCTGCGGGAACCGTACTGGTGCGCCATCATCGCCTTCGTGCTGAACACCGGCGCCTACACGGCGGAGATCATGCGCGGCGGCATCGAGGCCGTGCCCCATGGCCAGGTGGAGGCGGCGCGCGCCTGCGGCATGGGCGGCGGCCTGCTGTTCCGCCGCATCATCCTGCCCCAGGCCTTCCGCCTGGCGCTGCCAGCCTATGGCAATGAGATCATCCTGATGCTGCAGGGCAGCGCGCTTGCCAGCACCATCACCCTGATGGAACTGACCGGCGTGGCCAAGGCTGTCGCGGCCCGCACCTTCCAGCCCATTGAGGTCTTCTGCCTGGCCGGCGCCGTATATCTGGGGATGAGCTTCCTCATCACCCGGGGCGTCCAGCTGGCGGAGCGGCGGCTGACCCCGGTAAAAAGGTAATAGGAACGCGGGGCGTCAGGTCTATGCCGTCGCACCTTGGACAATGTTGTCCATTTCCCCTTGAGTTGGCGCGGGATTGCTCTGCATAAAGGCGGAAACCCCTCCGCCTTTACTCTCCCAAGCAGGATCATGACGAAGACCCATCGCAAGGCCCTGCGCGGCCGTGGTTTGCGCGCCGCCACTTCCCTGTTGGCAACGTCCTTGTTGACCGGCGCCTTGGCGGGCATCGCCGCCCCGGCCCTGGCCGCCGACCGGGATCCCGACCTGCTGGCCCTGGGCGTCGGCATCTATGACCAGTCGTGGATCGATCCGCCCGCCTTTTTCCAGGTGGACGCGGATACCCCCCACGACCGCACCCAGTTCGTCACCGCCGAATACCGCTTCGGCTGGTCGCTGGTGAAGGTGGACGACTGGTTCGCCATCAAGCCTCTGGTGGGCGTGATTCAGACCTTCAAGGGCAGCTTCTACGGCTATGGCGGCCTGCAGGCCGACTTCACCTGGGGGCCCTTCTTCATCACGCCCAGCGCCGCCGCCGGCTATTACGCCCATGGCGATGGCAAGGACATGGGCTACCCCTTGGAATTCCGCACCCAGATCGAGACCGGCTACCGCTTCACCAACGGCGACCGCTTCTCCATCGCCCTCAGCCACATCTCCAACGCAGAGCTGGGCAAGACCGTCACCATCCCCGGCACCCCGCGCACCCGTACGGTCAACCCGGGCGCCAACAACCTGGTGGCCTACTACAGCTTCGCCCTCTGATCCTGATCAATGGGTGGTGAGGGGCGCGGCGCGGAAGGGGCACTTCCGCGCCGCTTCCCTTTGGGATGCTTCAAGGCGCGGCAAATGGCCGGTACCAACCGGTCCGTCCCATATCGCGTCATCATTGTCTTGGAAGGGAGGATTTGGTGGAGCCGAGGAGGATCGAACTCCCGACCTACGCATTGCGAACGCGTCGCTCTCCCAGCTGAGCTACGGCCCCACACTCAAATCCGGCGGCGGGCATAGTCCCGGGCGCCTGAAGTGGGCGGGATAATGCTCAGGGCGACCGGGCATGTCAAGCGGCCATTCCGCGAAAAGAACGGAATGCGGGGCATGCGGGGGCCGGGGTGCTTCCGGTGGTGGGGCCGCTTCGGCGTTGGCGCCCCTGTCCAGTGCGGGCCCGCGCTGGACAAGGGGGCGCCCCGCCCGTAGGGTGGCGCCCATGCCGTTGAAACCATTGGGGACGGACCTGCTATGGATCCTTTGATCCGCACCATCCTGGAACTGCTGCTCGTGGTTCTGAACCTGGCTTGGTGGGTGCTGATGATCAGCGCCATCCTGAGCTGGCTGGTGTTCTTCGGGGTGATCAACACCCGCAACCGCTTCGTCGCCACCCTGATGGACATCACCTACCGCCTGACGGAACCGCTGCTGCGTCCGATCCGCA
Organism: Nitrospirillum amazonense; assembly: GCF_029594735.1. Classification (NCBI taxonomy): domain Bacteria; kingdom Pseudomonadati; phylum Pseudomonadota; class Alphaproteobacteria; order Rhodospirillales; family Azospirillaceae; genus Nitrospirillum; species Nitrospirillum amazonense. Next base: position 521,970 of record NZ_JARPAF010000002.1, read on the forward strand.
ACGTCGTGCCCAACCTGGGTGGCGTGGACATCTCCTTCATCGTGCTGATGCTGATCATCTGGGCGCTGGAACGGCTGATCCAGAACTACATGTTCAGTTCCCTGATGTTCCGCTGAAGCGGTGGCCGAGGGAAAACCGGCCGCCGAGGTGATCCCCGGCGGGGTGCGCGTGTACTTGCGCGTCACCCCCCGCGCCTCCCGCACCGCCATCCAGGGCCTCATGGAGGGGCCGGAGGGCCGCCAGCTGCTGAAGGTGGCCGTCACGACCGTGCCTGAGGACGGCAAGGCCAACGAGGCCGTGCTGAAGCTGCTGTCCAAGACCTGGCGCGTCCCCAAATCCAGCCTCACCATCGTCGCCGGCCTGACCGACCGCAACAAGGTGGTGGAGGTGGCGGGGGAGGCGGAGGCACTGCTGGCGGTGGTGCGCGCGTCGGCCAGGGATTAGAGGCCAATCGCGGCCCTTAGCTATTATTCAGCAGTGCGTCCAGTACCACGCTGATGCCGAAACCAAGCCACCAGATCCAGAATATCCGGCGCGACTGGTTCAGGCAGGTAGTTCGCTGCCACAGATAGGCGGGTATGAAAAGCACCCAGAAGAAAGAGAAGTCCCGGCCCAACCGGTTTAACGCTGGACGGATGGCTCCCCTGTCCAGTCCAGCCATTACCAAATACGCGATGCCCGCAATAACGCTGCCGACCATCTCGGCATCATGGCGCGGTGCGCTGTGAATCTGGAGAAGGGCGTACTCGATCAGTGCGGCAATCGGAGGAAGGGCCGCCATGGCATAAGCGTAGGCGTTTCGGACAGGGGCGTCCGTTGGCTGGTCATCCGCGCTGTGCGGCCCGGGTGGGGACACCGGGGTTATGTCCGATGGCGACAGGGTCCGATCCGTCATGACGGAAAGCCTCTTATGTCTGGCTCAGGGGATGAGAAGGATATGCTGATGCCAGACGCTCGGACAGCGCCCAACAAAAAAGCCCCGCCCGGTTTCCCGAACGGGGCTTCCTTGGAGCGGTAGGGCTTACTGCTTGCCGGCCATGGCGCCCAGGCGCAGGCGCAGGGCGTTCAGCTTGATGAAGCCTTCGGCGTCCTTCTGGTTGTAGACGCTGTCGGCTTCGAAGGTGACGTAGTCCAGGCGGTACAGCGAGTTCGGGCTCTGGCGGCCGACCACGCGGGCGGAGCCCTTGTACAGCTTCAGGCGCACGACGCCGGTGACGCGCTTCTGCGTCTGGTCGATCAGGGCCTGCAGGGCCTCGCGCTCCGGGCTGAACCAGAAGCCGTTGTAGATCAGCTCGGCATAGCGCGGCATGATCTCGTCCTTCAGGTGCATGGCGCCGCGGTCCAGCGTCAGGCTCTCGATGGCGCGGTGGGCCACCGACAGCAGGGTGCCGCCGGGGGTCTCGTACACGCCGCGGCTCTTCATGCCGACATAGCGGTTCTCCACCAGGTCCAGGCGGCCGATGCCGTTGGCGCCGGCCAGCTCGTTCAGGCGGGTCAGCAGGGCCGCCGGGCCCAGCTTCTGGCCGTCCACGGCCACCGGGTCGCCGCCCTCGAACTCGATCTCAACGTACGTCGGGGTGTCCGGCGCCTTTTCCGGGGCGACGGTGCGGGTGTACATGTCCTCGTCAGGCTCTTCCCACGGGTTCTCCAGCGCCTTGCCCTCGTAGGAGATGTGCAGCAGGTTGGCGTCCGTGCTGTACGGCGCCTCGCCGCGCTTGTCCTTGGCGATGGGGATCTGGTGCTTCTCGGCGAACTCCAGCAGGGCGGTGCGGCTGTTCAGGGTCCATTCGCGCCAGGGGGCGATGACCTTGATGTCCGGCTTCAGGGCGTAATAGCCCAGCTCGAACCGCACCTGGTCGTTGCCCTTGCCGGTGGCGCCGTGGGCCACGGCGTCGGCGCCGACGGCCTTGGCGATCTCGATCTGGCGCTTGGCGATCAGCGGGCGGGCGATGGAAGTGCCCAGCAGGTAGACGCCCTCATACAGCGTGTTGGCCCGGAACATGGGGAACACGAAGTCGCGCACGAACTCGTCACGCAGGTCGTCGATGTAGATATTCTCGGGCTTCACGCCCAGCAGCTCGGCCTTCTTGCGGGCGGGCTCCAGCTCTTCACCCTGGCCCAGGTCGGCGGTGAAGGTCACGATCTCGCACTTATACGTCTCCTGCAGGTATTTCAGGATGACGGAGGTGTCGAGGCCGCCGGAGTAGGCGAGGACAACTTTCTTGACGCTCATGACTGTACGCCCGCTAAAGGTCAGGGTGGAATGCGTCCGGACGTTATCCCCCGGCCGCCCGCCTGGCAAGATTAGTGCGCCTGCCGCGACCGCATCCCCAGCCTTCATGGGCGTGGGGGCTTAGCCGTTTCCCCTCTGCCGGGGCCAGCGGGTATAGGCCAGGTACCACAGGGCGGGGATGCCCAGGACGGGGAAGTACAGCAGCAGCGCCCAATAGGGGTTGCGGCCCACCTTGGCCAGCACCAGGCCGGCGGCGCAGACGGCGACGGTGGCCAGGATGACGACAATCAGCAGGGCGGCCCAGTTGGGCAGCAGCAGGCCGAGGGCGGGGGCGTAGGCCAGGGGCAGCATGGGCGCTTACTCCGACGCGGCGGCCTGGGCGGCCGCCCGCTCGCGCTTCAGGCGTTCGCGCGGGTGCATCTTGGGTTGGCGGGCAGGCAGGACGGGCCAGGGTGTCCTGGCCAGCAGCACCAGGAAGATGACGGGGCCCAGCAGCGGCAGGGCCAGCCACAGGGGCCAGCGGCGGGGCAGGCCGGCGCGCACCACCAGCCGATGGGCCGGCCACAGCAGCAGGGCCGTGACGCCGAGGTGGATTATCAGGCTGTTGACGAGATCGGTACCGAGATCCAAAGCGCGCGTCCCTTTGTCCTTGTCCGACGGATGATAGCCAAAGCGCCGCAGGGATTACAGGGTGGGGTTTCCCCCGCCTTGAGATGGCTCAGGGGCTGGGATGGAAAGCGCACCAGCGGCATGAGTCCTCATGCCGCTGTAGACCGCGACTGCGGTCGCCGGACCTTTTCGGGAAGCGGCAGCGGACTGAAAAGGGAGGATGAGCCCAGCGGCCGGATGGCCGCGCCCGGCGTTTGAGGGAACCTTTAAAGAGTCCCCGTGGCCGCCAAACCTGCTTCCTTTTCCGCCACCTGGGCGGCGTACTCGGCCTGCAGGGCCTTGTGCGCCTCCAGGGCCGCGATGCGGGCCTGGGCGGTGGGCTTGGTGCTCTCGCTCTTCAGCTGGCCGCAGGCGGCCAGAATGTCGCGGCCGCGCGGGGTGCGCACGGGCGAGGCATAGCCGGCGTTGTTTACGAAGTCCGCGAACTTGGTGATCTGCTCATCGGTCGAGCACTCGAAGGGCGCGCCCGGCCAATAGTTGAAGGGGATCAGGTTGATCTTGGCCGGGATGCCGCGCAGCAGGCGCACCAGCTCGCGCGCGTCGGCCAGGCTGTCGTTCACGCCCTTCAGCATGACGTATTCGAAGGTGATGCGGCGCGCGTTGCTCAGGCCCGGATAGTCCCGGCAGGCCTGCATCAGTTCCTTGATGGGGTACTTGCGGTTCAGCGGCACGATGCGGTCGCGCAGCTCATCATTCACGGCGTGCAGGCTGACGGCCAGGTTCACGCCCAGCTCATCACCGCACTGGCGCATCATGGGCACGACGCCGGAGGTGGACAGCGTGATGCGCCGCTTGGAAATGGCGATGCCCTCGCCATCCATGACGATCTTCAGCGCCTTGGCGACGTTGGCGTAATTGAACAGCGGCTCGCCCATGCCCATCATGACGATGTTGCTCAGCATGCGCCCGTCGGGCGGGGCCGGCCATTCGTCCAGGTGGTCGCGCGCCAGCATGACCTGGCCCACGATCTCGGTGGCGTCCAGGTTGCGCACCAGGCGCTGGGTGCCGGTGTGGCAGAAGCGGCAGGTCAGGGTGCAGCCCACCTGGGAGGAGACGCAGAGCGTGCCGCGGTCTTCCTCGGGGATGTGGACGGTCTCGATCTCCTGGCCGTCGGGCATGCGGGCCAGCCACTTGCGCGTGCCGTCCTCGCTCTTCAGGTCCTTCACGGCCGTGGGCCGGTCGATGACGTAAAGGTCGGCCAGTTTCTCGCGCACCGGCTTGGCCAGCGTGCTCATCACCGCGAAATCGGTGGCGCCGCGATGGTAGATCCAGTGCCACAGCTGGCGCGCGCGGAAGCGCTCCAGCCCGGCCTTCGCGACCTCAGCCTCCAGATCGTCCCGCGAGAGGCCGACCAGGTTCACCCGCCCGTCCGCCCGAGGAGGCGGCGGGGCGAATTCCTTCATGTGATTTTCCACGCCCATGGCGGCGATAGATGGGGCAGATCGGCCCCCGAGTCAAAGGGGGGACTCGGGAAAAATGCGCGGGGCGGGGTTGCGTGCGGGGTCAGACGCCGCTATCGCGGGTGGGGAACATAAGATCTGGGAGGCAAGGGCCATGATCCTGCATCAGGTGACGGCGGCGGACGGGACCCTTCTGGCGGTGGCGGAGGGCGGCGTGCCCGGGGGCAGGCCCATCCTGTTCCTGCATGGTTTCGGCCAGAGCCATCGCGCCTTCCGCGCCCAGTTCGACGGTCCCCTGGCGGCGGAGTTCCGCCTCCTGGCGCTGGACCTGCGGGGGCATGGCCGGTCCGGCCGGCCGCAGGATCCGGCCGCCTACGGCGACGGCCCCCACTGGGGCGGCGATGTCATGGCTGTACGCCACGCCCTGGGCTTGGCGGATGTGATCCTGGTGGGCTGGTCCTACGGCGGTGCCGTGCTGGCCGACCATGTGGCGGCGTATGGGACGGAGGGGATCGCCGGCGCGGTTTTCGCCGGGGCCTGCCCGCGCTTGGGCAAGGCGGCCGCCCCTCATCTGGGGCCCGCCGCCAAGGCCCATTTCCCGCCCATTCTCTCCGACGACCTGGCAGCACAAGAGGCCGGTGCCCGCGCGCTGGCTGAGGCGCTGGGTGAGCGGAATGAGGCGGATGCGGCGGTGGCCGATACCCTGTCGGTACCGCTGGCGGCGCGGCGGGCGATGATGCGCCGCCAGATGAACGGCGCCGCCCTGGCGGCGTTCGACCGTCCCGCCTTGGTGGTCCATGGCCGGGCGGACCCGGTGATCCTGCCCACCATGGCCGGCTGGCTGGCGGAAACCCTGCCACAGGCGCAGGTGCATCTGTACGACGGCGTCGGGCACGCCCCGTTCCTTGAGGCGGCCCGCCGTTTCGACGCCGACATGGGGGCGTTCGCCCGCCGGGCCTGATGCCTTTACGCCGCGCGCACCCTGGAGATGAAGGCGTCAACCTGCGCGCGCAGCGCGTCGGACTGCCGCGACAGGTCCGCCGCCGCCGTCAGGACTTGGCTGGAGGCGGCCCCCGTCTCCCCCGCCGCCTGCGTGACGGCGGTGATGTTGGTTGCGACCTCCGCCGTGCCGGAGGAGGCCTGATGGACGCTGCGGGCGATTTCCTGGGTGGCGGCCCCCTGTTCCTCCACCGCCGAGGCCACCGTGGTCGCGATCTCGTTGATCCGCGTGATCGTGCCGGTGATACCGTCGATGGCATGCACCGAATCGGCGGTGGCCTGCTGGATGGCCTTGACCTGGGCCGAAATGTCCTCGGTCGCTTTGGCGGTTTGGGTGGCGAGAAGCTTGACCTCGGAGGCGACGACGGCGAAGCCCTTGCCCGCCTCGCCGGCGCGCGCCGCCTCGATGGTCGCGTTCAGGGCCAGCAGGTTGGTCTGCCCGGCGATGTCGTTGATCAGCTTTACCACCTCGTCGATCTTCTGCGCGGCGGATGCCAGGGCCTGCACCTGCGTGTTCGTCCGGGCGGTATCGGTCACCGCCTGGCTGGCGATGCGGGTCGACTCCGCCACATGCCGGCTGATCTCCCCGATGGAGGAGGACAGCTCGGCCGCCGCCGCCGCGACCGTCTGCACATTGGCCGACGCCTGCTCGGCCGCCGCCGCCACGGTGGTGGAACGCAGGCTGGTCTGGGCGGCCGTGGACGACATGGACTGCGCGGTGGACTGCAGCTGCGCCGATGCGGAGGACACGGTGGCCACGACGCCCCTGACGCTGGCCTCGAACTCATCGGCCAGCTTGGTCATCGCCGCGCGCTTCTCCTCCTCGGCCCGACGCTTCATCGACTCCTGCTCGGCGCGCAGCCGTTCCGCCTCGGTCATCTTGTGTTTGAACACCTGGACCGCCGCCGCCATGTCACCAATCTCGTCCCCGCGGCCGACACCGGGCACCTCGACGGACTGGTCGCCGCCCGCCAGGCGGTTCATGGCGGCGGTCATGCCAGCCACCGGCCGGGTGATGTCGCGCACGATAACGGTGCTGAGCACGCCCGTGATGCCGAACAGCGCCAGCGTGGCCGCCAGCGCCGTCCATAGCACGCCCTTGGCATCATCCCGGACACGCTCCCCTTGTGCCAGCAAAGCGTGGGACAGGTGGTCCTCGACCGTCTTCATCATGTCGATGCGCGCGGTCGCCATTTTGAACCAATAGGCGCCGTCGATTCCGCCCAGCGTGTCGCCGGGTGCGGTTTCCACGGCGACCTTGCGCATCCGCTCGACCTCGCTGACCGCCTCGCCGGTCACCGTGCGTTCCAGGAAGGCTTGGTCGTCGGGGGAGGCGCTGGCGGCGAACAGCCGGAAATACGTGGCCTCTTCCGCGACCGTGCTCAGGAAGCGCCGGTATTGGACCACGTCGAACTTGCCGGCGGCGAAGGCCGGGGCGCCGTTCGCCCGCTCTTCTCCCGCGCGCTCCTTCGCCTGGGTGAAGTTGACATAGGTCGACAGCGCCTGCGCCACGTCCGGGTTCGTGACCGACTTGGAAACTTCGATATCGACGTCCAGCTGACGCAGGATCGTCGCGGTGAAATAGGCGCTCGACTCGGCGGCAGGGATTTGCAGGCCATCGATCTTGCGCCGCATCTCGTCCAGTTGCGCCAGCCGCCGGGTGGCGTCCGCCAGGATCTGGTTCAGCGCGCTGCCGGCCGAGGCGCTGACATCGCTTTTCAGAGCCGCCTCCAGTGCCCGCCGACGCTGGTCGGTGCGGGCCCGCTGCTCCGGCAACTCGCGCTGGAGTTGGGCCCCCTTGCTGCCCAGGAACACGGCCGACGCGCCCCGCTCGCGCTGCATTTCATGCACCAGGTCGCCCACCGTCGTGGCGAGCTGCGTCAACCGTGACAGCGTCCGCATCTGGGACACCGTCGCCTGTTTTTCAGCGAGGATGAGGGCGGCGGCCAGCAGCAGGCCCAGCGACGGCACCAGCAACGCCAGCACCACACGATGCAGGATTCTGAATCGATTCATCGGCCCCATCTTCCGCTTTTCTCAAAAAAGCACGCTAATGCAAGCGGATAGGGCGGAAAATTCAAAAGATAGGCTAATTATAAGTTTAATTGATTAAGTAACGGTGGGCGTTTGTTTATTGCGATTCCGTCGGTCGGAACGACATAATTCTAACCCCGAGAAACAACGAACTTCCATGGGTTCTTCGAGAAAAGAGGATCGAAGCCTAAATCGCCCGCTTAGGGCTGTTTCCCCTTTTGACTCAGGCGCCCTCGGCCAGATCCAGCAGGTCGTCCATGTCCTGGATCTGCACCTTGTTGCCTTCCAGCAGGCTGATGACCCGGCTGGTCTTCAACTGGGTGAAGGTGCGGCTGACGGTTTCGGTGGTCAGGCCCAGATAGTCGGCGATATCGGCGCGGCTCATGGGCACGTGCACCGGGTTGGTCTTGTGGCCGCGCCGGCTGGCCCGCTGTGACAGCAGCAGCAGGAACGAGCATATCTTCTCCTTGGCCGTCTTGCGGCCCAGCAGCAGCATCTGGTCCTGCGCCGCCGCCAGCTCGTTCGACGCCATGGAGAACAGGCGGCGCTGCATCTTGGGGAATTCATCCAGCAGCGCCTCCATGCGGCGCCGGGGGAACCGGCACAGCGACACGGGCGTCACCGTCTCGGCGGTGTAGGCGTAGCTGTCGTTGACCGACAGGCCGAAGAAGTCGCCCGGCAGCAGGAAGCCGGTGATCTGCCGCCGTCCGTCGGGCAGCAGCTTGTAGACCTTCACCGTGCCGGAAGTGACGTTGTACAGCGTTTCCGCCGGGTCGCCCTCCCCGAACACGGTATGGCCGGCGTCGAAGCGGGTGGTCTGCAGGATCTCGGCCAAGCGGCGCAGTTCCTCCGCCTCCAGGGCGGCGCAGACGGTCAGGGTACGGACGGTACAGGCGCTGCAGGGGTGGATTTCGCCCGCCGGGTCGGTCTTCCCGTTGGTTTGGGTGTTCGAATCCCTGGGATAGGCAAAATCGATGTGGGTCATCGCCGCACTCCGCTGTCAGCCGTCACCCCCGGAGCCCGCGCGGATCGCGGTCGGAGGGATGCGGCCGGTCTTTCGTTCCCCAATCAGTGCCGCGAGATCAGCATATAGCCAGGAAACGACTGAGGAAAAGCCTAGACATGGCGATGACTGGCTTACTCCATCCCCGCGTTTATTCTTTGATCCATGTCATGGCGACGGTTCGGATCCTGGCGTCAGGATGGCTATCCCTCAGTCTCGGATTTGCGCCTTCATGCCCACCTTCGTGACCCGTCCGCTGGACGCCCGACAGATCGACCAGGCCTACGCGCTGATGCGCCCGTTCTATCCGGACCTGACGGTGGAGCGCTGGCGCGACCATGCCCAGGCCCTGCTGGCGCCCGGCAGCCGCGGCGGCATCGTCACGGTGCAGCTGGACCACCGCTACATGCACGGCCTGTTCTCCTACCTGCTGGTGCCGGACCTCGACCATCGCCTGGGGTTGCAGGTGGACGTGTTCGTGGCGCTGGACCTTTTCGATCCGGAAGGGGCGGGGGACGCCCTGCTGGCGGAAATGGACCGGATCGCCCGGCGGCATGGCTGCGACGCCATCCACATCACCCTGCCGGACAGCCAGGTGAAGGCCCATCCGTCGCTGGCGCGCTTCCGCGCCCTGGGCCATTTGCCCGAGGGGCGGCGCCTGTGCAAGCACCTGCTGACCGAACCCATGGCCGCGCCGGCCTGAGGGCGAGATGCGTTCCCGGCGACGGGATACCTTGCGCCCTTTGCCGTTGTGCCTTCGGGGCCGCGCGCTATGCTCCGGCCCATGACTGAAAAGCTTCCCACCCTGCTGTTCCAGGCGGGCCGGCACAAGCGCGTGGCCGGTGGCCACCCGTGGGCCTATTCCAACGAGATCCAGATGGACGCCGCCGCCAAGGCCCTGCCCAAGGGCGGGCTGGTGCGGTTGGCCGACGCCGGTGGCGGCGTGCTGGGCATCGCCACCTTCAACCCCCACACCCTGATCGCGGCGCGTGTGCTGACCCGCGACCTGTCGGTGACCATCGACGCCGGCTTTTTCGCCGAGCGTTTCCGCACGGCGGCGGCGCTGCGCGACCGGATGATCGGGCGGCCCTACTATCGACTGGTGCACGCGGAGGCCGACGGCCTGCCGGCGCTGATCGTCGACCGCTATGGCGACGTGCTGGTGGTGCAGGCCAACTCCGCCGGCATGGACCGCCTGCTGCCCCAGATCCTGGACGGCCTTGCCGCGGTGTTCCCCGGCGCTTCCGTCATCCTGCGCAATGACAGTGCCGCCCGCACCCTGGAGGGTGTGGAAGAAGAGGTGCGCGTGGCCGTGGGCGCGATCGACGGCCCCATCAAGGTGGAAGAAAACGGCGCCACCTTCTTCGCCGACCCGGCGGGCGGTCAGAAGACGGGCTGGTTCTATGACCAGCGCGACCACCGCGCCTTCGTCGCCAGCTTGGCGCAGGGTCGCTCGGTCATCGACTTCTACAGCTATTGCGGCGGGTTCGGGGTGCTGGCCGCCACGCGCGGCGCCGCGCGCACCGTGCTGGTCGACCGCTCGGCCGGCGCCCTGGAACTGGCGGGCAAGGCGGCGGCGGCCAACGGCGTCGCCGACACGGTGGAACTGCGCAAGGCCGACGCCTTCGCCGAACTGGAACGCCTGGCCGAGGCCGGTGAAACCTTCGAGGTGGTGATCTGCGATCCGCCGGCCTTCGTGAAGTCCAAGAAGGACCTGGCCAACGGCAGCCGCGCCTATCGCAAGCTGGCCAAGCTGGGCGCCCAGATCACCGCCCCCGGGGGCATTCTGCTGGTAGCCAGCTGCAGCCACAACATGCCGCCCGAGCTGTTTGCCGAACTGGTGGCCAAGGGCCTGGGCGATGCCCGCCGCCAGGGGCGCATCCTGCGCTTCTCCGGCGCCGGCCCGGACCACCCGGTGCATCCCCTGCTGCCGGAAAGCGCCTACCTCAAGGCGGAAGTGTTCGCCCTGGATTAAGTCAGCGCTTCGTTTTGGCGGGCGCCGGGCGTGTGGGCGCGATAGGAATGTTGATGGATAAGCGGCTGGTTTCAGCCGCTTTTTCCATTTTTGAGGTCTTGTTCCTCGCAGGTGCAGCGATGCGGTGGACCCGGGGCACCCCTGTGACAGTTACATGAATAGGTCCTTAAAGCGGGCTTGACACCCCTTATGCTCCGAGCGAGCATTAGTCACCCTAATGCTCAAATAGAGCATAAGGGTGAGGTTACAGGGAAGACGCCCCCGCTTGTCGCGCCGCGGGGGCCGGCCATGCCGGCCGATGTCGTTCGTGGGCGCGTTCGCTTGCCAGGTGTCCCGATGTCCGTTGCCGAGCTCGATCTCGAATACACCCCCGCCGTCGCCGCCGCGACCCGTCCCCTGTATGAGCGGGTGGCCAAGGTGATCCCGGAGGTGGAGTGGCCCTTCCATGCGCCACTGGTGCACGCCATCAACACGCTGAAGAAGGAACGCAACGCCGTCATCCTGGCGCACAACTATCAGACGCCGGAAATCTTCCACTGCGTTTCCGACATCGTGGGCGACAGCCTGGCGCTGGCGCGCAAGGCGGCGCAGACGGACGCCGACGTCATCGTCATGGCCGGCGTGCACTTCATGGCCGAGACGGCCAAGATCCTGAACCCGTCCAAGACGGTGCTGATGCCCGACATGCGCGCCGGCTGCTCGCTGGCCGACAGCATCACCGCTGCCGACATCCGCCTGCTGCGCGAGGCGCACCCCGGTGTGCCGGTGGTGACCTACGTCAACACCTCGGCCGAGGTGAAGGCGGAAAGCGACATCTGCTGCACCTCGGGCAACGCGGTGGAGATTGTGGAATCGCTGGACAGCGACAGCGTTCTGTTCCTGCCCGACGAATACCTGGCCAGCTGGGTCGCCACCCAGACCAAGAAAAAGATCATCAAGTGGAAGGGCCACTGCGAGGTGCATGAGCGCTTCACGGGGGCGGAACTGCGTGACTACCGCACCCGCTTCAAGGATCTGACCATCATCGCCCATCCCGAATGTCCGCCCGAGGTGCTAGCCGAGGCCGACTTCGTCGGCAGCACCGCCCGCATGGTGGAGTATGTGGGCGAGGCGCGGCCGAACCGGGTGCTGATGGTCACCGAATGCTCCATGAGCGACAACGTCGCGACCGAGTATCCGGACGTGGAATTCATCCGCCCCTGCAACCTGTGCCCCCATATGAAGCGGGTCAGCCTCTCCAACATCCTGGAGTCGCTGCGGACCATGGAGCCCAAGGTGGAGATCGACCCCACCGTGGCCGCCCGCGCCCGCCTCGCGGTGGAGCGCATGCTGGCCGTGGGCCGCTGATCGCCCGCGGCTTTTCCTGCTAGGCCGGCATCGGGCCGGCCTTCCTTCCCGTTCCCCTGGTGACGGAGCCTGATGCCATGGATGGCGCGTCTTATCCGGTATCGCCTGTGCAGGTTGTCCACAGCGACGTGGTGGTGGTCGGGTCCGGCACCGCCGGCATGGCGGCCGCCCTGGCCCTCGCCCAGGCCGGGCGAAAGATCCGCCTGCTGACCAAGACGGATGACCTGCCCGGCGGGTCCAGCCTGTGGGCCCAGGGCGGCGTGGCCGTGGCGCTGGGCGCCGGCGACAGCGCCGCCGACCATGCCGCCGACACGGTGGCCGCCGGGGCGGGATTGACGGATCCCGGCATGGCCCGCCTGCTGGCCGAGGCGGGCATCGTCGAGATGTCGGCCCTGCTGGAGGCCGGCCTGCCCGCCGACCGGGGGGCGGATGGCAAGCCCCTGCTGGGGCGCGAGGCCGCGCACGGCCGCCATCGCATCCTGCATGCCGGGGGCGACGCCACCGGCCGCACCCTGGTGACCTTCCTGGCCGACCGCGTGCGCGCCACCCCGGGCATCAGCATCCACACCCGCGCTGCCGCCGCCGACCTGGTCGTGCGTGAGACCGGGCGCGGGCGGCGGGCGCAGGGCGTTCTGGCCTATGAGGACGGTGTCGGCTGGGTGCTGCACGTCGCCCCGCACGTGGTGCTGGCCACCGGCGGCACCGGCCAGTTGTGGGCCGTGACCACCAACCCGCCGGAGGCCACGGGCGACGGATTGGCCCTGGCCGCCCGCGCCGGCGCCCATTTGGCCGACCTGGAATTCGTGCAGTTCCATCCCACCGCCCTGGCCGTCGCCGGCCCGCCCGGCCGTCGGCCCCTGCTGACCGAGGCGTTGCGTGGCGCCGGGGCCAAGGTGCTGGACGCCGGCGGCCACGCCTTCATGGCCGATGAGCATCCCGATGCCGAACTGGCGCCCCGCGACGTGGTGGCCCGTGCCATCGGCCGCCGCGTGGCGCGGGGCGAGAAGGTGTTCCTGGACCTGCGGCCCTTGTGGGCGGCTGGAAAGTCGGAAAAATTCCCCACCGTGGCCGGCATCTGTGCCGAGGCTGGCCTGGACCCTGCCGCCGCCCCCGTGCCCGTGGCGCCTGCCGCGCACTATCACATGGGCGGCGTGCTGACGGATGCCGATGGTCGCACCTCCATCCCGGGATTGTGGGCGGCGGGTGAGGTCGCCTGCACCCATGTCCACGGCGCCAACCGCCTGGCCAGCAACTCGCTGTTGGAGGCGGTGGTGTTCGCCGGCCGCGTGGCGGCGGCGCTGATGGCCGAACCGGCCGCCCCCCAGCCGGTGGCGGTACCCGACGCTCCCTTGGTGCCCGGCGGGACCGCCGCCGCCAATCTGGCGGCCGAGGCCCAGCTGCTGATGGCGGAGAAGGTGGGTCTGGTGCGCGACGGCCTGGGCCTAGCCGAGGCCGCGGAGCGCCTGCAGGGCCTGACCCTGGCGGCGGAGCGCCTGGTGCCGGCCCGCGACTACGCCGGCATCCGTGCCGGCCTGGAACTGCGCAATCGCCTTCTGCTGTCCCGCCTGGTGGTAGAGGCTGCCAAGCGCCGGGAGGAAAGCCGGGGTGCCCATACCCGGGCGGATCATCCGGAAACCCGCGACGCCTGGCGCCATCACCAGATCCTGACCTATTCCGACCTTGGCCGCGTGGCTGAGGTTGAGCCCGCCACCACCCGGGAAACCCGTCCATGAGCACGCCTGTCGCCCCGCTTTATCCCGTGATGTACGAAGGCCTGGTCCGTGCCGCGTTGCTGGAGGACCTGGGTCGGGCGGGCGACGTCACGGCCGACGCCTGCATCCCGGTGGAAACCCAGGCCCGCGCCCTGTTCCAGGCCCGCCATGCCGGGGTGATCGCCGGCTTGGCCCCGGCGCTGTCCGCCTTCTCCCTGCTGGACCCCACCCTGTCGGTGCGCACCCTGGTGGCCGACGGCGCCCGCGTGGCCCCGGGCCAGGCGGTGGCGGTGGTGGAAGGGGCGGCCCGCCCCATCCTGTCGGGGGAGCGCACGGCCCTGAACCTGCTGGGCCGCCTGTGCGGCATCGCCTCCAAGACGGCGGAACTGGTCCAGGCCATCGAGGGCACCGGCGCCCACATCGTCTGCACCCGCAAGACTACGCCCGGCCTGCGCGCACTGGAGAAATACGCCGTGCGCGTGGGCGGTGGCAGCAACCACCGCTTCGGCCTGGATGACGCCGTCCTGATCAAGGACAACCACCTGGTGGCGGCCGGCGGCCTGCGCGCCGCCGTGGAGCGCGCCCGCGCCCACGTCGGCCACATGGTGAAGATCGAGGTGGAGGTCGACACCCTGGCCCAGCTGGAAGAGCTGCTGACCCTGCCGGTGGACGCCGTGCTGCTGGACAACATGGACCCGCCCACCCTGCGCCAGGCCGTGGACATGGTGGCCGGCCGCCTGATCACCGAGGCCTCCGGCGGCATCACGCCGGAGACGGTGCGGGCGGTGGCGGAGACGGGCGTGACCCTGATCTCCCTGGGCTGGCTCACCCATTCCGTCACCAACTTCGACATCGGGCTGGATTTCGAGAGTTTGTGAGGGGGGGCGCCTTCAGCCCCTCAGGCTCTCAGGGATGGGATCCGGGCCCACGCTGTGGAACCGCGCCTCACCGCCGAAAAAGCGGCTGGCCAGGCGGGTGATGGGTTCCGCCGGGCCGGTGGTGTGGAAGGCCTCGACCCCGCCCTGCTCCCGCGCCCGGCTGGGCAGCTCATATTCCGGGTGCCGTTCCAGATAGGCGCGCAGGCTGCTGACCGTCAGGTCGGGCTGGTCCAGGATTTCCACGCCGGGGGGCAGGGCCTGGGCGAACAGGTCCGCCACCAGGGGATAGTGGGTGCAGCCCAGCACGACCGCATCCGGCGGCACGCCATCCAATTGGGCCATCAACTGCCCGGCATAGCCCTCGATGGCGGCGCGAATGGTCTCAACCGGGGCGTCGGCCTCGATCAGGCGCACCAGGTCGGGGCAGGCCTGCTGCACCACCCGCACCTCCGGCGCGCGCTTGGCAATCTCGGTGGGGTAGGCCCCGCTGCTGACCGTGTGCTGGGTGGCGAAGATGGCGACGGTGCGCGGTTCGCCCGCGCGCGACCCGGCGGCCACGTCGGCCATCCACGGCACGCCGGTGATGGCCTCCACCATCGGCACCAGCACGCCCAGGACCCGGCGCTCGGGATAGGCGGCGGGCAGCCAGGTCTGCTGCAGGCGGCGCAGCGCCTGGGCTGAGGCGGTGTTGCAGGCCAGGATGACCAGGGGGCAGCCCAGGCCGAACAGCCGTTCCACCCCCGCCACGGTGTAGCGGTAGATTTCCTCCGGCGTGCGGTTGCCATAAGGGGCGTTGGCGTGGTCGCCCAGGTAGACGAAACGGCGGTCAGGCATCTGGTCGGCCAGGGCGCGCAACACCGTCAATCCGCCGTGGCCTGAATCGAAAACGCCGATCATCGTCGCAACCGCACCGTTCGCTTAGGGGGCGTAGGCGCACCCGTCATCACCGGTTTAGCACGATCCGCCGGGGCGGCGGCAACCGCGTTGCGGCCGGTTGCCGCCCCTGCTTGCCATTGCATGTCGGCTATGCCTTAGTGCGCCCGTCCTTTATGCTGACGCCGTTACCCCTTCGTCTTTGAGGAACCTTGCCCGTGAGCCTGCGTGTCGCCGTCCGCCGGTCCTTGATGATCCTGCCCGTCCTCGCCTCGGCGACAGCCCTCGCGGTCGTCGGCGCTGCGCCCGCCTGGGCCCAGGCGGCCAATCCGGCGCCCGGTTCCACACCCATCATGCCATCGGCGGCCAAACCGTCGGCTCCCGCTGCCGCTGCTCCGGCCGCTGGCGCCAAAGCCGGTGCGAAGGCCGATGACGACGACGGCTGGACCTGTCCTTTCCCCAAGAAGGTGCCGACCATTCCCGACGGCAAGACCGCGCCCGAGGCCGACATGCGCAAGGCGCATGAGGAGATGCAGTCCTACGTCAACAGCGGCCAGGGCTTTATTTCCTGCGTGGACCAACTGGTGGCCCAGCACCCGGACAAGGTGACGGTGGCGAAGTTCCTGCAGCTGACCAGCGTGCAGGACGCGGTGGTGACCAACATGCAAATCCTAGCCGCCCGCTTTAACGAACAGCTGCATGTGTTCAAGGCCCGCACCGGTGGCGCACCGGCCCCTGCGGCGCCGGCGCCGGCGGCCAAGCCCGCCGGCAAGTAAGCCTTTCCAAAAAGATTTGGGCCGCCCGGCGTCCGCCTGGCGGCCCTTATCGCGCCTGCGCGAGCCAGGTCTAACGGCGGCCGCCCCGCGCCTGGCGCCGGGCGGACCCGGGGCGGCGGTCGTCCTCGTCGAACAGTTCGGCCAGCTTCTCCATGACCGTGCCGCCCAATTGCTCCACATCCACGATGGTGACGGCGCGCCGGTAATAGCGCGTGACGTCGTGGCCGATGCCGATGGCGATCAGCTCCACCGGGCTGCGGGTCTCGATGTACTCGATGACGCTGCGCAGATGCTTTTCCAGATAGCTGCCGCTGTTGACCGACAGGGTGCTGTCGTCCACCGGCGCGCCGTCGGAAATGACCATCAGGATGCGCCGCTGCTCCGGCCGGGCGATCAGGCGGGTGTGGGCCCACAGCAGGGCCTCGCCGTCGATATTCTCCTTCAGGATGCCTTCGCGCAGCATCAGGCCCAGGTTGCGCCGGGCCCGGCGCCAGGGGGCGTCGGCCTCCTTGTAGACGATGTGGCGCAGGTCGTTCAGGCGGCCGGGGGCGGCGGGCTTGCCGCTGGCCAGCCAGCGCTCGCGGCTCTGCCCGCCCTTCCACGCCCGGGTGGTAAAGCCCAGGATCTCCACCTTCACACCGCAGCGTTCCAGGGTGCGCGCCAGGATGTCGGCGCTCATGGCGGCGATGGTGATGGGTCGGCCGCGCATGGATCCGGAATTGTCGATCAGCAGGGTGACGACGGTGTCGCGGAAATTGGTGTCGTTCTCCTGCTTGAACGACAGGGGCAACACCGGGTTGGCCACCACGCGGGCCAGACGGGCCGCGTCCAGAATGCCTTCCTCCAGGTCGAACACCCAGGCGCGCGTCTGCTTGGCCATCAGCCGGCGCTGCAGGCGGTTGGCCAGCTTGGCGATGACACCCTGCAGATGCTGCAACTGCTGGTCCAGCATCATGCGCAGGCGGGCCAGTTCGTCCGCGTCGCACAGGTCGGCGGCCCCCACCACCTCGTCGAATTCGGTGGTGAAGGCGCGGTAATTGCCGCTGTCCAGGCTGTTGCGGCCGAAATCGGGGCGGGACGGCTCGCCGGGCTCGCCCGACTGCTCGGCCCCGGCGCCCTCCATCTCCTGCTGCTCGCCCTCGCTGCTTTCGGCGGCGCCGGCGGTTTCTTCCGTCTGGCCGCCGGCCTGCTGCTGCTCCCCCGTCGCCTCCGGCTCGGCATCGTCGGACTGGCCGCCGCCGGCTTCGTCATTGTCGGCGCCCTCGGGGCTTTGGGCGTCGCCGGTCTCGGCGGTCTCCTCCTCTTCCGACGTCTCAGGCTCGCCGCCCACCTCCAGGTCCAGGTCGGCCAGGATGCGGCGGGCCTCGCGGGCGTAGGCCTGCTGGTCGGCCATGGCGGCCTTCAGCTGGGCCAGGTCGGCGCCCGCCTTTTCCTCGATGAAGGGGCGCCACAAATCCAGCGCCGCCTGGGTGGCGGGGGCGGCGGGGGCGCCGGTCAGGGCCTCGCGGGCGATCAGGCGCAGGGCGTCGGCCAGCGATACTTGGTCCCGCGCCGTGGCCCGGTCCAGGCCCTGGCGGCGGAACCGTTCCTCCAGCGCCGCCGTCAGATTGTCGGCCACGCCGGCCATGGCGTTGGCGCCCAGGGCTTCGCACCGCGCCTGTTCCAGCGCGTCGAAGGCCAGGCGGGCGGTGTCGCCGGTGGGCAACAGGCGGGCGTGGGCGGACGCGTCGTGATGGCGCAGGCGCAGGGCCGCGGCATCGGCGGCCCCCCGCACCGGCGCCACGTCACGCACGTTCAGGTCTCGCGTAGGCAGGGGTACCCGCACCCGCGTGCCGGAGTAGCCCGGCGGCTCGGCGGAAAACCCCACCGTTAGGTCACCGCGCTCCGCGATGGCCCGGACGGCTGCGCCGGTGGCCCGCTTGAACGCCTCCAGCGGCGATTCCCGGTCGGAAGACATGGGCTCGTTCCCCCGCGTCAGGCGAGGGTGGCGCGCACGCCGCTCTCAGGCAGTTCGGTGCCGAAGCAGCGCTGGTAGTACTCGGCCACCGCCGCGCGCTCAACCTCGTCGCACTTGTTCAGGAAGGTGACGCGGAAGGCGAAGCCGACATCGCCGAAGATGTCGGCGTTCTGCGCCCAGGTGATGACCGTGCGCGGGCTCATGACGGTGGAGATGTCGCCGGCGATGAAGCCGGCGCGGGTCAGGTCCGCCAGGCGCACCATGGCGTTGACCAGCACGCGGCGGTCATCGGTGTCGTAGCTCGGCACCTTGGCCAGGACGATCTTCACTTCGGCGTCATGGGGCAGGTAGTTCAGGGTGGAGACGATGTTCCACCGGTCCATCTGGCCCTGGTTGATCTGCTGCGTGCCGTGATAGAGGCCGGTGGTGTCGCCCAGGCCGATGGTGTTGGCCGTGGCGAACAGGCGGAAGGCCGGGTGGGGGCGGATGACCTTGTTCTGGTCCAGCAGGGTCAGCTTGCCCTCGACCTCCAGCACGCGCTGGATGACGAACATCACGTCCGGGCGGCCGGCGTCGTACTCGTCGAAGACAATGGCGCAGGGATGCTGCAGGGCCCAGGGCAGGATGCCCTCGCGATACTCCGTCACCTGCACGCCCTCGCGCAGGACGATGGCGTCCTTGCCGATCAGGTCGATGCGGCTGATGTGGCTGTCCAGGTTGACGCGCAAGCAGGGCCAGTTCAGGCGCGCGGCCACCTGTTCGATGTGGGTGGACTTGCCGGTGCCGTGATAGCCCTGGACCATGACGCGGCGGTTGTAGGCGAAGCCGGCAAGGATGGCCATGGTCGTTTCACGGTCGAAACGATAGGTGCTGTCGATCTCCGGCACATGTTCCGTGGGGGAGCTGAACGCCGGCACCTGCATATCGCTGTCGATCCCGAAGGTCTGGCGGACGGAGATCTTGATGTCGGGCAGCGAGGCGGCGTTCATCGGTGTCGGTTCCTGGGACATGGGACGGTCGGCTTTCCTGCGAGATCGAACAGAACGGTTGGTCTTGGTTATTGTTTCAATGGCTTGGCGTTAACGGTGCGGCCTCAGCCGTGGTCGGCATAGGCGGCTTTCAGCACGTTGTAGGCTTGGTTGATGCGCTTCAGACGCTCCTCCGCGTCCTTGTCGCCGCCGTGGGTGTCGGGGTGGTTCTGCTTGGCCAGCTCGCGATAGCGCTGCTTGACCTCGGCGAATCCGATGGGCGCCTTCAGGCCCAGCACGTCCAGCGCCTCATCCTCCGGCGTGCGGGGGGAGGGCGGAGGCGGACGATGCGACGTGCCGGCTTCCCAGTCGGCGCCGAAGCTATGGCCCCGGCTCATGCTGTCGCGTAGATTCCGTTCCCGGGTGCGCCAGTCGCCCATGGGCCAGGTGGGGCGCTGCCAGGTGGTGTCGTAGCGCATGGCGCGCTCGATCTCTTCCGTGCTCATGCCCTGGTAATAGTCCCAGGCCTTGTTGTAGGCCCGCACATGGTCCAGGCAGAACCAGTAATAATCGTTCAGCTGGCTGCGATTCTTGGGCGCGCGGTACTCCCCCACCTCGGCGCAGCCGGGATGGTCGCAGGCCCTGACCTGGACCTGCGGCGGATCGTCGAACGAGAAAGAGAATCCGGGGCGCTGTTTCTGCATCGCGAAAGTATGGGGTCAGGCCCCGGCCGTGACAAGCGCGGCGGGTCGCCCGCGCCACCATTGCGGCGGCAAAGCTGGGCTGCTGTCCCGGGTGCTGGAAATCACCTTCCAGCCATTGACAGCGCCGCCCCGGCATCGCACCTCAGGGGGATAGGACGTTCCCTCCATTCCGGGCATTTTCCATGCGCTACGCCGACCGCATCCACACCAAGCTGACCCAGGCGCTGGCGCCCGTGACGCTGATCGTCGACGACCAGTCCGCCGCCCATGCCGGACATGGCGGCGCCGCCCCGGGTGGCGAGACCCATTTCGAGGTCACGGTGGTCTCGGCCGCCTTCGCCGGCAAGTCACGGGTCGCCCGCCAGCGCCTGGTCTACGACATCCTGAAGGATGAGTTGGCCGAGCGCGTCCACGCCCTGTCGGTCAAGACCCTAACGCCGGAAGAGGCGGCTTAGACGCCTTCGGGTTCCGCCGACCCGGTCTCGGGCGCCCCGGTGTAATGCTCCGGGAACCAGCGCTTCACCACCGGGCCGTCGCTGGCCATGACGTGGCAGGTGTTCAGCACGGGCGGCGGGCCGCCTTTGCCGCCGTTGCGCCGCGCGCTCAGCACCGGCGCCAGGGTTTGGAAAGCGGTGGTGGCCACGGGGCCCAGCAGCTCCACCAGGTGGGTGCAGCCCTCCGTCCGGCCCAGGCGCTGCTTGACCGCGTTGGTCCAGCCGGACGCGATGCTGAGGCCCACCAGGCGCTGGAAATTGGGCAGGATGGCGGGGCAATGCGGGAAGGGGGAGTTGTCGGTCGACACCTCCACCGCGCGCACGGTCAGCGTGTCGTCCACCGTCAGGCGCACCCACATCTCATGCAGGAATTGGCCGGGCTGGATGATGCCGCGCCATTCGTTGTCGAAGGCGTAGTGCTTCTCGTCCGTGATGTGGCCTTCGATATCCCAAAGGCCGTCGGTGCGTTCGTATCCCTGGCACGTGACGCGGCGGGTGTGCAGCGGCGTGCGCTCGGCGGCGGGGGGTAGGGGCATGGGGCAAGGGTACTTTTAAAGCGAGGTCACGGACACGGAGCGCATCATGGGCGCCGGCCCTCACCCCGGTCAAGAAACCCGCGTCTCACGCCGCCAGCGCCGCCGCCACCACGGCACGCACCGGCTCGGGATCGATGTCCCGGGCGGTGAAGGCCTGGCCGATGCCGCGCGCCAGGATGAAGGTGATGCCGCCGTCCTTCACCTTCTTGTCCTTGGCCATGTGGGCCATCAGCGCGTCCACGGTCCAGCGGCCCTTGCTGAGGTACGCGGCACCCGTCGGCAGGCCCACGGCGGCCAGGTGGCGGCGCATGCGGGCCAAGTCGTCCGGCGGGCACAGGCCCAGGCGCACCGACAGGTCGAACGCCATGACCATGCCGATGCCCACGGCCTCGCCATGCAGCAACTCACCACCATAGCCCATCTCCGCCTCCAGGGCGTGGCCGAAGGTATGGCCCAGGTTCAGCAGGGCACGCACGCCGCCCTCGCGCTCATCCTGGGCGACGATGGCGGCCTTGGCGGCCACGCTTTCCTTCACGGCGGCGGTGCGCAGGGCGGCGTCGCCGGCCACCAGGGCCGGGCCGTTTTCCTCCAGCCAGGAGAAGAAGTCCGGACGGTCGATCAGGCCGTACTTCACCACCTCGGCATAACCCGCCAGCACCTCGCGCCGGGGCAGGCTGTCCAGCGCGCGGATGTCGGCCAGCACCAGGCGCGGCTGGTGAAAGGCACCGATGAGGTTCTTGCCCTGGCGGCTGTTGATGCCCGTCTTGCCGCCCACGCTGCTGTCCACCTGCGACAGCAGCGTGGTGGGCACCTGGATGAAGTCCAGTCCGCGCAGGGCGATGGCGGCCGCGAAGCCGCCCAGGTCGCCGATGACGCCGCCGCCCAGGGCCACCAGCATGGCGCCCCGCTCGATGCCGCGCGACAGCAGGATTTCAAGGACGGCTTCCAGATGGTGGAAGCTTTTGGTGGCCTCGCCCGCCGGCACCACGATGGGGTCCAGCACACGGGCGCCGGCAGCCTCCAGCGAGCGGGTCAGGGTGCCCAGGTACAGGGGCGCCACCGTCTCGTCGCTGAGGATGATCAGCGGCCGCCTGCCTGCGATGGGCGCCACCAGCGATCCGGCCCCCTCGATCAGGCCGGACCCGACCAGAACGTCGTAGGACCGATCGGCCAGGTTCACGTGGACGGGGCTGGCGGACAGGGTCTTGCTCATGATTGCACCGCGGCCGGCTGGGCCCGCGTCTCCGGGATTTGGGTATCCGCTTCGTTGTCCAGATAGGCCTGCAGGGATTCCACCACCCGGTCCACGGTGTCCTCCGCCGGGCGGTCGCCGCTGTCCACGGTGATGTCGGCCTGGGCGTAGTAAGGGTGGCGCAACTCCATCAGCTTGCGCAGGGTCTCGCGCGGGTCGCTGTCCTTCAGCAGGGGGCGATTGCCGCGCCGCGCCGTCCGCTGCACCAGCAGGTCCAGCTCCGCCCGCAGCCAGATGGAATGGGCGCGCTGGCGCACCAGGGCGCGGGTGTCGGCGTCCATGAAGGCGCCGCCGCCGGTGGACAGTACCTGCAGCGGCTGGTCCAGAAGGCGGGCGATCACCCGGCGTTCCCCCTCGCGGAAGGCGGGCTCGCCATAGCGCTCGAAGAATTCGGGTATGCTGCAGCCGGCGGCGCGCTCGATCTCCTGGTCCGCATCGACGAAGGGCAGGCCCAGGCGGGCGGCCAGGCGGCGGCCGATGCTGGTCTTCCCGGCCCCCATCAGGCCCACCAGGACCAGGGTGCGGGGCGGGCGCTGGCGCAGCATGGAACGCATCACCGGTCCCCCCGCAGCGCGGGGGCGGGCACCCGGCGGGTCGGGGTGGCGTTGCGCGCCGGGGGGGCGGACGCTACAGTGCCGAGCGCTAACACCATGTTTGCCGTGTCATCCATTCCAGCCGAGACCTGAAAGCCGTGCCCCGTTCCGGGGGTTGTTCTTCATCCCTAGACCCGGCCGTCCCCCTGGCCCTGCGGCTTCAGGCGGACTGTCAGGCCCCGTTTTCCCGTGCCAGTCTGGTGGGCGCCACCACAGGGGGAAACGGTTCGGGGGGACTGCATAACACAGTCGACCCCGCCTGTCCCTTAACTCCACCGGGGGCTCGCGCACTGCGGCCTTGCTTGAGCCGACATGGTCTCGCAACTTTCTTTCTGAATTCGCCCTTCCCTATCAGCGATTGATGCCGATCCCACGATGAAAAAGCTCCTCCTGATCCTGATCGCCCTGGTTGTCCTCGGCGGTGCCGGCGCCGCCCTGGTCGTGGCCGCCACCACCTCCCCGGCGCCGTCCGCGCCCACCGAACGGGTGATCTCCAATGACCGCTTCCCGCAGTAAGGCGTTTTGGGGCCTGGCGCTGATCACCGGCCTGATGACGGCGCCGGTGGCGTTCGCGCAAACCTCCAGCGGGCCGACGCCGCTTTGGCCACAGGGACCGGCGACCTCCCCTACGGTCGCGCCCCCAGCCGGAACCGACACGGCCGCGCCCGGTCCTACTCCCGGCCCTACGCCCCTGGGGGGGGCCTACACGCCGCCCCCGCCACGCGCCTCCTCCTTTGAGGTCAAGACCCTGGCGGCGGTCACGCCGGACGGGGGCGGACTGCTGGACGCGGGGCAGGGAGGCCTGGGCCAGGCGCTGTGGGCGGACAGTCCGCGCGGCCTGCTTGACCGGGCGCTGGCCTCGCTGCCGCAGTCCAGCCCCTCGCCGGCCGTGCGCGCCCTGCTGGGCCGGGTGCTGATGTCTTCCGGCACCGCGCCTCAGGCGGGCAAGGACGCGCGCAATTTCCTGGGCCTCCGGCTGGAACGGCTGGCCCTGCTAGGGGATGGCAAGCACGCCGATGCCATGGCCACCCTGCCCACGGCGCTGGACGATGCCGGCGGGGCGGAAGCCTGGGCCCGCCTGTCGCTGTTGACCGGCGACGGGGCGGCCTGCGACCAGATGGCCGACCTGCAGAAGCGCTTCAACGACGGCGAGATCCAGATGCTGGGCGTCGTCTGCCAGGTGCGCGGCGGGTCCACCGACAACATCATGTTCTCGCTGGACATCATGCGGGAACAGGGTGTGAAGGACGACGGCTTCTCCCGCCTTGCCGAAGTGGCGGCCGGTGGACAGAAGGGCGCCCTCAAGGGCTTCACCGCCGTGTCGGCCGAGGCGGTGGCGCTGGCCCGCGCCATGAACCGGGGCCTGCCGGCGGAGGTGCCGGCGGCGCAGATCCTGGCGCTGAACCCGGCGGCGGCAGCGGCCGTGGCCGACTTGCCCGACACGGCGGCGGCGCTGAAGCTGGCGGCGGGCGACCGCGCCGCCAGCTATGGTACCCTGCCGTCGGCGGCGCTGGCCCCCCTCTACAAGGCGGCCAAGGTCAGCCCGAACGACCTGAAGAACGCCGTGGGCGTGGCGGACAAGCGCCAGGGCGCCGACCAGCGCGCCATCCTCTACCAGGCCCTGACGGGGGAGACGATCCCGTCGCTGAAGGGCGCCATCCTGGCCAAGGCGGTGGACGTCAGCGATCCGGCCCTGCTGGCCGGCGCCTGGGGCGATCTGCTGGCCCAGGAACTGGAAGGGCTGGCCCCCGGGCCGGCGCTGAAGGATTTGGCCCCGGCCGCCACCCGTCTGCTGCTGCTGCAGAACCGGCGCGACTTGGCCCAGCCATGGTTCGAGCTGGCCCGCCAGGCGGCGCAGGATGCCCCTAAAGATGGAAAGGTTGAGGGCAAGCCCCTTCAGGCCTACCTGCGCCTGGTGCCCTTGGCCGTGCTGGGCGGCCTGCTGCCCAGCGATGGCGCCAACTGGGCCCAGTGGCTGGACGCGGTGAAGGCGGATGCCGACGCCCCGTCCCGCCTGCGTGCCGCCTCCATCCTGGCCTTGCTGACCGCAGCGGGGGAAAAGGTGGATCCGCTGCTGCTGGCCCGCACGGCACCGGTGGTCGAGGCGCCCGGGGTGATTCCCGACGCCGCGTCCTGGCTGCGCCTGGACCAGTCGATCGCCGTGCCCCGGCGGGGCGAGGTGGCGGTGCTGGCCCTGGCGGAACTGGCGGATGCCGGTCCCGCCGCCACCGCGCCGACAGTCACGGCCCATGCCCTGTCGGCCTTGACCGCCGTTGGTCTGAAGGACGACGCCCGGCGCCTGGCGCTGGAGGCGGTGGCCGTCCTGGCTGGGCCGTAACGGTCATGGCGCCGCGCGTCCCGAAGGATCAGGCCACGACCGGGGGTGCCGCTCCCAAGAAGCGCTCCCCTGGCCGGCCGCGCGGCGCCACCCTGGCGCTGCCCCCGGGGGTGGATGCCTTCCTGGACATGCTGGTGGCGGAACGGGGGGCGGCGGCCAACACCCGCGACGCCTACCGTCGCGACCTGGTGGATGCCGCCCGCTTCATCGCCGGCCAGAAGGGCGGCAAGGGTCCCGCCCTGGACCGGGCGGGCACCGACGACCTGCGCGCCTACCTGGACCATCTGGGCCGCGACGGCACCCAGGCGGCGGTGCGCACCGTGGCCCGCCGCCTGTCGGCCCTGCGCCAGTACTACAAGTTTCTGGTGTCGGAAGGCCGGCGCGACATCGACCCGGCCGCCGTGCTGGACGGCCCGCGCCTGGGCCGCCCCTTGCCCAAGATTTTGTCCGAGGACGACGTCGGCCGCATGCTGGACACGGCGGCGGCCCAGGGCGGGGCGGAGGGGCTGCGCCTGGCGGCCCTGCTGGAACTGCTCTACGCCACGGGCTTGCGCGTTTCCGAACTGGTGGGACTGCCGCTGTCGGCTTTCAGCCGCGACGGCCGGGTGCTGGTGGTCAAGGGCAAGGGCGGGAAGGAACGCATGGTGCCCCTGTCCCCCCCGGCCCGGGACGCGCTGGCGGCCTACCTGCCCCACCGCGCCGCCTTCTTCTCGCCGGGGCGCGAGGCCAGGCAGGCCAGCCTGCTGTTCCCCTCGCGTAGTTCGGGCGGCACGCTGACCCGGCAGCGCTTCGGCCAGCTGCTGAAGGATCTGGCGCTGGCCGCCGGCCTGGACCCGGCCAAGGTCAGCCCCCACGTGCTGCGCCATGCCTTCGCCACCCATCTGCTGGACCACGGCGCCGATTTGCGCTCCGTCCAGAAGATGCTGGGCCATGCCGACATCGGCACCACCCAGATCTACACCCATGTGGTGGGTGAACGCCTGCGCCGCACGGTGGAGGACCACCACCCGCTGGCCAAAGAAAATCCGGGGGCCAAGGGAAACCCTGGCGTTCGTGGCCCACGCAAGGGGTAGCCGCAAGATGCGGGTTTCGATAGCGCTGGCCCCTGGCCCGCGCTCATGGTAATCAGCCGCCTTCGACCTTTGTGCGACCCGCTCCTCGGTGCCGCACCCCTTACAAGCAGTTGTAAGCCGAACCCATGCATTTCCTTGAATTTGAAAAGCCGATCGCCGAACTCGAAGGCAAGATCGATGAACTCCGCCACCTGTCCGATGGCGGCGGTCTCAACATCGCCGACGAGGTCCGCAAGCTTGAGGACAAGGTCGACAAGCTGCTGCGCTCGACCTACGCCAAGCTGACGCCGGCCCAGAAGGTCCAGGTAGCGCGCCATCCCAACCGGCCGCACTGCCTGGATTACATCAACGCCCTGATCACCGATTTCACGCCGCTGGCGGGGGACCGGGTGTTCGGCGAGGATCGCGCCATCGTCGGCGGCCTGGGCCGTTTCCGCGGCCGGTCGGTGGTGGTCATCGGCCAGGAAAAGGGCCACGACACCGACACGCGCATCCGCCACAACTTCGGTTCGGCCAAGCCGGAAGGCTACCGCAAGTCGCAGCGCCTGCTGGAACTGGCCAGCCGCTTCAACCTGCCGGTCATCACCCTGGTGGACACGGCCGGCGCCTATCCGGGCGTGGGTGCGGAAGAGCGCGGCCAGGCGGAAGCCATCGCCAAGTCCATCGAGACCTGCCTGCGCGCCCGCGTTCCCATCGTCTCCGCCATCATCGGTGAAGGCGGCTCGGGCGGTGCCATCGCCATCGCCACGGCCGACCGGGTGCTGATGCTGGAGCACTCGATCTACTCCGTCATCTCGCCGGAAGGCTGCTCGGGCATCCTGTGGCGCAGCAACACCAACGCCGCCGACGCGGCCGCGGCCCTGCGCCTGACCGCCCAGGACCTGAAGGAACTGGGCGTCATCGACCGCATCGTCATGGAGCCCATCGGCGGCGCGCACCGCCGGCGCGAGGAAACCATCCTGGCGCTGGGCAACGCCATCGACGACAGCCTGGACTCCATGCGTGGCCAGGACGGCGGCACCCTGATCGCCCGTCGCCGCGAGAAGTATCTGAGCATGGGCCAGAAGGGCCTGGGGTAAGACTGCCAGAAGGGCCTGGGGTAAGACTGCCAGAAGGGCCTGGGGTAAGACTGCCAGAAGGGCCTGGGGTAAGCTCTGCCCCCGATCCAAATGAAAAGGCGCCTTCCGGTGGGAGGGCGCCTTTATTCTTTGTCCGATCTCGCTGCCGGTGGGGAAAAGTATTCCCCGTTCCCCGACCCGGTGGACGGGGAAGCGGAACAGCGCCGATCCGGAAGCGGCCTTAGCTAGCTGCGCAGCACCAGGCGGGAGCAACCGCCGCCGGCCGGCTGCACGTCGCTGGCCAGGCCCGCCAGGGTCAGCATGGCCTGCACGTCCAGGATGGTGTCCGTGGACCGGGTCAGGGTCAGGCTGACGTTGCGGCACCCCATCTTCCGGAAGCGCGTGACCGCGTCCAGGATTTGGCGGGCGGGGGCGGCGGAGGAACGGGGCTGGGGCGGCGGGGTATCAAGGGTGCTGGGGGTGGCTGCCATTACGGCGGCGGCCATGCCGGGTTCCGGATTGGGGGCTCCGGTCGCCTCATGCGGATGCATGCGAGGTCCCTGGTTGGGGTTCGCCCGGGAACGACCCCGGACAACCAGGATATTGCGACCAATTGAGGCTTTTCCGCGACCGTAAAGTTGGGCCTGCGGCCGATTTTCCCATAAGGAGGAGGGGAGGTGGCGCTAACAGGCCGCTGTTACCCCCAAAAGGATGGGGCCGCCGGTATTCCATCGGCGGCCCCCTCGTGGGACGAACTGCCTTACAGCAGCTCGGCGATCTGTACGGCGTTCAGCGCCGCGCCCTTCAGCAACTGGTCGCCGGCGACGAACAGCTGGATGGAGCGGCCGCTGGGGTCGCTGATGTCCTGGCGGATGCGGCCCACCAGGATGTCGCCCTGGCCCGAGGCGTCCACCGGCATGGGGAAGTAGTTCTTCTCCACGTCATCGACGATGCGCACGCCCGGGGCCGTGGCCAGGATGTCCTTGACCTCGGCCGGGGTGATGGGCCGCTCGAACTCCACGGTCAGCGCCTCGGAATGGGCGCGCAGCACGGGTACCCGCACGCAGGTGGCGGAGATGCGGATGTCGGCGTCGCCGAAAATCTTCCACGTCTCCTTCACCATCTTCATCTCCTCCTCATTATAGCCGTTGGCCGGGTCGACCTTGGCGTTGTGGCTGAAGAGGTTGAAGGCGTAGGGGTGGGGCAGCACGGTGGGGGTGAAGGGCTTGCCCTCCAGATAGGCGCGCGTGCCTTCGCGCAGCTCTTCCATGGCGGCGGCACCGGCACCCGACGCCGCCTGGTAGGTGGCGGCGATGAAGCGGGTGATGCGGTTCTTCACGTGCAGGGGCCACAGCGGCACCAGCGCGATGATGGTGGAGCAGTTGGGGTTGGCGATGATGCCCTGATGCTGCTTCACCGCCTCGGGGTTCACCTCCGGCACCACCAGGGGGACATTGGGGTCCTGGCGGAAGGCGCTGGAATTGTCGACGACGACGGCACCGGCCTTGACGGCGATGGGGCCGTAGACCTTGGAGATGGAACCGCCGGCGGAGAACAGGGCGATGTCGACACCGTCGAAGCTGTTCTCATCCAGGGCCTGGACGGTGATCTCTTTGCCTTTGAAGGTCATGGTCTTGCCGGCCGACCGGGCCGACGCCAGCAGGCGCAGCTCGGACAGGGGGAAATCACGCTGCTCCAGGCACTCAAGCAGCTCGACGCCAACGGCACCGGTGACGCCGACGATGGCAACGACGGGCAAGGCCATGACCTAATTCCTCAAAGACGAAGGGTGAAATATGTGGAACGAGAGGCGCCATCCTCTTGTTCGTTTCGTACCCGCGTCAAGCGGACGACTCGCAGGGCTGCCTTGTGGCCAAGGCCGCGCCGCGCAAGTTTTGGTTAGGGTTTGCGTATGTCGTCCCTCCGTTGCCGGGCTCGTTTAGGCCGGTAGGACGCGACAGCGTCCGCCGGAATTTTTTGGGGAGCCGAAGGCGAACTAAAAGGTGAGGAAGCCAAGCCGCCGGATGGCGGCGCCCGGCGCTTGAGGGACGCGTTAACGCAGCGCCAGCACCGTGACGGCGATCGTCAGCGCGAGGATGGCGGCCCATTGCCAGCCGCCCCGCCCGCTTTTGAGGCGGGTGGCCAGGTCGTCGATGCTGCGCGGATCTATGGGCACGCCGCCGTTATCCAGATGCTCCGCCAGGCGGTCGGCATGGCGCAGCAGCAGGGGCAGCTTGTGGGCGGTGGCGCTCAGGTTGCGCACGGCCTCGGCCAGGCGCGCCTCCGGCCCCCGGTTCTCCCGCATCCACTCCTCGATCAGCGGGCGTGCTACTTCCCACATGTTCAGCTTGGGATTCAGGGCGCGGCCCACCCCTTCCGCCGTCAGCATGCTTTTCTGCAGCAGCAGCAGCTGGGGCTGGGTCTCCATCTCGAACTGCTCGGTCACGGCGAACAGCTGGGCCAGCAGCCGGCCGACGGAGATGTCGTGCAGCGGCTTGTTGTGCACCTGTTCGCCGATGGCGCGGGCGGCCTGCATGAACAGTTCGCGCGACTGGTGGGCGGGGACGTAGCCGGCATCGAAATGCACGTCGGCCACCAGGCGATAGTCGCGGTTCAGGAAGCCCAGCAGCATGTCGGCCAGATACAGCCGCGTCTGCCGGTCCAGCCGGCCCATGATGCCGAAATCCACCGGCGCCAGGTGGCCGGACATGTTGACGAACATGTTCCCCGGGTGCAGGTCGGCATGGAAGAAACCGTCGCGGAACACCTGGTTGAAAAAGGAATTGGCCGCCTGGCGCAGCACGTCGTCGGGGTCGAAGCCCGCGGCGCGGATGGCGTCCACCTGATCCACGGGGATGCCGTGGATGCGGTCGATGGTCAGCACCCGCTGGCTGGTGCGGTCCCAATCCACCCTGGGGATATTGAAGGTGGCGTCGCCCTTGAAATTGTCGGCCAGTTCCGAGGCGGCGCTGGCCTCCATGCGCAGGTCCATTTCCATGCGCACGGTTTCGGCGAAGGTTTCCACCACCTCCACCGGCTTCAACCGCTTCAGGCGGGGCAGGACACGCACGGCCAGGCCGGCCAGCCAGAACATCAGGTCGATGTCGCGGCGGAAGGCCAGTTCCACGCCGGGGCGGAGCACCTTCACCGCCACCTCCTTGCCCTCCGCCGTCACGGCGAAGTGCACCTGGGCGATGCTGGCGGCGGCCACCGACTCGGGCTCGAAGCTCTGGAAAATCTCGCCCAGCGGGCGGCCCAGCTGCTCCTCGATGATGGCCACGGCCTGGGGCGTGGGAAAGGGGGGCAGCCGGTCGCGCAGCAGGGCCAGGTCTTCGGCCACGGCGTCGCCCACCAGGTCGGACCGGGTGGACAGGGCCTGGCCCAGCTTGATGAAACTGGGGCCCAGCTCCTGGATGGCGGCGGCCAGGCGCTGGCCCTTGCGGCCGGGCGCCCGGTTGTTGTTCATCAGGCGCAACACCAGGGCCACGCCCGGCGCCACGTCGCGGAATTCCTCCGGGAACAGGGCGCCATGCCGGCCCAGCGTACGCCCGATGATGTACAGGCGGCGCAGGTTGCGCAGGATGCGGAGCATGGTCAGACGCGCCAGGCGGAATGGATGGCGGCCACGCCACCCGTCAGCGGCCGGGCCTTGGCCTGGCTGAAGCCCACGGCCTCCAGCCGGCGGCACAGCGCCTCCCGCTCAGGGAAGCGGCGGATGCTTTCCACCAGGTACTGATAGCTGTCGCGGTCGCCCGCCACCACCTGGCCGATGCGGGGCAGCACCTCGAAGGAATAGCGGTCGTACAGTTCCCGCAGGATGGGCAGGTTCACCTGGCTGAATTCCAGGCAGTAGAAGCGCCCACCGGGCTTCAGCACCCGATAGGCCTCCGCCAGGGCCTTGTCGATATGGGTGACGTTCCGCAGGCCAAAGGCGATGGTGTAGGCGTCGACCGAGCGGTTGGGCAGGGGCAGCGACTCGGCATTGCCCACGGTCCACTGTAACCCTCCAGTGGGCAGGCCGCCGCGCGTGTCCGGCGTCTGGTCCCAGCCTGGCATGGACCCTTTGTCGATGCCGCGGTCGCGGCCCACCCGCACCATGGCTTCCGTCAGGTCGCAGACCATGATCCGGGCGGCAGGCGCCTTGGCCGCCATGCGGAAGGCGATGTCGCCCGTGCCACCGGCCACGTCCAGGATGGTCTCGCCCGCGCGGGGGTTTACCAGGCTGACGAAATCCGCCTTCCACAGCCGGTGGATGCCCACCGACATCAGGTCGTTCATGATGTCGTAGCGGCTGGCGACGCTGGAGAACACGCCCTGCACCAGCGGCGCCTTCTCCGCCGGGTTGATGGCGCGGAAACCGAAGGATCGCGCTTCCCGCTCCTGCGCCGTCAGGGCGTCGGTGGCGGTGGTGTCTGCGGTGAAGGGCGGGGGCGTGGGATGGTCGACCATGGCGGCACCATAGCGTCGGCAGGGACGCTTGGGTAGCGGGCTTGGTGGGCAGCCCTGCCCTGAAAAGGTGGCAGGATAAACGGCTTATCCATTCGGCGGGGGACCAGAAGCCGGCCAAGCCTCAACACGGCCGCACCCGCCAGAATCGTTCGGCCGGTCTTCCGTCCCCGGTTTCTTCGGCGAAGCGCCGCACGGCGGCGCGCCAGTCGTCGGTGAAACGGAAAATGATGGGGACCTGCGATGTGTAGCAGGCGATGGCCGCCAACCGCCGCTCGAAAGCCTCGTCCGCGACCGGCACGGTCACTGGGCTGCCCAGGCGATCGCCAACCTCCGCCAGCCGGGCGGGTACGCCCGACGGCGTGTGGATGGCGTAGGGGCAATCGACATAGGCGAAGATCGTCACGCCGCGATCCGCCAGGGCGGCGCCCGTGGCGAAGGCGATACGGTGGTCGACATGGCCGCCGACGCCCAGCGGAACGAAGACCGTATTTCCCTCCCGCCATTCCGGTAGGCCGACCAGTTCTTCCGCCATGTGGTCCGCCATCTCCAATTCTTCGGCATGGATGGGTCCGAAAAGATCGGCGTCGCTGGTGTAGCGCTCGCCCCGGTAGATCGCGTCGGGAATGCCGAGCCAGCGCAAGTCACACCCAAGCGCGTCGGCGGAGGCCTGGTCCTCTGCCCGCCTGATCCGGACCACTTCGTCCGGATCGCTTATGCGCCACCGCTCATGCTTCCAGGCGGCGAAGTCATCCACCATGGTCGCCACGATGTCGCTGGCGCAGACCGTGATTATGGTGACTGGCTTCCCGCCCGTCGCCAGTAATGCCGCCGTCCCGCCACAGGACAGGGCGACGTCGTCGTAGTGAGGCTGCAGGAACAGGGCCGACGCGGTGTCGAGCGGGTTCATGGGAAACGTCATATGCCCCGGGGTCGCTGCCTGGTCCGCCCACAGCATGCTGCAGGTACGGGCCGGCGGACAAGTCAAACGTACGGGAAAGGCCAACGGCGACTGGGGTCGCGGCTGTTGCGTTCGCATCCCGCGACCCGCGGCTCACGCTGATATCACGCCCGGGGGCGTCGCCGGCCGACCGCACGGTGGGATCATGTCCAGCTCGGTCGGTAGCGGGCTTGGGTGAGCAGCCCTAAGCGGAAGGTCAGGCTGCCACCCCCCTTCGGGCGAAATAGCGGGCGGGGGGCTCGCCGAAGGCACGGCGGAACATGGCGATGAAGTTGCTGGGCGTGGCATAGCCCAGGGCGTCCGCCACCTCCGCCACCGCCTCCCCCTTCGCCAGGCGTTCCAGGGCCAGGGTCAGCCGGGCCTGCTGGCGCCACTGGGTCACGCTCAGGCCGGTTTCCGCCGCGAATAGGCGGCGGGCGGTGCGTTCCGACAGGCCAGCGTCGCGCGTCAGCACGTCCAGTGTGCGGTCGTCGTCCGGCGTCTCCAGCAGGCGCAGGGCCAAGCGCAACAGCCGGGGGTCGGTGGGCATGGGCAGGTGCAGCGGTTCATCCGGGGCCAGGCGGACTTCGTCCAGCAGCACGGCCAGCAGCCGCTCCTGCTCCGGCGTCAGCGTCGCCTCCAGCGGCCATTCCGCCACCCGCCGCACCAGGGACTGCAACAGGTCGCTGATGCCCATGACGCAGGGACGATCGGGCAGGCCGGCGCTGGCCTCCGGCGTCAGCAATATACCCCAGCCGAACAGCGCGCCGCTGATGGTCAACTTGTGCATCATGCCGGGCGGTATCCACCCGGCCCGCAACGGTGGCAGCATCCAGGACCCATGGGCGGTGCGGATATGGATCAGGCCGTTGGCGATGCAGAACAACTGCCCCCGCCGATGGGCGTGCCAGTCGATCTCCCGCGTGCCCATGTGGGTCCGGTCCTCCGCCGAATGGCTGCCCCAGAAGGTCACGACGGGCGGGCCGTCTGTCCGCTCGCACATCTCCAGGAAGGCTTCCTTGGTCATGGGGGCGGTGTCGTGGGTGTGGCGCATGGGCGTTCCAAAGGGCGGATGGCTGGGCGGGCGGCTGGCGATCGGTTTGGCCGTTTCACATTATTTTTCGTCCGACTGTCGTTATCAAGCTTGTCCTGTTTCACGGTACCGAATCCCCAGTGCGGAGTTTTGGCGGACGGTGACGAGATGGACGGGACGCAGGTGGCGATCATCGGCGCGGGCCTGGGTGGCCTTTGCCTGGCGCAGGCGCTGACGCGCGCTGGAATCGACTGCGTGGTGTATGAACGGGATGCGGGCGTGGACAGCCGCTCCCAGGGCTATCGCCTGCGCATCGACGCGGACGGTGCCGATGCCTTGGCCCGCTGCCTTTCCCCGGCCCTATATGACCTGTTCCGGCGCACCTGCGCCGTGCCCGCTCCCCGCACCCGTTTCCTGGACGGTCGGCTGGTGCCGGTGACCGGCCGGGCGCCGGCGGTATGGAGCGCGGCTGATGACGTTGCCCCCAACCGGGAGGTGGCGGGCGACCTTTGCGCCCATCGCCAGACCCTGCGGGAAATCCTGTTGACCGGCGTGGCGGACCGGGTGCGGTTCGGCGCAGCCTTCCAGGCCGTGGCCGTGGGCGAGGACGGTCGGGCTCACGTCGCCTTCGCCGACGGCACGTCGGTGCGGGCCGGCCTGGTGGTGGCGGCCGATGGCATCAATTCCGCCGTTCGCCGGCAGTTAATGCCTCAGGCGGAACCGCTGGACGTGGGCGCGGTCTGCCTTTACGGCCGCACCACCCTGACATCCCAAGTGCGGGCGGCGGTGGGGGACGACCTCTGCGCCGGTACCAGCGTGGTCTTCGCCGACGGCTATGCCGGCATCGTCGAGCCCATGCTGTTCGACCCCACGGAGGGCGAGCGGGGCGGGCTCAGTCCCGTGGACGACTATCTGTACTGGGCGCTGATTGGCCCCAAGACCCGGTTGATGGGGCGCTTCCCCGATGCCGCGCCGGCGGTGGTGGCGGATCATCTGGCGCGCGACTGGCATCCCCAATTGCGCGGCCTGTTCCGGCATGCCGATCCCAGGGGCATGGCACTGCTGCCGGTGCGCAGTGCGCGGCTGGCCCGCACGTGGCCCTGCTGGGCACTGCCCCCCGTCACCTTCCTGGGCGACTCCATCCATGCCATGAGCCCCGCCGGCGGCTTGGGCGGCAACGTCACGCTGCGCGACGCCGCCGTGCTGGCGGCCAGCCTGTCCCGCATTCCATCGGCCACGGCGGCGGCGCGGGAGTATGAGGCGGAGATGCGCACCCGTGCCGCCCGCGCCATCCACCTCTCGGAAGTGGGCGCCGCAACATTATTCGCGGATGTGTTTTAAGGAGATTGAGGATGAGCCTGTTCGAGATACACGATCTCAGCCGCTTTCCCGTGGTGACGACCCGCCCCGGTACCACCCGGCCTGGCTACGCGCCGCAGTGGGAACGGGAGATGGACGCCCTGCTGGAACGGGGCCTGCCCTTCGTCATCATCATGCGCGATCCCCCGGAGGGGGAGGCGCATGAAGACCGGCGCCTGCGCGGCCTATGGCTGAAGCGCAACCGCGACACCTTGGCGGGATTATGCCGCGCGGTGATCACGGTGGAGCCGAATGCGGTGCGTCGTGCCGCCTTCAAAGCCCAGGCCGTCATGGCGGTCAAGGCCTTCGGCGTGGCGATGGAGGTGGCCGCCACGGCGGATGAGGCGGCGAATCTGGCGACGGCCGCCCTCGCCGCCTGATGCGGGTACCAAGCAGCGGCACGTGGTTTCCCCTCGCGCAGCCGATATGGAAATATCAAGCCGACTTCATGTCCAGGGCGTAGCCGGCCGAGCGCACGGTGCGGATCATGTCCAGCTCGGTGTCCTCGTTCAGGGCCTTGCGCAGGCGGCGGATGTGCACATCGACGGTGCGCGGTTCGACATAGACGTCGTGGCCCCAGACGATGTCCAGCAACTGCTCCCGCGAGAACACGCGGCCCGGGTGCTGCATGAAGTGGCGCAGCAGGCGGAACTCGGTCGGGCCCAGGTGGATGTCGCGGCTGTTGCGGCGCACCCGATGGGCCGCCAGGTCCATGCTGATGTCGCCATAGCGCAGCAATTCCTCGGCCAGCGAGGGCACGGCCCGGCGCAGCACGGCGCGGATGCGGGCCACCAGCTCGGTCGGGCTGAAGGGCTTGGAGATGTAGTCGTCGGCGCCGGAGTTCAGGCCGCGCACCTTGTCCGCCTCCTCACCCCGGGCGGTCAGCATGATGATGGGGATTTCGC
The DNA here is from genome assembly GCF_029594735.1 of Nitrospirillum amazonense. Classification (NCBI taxonomy): domain Bacteria; kingdom Pseudomonadati; phylum Pseudomonadota; class Alphaproteobacteria; order Rhodospirillales; family Azospirillaceae; genus Nitrospirillum; species Nitrospirillum amazonense. Next base: position 557,525 of record NZ_JARPAF010000002.1, read on the forward strand.
GTGTCTTGGGGTTGCGGCGCATCTGGCGGCAGACCTCCAGCCCGCTCATCAGCGGCAGCATCCAGTCCAGCAGCACCAGGTGCGGCGCCTGCTCGTCGGCCAGCAGCAGCGCTTCCTCGCCGTCGCCGGCGGTCAGCACCCGGAAGCCTTCTTTCTCCAGGTTGTAGCTCAGCAGCGTGACGAGGTCGGCTTCGTCCTCGACGATCAGAACCAAGGGCTTCAACGAGGCGTTCATGGGGTGTCCCTAAAACTGGCTGTCCGGGGTCGGGTAAGCGGTGGCAAGTCTAAGTCGTCTATAGGCTCGGGCGTGAGGAACGGCCCGGGGGGAAGGGCTCACAGATCGTCCACGGCGTCGGCGCCGTGCAGGCCGCTGCCGTGCAGGTCGACATCGGCCGTGGGGCCGACGACGAAGCTGGACTGGTCATGCTTGGGCCGGTCGGAGGTCAGCGTCTGGCCCAGCACCAGGAAGTGGATGGTCTCCGCGATGTTGGTCGCGTGGTCGCCCGCCCGCTCCAGATTCTTGGCGATGAACAGCAGGTGGGTGCAAGGGGTGATGTTGCGCGGGTCTTCCATCATATAGGTCAGGACCTCGCGGAACAGGCTGGTGTACAGGTCGTCCAGCTCCTCATCCCGGTTCCAGGCGTCGATGGCCTTGCCCACGTCGCGGTCGATATAGGCGTCCAGCACGTCCTTCAGCATGCTTTCCACCAGCTTGCCCATGCGCGGGATGGCGCTGACGGGCCGCACGGCGGGAAGCTTGGCCAGCGCCATGCTGCGCTTGGCGATGTTGGCGGCATAGTCGCCAGTGCGTTCCAGGTCGGCGGAAATCTTCAGGGCGGCCAGGATTTCGCGCAGGTCGCTGCCCACGGGCTGGCGCAGGGCCAGCATGCGCACGGCCTCCTGCTCGATGCCGCGTTCATAGTCGTCCAGCTGGTGGTCGGCCTGCATCACCCGAGCGGCCAGGTCCACGTCGCGGCGCACCACCGCCTGGACGGCGCCGTCCACCTGGGCCTCGGCCACGCCACCCATCTGGGTGATCAGGTTGGACAGGCGCTGCAGCTGCTGCTCGAACGACTTAACCGTATGCTCGGCCGGCATCTTCTTACCACCCCACCCCCGGCGGTCCTGGCCGGGGCATGAAAAACGGCGGCCGGCGGGACACATCGCCGGTCGGGCAGGGTGGACCATAGCGGCAGGTCGCTATGGAATTGCTACAGATAAGCGACAGTTTTATGACGGCGCATCCGGGCGAGCTGTGCCCTGAAAGCTATGCTACCTCAGTGGCTTATCTCATACGGGGGTAGCGCTACCACGGGTATGGCCGGCGCCGGCCCACCCTCAAGCGGCACCCCGGCCGCCTTCCTGTGACAGATTCGGGGCAGATTGGGGTACGGGCTTTTCCGCCTTCTCCGCCGCCTTTTCCACGCCGGGCAGGTGCACGGTGAAGGTGCTGCCCTTGCCCACCTCGCTGTCGATGGTCAACCGGCCGCGGTGGCGGTTCACGATGTGCTTCACGATGGCCAGGCCCAAGCCGGTGCCGCCCAAGGCGCGGCTGCGGGCGGCGTCCACGCGGTAGAAGCGTTCGGTCAGGCGGGGCAGATGGGTGCGGGCGATACCCTCGCCCTTGTCGGTCACCGACACCTTGATGCCGGCCACCTTTTGCGGCGCCTGGCGGGCGCGGATGCCGGTGGCGCCCGGTGCCGGCGGCGCCTCGGCCCGTTCCAGCGACACCACCACGTCGGTCTGCTCGCGCCCGTACTTGATGGCATTGTCGATCAGGTTCTGGAACACCTGGGTCAGCTGGTCCTCGTCCCCCTGCACGCGCGGCAGGTCTTCGCCGCCCTGAACGCGGATGGTGATCTTGCGCGCCGCCGCCTTCAACTCCAGCATGGCGACCACGCTGTGCACCAGCTGGGCGACATTGGTCTCGCCGGTCGGGTGGGTGTGTTCATCCAGCTCGATGCGCGACAGGGACAGGAGGTCCATCACCAGGCGCGACATACGGCCGGCCTGCTCCTGCATGATGGCCAGGAAGCGGTCGCGGGCGTCGGCGTCGTCGCGGGCGGGCCCGCGCAGCGTCTCGATGAAGCCCACCAGGGTGGATAGGGGCGTGCGCAGCTCATGGCTGGCGTTGGCCACGAAGTCGGCCCGCATCTGTTCCGACCGCTTGATGGCGGTGATGTCGTGCAGGGTGACGATGGCGGTGATCTCATGCTCCGGCGCGCCGTCCTCCGCCGCGGGGCGGAAGGGCGTTACCCGTACCTCCAGCACGCGCTCCACCGGCAGGGGCAGGGTGAATTCAACCCGCCGGCTGTCGCCGCCGGCCAGCACGGCGTCCACCGCCGCCAGGACGTCGGGGTTGCGCACGCTGACCGCCAGGTCACGGTTCAGCATGCGGTCGCCGAACAGGGCGCGGGCGGCGCTGTTGGCGCGGCCCACCTTGCGCTTGTCGTCCACCAGCATCAGGGGATCGTGCAGGGCCTCCACCACCGCCTCGTCGGCGGCCAGGCGATGCTCGATCTCCTCCCGGTGGCGCAGCCAGTTCTGGTGCAGCTGGGCGATGTCCTCCAGCAGGGCGGCGCCGGTCAGGGTGCGGGCCTGGGGCGGGGGCAGGGGTGTGCGGCGGTCCCGCACCTGGTCCAGGTAGGCGGCGATCAGCCGGCTGTCGCGCAGCACCAGGTGGCGCGCGACGGCGGTCACGGCGGCTACCAGGGCGAAGGCCGCCAGTGCCAGCAGGATGTTGAGCCGCCCGGCGATCACCAGCGCGCCCAGCAGCGCCGCCGTCGGCGCCAGCATCAGCACGGCGATGGCGACAAAACGATCGGGGCGCGTTTCCAAACGACTCATCTCCCAAACCCACCCATGCTGATTCCCGTGACACGGCCAAAACAGGCCAGGTCAAAAGTGCGCCTTCCCGTTCATTGCACCGAACATAGCGCAGGAATGGCGCCAGGAACCCACGTCATGGAAGTTTAATCCCGGGACCGGCCGTGGAGCTATCCCGCTTCATAAGAAAAGGCCACGGCCATCGGGAACTCCCCCGCCAGCCATGGCCCTTTTTTACTTAAGCACCGCCGCCGGCCATGGCCGGCGGCGTATGTATACTGGATACGCTTTTTTCCGTCCCGCCAGCCGCAATCAGCCTGCCCCCGGTCAGCCTGCCCCCGATCAGCCTGCGGTGTGCAGGCTGTCGTGGGCCGCCATGACGGCGGCGGTCAGCAGTTCGTTGGACGTGGCGCCCATCTGCACGATCTGCGCCGGCTTCTCCAGGTTGATCAGCAGCGGGCCGATCAGCGTGCCGCCGCCCATCTTCTGCAGCAGCTTGGCGCCGATGTTGGCGGTGTGCAGCGCCGGCATGATCAGCACGTTGGCCGGGCCGGACAGGCGGCTGAACGGGTACAGGCGCTTCATCAGGTCGTGGTCCAGGGCCACGTCCACCGACATCTCGCCCTCATACTCGAAGTCGGCGCCCCGCTGGTCCATCAGGGCCACGGCGTCGCGCACATGCTGCGCCCGCTCCCGCATCGGCTGGCCGAAGTTGGAGAAGGACAGGAAGGCCACGCGGGGCTCGTGCCCCATCTGGCGGGCCATGCGGGCCGCCCCCTCGGCGATGTGGACCAGCTGCTGGGCGGTCGGGCGCTCATGCACCGTGGTGTCGGCGATGAACACCGTCTGCTTGCGCAGCGCCAGCACCGACAGGCCGAAGGCGGGCGCGCCCTCGCGCGGATCGATGACGTGGCCGATCTCCTCGTACGAGGTGAAGAAGTCGCGGGTCAGGCCGGTGACCACGGCGTCGGCGTCGCCCAGCGCCACCATGCAGGCGGCGAAGACGTTGCGGTGCTGGTTCACCAGGCGCTGGCAGTCCCGGTGCAGCATGCCTTTGCGCTGCAGGCGCGCGTACAGGAAATCGGTGTAGCGCTGGTTTTCCGAGGACTGGTACAGGCGGGCGTTGCGCACCTCCAGCGGCGCGCTGCCCTGGGGCAGGCCCAGGGCGGCCATCTGGTCCGCCACCACCTTCTCACGGCCGATCAGGATGGGCGTGCCATAGCCGGCGGAGCGGAAGGCCAAGGCGGCGCGGATCGTCCGCTCCTCCTCACCCTCGGCGAAGACGACGCGGCGGGGGTTGGCCTTCACCTTGTCGAAGATCTGCTGCAGGCTGTCGGCGGTGGGGTCCAGGCGCAGGCGCAGGGCCCGGCCATAAGCCTCCATGTCCGTGATGGGACGCTTGGCGACGCCGGTGTCCATGGCCGCCTGGGCCACGGCCGCCGGCACCTTCACGATCAGGCGCGGGTCGAAGGGCACGGGGATGATGTATTCCGGGCCATAGCGCAGGCGCCGGCCGGAATAGGCGGCATCGACCTCGTCCGGCACGTCCTCGCGCGCCAGCTCGGCCAGCGCGTTGACGGCGGCAATCTTCATGGCGTCGTTGATGGTGCTAGCCCGCACGTCCAGGGCGCCGCGGAAGATGTAGGGGAAGCCTAGGACGTTGTTCACCTGGTTGGGATAGTCCGACCGCCCGGTGGCGACGATGGCGTCGTCACGCACCGACTTCACCTCTTCCGGCGTGATTTCCGGATCGGGGTTGGCCATGGCGAAGATGATGGGCTTCGCCGCCATGGTGGCCACCATCTCGGCCGTCAGGGCCCCCTTGACCGACAAGCCCAGGAACACGTCGGCGCCCTTGACCGCCTCGGCCAGGGTGCGGGCGTCTGTGGTGATGGCGTGGGCCGACTTCCACTGGTTCATGCCGTTGGTGCGGCCCTGGTAGACGACGCCCTTGGTGTCGCACAGGGTCACGTTCTCATGCGGCACGCCCATGGACTTGATCAGTTCCACGCAGGCGATGGCGGCCGCACCGGCGCCGTTCACCACCAGGCGGGCGTCGGTCATGCTGCGGCCGGTCAGATGCAGGGCGTTGATCAGGCCGGCGGCGGCAATGATGGCGGTGCCGTGCTGGTCGTCGTGGAAGACGGGAATGTCCATCAGTTCGCGCAGGCGCTGCTCGATGATGAAGCAATCGGGCGCCTTGATGTCTTCCAGGTTGATGCCGCCGAAGCTGGGCCCCAGGTAGCGCACGGAATTGATGAACTCATCCACGTCGCGGGTGTCGACCTCCAGGTCGATGCCGTCGACATCGGCGAAGCGTTTGAACAGGACGGCCTTGCCTTCCATGACCGGCTTGGAGGCCAGCGCCCCCAGGTCGCCCAATCCCAGCACGGCGGTGCCGTTGGAAATGACGGCCACCAGGTTGCCCTTGGCGGTGTAGTCGTAGGCCGTGGCCGGATCCTCATGGATGCGCAGGCACGGCACCGCCACGCCGGGCGAATAGGCCAGCGACAGGTCGCGCTGGGTCGTCAGGGGCTTGGTCGGCGTGACCTCCAGCTTGCCCGGACGGCCGCTGGCGTGCAGATGCAGGGCCTCGGCGTCGGTGACGCGCTTCTCGGTATCAGCCATACGTTCTCTCTCCACCGCGTTTGCGGGCTGGTCTTCGCCGGCCCTTTGATTGCCGGGCCGGTCGGTGCCGGCCCTTGTGATTATTGCGCGCGATGGTAGCTGAGCGATCCGGGCGGGGTCACGGGCAAATCCGCCCCCGACCTCTGTTCCGCGGGCGGGGCTGCAATCGCGGTAGGTCGGGGGCGGCGCCGGGATGCGTGCGGGGGCGCGCATCCGCATGGTCCCGCCCAATCGGGGCTGGCGGGACCGGCGTCACGGGGGCGGCGGTTTGGGGCAGGACCGCCCCCGTGACATACCTTTTACGGACGCCAACCTTGGATCCAGTCTGCGGCCCGCCTAGATTTTATTCGGCATCCTCGCCGACAGGGCATTGCCCATGGCCCGTATAAGGGGTCATGTATGCTCTTCGCGACATAGACGTCCCGGGTCACTCTTCAGGGGAACTGATGGACGAATCTGTCCAGCCGCAGCCGCGCGTGGGCACGGCTTCGGCTTCCGCCGCCGCCCCATATGCGGGCAACCCGGCCGGCACCTTGATGGGGCTGGGGCCGGAGCCGGGCGATGACGCCCTGCTGGCCCGCATCGCCCAGGGGGACCGGCAGGCCTTCGCCCTGCTGGCCGCCCGCCACGCGCCCAAGGCCATGAAACTGGCTCAGCGCGTCCTGGGCAACGCGGCCGACGCCGACGAGGTGGTGCAGGAGGCGATGCTGCGGGTGTGGACGGGGGCCAAGAACTGGATCCCCGACGGCCGCGCCCGCTTCTCCACCTGGCTGCACCGGGTGGTGGTGAACTTATGTGTGGACCGGCGCCGGCGTCCCGCCTTCGCCGGCTTGGACGGAATACCGGAGCCGCCCGACCCGACGCCATCCGCGGTGAATGTGATGGCGCGGCAACAGACGGCCAAATTGGTGTCGCAGGCCTTGGCGGAGCTGCCGGAACGGCAGCGGTTGGCCGTCACGCTCTGCTATTACGAGGAGCGCAGCGCCGCCGACGCCGCGCAAATCCTGTCCCTGTCTGTTTCGGCGGTTGAGTCGCTGTTGGCCCGGGCCCGGCGCGCGTTGCGGGCGCGCCTGTCCAGTGTGGTTCAGGATACGGGTGAGGTCTAGGGGGTTGGTCATGGCTGACAGGGAATGGTCCACGGTGGACGTGGAGGATATCGCGGCATTGACGGCCGTGTACGGCGGCAACCCCGCCCGTTGGCCGGCGGATCGCCGGGCTGCGGCGGTGCGCGCGCTGGCCATGGACGGTGCCGCGCATGAGCTGGTGGTGAACGAGGCGCGGCTGGACGCCCTGCTGTCCATGGTGGCGGAGCCGGAGATTTCCGCCGCCCGGGTGGACAGCGTGGTGGCCGGCGCCCTGGCTCGGCTGGACGCGGTGACCGCGCCGGCGGCGGCCAAGGCCGCGCCGCACAAGCTGGACACCTTCCTGCCCTCACCCTTCGACCTGGTGCGCACGGCCCTGTCGTGGCTCAGCGTGCGGGCGCCGCAGGCCGGGTGGCTGGCGGGCGCCACGGTGGCGGGCATCCTGGTGGGGGTCATGACCATGCCGTCCGCCACGCTGTCCGGCGCGGAGACCACGACGGCCCAGGCCGGAACGGCGGTGGAGACGGCGCAGGCCGACGTCACGGACATGCCCAGCCTGCTGTTCACTTCCTACACCGTGGAGACCCACGCCCGATGAGTGTGTTTTCCAGCCGGTGGCGTGGGCCCCTGCTCATCGCGTCGGTCGGTGTGAACCTGTTCCTGGCCGGCACCTTCGTCCCCCATCTTCTGCGGCACCACGAGGTGGGGCCGGAGCGTGGGCCGGCGCCCGGCCTGAACTACCGGCCGCGTCCGCTGTCCGACATCCTGCCGCCGGCGGACGCCGAGCTGCTGCAGAAGGCCATGGCGCCCGACCGTGCCGACTTCCAGGCGCTGGAGAAGCAGGCCCGGGAAAGCTGGGCCGAAATCCAGCCCTTGCTGGCGGCCGAGCCCTTCGACGCCCAGGCCTTTGCCGCTGCCCTGCGCAAGGTGGCGGACAGCCGCCGCGCCTTCGAGGCGTCGCGCCAGTCGGCCCTGGTCGACGCCCTATCCCGGATGTCGCCCGAAGGCCGCAAGAAGCTGTCGGAGATGAAGGCCCCCTTCATCCTGGGCGGTATGCATGGCCCCCGTCCGGACGGGCGCGGGCCTGACGGGCGCGGTCCGGGCGGGCCGGGATGGCCGGAGGGTCGCTTCGATCATCCGCCCTTCCCCGATGGCCCGCCCCCGCCGCCCGATGAGGGCCCGGACGGGCCGGGCCCCGCCGGCAGCCCGGCGGCGAATCCGGCGGCCACGCCGCACAATGACGGCGGCATTCCCCTCACGCCGCGGGCCCCCACCGCGACCCCGGTGACCCCGCACTGACAGGCGCGGCCTTTGATCGCGACCGGTCAAAGGCCGCTTTCGTCAGGCGACGGCGCTGTGCGAGGCGGTCGGCTGGCCGCCCAGCCATTCGCCAAGCCAGCGGTCCAGCATCTCCGCCGCCTCTTCCGCGTTGTCCCGCAGGCGGATGGCCAGGGCGCGCTGGATTTCGGGGTGGTCGTCGCGCAGGGCCTGCTGCGCCCGGCGGGCGTCGGCCGACAGCCCCGACAGGCCCACGTTGGCGGCCACGCCATAAAGGGTGTGGGCGGCCTGGCCCGCGCCTGGCAGGTCGCCACCCGACACCTTTTCCAGGAAGCGTTCCGCCGTCTCCACCAGGGTGCGGGCGGTGATGGCGATGAATTCCGGCATGTCATGAGGCCCGATGGCCTGGGCGACGGTGTCCATCTGGCGCATGTCCAGCTGGGCCGCGCCTTCCGTCGCCGGCTCCTCCGGCCAGACCCGCGCGCCGCGCGCCACCCACGCCTGGTGCATGGCCTCGACCAGCGCCTCCGGCCGCAGGGGCTTGGTGACGAAGCCGTCCATGCCCGCCGCCAGGCAGCGGCCACCGTCGGCGGCGTCGGTGTTGGCTGTGGTGGCCACCACCGGCACCTGGGCGCGCGTGGCGTCGGGCAGGGCGCGGATGCGGCGCGCCGCCTCCAGCCCATCGATGCCCGGCAGCTGCATGTCCATCAGCACCAGGTCGAAACGGCCGCGGGCCACCAGCCGGACGGCGGCGGCGCCGTCGGCGGCCACGGTGACCTTGTGTCCCCGCGCCCGCAGCAGGGCGTCCAGCACCACCTGGTTGGCGGTCACATCCTCCACCACCAGCACCGCCAGCGGCGGCAGGGCGATGGCGGTGGCCTGGGGGTCCATCGCGCCGGTGGCGGTGCCCGCCTCCGGTTCCGCCGTGGGGATGGTGAACCAGAAATGGCTGCCATCCCCCGGCCGGCTGTGGAAGCCGATCTCCCCGCCCATGGCCTGGACCAGCTGTTTGGCGATGGCCAGGCCCAGGCCGCTGCCGCCGTAGCGGCGGGTGACCTCGGCGCTGGCCTGGCCGAAGGTCTCGAACAGTCGGCCCTGCGCCGCCTCCGGCACGCCGACGCCGGTGTCGGACACGATGATGCCGAACTGAAGCCGGCCGTCGGCCAGGCGGTCGGCCGACGCGCTGATGCGCACCCAACCCCGCTCGGTGAACTTGATAGCGTTGCCCACCAGGTTCAGCAGCACTTGGCGCAGGCGCAAGGGGTCGCCCATCAGGCGTTCGGGGAAACCGGGGCCCTTGCGGATTTGCAGGTCCAGCCCCTTTTCTGCGGCGCGGCCGGCCATCAGGTTGCGCACCCCGTCCAGCAGCGGGCCGGTGTCGAAGGCCGTCCGCTCGATCTCCAGCTTGCCGGCCTCGACCTTCGACAGATCCAGCACGTCGTTCAGGATGGCCAGCAGGGATTCGCCGGACTCGTGCACGGTGCGGACATAGTCGCGCTGGCGCATCGACAGGCCTGTTTCCAGCAGCAGCTGGGTCAGGCCCAGGATGCCGGTCATGGGAGTGCGGATTTCATGGCTCAGCGTCGCCAGGAAGCTGGACTTGGCGCCGTTGGCCTGGTCGGCGGCGCGTTTGGCCGCCGTCAGGTCCAGCTGCAGTTCCAGCATGTGGCGCATGCGCAGGCAGGTCTGCCGCCCCATGCGGTAGAGGAACACGGGATAGAGCAGGCTGCTCAGGACCAGGGCCAGGCCCGGCGCGTCCGCACTGACGCTGGCGCGGGGGCCTGCCAGGGCGGTGCCCGTCAGGACCAGCAGCGCCAGGGCGGGCGGCACTAGTTGCAGCCGCAGCACCAGGGGATGGGGGGCGGTGCCGCTGGTGCGCAGGGCCATGGCTGCACCCAGCACCAGAATCAGGAAAAAGCGGCCGGCCATGTGGTCGCCCGGCCAGGCGAACAGGGGAAGCAGGCTCCACACCACCGAGGGCAGCAGGCGGGCGGTGGCCAGCAGCCGCAGCCAGGGGCGGGAATCGGTCACGTGGTCGGCCTGGGCCAGGAAACGATGAAGGGCCAGCTGTGACACGCCTACCGTCGCGACCGACAGCAGGGCCCAGGCGGCGACGGCGGGCCAGGGCGCCCAGGTGGCGGCACCGCCAGCCACTACCACCGTCAGCACCGGCACCAGCCACGCGTCCTCGCGATGGTTCAGGGCCATCAGGATCAGTTGGCCCAGTTCGATCAGCTGCCCACGCGGCACAGATTCGGCGCGGCGGCCCAGGGCTTCCAAGGGGTCGGCACGGCGGCCGCCAGAGGGGGGACGCCCCACCAGCGGGCGGTCCCTTCGCCGCAATCCCCGTTTCAAGCGCCGCACGTCCGGTTACCCCGTAGTCCGATCCGGATCGATCCGCCGGCTTTGGCGCCGGCGATTCAACAGCCAAGTGGGCCACTGCCAACTGGTCCACTGCCACATGGGGCGCGGGAGCCGACCTGATCCCTGATTAGGTAGCAGCCGGGACCCATTCCCCGCGCGGACTGTACGACGGCGGTGGGAATCGGCCAATCATATTTGCGAATGGACCGCGTAATTATCGGACAGACAAAATCCCTAAAATTTTATAATTCCGTCCGGCACCGCTCCGCCCGCGCCCCCGGGGATAAGTGGAATCCGGGTGTTGGATGGATCAATCCACGATTGCTGTCCCCCACTTGTCACGCCGGCGCGGAGAAATGGGATGAAGCTCGGCAGAAGACGCCTTTTTTCTTGCATTACAGGGCTCAAGAGCCCGAAGAATTCGCTGGGGATGGAAAATTGAATCGGCCTGACAGGCCGTGGTAACCATTAGTCCGTCGAGAACTTACGGCCGGTGCAAACCGTTTGCCGTGCCGGGACCCGCGGGGTCATAATCCGGTCTCTTGCAGGGGGCAGGGTGGCATGTTTCGGAAGGTGATGGGCTGGATCGCCGGCAAGGGGGATGATGCGTCCGCCTCGCCGGATGCTCTCCTTCCCACCAACGGGCCTGACGGCAACGGGCCCCAGGGGGAAACGTCCGGGCGGGATGCATCGCATGGACCCGGGGCGTCCGGCCAAGCGGGCGCCGGGGCGGAGCCTGCGCGCATGGACATTGGCCGATCCGATGGGGGCGGCCGATCCGATGGGGGCCGCAGCCCCGTCTTCTCTTCCCGCGCCGTGCGCGACGCCGCTGTCGTCACTTCCACCATTGAGACCATCCGCCGCTATGTCGCGGGTGAGGAACAGGCCGAGGGCCTAACCCGCAAGCTCCAGTCGCTGTCGAGCGAACAATTCGGCTTCCTGCAGATCAGTATCGATCCGGCCCTCACCGCCAAGGCGCTTGACCGGGTGGGGGAACCGCGCTCCGCCGCCGCCACGGTGCTGCGCCGCCTGCTGACCGACGTCAGCGATGGCGTCAGGGGGCCGACTGAAACCCCGGCCGCCTCCCCGGCGCCCGCACCGGTCCCCGCCGTCCGGACGGAGGCGGAGATGTCTCCGGCCCCGGCGCCCATCGCCCCGCCGGCGCCGCCCAGCGCCGCCGTGGGCACCGCTCCCCTGTCGGTCCCCGTCCAGCCGGCCCCGGCCCCCGCGGCCCAGCCCGTGCCCGGGCCGCAGCCGTCACGCGCCGGGCCGCTGTTCACCAGCCTGGCGTCCAAGGGCCGCGACGCTTCGGCCGGCCAGGCGGAGATGCGGGCCGTACCCACGCCCACCCCCCGCGTGCCGGGGGCCATGTCGCTCCGCGCCGCTCCGCCAACGCCCGTGCGCCCGTCGGCCGTCGCCGCCCCCCTGCCGGCCCGTCCCCTGTCCACGCCCAGCCAGCCGGTGCCGCCCCGCGTCGCTGCCCCTGTCGTCACCGTGCCCGGGGCGATCCGCATGGCCTCCGCCCCCGCTACCGCGGCCCGGGTGACGCTGCATTCGTTCAAGTCGACGCCGGCCCAGCCCGCGCCGGTGGCACCCGTCCCGCCCGCGCCCCCGCCTCCTTCCCCGGTGGCGGAGACGGCCGAGGCGCCGTCGCTGGTGACACCGGTGGTGGTGCAGACTCCGCCCCAGGCCTCCTCCGACGCGCCGGTGCCGCCGCCCCAGCCGCCGGTGTCGCGGCGCCCGGCCGCGGCGGTGCCGCGTCTACCACGCGAACAGGCGGACAAGCGCCGTGCCCGTCTGCTAGAAGCCATTGCCGGCGATCTCTAGACGCCAGTCCCTTTTCCCCGACCCTCGTGAGCGATGCCATGACCGACGAGCACCGTGACGCCCCAGGCCCCGATGGCGACGCCGGTCCGGGTACCCATAGCCCGGCCCCCGGTGCGCCCGCCGCTGATGCGCCGGCCGGCGATGCGCCTATCATGGACGCCGAGGTCGTGACGCCGGCTGTGCAGGAAGGGGGCGCACGGGAGGGTGAAATCGAAGAGGGCGTCGATCCCTTCGATTACGCCGAATCCATCGTCCGCGATCTGGCGCTGCATGTCGGCAGCCGGTTGCGCGACCTGCGTAACGATCTAACGGCCATGCACTCCGCCGTCGTTTCGCTACCGGAAACGATGCGCATCAATGCTCTGGGCCAGTCCATCCAGGAACTGCGTGAACGCGTGGCCCATCTGACGGGGGTGGTCAGCCATCATGCCGGCCGGCCGGCGGAAGAGGCGGAGCGCCTGTCCCGGGGCATGGGCGAGCTGAAGCATACTCTGGAAGATGTGACCCAGCGCGTGGGCGTCCTGGAAAACTGGCTCAGCCACGCCAAGGCGGTGAACGGCGTGCGCCTGCCCGACCTGCCCCCCGGCCCCCTGCCGGAACAGCTCAGTGGCCTGGTCGACCATCTGCATGAATCGCTGCTGCGCGTGGTCAACGCCGTGCGCACCACCCAGTTGGACCTGCGCGACCTGCGCGACCAGGTGAAGGGCGGCCTCCCCGCCCTGCCGCCACCCACCGGCGGTGAGGCCAAGGCCCCGGACACCGCCAGGGCGGCCGGCGACGCCGGCACCGTCCAGGCTCTGGCCGGCCGGCTGGACGCCGTGGAGGAAAAGCTGCGCCGTGCGCCCGCGTCCGCCCCGGGGGACCGGGCCGACGGCGGCACCGCCGGCCTCGCCTCCCTGGTGTTTGGCGCCTGGCCCAGCCTGATGCGGCCCACGGGGGCGGAGGCGCTGGCCCAGGCCGTGGCCTCGGTGCTGGACAGCGTGAAGCACATCCTGGGGGGCACCGTGCAGCTGCCGCAGACGCCGCAGGACGGCGGCCTGGTGGCCGTGGCCACGGGCCGGCACCGGGGCATGCCCTTGGCCATCCTGGTGGGCGTGGAGGACCTGGTGGGCCGCCACTGGGTGCTGGATGAGGCGGGCGACACCCTCAGCGACAGCGGCTTCCCCCGCGTCTCCACCCTGCGCGGCCTGATGAACGCGGCGGCCCTGGTGGAAAAGAGCCGGCCGGGCACCCTGGCCGTATCCATCCTCATCTACGGCAACGGCGTCATCAGCCAGGCGCCGACCCGCGAGGCCCTGGCCAGCCTGGCCCAGGCCGCCGGCATCCCCGGCGCCGCCGGCCGCACCCTGCTGGTGGCGGCGGGCGACCTGACGGCGGCCGGCCTGTTGCCGGTCTCCGAGGTGGGCGGTGCCGTCAGCGACCTGCAGTTTGATTGATCCATTTCCGTTCGTGAGGTCATGAAAAAAGGGGCGCAGCCCGGCCGGGTTGCGCCCCTTTCCTTTTGGCCCCGGCGATCCGAAGACCGCCGGGAACCAATACGTCTGCTTACTCGGCCGCCTGCGGCTGGTTCAGCATGTTGCGCAGCACGTACTGCAGAATGCCGCCGTGCTTGAAGTAGTCGACCTCGTCCAGGGTGTCGATGCGGCACAGCACCGGCACGGTGTCGACCTTGCCATCCGCACGGGTGATGGTCAGGGTCAGGTCCATGCGGGGCTTCAGGCCGGCCTCGACGCCGGTGATGTCGATGACCTCGGTGCCGTCCAGGCCCAGGATCTTGCGGCTGGCGCCGTCCTTGAACTGCAGGGGCAGGACGCCCATGCCCACCAGGTTGGACCGGTGGATGCGCTCAAAGCTCTCGGCCACCACGGCGCGGACGCCCAGCAGGCGGGTGCCCTTGGCCGCCCAGTCACGGGATGAGCCGGTGCCGTACTCCTGGCCGGCGAACACCACCAGCGGGGTGCCATCGGCCTGGTACTTCATGGCGGCGTCGTAGATCGACATGACGTCGCCGGTGGGGATGTACTTGGTCACGCCGCCTTCGACGCCGGGCACCATTTCGTTCTTGATGCGGATGTTGGCGAAGGTGCCGCGCATCATGACTTCGTGGTTGCCGCGGCGGGCGCCGTAGCCGTTGAAGTCCACCGGCTCCACGCCGTGGCCGATCAGGTAGGTGCCAGCGGGGCTGGTCTTCTTGATCGAACCGGCGGGGGAGATGTGGTCGGTGGTGATGCTGTCGCCCAGGATGGCCAGCGGACGGGCCTTCTTCACGTCATGCACCGCACCCGGGGTGGTGGTCATGCCTTCGAAGATCGGCGGCAGCTTCACATAGGTGCTGTCGTCTTCCCACTTGTAGGTCAGGCCGGTGGCGGTCTCGATGGACTGCCACTGCTGCGGGCCCAGGAACACGTTGGCGTAGCGCGAGCGGTACATCTCCGGCGTCAGGGACTTGGAGATGGCCTCCTCGATCTCGGCGCTGCTCGGCCAGATGTCCTTCAGGAAGACGTCCTTGCCGTCCTTGCCCTTGCCCAGCGGCTCGGTGGTCAGGTCCTTGCGCAAGGTGCCAGCCAGGGCGTAGGCCACGACCAGCGGCGGGGAGGCCAGGTAGTTGGCCTTCACCTGCGGGTTCACGCGGCCTTCGAAGTTGCGGTTGCCCGACAGGACGGAGCAGGCCAGCAGGTCGTTGGCGTCCACCGCGGCGCCGATGGCCTCGGGCAGCGGGCCGGAGTTGCCGATGCAGGTGGTGCAGCCGTAGCCGACCAGGTTGAAGCCCAGCTTGTCCAGGTATGGGGTCAGGCCGGCGGCGTTCAGGTAGTCGGTCACGACCTGGCTGCCAGGGGCCAGCGAGGTCTTCACCCACGGCTTCGTGGCCAGGCCGGCCTCGACCGCCTTCTTGGCCAGCAGGCCGGCGGCGACCAGCACGTTGGGGTTGGAGGTGTTGGTGCAGCTGGTGATGGCCGCGATCACCACGTCACCGTGGTCGACCGTGAAGTCCTCACCGGCGACCTTGGCCGGGTTGCTGGCGGGCTTGCCGGCATAGTCCTTGGCGAACACGCCCTCGAACTCGGTCTTGGCGTTGGACAGCAGCACGCGGTCCTGCGGGCGCTTCGGGCCGGCCAGCGAGGACTCGACGCTGTTCAGGTCCAGTTCCAGCGTGTCGGTGAACACCGGCTCCGGGCTGTTGGCGTCGCGCCACATGCCCTGGGCCTTGGCATAGGCCTCCACCAGGGCGACGCGGTCGGCGTCACGGCCGGTGAAGTTCAGGAAGCGGATGGTCTCGGCGTCGATCGGGAAGATGCCGCAGGTGGCGCCGTATTCCGGGGCCATGTTGGCGATCGTCGCGCGGTCGGCCAGGGTCAGGGCGTCCAGGCCGGGGCCGAAGAACTCCACGAACTTGCCCACCACGCCCTTCTTGCGCAGCATCTGGGTGACGGTCAGCACCAGGTCGGTCGCCGTGGCGCCTTCCTTCAGCTTGCCCGTCAGGCGGAAGCCGATGACTTCCGGGATCAGCATGGAGATGGGCTGGCCCAGCATGGCCGCCTCAGCCTCGATGCCGCCCACGCCCCAGCCCAGCACGCCCAGGCCGTTCACCATGGTGGTGTGGCTGTCGGTGCCGACCAGGGTGTCGGGGTAGGCGACGGTGGCGCCGGTCTGGTCGCCGTCGGTCCACACGGTCTGGGCCAGGTACTCAACGTTCACCTGGTGGCAGATGCCGGTGCCGGGCGGCACGACGCGGAAGTTGTTGAAGGCCTTTTGGCCCCAGCGCAGGAAGGCGTAGCGCTCGCCGTTGCGCTGGAATTCGACGTCGACGTTCTTCTGGAAGGCGTCGGGGCCGCCGAAGTAGTCCACCATCACCGAGTGGTCGATGACCAGGTCGACGGCGGTCAGCGGGTTGATGCGCTCCGGCTTGCCACCCAGGCCCACCATGGCCTCGCGCATCGCGGCCAGGTCGCACACGGCGGGAACGCCGGTGAAGTCCTGCATCAGCACGCGGGCGGGGCGGTAGGCGATCTCACGGTCGCTGCGGCGGTCGACCAGCCACTGGGCGGCGGCCTTCACGTCGTCGACGCTGACGGTGCGGCCGTCCTCAAAGCGCAGCAGGTTCTCCAGCAGCACCTTCAGGCTGTAGGGCAGGCGGGACAGGTCGCCCAGGCCGGCTTCCTCAGCCGCCTTGAGGCTGAAGTAGTCATAGCTCTTGCTGCCGACGCTCAGGCTGCGGCGGGTTTTCAGCGTGTCGTGACCGGTGATCGTGGACACAGGAGTGGCCTCCTAGGGGAAGGGGATGGTACCGCGTCGCCGGCACCCTTCAGCGGGTGTCATGGCCAACGATGCGGACGGCCATTCCGACACCCTTCGCGACGCCCCTTATGAAGCCCTTATGAAATAGGAATACCGGGCTGGGGACGTGCGTGATCGAAGGCTTGCGCGGAAAGGCGCGCGCGCGAGGTTTACCGCTTTTTGCGCCTGCGATCAAATGCCCGGACGGTTGCGGCAGGGGCGACATCGCATGCCTCCCCTGCCGAGATTCCCCGGCGCGTTGACGGAACAACCTGGGAGCCCGGCGCCGCCGTCAGGCGACGCCCACTGCCGGACGTCAAATGCGGCGGATCATGTCGATCAGGGGCTGGGCGAACGGGGCCACCTCGGTACCGCCATCCCAGATCATATGGCAGGCGACATAGGCGATGATGGCCAGCCCGATGTAGGAGATCCAGAAATAGCGGGCCAGCAGGCGGGCGATCAGGGTGGCGGCCGCACCCATCAGGGCGACGGACAGCACCAGGCCCAACACCATGACCCAGGTGTGGTCCTCGGCGGCGCCCGCCACGGCCAGCACGTTGTCCAGCGACATGGAAACGTCGGCCAGCGCGATCTGCCGGATGGCCGTGCCCACACTCTTCCCCGCCAGCGACGGGATGTGGGGTTCCCCCTCGGCCGCTTCCGCCTGTTCCTTGCCGTGCTGGCGCAGCTCGCGCCACAGTTTCCAGCACACCCACAGCAGCAGGATTCCGCCGGCCAGGGTCAGGCCGATAATGTCCAGCAGGCGGGTCGCCAGCAGGGCGAAGCCGATGCGCATCAGCACGGCCACCCCGATGCCCCAGAAGATGACCTTGCGGCGCTTTTCAAGCGGCACGCCGCTGGCCGCCATGCCCACCACCAGGGCGTTGTCCCCTGCCAGGACGAGGTCGATCAGCAACACCTGGATCAGGGCGGTCAATTCAGCAAGCAGCATGGGGAAGGCAGCCGTTCCGGTCATGGATCGACCCTTCATAACACGGCTGCGGCATAAGCGCGCGCTGGATCACATCCGGTCTTGGCCGAACCGGAGGCGCAACGGCCCAAGTCACCGTGTGCTTTACCTGACGTGGTTGCGGCGCCGTTCAGAAACGACCGAGGGTGGCGAAGTGTATTTTGGATAAAATACGGCCCGCACACTTCAAGAAGTGGCGGGCCGAGAGTTTTGGCAGTTGGGTCCTGCTCTGTGATACAGGACACATTACCTAAAGCTCATGGCGTAAAAGATGTCAAGCAATGAACCGGTAGCAAAAGGATATGTATTCTTTTACGCGACGCCGCGTTTTCAAATCCTTTCCTAAGATCGTAGCTCATCACCCAAATGATGAACGGGTTAATTCATATAATCCGAACCTGTGGTTGGGGTTGATTTGGCAACCGTGACAGGTCTCGGCGTCGCGAAATTCGGCTAAGCGCCTCGCGGGAAAAGAAAAAGCAGATGTGGGCAAGTTGTGGGGACACACGCCTCCCGGGAACCTGAAACTAGGCGATAGGGGTAGTCCCCCTACAGCCGGCCAGCCGCGTCCTGGGCCGCCATCGGGCGTTGGTGGATCAAGGGCGCGCGCCGTCTGGCGCCGGCTCGCGCGGGACGGCCGTGCAAAAACGCCGGGCCGCCAGACTCGGGAACGGGGAGCGGCGGCCCGGGAGGCCGTCAACCGGGAACCGGAACCGTCTGGCCCCGGCCGGTACAAGCGGTCAGTTGATCAGTGCGCCTCGCCGCCGCGCGGACGGCCGGGGTCCACCAGCGTGCCGGTGGCGTCGAACTGCACCATCTCGGCGATGTTGGTGGCCAGATCCCCCACGCGCTCCAGGTTCTTGGCGATGAACTGCAGGCTGGTGCAGGCTTCGATCAGGCTGGCATCCTTGGCGACGAAGGCGAAAATCTCCTGCGTCACGCCGGCGTGCATGTCATCCAACTCCGCATCACGGCGCCAGACTTCGGCGGCCAAGGCGGTATCGCGGCGGGTGAAGGCCTCGATGGCGCCGGCCAGCTGCTTGCGGGCCAGGTCCGACAGGCGCCCGACCGAGGCCGTGGCGCTGATGGCGGGGACGCTGTTCAGCACCAGGGCGCGCTTGGCCATGTTCTTCGCATAGTCGCCGACGCGTTCCAGCGCGTTGGCGGCCTTCAGGGCGGCCAGGGTGTGCCGCAAGTCGATGGCCATGGGATGCCGCAGGGCCAGCAGGCGGATGATCAGGCTTTCGACCTCATGCTCCAGCGCGTCCAGCACCTGGTCCTGCGCCACGGTCTCACGCGCCAGCGCGTCGTCGCGCTCCAGCACGGCGCGGGTCGCCTGTTGAAGCTGTTGTTCGGCCCGGCCGCCCATTTCCGCCAGCAGCGCGTCCAGGCGCTGCAGCTCGTTTTCGTAGGAGGTGACGATGTGACGGGGCAACTGCTCGGACATGGGCGGTGCATCCAGCGATGGGTGGAAACCAGGGTGGCGCCACCATACCGTCATCATATTGCAATCGTGCGACCGTGCGTCGCAGGGGATGGCAATTCCGCGCCCAGCTGGACGTTCGTCAGACCGATGATGCGGGGATGATGGGAAGGATGGTGCCCCAAGTCGGATTTGAACCAACGGCCTACCGCTTACGAAGCGGTTGCTCTACCACTGAGCTATTGGGGCGCCCCTTGGAATGGAGGGGGGTATTAGCAGACCGAAACGCGGATGGCAACAGCGCGGTGAGGTTTTGAGTCTATTTAGTTTGCCTCAGGCGCCGGCGGGGCATCCGCCCCTTGGCTGTCCTCGATTTCCAGTCCGCTACGCTCCCCGGAAATCTCCGGCGGACGCGGTCGCGTCCTTGTCGCTACGCTCCAGGTGCGCCCGCTCGGCCAGGGTGCATGAGGCCCAGTTCTCATGGAACTGGGCTAGGCCGCGACCGCGGCCGCCGCAGCGAGCACCGCAGGGGGCAGCGAGGAAGCCAAGCGGCCGGATGGCCGCGCCCGGCGTTTGAGGGAATCTATCCAGCCTCGGAGAGGATGGCGTCCAAGAAAGTCGCGCCATAGCGCTCCAGCTTGCGCACGCCCACGCCGGGCAGCAGGCCCAGGCCGGTCAGGTCGCGCGGGCGGCTGATCACCATTTCCATCAGCGTGCTGTCGTGGAAGATGACGTAGGGCGGCACGCCCTGGGCCTTGGCCAGTTCCAGGCGCACGGCCTTCAGCTTGTGCCACAGCTTGTCATCCGGCGGGGCCAGCGAGGGGCCCGCGCGTCCGCCGCCGGCACGGCCGCCGCCGCGGCGCCCGTCGCCTGACAGCACGGCGCGATCGCGGCGCAGGCGCACCGTCTCCTGCCCCTTCAGCACCGATGCCGCCTGGTCGGTCAGCATCAGGCCACCATGGCCCTCCGGGTCGGCCGTCAGGTGGCCCAGCGCCACCAGTTGGCGGAACACCGTCTGCCAGTCGCCCTTGGAAATTTCAGCACCACAGCCGAAGGTCTTCAGCTGGTCGTGGCCGAAACGCACCACCTTCTCCGTGGCGCCGCCGCGCAGCACGTCGATCAGGTGGCCCACGCCGAACTTCTGGCCGGTGCGATAGACGGCCGACAGCGCCTTCTGCGCCGCCACCGTGCCGTCCCAGGTCTCCACCGGCTCGAAACAGGTGTCGCAGTTGCCGCAGTTGCCGGGATGCTCCTCGCCAAAATAGGTCAGCAGCACCTGGCGGCGGCAATGGGCGGTCTCGCAGAAGCCCAGCAAGGCGTCCAGCTTGCGCCGCTCCGTCCGCTTGTGCTGGGCGCTGCTGTCCGAGGCGTCCATCATCTGGCGCAGCATGACCACGTCCTGCAGGCCGTACAGCATCAGGGCGTTGGCGGGCAGGCCATCGCGGCCGGCGCGGCCGGTTTCCTGATAATAAGCCTCCAGGCTCTTGGGCGCGTCCATATGCACGACGAATCGGACGTTGGGCTTGTCGATGCCCATGCCGAAGGCGATGGTCGCCACCACCACCACGCCCTCGCCCTTGATGAAGCGGTCCTGGTTGGCCTGGCGCACGGACGCATCCAGCCCGGCGTGGTAGGGCAGGGCGTCCAGGCCCTGTTCCTTCAGCCAGTCGGCCAGCGCCTCCACCCGGGCGCGCGACAGGCAATAGACGATGCCCGCGTCCTCCGCATGGTGGCGGCGAATGAAGTCCAGCAGCTGCCGGCGCTCATTATCCTTGGGCGCCACGCGATAGGTGATGTTGGGCCGGTCGAAACTGGAGACGAACTGCCGCGCCTCGCCCAGGGCCAGGCGTTCCACGATGTCGGCCTGGGTCTGCGCGTCGGCCGTGGCCGTCAGCGCGATGCGCGGCACGGTGGGGAAACGCTCGTGCAGCACCGACAGCTGCAGGTATTCCGGCCTGAAGTCGTGGCCCCATTGGCTGACGCAGTGCGCCTCGTCCAGGGCGAACAGGCTGATGCGGGACCTATCCAGCAGTTCCAGGAAGCGCGGGGTGACCAGCCGCTCCGGCGCCACGTACAACAGGTCCAAATCGCCGCGCTCGCACGCGCGCTCGACGTCCAGCGCCTCGCGCCAGTCCAGGGTGGAGTTGAGGTAGGCGGCGCGCACGCCCGCCTGGCGCAGGGTGTCCACCTGGTCGCGCATCAGGGCGATCAGGGGGCTGACGACGATGGCCACACCCGGCCGCGCCAGGGCCGGGATCTGGAAGCACAGCGACTTGCCGCCGCCGGTGGGCATCAGCACCAGGGCGTCGCCGCCCTGGATGACGTGGGTGATGATGTCTTCCTGGTTGCCGCGGAAGGCGGAATAGCCGTAGACGCGCTTCAGGATGTCCCGCGCCGTCGCCACCGGGTCCCGCGTGCCCTGCGGCGCATCATCCTCCGGCCAGTCGCCGTGGATGATGCTGGGCTCCGGCGCGTCGCCGTAATGGTCGGGCACGAAGTCACCGGCCTCCGGATGCCCGGAGTCATGGAAGCCGGCATCCGGATAACCGGTGTCCGGAAAATCAGGCTCCTGATCGAACAGGCTGACGGAAAGGGGCCGGGCGTGGGACATGACGGCTCTGGGGCATGGCCCGCCGTAAGGCGCAGGCAGGGCCAGGGATAGCGGTGCGGAGCTAGGATAAGCCCATATCTAGGGGCCCCGCAGGGTCGCTGTCCACTGCTTCCTGTGGCTTTCGCCATCATGGCCGGAACATCGCGGGAACGCCGGCGGTTTAAGGATGGACCACCCGGCGCGGGACCGCCGTCCTTCTTTTTGAGGAGAGGCCAGGATCACGAGACGGCTTGAAGAAATCGGTCTTTCATTGCGAGAATGTGACCGGTATCGTTCGCCCCCTTCATTAAGGGCCTTTTCATCCTTACCTACGTAGGATAAGGGACGAGGCGTAGTTGAATGGCCGCCTACCCCCTCGGATATAGGTCCGGGGCCGGCAGTTGGGTAAGCGGCGCGCCTGGGGCCGCCATCGCGGCAAGCCTTCGTGTCCCCGAGACGCCGCCCAACCCACCGCAAGGGATGTCCGGCGCCGCCACGTCCAATGACGAGGATGATCCGCGTGCTGTACCAGCTGTTTGACATGCACCATGCCGCCCTGACCCCGCTCCGCCTCGTGGCGGAGGCGACGCAGGCGACCTTCCGCAATCCCTTCGTCCCGGCCTCCTACACCGGCATGGGCCGCGCCATGGCCGCCGCCGGCGAGCTGATCGAGCGCACGACGCGCCGCTGGGGCAAGCCGGAATTCGGTCTGAACATCACCCACATCGACGGCCGCGAGGTCGCGGTGACGGAAGAGGCGGCGCTGCGCAAGCCCTTCTGCGTCCTGCGTCATTTCCAGCGCGCCACGCCGCACAGTGATCCCAAGGTGCTGGTGGTGGCGCCGATGTCGGGCCACTACGCCACTCTGCTGCGCGGCACGGTGGAGGCGCTGCTGCCCTCCCACGACGTCTATATCACCGACTGGGTGGATGCGAAGCTGGTGCCCCTGTCACGCGGTCGCTTCGACTTCGACGACTACGTCGAATACGTCATGGATTTCATCCGCTTCCTGGGTCCGGACACCCATGTCATCGCCGTTTGCCAGCCGGCCGTGCCGGTCCTGGTGGCCGCGGCCGTCATGGCGCAGATGGAAGATACCTGCCAGCCGCGCAGCATGACCCTGATGGGCGGCCCTATCGACACCCGCGTGTCGCCCACCCAGGTGACCCAGCTGGCCGAAACCCGTGACATCGGCTGGTTCGAACGCACGGTGACCACCTCGGTCCCGGTCTACTATCCGGGCGCCATGCGCCACGTCTACCCGGGCTTCATCCAGCTGACCGGCTTCATGTCCATGAACCTGGACCGGCACGTCGGCGCCCACGTCGACCTGTTCAAGCACCTGGTGCGCGGCGATGGCGAGAGTGCGGAGGCCCACCGCCGCTTCTACGATGAATATCTGTCGGTCATGGACCTGACGGCGGAGTTCTACCTGCAGACGGTCAAGATCGTGTTCCAGGACCACGACCTGCCCAAGGGCACCCTGGAATACCGCGGAATGCGCGTCGACCCGTCGGCCATCAAGAAGACGGCGCTGTTCACGGTCGAGGGTGAGCTGGACGACATCTCCGCCCCCGGGCAGACGGTGGCGGCCCACGCGCTGTGCAGCGGCCTGGACGACGGCATGAAGCGGCACCACCTGCAGGCCGGTGTCGGCCACTACGGCATCTTCAACGGCCGCCGCTGGCGCGAGCACATCATGCCGCGCGTGCGCGACTTCATCCGCAGCCATGATCGCGTGGCCGTGGCCAAGCCGCGCCGGGGGACCGCTGTCTGATCGACCGGTGATGCGCTGAGATGGAAGGGCGGTCCCGCTGGGGCCGCCCTTTTATTTGCCGGCTTTCAGACGGATCACAGATTGGGCTTAGGCGTCACGCAGGCGGTGCCGACCAGGCCATCCTTTTGCATGCGGCTGGTGATGGCGTAGGACAGTTCCTCCGCCGCCTTCAGGTGCTGATTGAGTTCAATGGTGGCTTTCCAGACGATGGCCTTGCCGTGCCTGTCGTACAGGGACACCAGATAATCGACGGTGTTGTCGTAACCCTGTCGCGTCTGTTTGGTCCAGGCGATATCCAGGACGGCGTCGGGGGCGGCGTCATCGATGGCTTTGGGGGTGGCCAGGGCCTGTACGGCATAGCCCGTGGCGGTGATGCCACATCCCTCGAACCCGGCCTTCAGCAGGGCGAGGACGTGCCCGGTCTCGTTGCCGTCAACAGTGATCAGCGTCTTTCCCAGGTTGGGCAGGATGAACAGCTTCTTGATGTTGGGGGTATAGTCGGCCGCCCGGTTCGATTCGACCTTGGTGCTGGAAACGCACCCGCAGACGGACAGTAGGGCCGCTACGGCGGCGGCCGTCAGGATTTTCCTGGAAGTCATGATCCCCATCCCACACGTGTTGATTGTCTGGCCGCCCGTCACGACGCCTTGGGCGCCTGGCAGGAGGCGCCCAGCAGCGCATCCTTTTTCATCTGGCCGATCAGGGTACCCGCCATTTCCGCCCCGGCCTTGTAGTGCTGGTTCAGGGTGATGGTTGCCGTCCACACCACCGACCGGCTCTTCGGGTCGTAGAGGTTGGCGGTGTAGTCGATGACGTGCGTGGTCCGGCCCGAGACATCCTTGCTCCAGGACAGCTCCAAGACGGCGTCGGGGCCGAACTGGGCCACCTGCTGGGGCAGGGTGTCCTTCAGCGCCAGTGGGTCCCTGGTATGGAATTCCGCTTTGACGCCGCAGCTGTCCAGGCTGGCCTTGGTCAGCGTGATGAAATCGTCGGTTTCATCGCCGAACGTCGTGCGCAGGCCGTTGCCCATATTGGTGATCACGAACAGTTTCGTGAGGGCGGCCGTGTATTGTGGCGATTTACTGGACTGGCTCGTGCTGCTGGAGGTGCAGCCACAGATGCCAAGCAGCGCGGCCATGGTGATGGCCGTCTTCATTTTTCCAGGAAGCATTTCCCCGTCCCATCTATGCATAAATCAACTTGCCCGCTGTGGCGAACCAATGACTTGGCCCCAATATCAGGAGGATTGAGGGGTGATCGGTGGCATTTCTGTCAGTAAAACACCGGTCGTGGCTCGGGATGCGCCCCGCGTCGGATTGACGCATGCGCTACAGCCGGATGACGTAGCGCACGAAGCCGTCCGCGCCGTCGGTCACGCTGTCGTACAGGCGGCGGGCGGTGGCGTTGGTCTCGTGCGTGTGCCAGTAGACGCGGCCCCAGCCATGTTCGCGGCCCAGTTCGGCCAAGCGCCCGATCAGGGCCCGGCCCACGCCCTGGCCGCGCGACGCCGGGTCGGTGAACAGATCCTCCAGATAGCAGATCAGGCTGGTGCCCCAGGTGTTGGGGTGCAGGACGTAGTGGCAGAAGCCCAGGACGCGCCCCTCCGCGTCGCGAGCCACCAGCGCCTTCAGGGCCGAATTTGGATCGTGCAAGCGCGCCCATAACGTGGTTGTCACGCCCGGATCCACGCTGACCTGGTAAAAAGCGCAGTATTGATCCCATAGGGGGCGCCATGCGGCCTCGTCATTGGCGCCAATGGGCTCTATCTTAATTTCTGGGCGGGGTGACTCGGGCATGGCCATAGGGTGATCTCCGCTTAAGGCCTTTAGGCTCTATTGAAATCCACGCGCTTACGTTAGATTGCCGGCCCACATGCGTACACTTGTCCACCATCCCTTGTCCCCCTTCGCGCGCAAGGTCCGCGTCGTGCTGGCGGAAAAGCGCCTCGAGGTCGAACTCGAGGTCGAAAAGCCCTGGGAACGCCGTGAGGAGTTCCTGGCGCTGAATCCGGCTGGCGAATTGCCGGTGCTGGTCGAGGATGACGGGGCGACGGTGGTGGAACATGCCGCCATCTGCAATTACCTGGAAGAGGCCTACCCCCACGCCCCCACGCTGCTGGGCCGCGAGGTCCTGCTGCGGGCGGAGGTGCGGCGCCTTGCCGCCTGGTTCGACGTCAAGTTCAACCAGGAGGTGACGGAAAACCTGGTGGGGGAGAAGCTGATCAAGCGCTTCTCCGGTTCCGGCACGCCGCATGCCCAGGCCATCCGCGCCGGCCTCGCCAACATCCACTACCACCTGGACTACATCGCCTATCTGGCGGACCGGCGGAAATGGCTGGCCGGGGACGACTTCTCGCTGGCCGACATCGCCGCGGCGGCGCACCTGTCGACCATCGACTATCTGGGCGACGTGCCCTGGGACCAGCATCCTGAGGCCAAGGACTGGTACATGCGCATCAAGTGCCGTCCCAGCTTCCGCCCCCTGCTGGGTGACCACCTGCCGGGCGCCCCACCGCCCAAGCATTACGCGGATTTGGATTTCTGACTTCCCTCAGACGGCGGGCGCGGGCATTCGCCCTTTCTAGTCCGCTACGCTCCCCGGAAAGCTCCGGCGGCCCCGGTCGGGGCCTACAGTGGCATGAGATGCCGCTGGGGGGGGAGCGTTCGGGGCGTCGTTCCCGCCATAAATCCGCCGCGACCCTTTGCCACAAGCGGGGGGACCGCCGGGGCATTCCGCTTCGGCCGAGGAACGATGGGTGGACCCCGATGCGTAGCCTGATTGCCGCCTCCCTGATCGCGACCGCCAGCTTGGCCTTACCCCTGGCCGCCGCCCCCGCCACGGCGCAGGTCATGGCGGCGCAGCCGGTGCAGGACCAGGTGACCCTGACCCTGACGGCGGAAGACTGGGTGAAGACCGACACGGCGCGCGTGTCGCTGACGGTGGATGCCGGCGGCGGCAACGCCGGTTCCGCCCGCGCCGACGTGCTGAAGGCGGCGCAGGCCGTGTCGGACAAGGGCGAGTGGCGCGTCGTCTCCTTCGACCGGCAGCAGGACGCCGCCGGCCTGGACCATTGGCGGGCGGCGCTTGAGGCCCGCCTGCCGGAAGCGCAGTTGGGCGGCCTGGCCGACCGCGCCCGCCAGGCCAGCCGCGCCGGCCTGCAGATCCGGGTGGAAGGCGTGGACTTCACCCCCACCCTGGCGGAGCAGGAGGCCGTGCGCACCCGCCTGCGCGAGACGCTGTACCGCCGCGTGACGGAGGAGATGAAGGGCCTGAACGCCGCCTTCCCCGGCCGCGACTTCCGCGTCGGCCGCGTGGACTTCAACGCGCCCGTGGTCTCCGGCGGCTTGCGGCGCGCGCCGATGATGGCCATGGACAAGATAGCGGCAGAACCACCAGAGGACGGCGGGCTGGACGTGGCGCAGAAGGCGACGCAGACGGCCCACGTCACCTTCTCGGCCTACGCGCCGGCGGCCCCTGCCGGGCGCTAAACCTGGCGCTCAGCCGCCAGCTGGTCCGCCAGTCCTTCGCGATAGCTGGGATAGCGCAAGGTCACCCCCAGTTCCGCCTTGATGCGGGCGTTGGAGATGCGCTTGTTCTCGCCATAGAAGCTGGTGGCCATGGGCGACAGCTCGGCCTGCTCGAACGGCACCAGCGGCGGCGGCTCCAACCCCAGCAACTCGGCGGCGTAGGTCACCACGTCGGGGGAGGGGCAGGGGTGATCGTCGGCCACGTTGTAGATGGCGCCGGGGTTGGGCCGCCCTATGCTGGCGATGATCGCGCTGCCCAAATCGTGGATGTGGATGCGGCTGAACACTTGGCCCTTCTTGTCCACCCGCCGGGCGGTGCCCGCCCGCACCTGGTCCAGGGCGCTACGCCCGGGGCCGTAGATGCCGGGCAGGCGGAAGCGGTGCACGGGTAGGCCGTGGGTGTCGTGCAGGGCCATCCATTGCGCCTCCGCCACGGCGCGGGCCTTGCCCCGTTCCGTGCTGGGCTGCACGGGGGCCGACTCGTCCACCCAGCCGCCGTCCTTGTTACCGTAGACGCCGGTGGTGGAGAGATAGCCCACCCAGCGCAGATTAGGCAGCGCCAGGATATCGGGCGTCAGGGCCGCCAGCACCCTGTCGCCTTCCGCCGTGGGCGGCACCGAGTCCAGCAGATGGGTGGTGCCGGCGAGGGCGCCCCGCTCCAGCGGTTGGTCGGGACTGAACACATGGGCCTCGATGCCCTGGGCGCGCAGGGCCGCTGCCTTCTCCGCCGTGCGGCAGGTGCCGGCCACCTGCCAGCCGGCGTCCAGCAGGCGGTGGGCCAGGGCCGTGGCGCTGAAGCCCAGGCCGAAGCAGAACAGGCGGCCGGGAGTGGGGGATTGCGGCATGCGAACCAGGCTCCATTTAACCAGTGGGGCGCGGATGTGCGACCCCCGCACCATCGGGATGGCAGGGACCCGCGCCTGCCGGGGCGGGGCCCGCCCGTGCTATCCTGCAACCCGAGGCCGCGCCTGCAAAGGGATGGCCCGGGATGAAAGCACTTGCGATCCATCCGCCATTCGGGACTCTAGGCGCCATGATGATTACCCTCAAGCTTCCCCACCTTTCCAGCCGTGTTCTGGCCGCCACCACAATCCTCGGCGGCACCATCCTCTGCGGTATCGCCACCGGCGCCGGCGCCGTGCCCGTGGCGCTGAACCGTGACACCTGCCTGCAGCGGGCCAAGGAATTGCCCGACTTCGCCTATGCCGAGGCCCAGCTGTGGGAGAAGAAGGGTGGCGGCAACGACGCCCGCCTGTGCCAGGCCATGGCCCAGCTGTTCCGGGGGGAATACAAGGAATCGGCGGTGGCGCTGGAGGCGGTGATCCCCGTCCTGGGCCTGCCGCCCAAGGTGACGGCCGGTTTGTGGGGCAAGGCCGGCTGGGCCTGGTTCAACGCCAAGGAACACGCCAAGGCCGACACCGATTACACCAAGGCCATCGGCCTGCAGCCCGAGGACCCCGACCTGCTGATCGATCGCGCCACGGAACGGGCAGGGGCGGAGCGCTGGTGGGATGTGTTGCGCGACCTCGACCGGGCGCTCAGCCTGGATGGCGGCCGCGTCGATGCCATGGTCATGCGGGCGGAGACCAAGCACCGCCTGGGTCGTGACGTGGAGGCCGGGCGTGATCTGCGCATGGCCCTCTCGCTGGATCCGGATAACGCCCAGGGCCTGCTGCTCAGCGGCAACATCAAGGCCGACCGGGGGGATAAGCCGGGTGCCAAGGCCGACTGGACCCACGCCGTGCAGGTCGCGGGCGACAGTGCCGCCGGCGCTGCGGCCCAGGACAACCTGGCCCGGTTGGACGGCAAGGATCCGATGAAGGATGACGCGCCGGGCAAGGCGCCGAAGGCGGATGCCAAGACCGAGGACAAGCCCAAGGGTCAATGACCGGCCTTGTCTGAAGGGCCTTAACCCGGGACGCGGCGAACCGCGACTTCGGTGGCTTGACCCAGCCGCCGCCGCTCGACGTAGCCCACGGTCGTGCCCTGCTCGGTCCGGGCGCGCACCTTGACCCAGCCGCCGGGCACACCGCCAGCCGGCACGTCTTCCGCCAGCACCTCCAGCTCCGTGGTCGGCGGCAGCAGGGCTACGGCCGCCTGCTGGTTGGTGGGGGCCGGGTAGAGGAAGGCGCTGCGCCCCGCTACGGTGACATGCGCCTTGGCTGGGGTGAGCAGCAGGGCGGCACGCGCCAGCAGGGCTTGGCCGGTGTCGGTGCCCGTGGCGCCGGCGGGTGGTATATAGGCGCGCGTCGCCACGGTCGCGGCGACACCCACCAGGGCCGCCAAGACGTAGCCGCGCCAGCGGCCGCGCGGCTTCATCTTGGGCGAGCGGGCCGGTTTGGCGGCGGCACCGGCCTGGTGGCGGGCCGCTACCAGCTCGCTGACCAGTTGGCCTGCCTGGTCCTCTGCCTCGTCGGCGCGGGCCTGGGCCACGCGCAGGGCACGCAAGGCTTCCTCCCGCTGGCGCTCCAAGGCCAGGATGCGGTCCTCCAGCGACCGGGTGTCAGGCTGCGGCGGGGGCGGGGCCGTGCGATAGACCACCTTGGCCGGGGACTGGATCCACTGGCCCACATCGTTGAAGCCCAGGCCCCGCTTGGGCAGCAGGCGGCGCAGCTTGGCCAGCGCCGTCACCGCCTCGCCCTCGAAATCCGAACCCAGCAGGCGGACCAGCTTCGCCACCTGCTCGCGATTGGCTTGTTCGTTGTCGGTCGTCATGCCGGCGCCTCAAGAGATGATGCGCTGGGTTAACGGCGGCGGTTTTGGCGGGTTCCGTGGAAAATGGGCGGCGGCCGGAAGGCTTAAGCGGACCTCCGCCGTCCGGCGAAGGGGCCGTTTTCCCGTCCGTCGGGACGCGTGCACGGCCGCGCCAGGCTGGGGGAAGGGCGGAGGAAAGTCTTAACCTTCCAGCAAGAAGTTCGGCGGAAAGGCCGCGATCATATCCCGCCTTCGCCACAATCCGGTCGAACGGCGGCCCCCTTCCCTTGGGACTATGACCCTGCGCCCCGATGGTGGGACGCCCGATCAAATTAAGGATCACGACCATGAGCATGTTCGCCCACCGCCGTCCCCTGCTGGCCCTCGCTACCGCCGCGGCCGTGATGGTGCCAGTGGCGTTCTCCGCCGGGGCGTTCGCGGCGGATACCCCCGCCGCCCCGGTCCCTGCCGTCCAGGCCGCCGCGACCCAGG
The DNA here is from genome assembly GCF_029594735.1 of Nitrospirillum amazonense. Lineage (NCBI taxonomy): Bacteria > Pseudomonadati > Pseudomonadota > Alphaproteobacteria > Rhodospirillales > Azospirillaceae > Nitrospirillum > Nitrospirillum amazonense. The sequence continues at coordinate 587,281 of NZ_JARPAF010000002.1, forward strand.
TTAGCGCGACCACGGCCGCCCCGGTGCAGAAGGCTCCCGAGGCCGCCGCCACGGCCGCCAAGGCCGACGTCGCCAAGACCACGGAAGCCGCCAAGCCGGCGGTGGAAGCCAAGGGTGCGGCGGTGAAGACCGAGGTGAAGGCCACGGAAGCCAAGACCGAAGCCAAGGCTGAGGGCGCGAAGACCGAGACCAAGACGGTTGCCCACCATCATGTGAAGAAGGCCAAGGCCGAGGTGGCCAAGACCACCGAGGCGGCCGCGCCCAAGAAGTAAGCGCGCCCGACCTTCCCCATCCGTCTACCAGGACGGCCCCGGCCTCAGCGGTCGGGGCCGTTCCTGTTTCAGGCCAGCGGCAGCGGCCGCGGCTCCGGGTCGCCGCCCAGGTCGGACGCCGCCAGGGGCCGCACCGCCGCCAGGCGTTGCACCACGGCGGCGCGGGGCAGGGCGATCTCCCCCTGCTCGAAGGCCACAACGTGCAAGCCGGTGTCGTGGGCCAGGGCCAGCAGCTCGCCCGCACGCAGCAGATAGGCCGGGCTGGACGGGCGGCCATGGCGCTGGTTGCCCTGGGCGAAGGTCTCATACAGCAGGACCCCGCCAGGGGCCAGCAGACCGGGCAGGCGAGGCAGCAGCGGCCGGTGCAGATAGTTGGTGACGACGATACCGGCGTAGGGGCCGCCCAGGTCCACTCCGCCCGGATCTAGCGACACGTCCCCCTCCAGGTCCGCCTGCAGGACGGTGACGCCGGCTCGGCCTTCCAGATCGGCCACGCCGCGCGTGTCGATGTCCACCGCCGTCACCGGATGGCCTGCCCCGTGGAACAGCCGGGTGTGGCGCCCCCCACCGCAGGCAAGATCCAGCACGGCGCCACCCCGGGCCACCAGCGGCGCGAAACGGGCCACCCACGCGCTGGCTTGGCCTCGGGGGTCGTGATGGGGCGTGGGGATCATGGCGTGGCCTTATGCGTTCCCAGAGGTGGGTGTGCGGATACGGGGCATGCGGGGCATGCTCATTGCCGGGGTGGCTTTCCCCACCCACATCCAGACTGTATATGACATTTTCCTGGCCGAACTGGACGGGCCGTTATCCATCGTCGCCGCATTCCCCATGATCCTCTATGAAATGAAATGTGGCCAAGGCCACACCTTCGACGTCTGGTTCCGCAACGCGGACGCCTGCGACCAGCAGGTCGCGGCTGGTGAGGTCGCTTGCGCGGTCTGCGGCGACCACAAGGTGGGCAAGGCCCCCATGGCGCCCCGCATCGCCAAGGGCCGGGGCGCGCGCGTGGAAGAGACGCCGGCACCCGTCCCGGTCCCGCCGCAGCCGGCACCAGAGGTGACGCCCGCGGCGGTGGCGGAGGCCGCGGCCCAGGGTCCGGCGGCGGTGATGTCCCTGCTGCGCGAGATGCGCCGCCAGGTCGAGGCCAACGCCACCCATGTGGGCGACCGCTTCGCCGAAGAGGCGCGCAAGATCCACTATGGCGAGGCCGAGGCCAAGGCCATCTACGGCGAGACCACCGACGAGGAAGCGGCGGAACTGGAGGATGAGGGCGTGACCTTCGCCCGCATCCCCTGGGTGCCCAAGCATGATGGTTGAGGGGCGTTCGCCACCTTGAAGCGCCCGCAAGCCAAGGGGCGTCGGGGCGGTTATAGTGACGGAAATCAACCAGGGAGAACGCCGATGTCCGACCCCCTGCCGACGTTCGGCCCGCGCGTGGTGACGGTGCCGCCGGGGGAGGATAGGGAGCGGCTGGTCTGCCCGGACTGCGGCTACATCGCCTACGACAACCCCAAGATCGTGGTGGGCTCGGTCGCCCTGTGGCAGGACCGCATCCTGCTGTGCCGCCGCGCCATCCAGCCACGAATCGGCTACTGGACCCTGCCCGCCGGCTATATGGAACTGGGGGAAACCTCCCAGGACGGTGCCGCCCGCGAGGCGTGGGAGGAGGCGGGGGCGCGACTGGCCATCGGCCCGCTGCTGGCCGTCTACAACATCCCCCGCATCAGCCAGGTGCAGCTGATCTACCTGGCGCGGCTGACCAGCCCGGACATCGCCGCCGGCCCGGAAAGCCAGGAGGTGGCGTTGTTCGCCTGGGACGACATTCCCTGGACCGATTTGGCCTTTCCCAGTGTGGACTGGGCGCTGCGCGAGTACGAGGTCCGGCGGGACCTCATCCATGCCGGCCAGCCCTTCGCCCCGGCGACCAATCCGGTGGATGGGCTGTAGGGCGCCGACACTCCTTCCACGATCAGAAATATACCTGGTGGCTGACCATGTCGCGCAGGCGGTCGCTCTTGGGGTCGGTGTATTCCTCCGGCAGGCCGTCCTGGACGTGCAGCCAGGACAGCCGGCTTTCCACGCCGCAGTGCACCTCCGGCACCACCGCCTCGGGGTCGTCCAGACTGCCGATGGTGACGCTCATCCAGTCGCTGTCGGGGTAGGCGAAGGTCAACGGCGTACCGCACTGGGCGCAGAAGCCCCGCTCCGCCACCGAGGAGGAGGCGTAGAAGGTGGGCCGCCCCGTCCCGCTCCAGGTCACCGTGTCCTTGCGCACCCCCGCCAGCGCGGCGAAGACGTTGCCCACGGCCCGCTGGCACATGCGGCAGTGGCAGAAATGCACGCCCTCCGGCGCCATGGTGCTGTGATAGCGCACGGCGCCGCATTGGCAGCCCCCGGTGACGCCGTCCACTTTGCCGTCGCTCATTCCGCTGCCTCCTTGGCCGCCGTTTCCTTGATGTCGGTCAGCTTGATCTCCGCCAGCACCCGGCGGGTGTTGGCGGCGCAGCCCAGGTCCTGGGGGCCGTTCTCCAGGCTGTCGATGATGGCCAGCAGGCGGGCTCTGCTGGTTTCCAGCCGCTGTTGCAGCGCCTCGATCTCCCCCACCTTGCGGCGCAGGGCCTCGGCGATCTGGGGGCCGTGGCCGATGGCGTCATTATCGCAGCCGGGCAGCAGGCCACGGATTTCATCCAATGTGAAGCCGGCCCTCTGCGCCCCGGTGATCAGTTCCAGCCGCGTCAGCGTTTCCGCCGGGAAGGCGCGATAGCCGTTTGTTCCCCGGTCGGCCGGGCCGATCAGGCCGGCGGACTCATAGAATCGCAGGCGGGAGGGGGAGAGGCCGCTGCGTTGCGCCAGTTCACCGATGCGCATGATGGCCTCGAAACAGCTATTGACCTTAAAGTTCACTTTAAGCTTAGGGTCGGGGGACCGTCAACCGAATGACCGTCGCAGCCATGCCCGTCCCCACCCTTTTCCAGCCCCTGGTCCTGCCCAACCGCGCCATCATCCCCAACCGCCTGGCCAAGGCGGCGATGGAGGAGAACATGGCGACAGCGGACCATCGCCCGTCGCCCACCCTCATCCGCCTCTACCGCACCTGGGCGGAGGGCGGGGCCGGCCTGCTGATCACCGGCAACGTCATGATCGACCGCCGCGCCATGACCGGCCCCGCCGGCGTGGTGCTGGAGCAGGGGGCCGACCTGGGCCCCTTCCGACAGTGGGCGGAGGCCGGGCGAGCCGGCGGCGGGCAGTTGTGGATGCAGATCAACCATCCCGGCCGGCAGATGCGCGCCAGCCTGGGCCAGGAAACGGTGGCGCCATCCGCCGTGGCCCTGGACCTCGGTTCCTACTCCAAGCTGTTCGCGGTGCCCCGCGCCATGTCCGAGGCGGACATCGCTGACGTCACCCGCCGCTTCGCCCAGACCGCAGCACTGGCGGAACAGGCGGGCTTCACCGGCGTGCAGATCCATGCCGCCCACGGCTATCTGCTGAGCCAGTTCCTGTCGCCCTTGACCAACCGGCGTGACGATTGCTGGGGCGGGCCGTTGGAGAATCGGGCGCGGCTGCTGCTGGACGTGGTGCGGGCGGTGCGCGCCGCCATCAGCCCCGGCTTCTGCGTGGCGGTGAAGCTGAACTCCGCCGATTTCCAGCGTGGCGGCTTCGCGCCGGAGGAGGCGCGCCAAGTGGTCGCCTGGCTGAACGACCTGGCCGTCGATCTGGTGGAACTGTCGGGCGGTTCCTACGAGGCGCCGGCCATGCAGGGGCCAGGGACATCGGAAAAGACCCGCGACGGCCGGACGCTGGCGCGCGAGGCTTATTTCCTGGAATTCGCCGCCGACATCAATCAGGTGGCGCGGATGCCGCTCATGGTGACGGGCGGCATCCGCCGGGTGGAGGTGGCGGCCCGGGTGGTGGACAGCGGCGTGGCCATGGCTGGCATGGCCACCGCCCTGGCGCTGAACCCTGGCCTACCCCGCGCCTGGCAGCGCGGGCAGGGGGTGGAGGCGGCGTTGCCGCCCATCCGCTGGGAACGCAAGACCCTGGCGGCCATGGGCACCATGGCGGTGGTGAAGGCCCAGTTGCGCCGCCTGGGCCGTGGGCAGCCGGCCAAGCCGGACATCTCGCCTGCGCTGGCCCTGCTGACCGACCAGCTGCGGCTGGGCTGGCGCAGCTACCGTTATCGCAGCCGAACGACGCCAGCGACATGAGCATGCCGCTGTGGGATGCGACCGCATCCGCCGGAGCTTTCCGGGGAGCATGGCGGACTGGAAATCGAGGAAGCCAACGCGACGGATGTGGCCGCCGGGTGACTGAGGGAACCTTTACGTAAGCGAACGGCGCGGACCCTCTGGAGCTCCGCGCCGTCGCTCACATCGCACCGATGCGTTCGCTCAGTTCAGCGTGCGCACATCCGTCAGCTTGCCGGTCAATGCCGCGGCGGCTGCCATCTCGGGGCTCACCAGATGGGTGCGGCCGCCGGGGCCCTGGCGGCCCTCGAAGTTGCGGTTGGAGGTGCTGGCGCAGCGCTCACCCGGCTTCAGCTTGTCGTCGTTCATGGCCAGGCACATGGAACAGCCGGGCTCCCGCCAGTCGAAGCCGGCGGCGGTGAACACCTTGTCCAGGCCCTCGGACTCGGCCTGTTCCTTCACCAGGCCGGACCCCGGGACCACCATGGCGTAGATGCCATCCTTCACATGGCGGCCTTCCACCACCTTGGCGGCGGCGCGCAGGTCCTCGATGCGGCTGTTGGTGCAGCTGCCGATGAAGACCTTGTCCACGGGGATGGCGTCCAGCGGGGTGCCGGCTTCCAGCCCCATGTACTTCAGCGCGCGTTCCATGGCGGCGCGGCGGTGCTCATCCGCCTCGTCGGCGGGGTTGGGCACGGCGGCGGTGATGGGCAGCACGTCCTGCGGGCTGGTGCCCCAGGTCACCATGGGGGCGATGTCCTCGGCCTTCAGCACGACCTCGCGGTCGTACACCGCACCCTCGTCCGAGGGCAGGCTCTTCCACCAGTTGACGGCCTGCTCCCAGGTTGCGGCCTTGGGCGCCTGCGGACGGCCCTTCAGGTACGCGAACGTGGTCTCGTCCGGGGCGATCAGGCCGGCGCGGGCCCCTGCCTCGATGGCCATGTTGCAGACCGTCATGCGGCCTTCCATGGACAGGCCCCGGATGACGGAGCCGGCGAACTCGATGACGTGGCCGGTGCCGCCGGCGGTGCCGATCTTGCCGATGATAGCCAGCACCACGTCCTTGGCGGTCACGCCCACGGGCAGCTCGCCATCCACGCTGATGCGCATGTTCTTGGACGGCTTCAGCAGCAGGGTCTGCGTGGCCAGCACGTGTTCCACGTCCGACGTGCCGATGCCGAAGGCCAGGGCGCCGAACGCACCGTGGGTGGCGGTGTGGCTGTCGCCGCAGACGATGGTCATGCCCGGCTGGGTCAGTCCCTGCTCCGGCCCCACGACGTGGACGATGCCCTGGCGGATGTCGGACATGTCGTAGTAGTCGACGCCGAATTCCTTGGTGTTGATGGCCAGCTGCTCCACCTGGATGCGGCTTTCCTCGTTCTTGATGCCGGCCAGGCGGTCGTGGCTGGTGGGAACGTTGTGGTCGGCAACGGCCAGGGTGGCGGATGGGCGGCGCACCTTGCGGCCGGCCATGCGCAGACCTTCGAAGGCCTGCGGGCTGGTCACCTCATGCACGAGGTGGAGATCGATGTAGAGCACGCAGGTGCCGTCTTCCTGGCGGTGGACGACGTGGCTGTCCCAGATCTTGTCATAGAGGGTGCGCGGCTTGCCCATGGATCTTCACTCTGATGCGGACCGACATTTCCGAAACACCAAAACCCGTGCGGCGGGTCTTTTTGTTTCACGGAGGCGCAGAATAACGACCGGTCCTGTCGCGGACAAGGGGCGGCTCGCGCTGTGGCCGCATAGGGCCTATGTCCCGTCCCTTCCAGGGCCCCTCCTTTTTCGGAGCGAAGCGACAAGGACGCGACCGCGTCCGCCGGAGTTTTGCGCGGAACGCAGTGGACTGCAAAACGAGGACAAGCCAAGGCGCGGATGCGCCGCCGGCGCCTGAGACAACAAAAAAGCCCCGCTGTCAGGCGGGGCTTTTTAAGATCAAGCGCTCAGCGGCTCGCGCTCGTCTTCGGCCTGGGCATCGCCCTCGCCGTCGTCGGCCGTATCGCCGCCCTCGGCGTCGTCGTAGCCCGGCTGGGGCTGGTAGCCCCTGGGCTCGCCGCCGCGCTGGCGCTGTTCGGACTCGTTGATCTGCGTGATGATGCGGAAATAGTGCTCCGCATGCTGCAGATAGTTTTCCGCCGCCACCCGGTCGCCGGACGACTGGGCGTCACGGGCCAGGGCCAAGTACTTCTCATGCACCTGGAAGGCGTTGCCGCGGATGCGCACATCCGGGCCGTTGCTGTCAAAGGTCTGATGGCGCAGGGGCACGTTCTGGCGGCGGTTATTGCCGCCACCGTTGTTGCCACCGCCATTGCCGCCGCCGTTGCCGCCGGCATTGCCACCGTTGTTACCGCCGCGTCCACGCGAACGCCTGGAGTTCGGTCCCTGTCTCATCCGACTGCTGCTCTAGCCCCGTTGGAGTTCGATGCATGCCGTGCCAAGGGGGCGGACATCATCATCCGCGCCACCGCATCCGATCCCGGAATCCACACCGTAACCCGGAAGGAAACCGGATCGACCATGCTGGGCAAACTGGCATGCCGTGGTGATCATCATCGGCCCATGAACGCTAGCCCGGCCCCTATAACGGTGTCCCCCGTTTCGAACCTGGCGCGTCGCCCCTTCGGCCTTCACCACGCAAAATGACCCTAAACGCTGAATCCCGCTAATCCAACATTTTTTTTGGCGATGCCGCCCTGCGCGGTTGGCGCAAGTGGTCAGGAGCCTTGGTCTTTTGGGGAATCAGCCAAGCCGCCGGGCGGCGACCACCCGGTCGTGCCCGGCCAAATCGTCCACCCGTTCCAGCACCTCGAGGCCCGCGGCGGCGAACAGGGCCGCCACGTCGGCCCCCTGGCCGGCGCCATGTTCCACCGCCAGCAGACCGCTGGGCAGCAGCAGGTCGCCGGCCACAGCGGCCAGGTGACGGTACGGATCCAGCCCATCGGCGCCGCCGTCCAGCGCGCGCATGGGATCGAAGGTCCGCACCTCCGGCTCCAGGCCGGCGATGTCGGCGGCCGGGATGTAGGGCGGGTTGGACACGATGGCGTCGAAGCGCGCTCCCGCACCCAGCGCGTCTGTCCAGCTGCCGACCAGGAAGGCGCTGCGGCTGGCGAATCCCAGGGCCTTCGCGTTGGCCGCGGCGGCACGGGCGGCGCCGGGGGCGATGTCCACGCCCAGGCCCCAGGCGCCTGGCAGCTCGGACAGCAGCGCCAGCAGGATGCAGCCACTGCCCGTGCCCAGGTCCAGCAGGCGCCGGGGGCGCTGGCCGTCGGGCAGGTGGCGCAACGCGGTTTCCACCAGGGTCTCGGTATCGGGCCGGGGGTCCAGCGTGTCCGGCGCCAGGCGGAACTCCAGGCTCCAGAACTCCCGCTTGCCCAGAATGCGCGACACCGGTTCCCGTGCGGCGCGACGATCGACCAGGGTGGCCAGGGCGGCCTGGGCTTCGGCCGATACCGGTCGATCACCGTCCAGCAGCAGGGCGGTGCGCGACCAGCCCAGCGCCTCCTCCGCCAGCAGGCGCACGTCCAGCCGGGGGCTGGCGCAGCCGGCCGCGGCGAGGCGTTCCTCGGCCGTTTTTAAGACATCACGGAGGAGAAGGGGACCGCTCACTGAAGTTCGGCCAGGCGCTCGGCCTCGTCCTGGGCGATCAGCGCCTCCACCACCTCATCCAGGGCCTCGCCCGCCATGACCTTATCGATCTTGTAGAGCGTCAGGTTGATGCGGTGGTCGGTCACCCGGCCTTGGGGGAAGTTGTAGGTGCGAATGCGTTCGGAGCGGTCGCCGCTGCCCACCTGGCTCTTGCGGTTGGCCGCGCGTTCCGCGTCCAGGGCGCTGCGCTGCAGGTCATACAGGCGGGACCGCAGCACACGCAGGGCCTTGGCCTTGTTCTTGTGCTGTGACTTTTCGTCCTGCTGGCTGACCACCAGGCCGGTGGGCAGGTGGGTGATGCGCACGGCGCTGTCGGTGGTGTTGACCGACTGGCCGCCCGGACCGGACGAGCGGAACACGTCGATGCGCAGGTCCTTCTCGTCGATCTGGATATCCACCTCCTCCGCCTCGGGCAACACGGCCACGGTGGCGGCGGAGGTGTGGATGCGGCCCTGAGTCTCGGTCGCCGGCACGCGCTGCACCCGGTGCACGCCCGATTCGAACTTCAGCCGACGGAACACGCCCCGCCCGGAAATGCTGGCGATGGCTTCCTTATAGCCGCCCAGGCCGGTCTCCGAGATCTCAATGACCTCGAAACGCCAGCCCTGGATGGCGGCGTAGCGGCGGTACATGTCGAACAGGTTGGCGGCGAACAGGGCCGCCTCGTCGCCACCGGTGCCGGCGCGCACCTCCAACATGGCGTTCTTGTCGTCGGCGGCATCCTTGGGCAGCAGGGCCAGCATGACCTGGCGCTCCAGCCCAGGCAGGGCCTTCTCCGCTTGGATCAGTTCCTCCTGCGCCAGCTCCCGCATCTCTGGATCGGACTCCGCTTCCGCCATGCGGGCCAACTCGGCCAGGTCGGACCGGGCGCGGCGCAGCTCGGCGATAGACTCGGCCACCGGCGTCAGCTCCGCGAATTCCTTGCTCATGCGGGTGTAGGCGTCGGCCGCCAGCGTGCCCGTTGCCAGGGCGTCGCGCAGCTCGTCATGCCGGGCCGACAGCTTGGCCAGCGTGTCCCCGAACCGTTCTTCCAATGTGGTGGTCATGGTTGTTCCGTCATCCCGTGTCCGGGCTGACTAAAGCCCTCAAGCGCCGGGCGCGGCCATCCGGCCGCTTGGCTTCCTCGCTTTTCAGTCCGCTTCGCTTCCCAAAAAGCTCCGGCGGCCCCACTTGGGGCCTAGCGGCATGAGCAAAAGCCCATGCCGCGCACTTCCATGTTACTCAGCGGCAGCGGCGGCTTCGGCGGCCTGGGCGGCCTTGATCTCCTCGGCCTTCTTTTCCACCAGCGACACCAGGTGGTCGACGATGCTCTCGTCCTTCAGGCGGTGGGCTGGCTGGCCCGCCAGGAACACCTGGTGCACGCCCTTGCCGCCGCCGGTGAAGCCGATATCGGTCATGGTGGCCTCGCCCGGGCCGTTCACCACGCAGCCGATGACCGACACGGTCATGGGGGTGGTGATGTGGGCCAGCCGCTCCTCCAGCACCTCGACCGTCTTGATGACGTCGAACTGCTGGCGGGCGCAGGACGGGCAGGAGATGACGGTGACGCCGCGCCGGCGCAGGCCCAGCGACTTCAGCATCTCGAAGCCGACCTTGACCTCCTCCTCCGGGGGGGCGGACAGCGACACGCGGATGGTGTCGCCGATGCCCGACCACAGCAGCATGCCCAGGCCGATCGAGGACTTCACGGTGCCGGCGCGCAGGCCGCCGGCCTCGGTGATGCCGATGTGCAGGGGATAGTCGCAGGCCTCGGCCAAACCCTGGTAGGCGGCCACGGCCAGGAATACGTCCGAGGCCTTCACGGAAATCTTGAACTCCCGGAAGTCATGGTCTTCCAGGATCTTGGCGTGGGTCAGGGCGCTTTCCACCAGGGCTTCGGGGCAGGGCTCGCCATAGCGCTCCAGCAGCTCGCGCTCCAGCGAGCCGGCGTTGACGCCGATGCGCATGGCGCAGCCATGGTCCTTGGCGGCCTGCACCACCTCTCGCACCCGGTCGGCGGAACCGATGTTGCCGGGGTTGATGCGCAGGCAGGCGGCACCGGCCTCGGCGGCCTCGATGGCGCGCTTATAGTGGAAGTGGATGTCGGCCACGATGGGCACGTGCACCGCCTTCACGATCTCTTTCAGCGCCGCCGTCGATTCCTCGTCGGGGCAGGAGACGCGGACCATGTCGGCGCCGGCCTCTTCTGCCCGCAACACCTGCTCGATCGTCGCCTTGGCGTCGGCGGTCAGGGTGTTGGTCATGGTCTGGACGGAGATCGGCGCGTCGCCACCGACCAGGACGTTGCCGACACGAATCTGACGGGAGGTCCGGCGCAGGATCTGGCGATACGCACGATGGGAGGTGGACATGGGAACTGGCCTCATGGGGGAATTTGATCGGTAAAGTGCTGCCGGAAGGCCCCGGGATCAAGAGGCCATCGCACAAGGCTTCACCGCGCCGTGTGCGGGACGGCGCGGTGCATAATGGTTAAGCGGCCGACGCGGTTGACCTATTTGCCGCCGGCGGCCTGGTCCCCGGCGGGCCTGTCCAGCGTGACCAGCATGATGTCGTTGCTGTGCATGGGCAGGGTGGTGGCGAAGCGGCCGTCGGCCCCCACGGTCACGGTCTTGTCCGCCTCCGGCAGGTCGCGCGTCAGGTCGGTCAACTTGGCCAGCTGTTCCGGTGACAGGGACTTGGGCGCGCCCATGTCAATGTAGGCGGAATAGGCGTCGTTGGCGCGGAAGCCGGTGCGGTGCACCGCCAGGCGGTACCTGCCGGGCTTCAGGCCCCGGAACGAGACCTTGACCGACGGGGCGGCCTTGTTTGGGACGATCTTGCTGTAGAAGGACCGGTTGCTGACGGGCTGGTGCGGTTGCTGGAAATCCCACACCAGGGCGGCGGCCTTGCCCTCCGTCGCAGACGCCATCGCCTGGCCGTCCGTCACCGGCACCGCCTGGCCTTGCAGGGCGTGCAGGTACTTGTAAGCGAAGTAGGCCGGCTTGCGGATGCCCTCGCGGTTCATCAGGCCGAAGCCGCCCTCGAACGGGGCGGTGGGCGGGCCGGGTTCCTCGAACAGATCGCTGTAGGTCCAGTAGCTCATGCCCTGGACCATGCCCTGGCTGGCCTTCAGCTTGGCCAGGATGTAGGGCGCGCTGACGTAGCTGTCATGCACCAGGTCACGCGGGGTGTAGCTGGTGCTCCACTCCGTGAAATAGAGCGGCAGGGTGGGGAAGCGCGAGGCGGCGATCTGCTCGCGCACCTTGCGCACGTCGCCCACGATGGCGTCGGGGGAAGGTGACAGCTTGGTGTCGGCCTTGCCCGCCTCATCCAGGAAGCCGCCGTCCACGCCATAGGTGTGGGTGGTGACGAAGTCCACGGGCGCGCCGCTCTTGGCCACATGGTCCAGGAATTCCGGGACCCAGGCGGCGCCGGCCGTGGCGGGGCCGCCCACGCGCAATTCCGGGTCGATGGCCTTCATGGTGTTGGCCGTCAGGTCGTACAGGGCGAAATACGCCTGCTGGTCGCCGCCTTCCCAGAAGCCGGACAGGTTGGGCTCGTTCCACACCTCGAAGAACCAGCTGCGCACCTCGGCCTGGCCATAGCGGGCTTCGATGTGCTGGACGAAGGCGGTGATCAGGTCGCGCCAGGCGTTGGGCCGGGGGTGGGAGGTGTTGCCCTCCCAATAGAAGATCTTGTTCTCCGACGTCGCCATGGCCTTGGGCGTGAAGCCCAGCTCGACGAAAGGCTTCAGCCCGCGCGCCTTCAGGTCGTCGTACAGCTGGTCGATCTTGCTCCAATCATAGGTGATGGTGCCGTTCTCGGCCTTCACCGTGCCCAGCACGTCGTGGAAGATGGCGTGGAAGCGGATGTAGCGGAAGCCCAGCTCGTCCTGGGTGGTCTTCAGCTGCGCCATGCTGTCCGGCCGCATCAGGGTGCCCGGGTAGTCGGACCCGACGGACAGGTCGTAGAAGCGGTCCAGTGGCTGGGTCGCCTTGGCCACGTCCACCTCGACCTGGCGGGTGCGGCCTTCGGCCTGGGCCAACTGGGGTGCCAGGCCCACGCCCACGGCCAGGGCCACGCAGGCGGAAAGACAGGCGGCGACGGCCGCCTTGCTGCGAAACAGGGAAGCCATCAGTGAGTCACCCGAGCCTGTAGATCATCCGGTTGCAGGGGATAGCTGCGCACCACCTGGCCCTTGGCGCCCAGGGCGGCCAGGTCCTTGCCGTCCAGGCTGACGACCACGCCGCCGGCGTTGCCGGTTTCCAGGGTCAGGCCAGGCACGTCGGGGGCGCGGAAGCTGTCGCCCGGGTGCAGCACGCGGGACGCCCACAGCGTGCCCTTGGCGTCGCGCACTTGGATCCAGCTTTCGTCCGTGGCGCGCACCACCACGCGGGCGGGACCGGTCTGGCCGAAGACGCGGCCCTTGGCGGGGGCCGGCGCCGTCCCGGGGGCGGTGGTGTCGGGGCGCATGCTGGCGTCGGCCGGGGCGGTATCCGGATCGGCGGCGGCGGTCTTGGGCTGGCCCAGGTCGGGCATCTGCGGCGCCTCGTCATCCGGCGCCTCGGACGCCACCGGTGCCGAGGTTGTTTGCTGGGGCGCGGCCGGCTGCGGCGCCGTCGCGATCTTGCCCGGCGCGGCGGTCGGCGCGGCGGTCCCCTGGCCTGCGGGGGCATTGGTCGCCGGCGCCTGCGGGGCGACCTGGGCATTGGCGGGGGCCGCGGGCACGGGGCCGGGCATCGCGTCGGGCAGCGGCGCGGTGGCGTCGGGGGCGGCCCCCACCTCCGGCGCCGTGGGCTGCGCCTGGTTCAGCAGGGCTTGCACTGCGGGGGCCGGCAGCACGTTGGCCGGCGGCGGGGAGGAGGCGTCGCTGTTGCCCGTCAGGTGGGCCAGCCGCTCCGGCAGCTTGGGCACCAGGTCCAGGGCGCTGCGGTCGGCGGAGGAATAGAGGTACCATCCGCCATAGAGGGCCGCGGCCAGCACGACGGCGCCCACGATCAGCGCGCCGCTGGGCACCCGGTTCTCGCTGACTGGGATGGGCAGGTACAGTTCCGCCGGCCGGACGTGGCCCGCCGTCTCATCCTTGAAGCGGTTCAGCAGGTCACCCGAATCGATGCCCAGCAGGTCGGCGTAGCTGCGCAGGAAGCCCAGGATGTAGGCCTGGCCCGGCAGGTCGCCATAACGGCCGTCCTCGATGGCTTCCAGATAGGGGCGGCGGATGCGCAGGACGTTGGCCACGCCCGTCAGGTCATAGCCCAGTTCCTCGCGCCGCATGCGCAGGATGTCGCCCACGGTTTCGCGCGGCGCCTGTGGTTCGGCGGCGCGGCCAGCGTCGATCATGTCCCGATAACGGTCGCGGCGTTCAGTCATGACGGCGGTCCCAGCACAGAAGGCCCCAGAGGGCACCCGGAATTCGTATTTGAATTGTCCCAACCGCCGGTTCGAATATTACCCAACCGTCGTTGACGGGGGAGTCTTATCAAGGGCGCCGCGGTACCGCAACCATCGTGCCGTCAGAATTAATTAGATTGGCTAGAGCCGCACGCCGTGGTCGCGGGCGAAGGCCAGCAGGTGCTGGCGCAACGACCGGTCGGGGCGCCCCAGCAGGCTGTCCAGGAACCGCTGCAGCACGCCCACGTCGACCGAGCGGATCATGGTCTTGATCTCGCCGAAGGCGCCAGGGCTCATCGACAGGGTGCGGAAGCCGCAGCCCAGTAGGGCCATGGCGTCCAGGGGCCGGCTGGCCATCTCGCCGCACAGCGACAGCTGCACCCCGGCCTCATCGCACCGCCGCACCAGCATGCGCAGCACCGACAGCATGGCCGGCGACAGCAGGTCATAGCGGTTGTTCAGCATGGGATTGCCGCGGTCGCTGGCGAACAGGTACTGCAGCAGGTCGTTGGATCCCACGGACATGAAATCGATGTGGGGCAGCAGCGCGTCCAGCTGGAACAGCAGGGCCGGCACCTCCATCATCACGCCCACCTTCAGGTCGCGGGGGCGGGCCACGCCATCCTGCTCCAGCCGGCGCAGTTCCAGGTCCAGCACGCGGCGGGCGCGGAGGAACTCCGACACCTCGGCTACCATGGGGAACATCACCCGCAGGTCGCGGCCCGAGGCCGCCCACAGCAATGCCCGCAGCTGCTTGCGCAGCATGGCGGGACGATCCAGGCCGATGCGAATGGCGCGCCAGCCCAGGGCCGGGTTCTCCTCACCCAGGTCGGGGAAGTAGGGCAGGGTCTTGTCGCCGCCCACGTCCAGGGTGCGGAAGGTGACGGGCTTGCCGTCCGCCTCGTCCAGCACCTTGGCGTAGGTCTCCTTCTGCACGGCGGTGTCGGGATAGGTGTGCCGCACCATGAAGGGGATTTCGGTGCGGTACAGGCCGATGCCGTCGGCGCCGGTGGCATGCAGGTGGGGCAGGTCGATCAACAGGCCGGCGTTCAGCATCAGGCGCACGGCCACGCCGTCGCGCGTCACCGACTCCAGCTTGCGGGCGGCGGCGAACTCGCGCTTGCGCTCCTCCCCCACCTCGATGCTTTTCAGGAAGGCCTCGGTGATGTCCTCCGCCGGGCGCACGAACACCTGGCCGTGGTCGCCGTCGACGATGACGAAGTCCAGCGGGTCGATGCGGTTAAGCACACCGGTGCACTGCCCTACCACCGGGATGTCCAGGGCCCGCGCCACGATAGCCACGTGGCTGTAGGCTGCCCCCTCCTCCAGCACCAGGCCGCGCAGGCGGGTGCTGTCATAATCCAGCAGCTCGGCGGGCCCCAGGTTGCGGGCCACCAGCACGAACGCGTCGGGCAGGGTGCCGCCGTCCGCCTTGTCCTGGCGGCCGGCCAGATGCTGCAGCAGGCGGTTGGTGATGTCGTCCAGGTCCAGCTGGCGTTCGCGGATGTAGCTGTCGGTTACCGACGCCATGCGGGCGCGGTTGTCGTTCTGCACCTGCTGCACCGCCGCCTCCGCCGTCAGGCCGGTGCGGATGGCCTCGCGGATGCGCGACAGCCAGCCACGGTCGGTGGCGAACATGCGATAGGTTTCGATGATCTCGTGATGCTCGCCGCCGGTTTCGCCCGACAGGATCAGCAGGCGGTCGATGGCGGAGTGCATGCTGTCCACCGCCTCGCGCAGGCGGCGCAGCTCCAGCTCCGGGTCATCGGCCACCATCTGGCGGATGGTCAGTTGCGGCCGGTGCAGCACGGCCACGGCCATGGCGATGCCCCGGTTCAGGCTGACGCCGTCCAGGCGGGACGGCAGCAGCACCAGGTCGTTGGCCACCTGCAGTTCGCGATTATCGACCAGCTCGCCCGTGGCCACCAGCTCGGCGACCACCATGGCGATGGTCTCCAGCGTCTCCACGTCCTGCTCGTCATAGGCGCGGCGCGCGATGTGCTGGATGGCCAGCACGCCGCGCACGCGGCCGCCGCGCAGGATGGGCACGCCCATGAAGCTGTCGAACGGGTCTTCGCCCGTTTCCGGACGGTAGGCGAAATTGGGATGGCTGGGCGCGTTGGCCAGGGCCACCGGCCGGGCGTGGGCGGCGATGTCGCCCACCAGGCCCTCACCCACCCTCAGCCTCGTCTTGTGCACGGCGTCCAGGTTCAGGCCGATGGTGGCGAACAGCTCCAACACCTCGCCCGCCCGCATGACATAGCAGGAACAGACGTCCGCCCCCATCTCGGCGGCGATCAGCATGACGATCTTGTCCAGCCGCGACTGGGCGGTGCCGCCGGCGGCCATGACGTCGCGCAGCCGGGCCAGCAGACGCCGGGCGCCGCCGGCCGCGTCGGCGGACCGGCGGCGTTCGGTAGCGGTATCAGTGGTGATGGAACCGGTTTCCGGAACCTCAAGCCCCGGGTCGATGAGGATGGGGGGAGTTCCGGAATGCGGTGCCACTAGCCTGCCGCTCCCGCCAGCGCCAGCGCCGGTCCCGCTTCCCCTGTGTCCTTGGCATGGCCGTACCGGCCGGCCAGGGCGTCCTCCGCCTGGGCCACCAGCTCGGCCAGGATCTCGGCCGTCGGCTGCTCGCGCGTCACCATGCCCACCGACTGCCCGGCCATCAGGCTGCCGTTTTCCACGTCGCCGTCGATGACGGCGCGGCGCAGGGCGCCGGCCCAGAAATGCTCGATCTCCAGCTGGGCGTCCTTCTGCTCCACCTCGCCGCGGTTGAAACGCTCCACCACCTCGCGCTGGAAATCCATGAAGCGGCGGGTGCCCTCGTTCTGCAGGGCGCGGACCGGGATGACCGGGAAGCGGCTGTCCAGCTGGGCGGACGGCATGGCGTCGCGGGCACTGGCACGGATGAAGGCGCGCTTGAAATTGGGGTGGGCGCGGGACTCCGTGGCGCAGACGAAGCGGGTGCCCAGCTGCACACCGGCGGCCCCCAGCTCCAGGTAGGCCACGATGGCCTCGCCCCGGCCGATGCCGCCGGCCACGAACACGGGCACGTCCCGGATCTCCGGCAGGATCTCCTGCGCCAGGACCGAGGTGGCGACGGGCCCGATATGGCCGCCGGCCTCCATGCCCTCGATCACCAGGGCGTCCACGCCCATGCGCACCAGCTTCTTGGCCAGGATCAGGGCCGGCGCGAAGCACACGACCTTGGCGCCGCCGTCCTTCAGCTGCTTGATCACCGGTGCCGGGGGCAGGCCGCCGGCCAGGACGACATGGTGCACGCCGTGGTCCAGGCAAACGGCGGCCAGCGTGTCCAGCTGCGGGTGCATGGTGATGAGGTTGACGCCGAAGGGCTTCGCCGTCAGCGCCCGGGTGGCGTCGATCTCCTGGGCCAGCATCTCGGGCGTCATGGCGCCGCAGGCCAGCACGCCGAAGCCGCCGCCGTTGGAAATGGCGGCCACCAGGCCGGCGTCCGACACCCAGGTCATCGCGCCGCCCATGACGGCCAGCTCCGTGCCCAGGAAATCGCGCCCACGGGCCCACAGCGCGTCCAGCTTGTCGCGAGCGGTTCCAATCGTGGTGGTGGTCGACATCAAAAACGCTTCCTTTTGGCGGAAAAAATGTATCACCCGCGCCCGTGATGCGGCGGCCGGTGCCCCGCGGCGGGGGAACGACGCCGATCCCTAACCTAAAACAACCTCTGAAAACAACAATGCCCCGGGGGACGCTCTCCAGTCCCCCGGGGCAGAGTGTCGCTCAGATGCTTATGCCTGGTCCAGGCCGTAAGCGGTGTGCAGGGCGCGCAATGCCAGTTCGGTGTACTCCTCGGCGATCAGGACGCTGACCTTGATCTCGCTGGTGGAGATGACCTGGATGTTGATGCCGCGGTCGGCCAGGGCCTTGAACATGCGCTGGGCCACGCCGGCGTGGCTGCGCATGCCGACGCCGATGACCGAGACCTTGACCACGTTGCTGTCGGCGATCAGGCGGCGGAACTTCAAATCGTCCTTGGCGCCCTCCAGCACCTGCACGGTGCGGTCCAGATCGGCCTTGGTGACGGTGAAGGTCATGTCGGTGGTGGTGCCGTCTTCCGACACGTTCTGCACGATCATGTCGACGTTGATGGCGGCGTCGGTGAGCGGGCCGAAAATGGCCGCGGCCACGCCCGGCCGGTCTTCCACCCCCACCAGGGTCACCTTCGCCTCATCCCGGCTGTAGGCGATGCCGCTGACCAGTTCCTGTTCCACGATTTCGTCCTCATCAACGACAAGAGTTCCCGGCAACGCGCTGCCGGCCGCTTCCTCGAAGGTCGACAGCACCTGGACACGCACCCGGTGCTTCATCGCCATTTCCACCGACCGGGTCTGCAGGACCTTGGCGCCCAGGGACGCCATCTCCAGCATTTCCTCGTACGTGATGCGGCCCAGCTTGCGGGCCTTGGTCACGATGCGCGGGTCGGTGGTGTAGACGCCATCCACGTCGGTGTAAATATCGCAGCGCTCGGCCTGGACCGCCGCCGCCAGGGCCACGGCCGAGGTGTCCGAGCCGCCGCGGCCCAGGGTGGCGATGCGCCCATCCTTGGACACGCCTTGGAAGCCCGCCACCACGGCCACCTCGCCGGTGGCCATGCGGGCCACCAGGTCGCCGGACTCGATGCGCTCGATGCGGGCCTTGCCGTGCACATCGTCGGTGATCAGGGGGATCTGCCAGCCCTGCCACGACCGGGCCGGGATGCCGATCTCCTGCAAGGCGATGGCAAGCAGGCCACTGGTCACCTGCTCGCCCGAGGCGACCACGGCGTCGTACTCGCGCTCGTCCGCCAGGCGGCTGACCTGTTTCACATAGTCCACCAGCTGGTTGGTCACGCCCGACATGGCGGAGACGACCACCGCCACCTCATGGCCGGCGTCGACCTCCTGTTTCACTTTGCGGGCGACATTCTTAATCCGGTCGATGGTGCCGACCGATGTCCCGCCGAACTTCAAAACGAGGCGTGCCATAACCCGTGTCTGCCTTGTGAGAGGCCGGCAGGCGCCAGCCGGTGGATGCAAGGGGGCTCCCGGGCGCGAGGCTTTCCGGAAAGCGCGCTATCCTTACCCTGTCGGGCGCGTCCAGGCAATAAATGGGCAATAAAAGGTCAGGGTTGCGTAAACCGGGCGACAGAGCATTTCTATTTCGTGGTCATGGCCCCCCTTGAACGCCGGGCGCCGGCATCCGCCGGGCAGGGTTTATCCTCCCGTTTCAGCCCGCCGACGCCCCCTGAAACGTTCCCGCGGACGCGGTCGCGTCCCCCGCCTTTCTGCGAGCCCGGCCGGGTGCAGCCATTCAGCCGGCGCGGTTGAGTTGACCGCGAGGGCGGCACATACTCCGCCGCGCTCCCCATTGGGGTGCGTTCCGTTCAAGGGTGCCTATGATGAGCCAGACCGCCACGACCACCGTCGATCCCGGGGAAATCCAGCGCTTTTCCGCCATCGCCGCCGAATGGTGGGACGAGGCGGGCAAGTTCCGGCCGCTGCACAAGCTGAACCCGGTGCGCCTGGAATATTTGCGCGACCGCATCTGCGCCCATTTCGGCCGCGATCCACTGGCACCCCAGCCGCTGCAGGGCCTGCGCCTGGTCGATATTGGCTGCGGCGGCGGCCTGCTGTCGGAACCGCTGGCCCGGATGGGGGCCGACGTGGTGGGCATCGACGCCGCCGAGCGCAACGTGAAGACCGCCGCCACCCACGCGATGGAGACGGGTACTACCGTCGACTACCGCCACACCACGGCGGAGGATCTGGTGGCCGCCGGCGAGACGTTCGACGCGGTGCTGTCGCTGGAGGTGGTGGAACACGTGGCCGACGTGCCGCTGTTCCTGGACAGCCTGGCCGCCCTGATGAAGCCCGAGGGCCTGCTGGTCATGGCGACGCTGAACCGCACGCCCAAATCCTATCTGATGGCCATCATCGGCGCGGAATACGTCCTGCGCTGGCTGCCGCGCGGCACCCACGACTGGCGCAAGTTCCTGAAGCCGTCGGAACTGGCCGCCGGCCTGCGCGCCACCGGCCTGACGGTGCGCGAGGTCATGGGCCTGGTCTACAGCCCCTTCAACGACACCTTCCGCCTGGACGCCCGCGACCTGGACGTCAACTACCTGCTCTGGGCCAGCCGCTGAGGCAACCAGCGGCCAAATAGGCAACACGGCCCAGGCAGTCAATACCGCCCAAGCGGGGGCATGATCACATGCCGCCGTAGGCCGCGACTGCGGCCGCCGGAGATTTCCGGGGAGCGGCAGCGGACTGGAAATCGAGGATAGCCAAAGGCCCGGACGGGCCTGCCGGCGCTTGAGGAAAACGACCTACGCCGCGTTGCTGGCTTCCGTATGCGTCAGCAGGGCGTAGATGGCGTCGGCGGTGTCGGCGCCGCGTAGCTTCTCGCAGAATAGCGGGTTGCGCAGCATGCGCGAGACCAGGGCCAGGGCCTTCAGGTGATCGGCGCCGGCCGATTCCGGTGCCAGCAGCAGGCAGATCAGGTCCACCGGCTGTTCATCGATGGAATCGAAATCCACCGGCCGTTCCAGGCGGGCGAACAGGGCGCAGACCTTGGGCAAGGTGGGCAGCTTGCCATGGGGGATGGCGATGCCCCGGCCCACGCCGGTGGTGCCCAGGCGCTCCCGCTCCAGCAGCACGTCGAAGATGGCCCGCTCATGCTGACCCGTCAGGTCGGCGGCCCGTTTGGCGAGTTCCTGCAGTACCTGCTTTTTGGAGGAGGCCTTGAGATTGGCGACAATGCCGTCCGGCTTCAGAAGCTCGACCATCGGCGTCAACAAAAACTGGGACGGCATTGCCACCACACTCGCTTACACGGGCATTTCGCTTGAAGTTTTATAGGGCGGAAAGGTTTATCAAACTTTTCCGCCCAACCCCCGGTTCCAAGCTTCGGCTATCCCCGCCCCGAGGTCAATGGGGCCAAGGTCGGCGGGGATAGCTCTGGAAGCCGTATCCTGATCAGCAGGTTCCGATCAGTGGGTGGCCGTGGGCTTGCCGTCGGAGGGATCGACCCAGCCGACGTTCCCGTCGGGCCGACGATAGACCATGTTCAGATGGCCATGCGCGCGGTTGCGGAACAGCAGGGCCGGCAGATCCGCCAGGTCCATGCGCATCACCGCCTCGCTGACCGTCAGCATGTCGATGTTGGTCTGCATCTCGGCGATGATCATGGGGTGGTGGTCGGCACCGTTGCCGTTCACCGCGTGCCCGTTGTGGCTGCCGGCCCCTTGACCGCCTTCATCGGCCTCGTCGTCGTGGGCGTCGGCGTTGATGATGTACTTTCGGGCCGGCACGGCGGCCTCGGCCTCGCCATGCACGCGCTGGTGATGGTCGCGCAACCGGCGCTTATAGCGTCGCAGGCGCTTGGCGACGCGCTCCGCCGCCTCATCGAAGGCGGGATAGGGTTCCGTGGCTTCGGCATAGGCTTGCAGAAGGATGCCGCGGCCGACGTGGGCCTGGATGTCCGCCTTGTACAGATGCGCCTCGCGCGACAGCACGACGGTCGCCTCAAGTGGACTGCTGAAATATTTCTCCACCAACCCTGTCAGTGTGGTCTCGACATGGGTGCGCAGGGACTCGCCAACGTCTAGCTGCTTGCCTTTGACGATTATATGCATGGCCTGTCCGTCTCGCTTGGTTGGAAGCCAGGAGTGGCGGCGGCGTTGTGCCTTGCCGTCGGCCTTTACAATAGCCCGCGGCCGGCCTTTTGCTGCTGGGAAGGCCAGCCGTCATGCGCCATCCATCGGGCGCATGGTTCAGATCCCAAGGGCCTTCTCCCGGCGACGCTGGACTGAGGAAGGGATCTTCATGGCTTCACGATACTTGGCGACCGTCCGCCGTGCAATGTCGATCCCCTCATCCCGAAGGATCTCGACCAGGCGATCATCCGAAAGGATCTCGTCCGGCTTTTCCGCGTCGATCAGCACCTTGATGCGGTAACGCACCGCCTCGGCCGAGTGCGCGGCCTGGCCGTCCGCCCCGGAAATGGCTGATGTGAAAAAGTATTTCAGTTCGAACAGGCCACGGGGCGTGGCCATGAACTTGTTGGTCGTCACGCGGCTGACGGTGGATTCGTGCATGCCGATCGCCTCCGCTATATCCCGAAGGATAAGGGGGCGCAGGAACTGCAGGCCGTGCAGGAAAAACGCGTCCTGCTGGCGCACGATCTCGGTCGCCACCTTCAGGATGGTGTTGGCGCGCTGGTGCAGCGACTTCACCAGCCAGCTGGCCGACTGGAACTGCTCGGTCAGATACTCCTTGTCCTGCTTGTTCCGGGCGGCCCCCTGGATGCGGGCGTAGTAGCGCTGGTTGACCAGCACACGGGGCAGGGTGTCGCTGTTCAGCTCCACCAGCCAGCCGCCGCCGGGCTGGGCGCGCATGACGATGTCAGGCACCACCGTCTGCACCGGCTCATGATCGAAGGCCAGGGCCGGCTTGGGGTTCAGCGCCTTGATCTCGCCGACCATGTCGGCCAGATCCTCGGCATCCACCTGGCAGACCTTCAGCAGGGCCGGAACGTTGCGCGCGGCCAGCAGGGGCAGGTTGTCCAGCAGGGCCTGCATGCAGGGGTCCAGCCGGTCCAGCTCCCGCAGCTGCAGCGCCAGGCATTCCTTCAGCGACCGGGCGAAAATGCCCACGGGGTCCAGGCGCTGTAACCGTTCCAGAACCGAAACGACCTGGAATTCGGTGCATCCCAGCTGATCCCCCACCAGGGCGACATCGCCGGTGAAATAGCCGGCTTCGTCCAGGTAGTCCATCAGGGCGAAGGCCACCATCCGATCCAGGGGATCGGCGATGTCCATGGTGATCTGTTCGGTCAGGTGGTCGCGCAGCGAGACGCTGCCGGACAGCGTCTGCTCGAACGAGTTTTCATCATCCTCGAAGCTGCCGCCGCGTCCCGACCAGTTGCCGAAGGCCTCTCCGCCCTCGCCCATGCCGTCGGCCGCCATGTCGACCGCGCTGGAATTGGTCCAGACGTTCTCGAAGTCCGTGTCCAGTGGCGCGTCGCTGGAGGAGCCCATGTGGTCGGAAGCCGTGAGGTCGGCCGTGTCGCGCATGGGCAGGTCGTCGGTGCGCGCGACCACCTCCTCCCGATCCACTCCATCGGGGGCGGGATCGCGGTTACGGTCGCCATCATCGCGTTCCAGGAGCGGGTTCTGCTCCATCTCGCGATCGACGTAGTCGGCCAACTCCAGGTTAGACAGCTGCAACAGCTTGATCGCCTGTTGCAGCTGGGGAGTCATCACCAGCGCCTGGGTCTGCCGAAGATCAAGGCGTTGTTGAAGCGCCATCACCCGCCCGAATAAGAACAGTGGCCCGAAATGGAATTGCGCAGAACGCGCTTATACTTAGTTACAGACTGAACCGTTCGCCAAGGTATACGCGGCGCACATCCTTGTGGGCCACGATCTCGGACGGTTCACCCTCCATCAATACCATACCATCGTGAAGAATGTATGCGCGATCAACGATGTCCAGGGTTTCGCGGACGTTGTGGTCGGTGATCAGGACGCCGATGCCGCGCTCGCGCAGATGACTGACCAGTTCGCGGATGTCGTTGACGGCGATGGGGTCGATGCCGGCGAACGGCTCGTCCAGCAGGATGAAGTTGGGCTGGGACGCCAGGGCCCGGGCGATTTCCACGCGGCGGCGTTCACCGCCCGACAGGGCCAGGGCCGAGGTGCGGCGCAGATGGCTGATGGAGAACTCGGCCAGCAACTCATCCAGCGTGGCTTCACGCTTGTCGCGGTCCTGCTCCACCACCTCCAGCACGGCGCGGATATTGTTTTCCACCGTCAGGCCGCGGAAGATCGAGGCCTCCTGAGGCAGGTAGCCTATCCCTAAGCGCGCGCGGCGGTACATGGGCAGTTCGGTGACCTCCAGCCCGTCCAGGGTGATGGTGCCGTAATCGGGCATGATCAGCCCGGTCATGATGTAGAAACTGGTGGTCTTGCCGGCGCCGTTGGGGCCCAGCAGGCCAACGACCTCGCCCCGGCGTACGCTGACGCTGACATCGCGCAGCACCGGGCGGCCCTTATAGCTCTTGCCCAGCTTGGTGGCCGTCAGGCCGCTGTTGGGGTTGTCTGACACCAGGCGCGGGCCTCCCGCTTTGGGTTCCCTGGGCGCCGCCGGCGCCTTCGCGGGTTCGGATGTCTTGCTCATGGCTGCGCTCCGCCGCCGGGGGTTTTGGCGCCGCCAGCGGGCGGCGCGGCAGGGGCGGCCGGCTGATCGGACTTCTTGGGTATCAGCACGCTATGCACGCGCCCCCCCTTGACGGTCTCGTCGGGCAGCATGCGGCTGACCCCCGTGGCGTTGTTGACCTCGGCCCGGTGGCCGTTCACCTGGTTCTGACCCTGGGTCAGCTTCACATCGCCCGTCAGGATGGCGATGCGCGTCTTCACGTTATAGGTGCCCTCGGTGCCGCGCGCGATATCTTTGGGGGTGACGATCAGCACGTTGCCCTTGGCATCCATGCGCGTCATCTCCAACTGCTTAGTCGCATTCTCTTCCATGATGCCCACCAGCACGTCGGCGCGGATGCGGTCGCCCTTGTCATTGATGGCAATGGCGTTGCCGCGCGCGACCAGCAACTGCTGCTGGCGCCAGTATTCCAGGGTGTCGCGGGCGTAAACCGTGTCGCTGCGCGTGACCAGGTGCAGATGGTCGCCGGTCAGCACGGTCACGTCCTGGTCCACATCGTAGACGCTGTGGTCGCCATAGGCCTGCTGGCTGGGCGAGGTCATGACCACCTGGCCGTCGGCGGCCATGCGGTACATCTCGGTCGAGCCGTCATTGGCCTTGCGGTAGTACACCACCAGGGTGTCGCAGTGCAGGGTGTCCTCCCCCCGCGTCACGATGACGTGGCCCCGGGCCACGGCGGCCAGCTGGTCGTTGTGCCACTCCATTGTCTCGTCCGAGGTGATGTCGATGGCGCCCGGGGGGGAGGCCGTGACCTCGGCGGGGGTGAAAGGCAGCAGGCCAGGCTCGCCGGGGACGGCGGTATTCTGCGCCGGTTGAGCGGCGGGCTTCTTGGCCTTGGCGACTTTTTCGCCAGCGGGCTTTCCGGCGACGGGCTTGGCCCCCGCCGCTTCCTCCGCGCGGGAGGATGGGGCCAAGGCGACCAGGGCCGTGGCCGCAACCGCCAGGCCGCTCAGCATCAGGGTCCGCACCGCCGGGACCGTCTTTGTGAACCGGATACTCAAGGTTTCTTGCCTCCGGTCCGCGACGGTGCCGTGATGGGGGGTGCCGTGATGGGGAGTGCAGGGATGGGACCGGCGGGCGTGGCGCCGTCGGCGTGGTGCTCCTTCTCCACCAGGCGCAGGCGCGCCTTGCCGGTGAAGACGATGGTGCTGCCCTTGTCGGTCATGCGGAAGCCGCCGGCGTCGATGTCGCCGAACGGGCCCTGGCCGGCCACGCGCGCGTTGCCCCAGGCGATGTTCTTGCTGGTGTCCACTTCCGCCTTGTCGGTGGTGAACTCATAGCCGTGATCGTGAAACAGCGTGACCCTCCCCTCCAGCGTCAGGTGGCCAGACTGCTTGTCGTACCGCCCGGTGTCCCCGTTCAGGGTCACCCACTGCCCATTCTTTAGCGTGATCTCCGCCTCGGGCGAAACAAGATCGATCAGGTTGTCCTGATTGCTTTCCTGCATGGCCCGGTCGGCACGTACTTCCACGGGCCGGTCGGTCTTGTCCGTTCCCAGAAAATGGGCGTCCAGCATTTCCAACTGGCCGGTGCCGGGGTCGGCGGGGCGGGGATTGGTGGTTTCCTTGATCAGAGGCCAAAGCGCGATGGCGGCGATGGTCAGGCCGGCCAGGGTGGGCAACACCACCTTGGCTTGGTTGACGCGGCGGGTGTGCCGGGCGCTGGCGCCCCGGCCCCGTTGCTCCTCGCCGCGCGGGTCCTGACCGCGCGGGTCCGGGGCACGCTGATCCGAAAGGTGGCCGGAAGGGGGCGCGGAACCGGCCGGGGGTGCCGGCTGCCGAATCCCGCCCGCGTCGCCGGTGCCGGCGCCGGGGTTTTCTGAAGGGGGGGGCAGGGTCATGGTTCCACGGGGTTTGGCCGCCAATTGTGGCGCAGGCATGTCCGGCGGCTGCCGCCACCGGTTGAGGCCCAATCTAACTGAGCAGTGATTCCACGGTCAAATCGTCATGCGCCGTCCCTTTTTCCAGGGGGACGGCGCGCTACCCACCCATGCGGCGCGCCCGCGCGGGACCCGGGGGAAGGGGGGCGACCCCTTCCCCGAAAGGCGCCTCAGTGGGCGAAAATATCCGGTTCGTCCCAGCCGCTCAGGTCCAGCAGGGCGCGGTGCGGCAGGAAGCGGAAGCAGGCCTCGGCCAGCTCGGTGCGGCCTTCGCGGGCCAGCACGGCGTCGAACTTCGCCTTGATGTCATGCAGGTACAGCACGTCGGAGGCGGCGTACTTCAGCTGCTCTGCCGTCAGCTCCTCCGCACCCCAGTCGGACGACTGCTGCTGCTTGGACAGCTCCACGCCCAGCAGATCGC
The DNA here is from genome assembly GCF_029594735.1 of Nitrospirillum amazonense. Taxonomy (NCBI): domain Bacteria; kingdom Pseudomonadati; phylum Pseudomonadota; class Alphaproteobacteria; order Rhodospirillales; family Azospirillaceae; genus Nitrospirillum; species Nitrospirillum amazonense. The sequence continues at coordinate 613,290 of NZ_JARPAF010000002.1, forward strand.
GGCACAGATCCTTCAGGCCATGGCGGTCGGTATAGGTGCGCACCAGCTTGGACGCGATCTTGGTGCAGTAGACCGGGGCGGTCACGACGCCCAGATACTGGTTCAGCACGGCGATATCGAAGCGGGCGAAGTGGAACAGCTTCAGCTGTTCCGGATTGGTCAGCAGGCGCTTCAGGTTGGGGGCGTCGTACTGGCCCTGGCGCAGCTGCACCAGGTGGCAGCGCCCGTCGCCGGACGACAGCTGGATCAGGCATAGGCGGTCGCGGTGCGGGTTCAGCCCCATGGTTTCGGTGTCGATGGCCACCACCGGGCCCAGGTCCAGGCCGTCGGGCAAATCGCCGTCATAGAGATCGATGGGCATCAAACCGGTCCTTCATGCTGGAGGGGCTGCCGAGGAAGGCCCGCCGGCGCCGGGGCATCCCGCGAAAGCGAACCCCAGAAACGCCGCGGGCCGCCGGCGTTCCATCGGAACATCGGCGGCCCTGCGACCTTAAACCCGCGCTGAATTGGTGCCCAGGAGAAGACTCGAACTTCCACGACATCTCTGCCACAGGTACCTGAAACCTGCGCGTCTACCAATTCCGCCACCTGGGCAGCGCGGGCCGCCTAAGTACGATTATGGCCGGGGCCTGTCAACACCCTTCTTTTGGCGCCTTTGAATTTTTTTGACGGTGGCGCCAGGCGCTGGGATGGTCCCATGCACGGCGCCGATCCCGCCCGTCCAGGTCGAGGGGGGTGGACGGGGCGACCAGTCAGGTATTCGATGGGAAGGATGGCGCTGTTCGACGCGTCAGCGGACCCCAGAAACGCCGCAGGCCGCCGGTTCCATTTGGAACACGGCGGCCCTGCGTTGAACCCGCGCTGTAATTGGTGCCCAGGAGAAGACTCGAACTTCCACGACATCTCTGCCACAGGTACCTGAAACCTGCGCGTCTACCAATTCCGCCACCTGGGCAGCGCGGGCCGCCTAAGTACGATCATGGCCGGGGCCTGTCAATACTCTTCTTTCGGCCCTTTTCGTTTTTTGTGAAGGGGCGTCCGCCGCCCTGCTGCGCGCGCCCACGCATGTGCATGGGCGCGTCCTTCTCCTTGCATTTCAGGCCTTGGCCAAGCGCCTAGCCCTCGCCCGCGGGCTTCGCTATAAGCTTGGGTCTCCGGCCGCCGCCGGCCCCGGTCACCCCCCGCATGCGGGTATGGTCGGAACCAACAGGTCCGGCGGGTCATTCGTTTAGTGGGCAGAGGGTCTAAGAGGATGGGCACTAGCATTCGTATCGCCACCGTGTTCGGCGGGGCCGGCTTCATCGGCCGCCATGTCATCCGGCGCCTGGCCAAGACGGGCTGCGTCATCCGCGTGCCCGCCCGCCACCCGGGCGAGGCCGCCTTCCTCAAGATGAACGGCGCCGTGGGCCAGATCGTCCCCATGGCCGTGGACATCGCCGACGACGCCTCCGTCGCCCGCGCCATCCAGGGCGCCGACATCGTCATCAACCTGATGGGCATCCTGGCCGAAAGCGGGCGCCAGCGCTTCGACCTGGTGCATGCCGAGGCCGCCGGCCGCATCGCCCGCCTGGCCAAGGGGGCCGATGTCGCCCGCCTGGTGCACGTCTCCGCCCTGGGCGCCGACGCCAATTCCCGCTCCGCCTACGCCCGCAGCAAGGCGGCGGGGGAGCAGGCGGTCCGCGCCGTGTTCCCCGAGGCGACCATCCTGCGTCCCAGCGTCGTCTTCGGGCCTGAGGACAATTTCTTCAACCGCTTCGCCGGGATGGCCAAGACGCTGCCCTTCGTGCCGCTGATCGGCGGCGGCGCCACCCGCTTCCAGCCCGTCTATGTCGGTGACGTGGCCGATGCCATCATTAACGCCGTGACCCGCGCCGGCGCCGAGGGCAAGACCTTCGAGCTGGGCGGCCCCCGCGCCTACAGCTTCCGCGAACTGATCCAGCTGGTCCTGGACCTGACCGGCCGTAAGACCCGCTTGGTGTCCCTGCCCTGGGGCCTGGCCAGCCTGCAGGCCACCTTTCTGGAGATGGTGCCCGGCAAGCCGCTGACCCGCGACCAGGTGACCCTGCTGAAGAGCGACAATGTCCTGTCCGGTAAGCTGCCGGGCTTGGCCGACCTGGGTGTCACGCCCACCGCCGCCGAGGTGATCCTGCCGACCTACCTGGATCGCTTCCAGTTGGCCGGCCGTTACGACAGCCATCGCCAGGGGCCGTCCCTGCCGGCGCTGACCAAGATCGACGCCCACGGCACGCATTATTGATTGCGTCCCTCAGGTGCCGGGCGCCCGCATCCGCGGGCTTGGCTTCCTCCCTTTGCGGTCCGCTTCGCTTTCCGCAAAGGTCCGGCGGACGCAGTCGCGTCCTACAACGGCATAAGGCAGTCCTCAAGCCGTTGACCTGAGCCATTTGTGGCTGATGCCGAATAAGAATAAGGGCGCCTCCCGGCCGGGAGGCGCCCTTTTCGTTGCCGATTCGGCGAGGCCCGGAAGGCGCTCCTTATCCGATATAAATCATCCCCAGCACCACTGCGCCCAGGGCCCAGCAGTAGAAGGCGAAGGGGCGCATCGCGTCGATCTCGTTGCGCTTGAACCAGCGCATCAGCGCCCAGACGGCGACCAGGGCGCAAACGCCAGAGACCGCGCCACCCACCAGCGCGCTCTGGATCACGTCGCCCTCCGCCTGGCGCAGCATCTTGGGCACCACCAGCAGGCTGGCGCCGGCGATGATGGGGGTGGCCAACAGCATGGAGAAGCGCGCGGCCTCCTCATGTTTCAGGCCGGCCCAAAAGCCCGCCACCATGCTGGCGCCGGAGCGGGAGAAGCCGGGGATCAGGGCCAGCGACTGCGCCAGGCCGATCAGCAGGGCCTGGACGAAGCTCAATTCCGCCAGGGTGCGCTCACCCCGGCCGCGCAGCCGCTCGCCGAAAAACAGCAGGAAGCCGTTCACGATCAGGAAGATGGCGGCGTTGAACGGATCGCTGAAAGCGGCGCGCAGCACCTTCTCGAAGGCCAGGCCCAGGATGGCGGCGGGAATGGTGCCGACAACCAGCAGGGCCAGCACACGGCGGTCCGGCCCCCCCTTGACCACACCCGCCAGCAGGTTGACCCAATCGCGCCAGAAGAACACCAGCAAGGCCGCCGCTGTGCCCAGGTGCAGCATCACCAGATAGGGCAGGAAGTGTTCCTTAAGAAAGGCCTGGTCCAGGCCCCACCCCAGCAGGAAGGGCGTCAGCACCCCGTGGGCGACGCTGCTGATGGGGAAAAGCTCGGTGATGCCCTGGATGATCGCGAAGATCAGGGTCTGCAAAAAAGACATGGCGCCTCAACGTCTAGGGGCGATTGGCGGCCGGACGGGACCCGACCGCTGGATGGCAGCCTGCTTATAGCAGCGGTCGCGCCGGGCGGCGACAGCGGCTTGGGAAAGCGGATGCTGTCGCGTGACAGGAGTTCTCATTCCGCGTTTGTAGCAAAATCAACGATATGAGTGCATATAGTAAACAAATTAGTACTATTTACCGCGGGTGCGAATGGACCTGTCACCGCTTTTCCACACGCGAGTCATGTGCTTGATGCGCAATAGGACAGTTAAGCTGACATAACGTGAAAAAAGTGCTGGAGCGGTGGGGCATAACGACTTATATGAACTCGGCGCACCCGCTTGTGCGCAAGCCCGTGACCCGGCGCCTTGCCGCGGCGCGGGCGAGACGGGGAACATCTCCGCCGGCCACCGCACGGGTCGTCGGGGCAGAGCACGAAGGATCAAGGCCATGGCGCAGAAGCAGCAGATGCTCCAGTTCGTCCACACGGACCAGCAAATGCCTGACAAACGCGAGCCCGCGCTGCGCCGGCAGGATTTCGACGAGATTTACGCCCGTTTCGCGGACGATCAGGCCGCCACCCAGGCCTCGCGCTGCTCCCAGTGCGGCGTACCCTTCTGCCAGGTGCATTGCCCCGTCTCCAACAACATCCCCGATTGGCTGAAGCTGACCGCCGAGGGCCGCCTGGAAGAGGCCTATGAGGTCTCGCAGGCCACCAACAATTTCCCCGAGATCTGCGGGCGCATCTGCCCGCAGGACCGCTTGTGCGAGGGCAACTGCACCATCGAGCAGTCGACCCACGGCACCGTCACCATCGGCGCCGTCGAGAAGTACATCACCGACACGGCCTGGGAACGCGGCTGGGTGAAGCCGGCCGCCCCGGTGCGCGAGCGGCCGCAGAGCGTTGGCATCATCGGTGCCGGCCCCGCCGGCCTGGCGGCCGCCGACCAGCTGCGCCGCAAGGGCTATCAGGTGCATGTCTACGACCGTTACGATCGCGTGGGGGGCCTGCTGATCTACGGCATCCCCGGCTTCAAGCTGGAGAAGGAGGTGGTGGAGCGCCGGGCCAAGCTGCTGGCCGACGCCGGCGTCGTCTTCCATTTGGGCTTCGAGGTTGGCCGCCACGCCACGCTGGGCCAGCTGCGCGTCCAGCACGACGCCATCCTGATCGCCACCGGCGTCTACAAGGCGCGTGAGCTGGAAGGCCCAGGCAGCGGCGTGGACGGCATCGTCCCGGCACTGGACTACCTGACCGCCAGCAACCGCACCGGCCTGGGCGACACGGTGGTGGATTTCGAGAACGGCCGCCTGAACGCCAAGGGCAAGAACGTCGTCGTCATCGGCGGCGGCGACACCGCCATGGACTGCGTGCGCACCGCCATCCGCCAGGGGGCGAAGTCGGTGAAGTGCCTGTACCGCCGCAACCGCGCCAACATGCCGGGCAGCCAGCGCGAGGTGGCCCATGCCGAGGAAGAGGGCGTGGAGTTCGTGTGGCAGGCCACCCCGGACGCCTTCCTGGGCGACCGCCAGGTGACGGGCGTGCGCGCCCACCGCATGCACATGGGCGTGGCCGACGCCTCCGGCCGCCAGACGCCGCAGCCCATCGAGGGCTCCGCCTTCACGCTGGAGGCCGATCTGGTGATCAAGGCCCTGGGCTTCGATCCCGAGCCGCTGCCCACCCTGTTCGGTGAGCCGGGCCTGAAGGTCAGCCGCTGGGGCACCGTCATGGCCGACCCGCGCACCCTGATGACCAACCTGGAAGGCGTGTTCGCCGCCGGTGACATCGTGCGCGGCGCCTCGCTGGTCGTCTGGGGCATCCGCGACGGCCGCGACGCCGCCGCCGGTATCCATAACTATATCACCGCCCGCGCCGCCGCCGCGCTGGCCGCCGAGTAAGGGGGATTTGAGATGAGCGAGATGATCGAAAACGGCAGCCCCCTTTCCGTTTCCAATGGAACCGAGACCGGCGCCGAGTTCGTCGAGCGCTACCGCGCCAGCGCCGCCCGCCTGGAAGCGGCGCACGTCTGGTCGCCGGAGATGGAGCATGACGCCTGCGGCGTTGGCTTCGTCGCAGCCATCGATGGCAAGCCCCGCCGCTCCGTCGTGGAGAAGGCGGTGGAGGCGCTCAGCGCCCTGTGGCATCGCGGCGCCGTCGACGCCGATGGCAAGACCGGCGACGGCGCCGGCATCCACCTGCAGATCCCGCAGAGCTTCTTCCGCGAGCATGTGGCCCGCAGCGGCCACCTGCCGCCGGACGGCCTGATCTCCGTCGGCCAGGTCTTCCTGCCCCGCACCGACATGGAGGCGCAGGAGCGCTGCCGCTGCATCGTCGAGACGGAAATCCTGAAGTTCGGCTACACCATCTACGGCTGGCGCCAAGTTCCCATCAACATCGAGATCATCGGCGAGAAGGCCAACGCCACCCGCCCCGAGATCGAGCAGATCATGGTGGGCAACCCGCGCAACATCCCGGAAGACCAGCTGGAGCGTGACCTCTACGTCATCCGCCGCCGCATCGAGAAGGCGGTGAAGGCGGAGAGCATCAGCGACTTCTACATCTGCACGCTGTCCTGCCGCTCCATCATCTACAAGGGCATGTTCCTGGCTGAGCAGCTGACGTCCTTCTATCCGGACCTGCTGGACGAGCGCTTCGAGTCCAACTTCGCCATCTACCACCAGCGCTACTCCACCAACACCTTCCCCACCTGGTGGCTGGCCCAGCCCTTCCGCATGCTGGCGCACAACGGCGAGGTCAACACGCTGCGCGGCAACGTCAACTGGATGAAGGCGCACGAGACCCGCATGGGTCACGAGATCTTCGGCAACCTGATCGAAGACGTGAAGCCCATCATCCCCGCCGGCGGGTCGGACAGCGCCTGCCTGGACGCCGTGTTCGAGGTGCTGGTGCGCTCCGGCCGCTCCGCCCCCATGGTGAAGACCATGCTGGTGCCGGAGGCCTGGTCCGATCGCGAGACCATGCCGCAGAACCACCGCGACCTGTACAGCTACGCCAACGCGGTCATGGAGCCGTGGGACGGCCCGGCGGCCCTGGCCATGTATGACGGCCGCTGGGTCGTGGGCGGCATGGACCGCAACGGCCTGCGCCCCATGCGCTACGTCGTCACCGGCGACGGCCTGCTGATCGCCGGTTCCGAGACGGGCATGACCAAGGTCGAGGAATATACGGTGCAGGAAAAGGGCCGCCTCGGGCCCGGGCAGATGATCGCCTTGGACCTGGCCGAAGGCCGCCTCTACAAGGACCGCGAGATCAAGGACACCCTGGCCGCCGGCAAGCCCTACGGCAGCTGGGTGCGCCACATCACGGCGCTGGACGACCTGGTGAAGGGGGCGCCCGCCGCCACGGCCGAGCTCAGCCGCGACCAGCTGCGCCGCCGCCAGGTGGCCTACGGCATCTCCATGGAGGATGTGGAGACCATCCTGCACCCCATGGTGGAGGACGCGAAGGAGGCCGTGGGCTCCATGGGCGACGACAGCCCGCTGGCCGTGCTGTCCGACCGCTACCGGGGCCTGCACCACTATTTCCGTCAGAACTTCAGCCAGGTCACCAACCCGCCCATCGACAGCCTGCGCGAGCAGCGGGTGATGAGCCTGAAGACCCGCCTGGGCAACCTGGGCAACATCCTGGACGAGGATGACAGCCAGACCCGCCTGCTGCAGTTGGAGACTCCCGTCCTGACGACGGCGGAATTCATCGCCATGCGCCGCTACATGGGCGACACGGCGGCGGAGATCGACTGCACCTTCGATCCCGACGGTGGTGAGTTCGCCATGACCGACGCCTTGCGCCGCGTGCGGCAGGAGGCGGAGGACGCGGTGCGCGGCGGCGCCACCCACCTGATCCTGACGGACGAGGCCATGGGCCCCGGCCGCGCCGCCCTGCCCATGATCCTGGTGACGGGCGCCGTCCATACCCACCTGATCCGCCAGCAGCTGCGCACCTTCACCTCGGTGAACGTGCGGGCGGGCGAGTGCCTGGATGTGCACTACGTCGCCGTGCTGATCGGCGTGGGCGCCACCACGGTCAACGCCTACCTGGCGCAGGAGGCCATCGCCGACCGCCAGCGGCGCGGCCTGTTCGGCGACATGCCCCTGGAAAAGTGCCTGGAGCGGTACAAGAAGGCCATCAATGAAGGCCTGCTGAAGATCATGTCCAAGATGGGCATCTCCATCGTCTCCAGCTATCGCGGCGGCCTGAACTTCGAAGCGGTGGGCCTGTCCCGCTCGCTGGTGGCCGAGCACTTCCCCGGCATGATCAGCCGCATCTCCGGCCTGGGTCTGGTCGGCATCCAAAAGGACGTGCTGGAACAGCATGCGCTGGCCTGGAACGAGGAGGTCGTGGCCCTTCCCATCGGCGGCTTCTACAAGTTCCGCAAGGGCGGCGATCGCCACGCCTGGGAAGGCGGCCTGATCCACCTGCTGCAGCAGGCGGTGTCCAACGACAGCTATTCCACCTTCAAGCGCTACTCCGAAGGCGTGCACAAGCGCCCGCCGCTGCAGCTGCGCGACCTGCTGGACTTCCGCCCCTCAAAGGGCAAGGTCGCGGTGGACGAGGTGGAGAGCATCACCGCCATCCGCAAGCGCTTCATCACCCCGGCCATGTCGCTGGGCGCCCTCAGCCCCGAGGCGCACGGCACGCTGAACGTCGCCATGAACCGCATCGGCGCCAAGTCCGACAGCGGCGAGGGGGGTGAGGATCCGGCACGCTTCAAGCCGGATGCCAACGGCGACAACTGGAACTCCGCCATCAAACAGGTGGCGTCGGGCCGCTTCGGCGTCACCGCCGAGTACCTGAACCAGTGCCGCGAGATCGAGATCAAGGTGGCCCAGGGCGCCAAGCCCGGCGAGGGCGGGCAGCTGCCCGGCTTCAAGGTGACGGAACTGATCGCCCGCCTGCGGCACAGCACGCCCGGCGTCATGCTGATCAGCCCGCCGCCGCACCACGACATCTACTCGATCGAGGATCTGGCGCAGCTGATCTATGACCTGAAGCAGATCAACCCGGACGCCAAGGTCTGCGTGAAGCTGGTCAGCCGCTCGGGCATCGGCACCATCGCCGCCGGCGTGGCCAAGGCCGGCGCCGACGTCATCCTGGTGTCGGGCAATGTCGGCGGCACCGGCGCCTCGCCCCAGACCAGCGTGAAGTTCGCCGGCCTGCCGTGGGAAATGGGCCTCAGCGAGGTGCAGCAGGTGCTGACGCTGAACCGCCTGCGCCATCGCGTCACCCTGCGCACCGACGGCGGCCTGAAGACCGGCCGCGACATCGTCATGGCGGCAATGCTGGGGGCCGAGGAGTTCGGCGTGGGCACCGCCAGCCTGATCGCCATGGGCTGCATCATGGTGCGCCAGTGCCACAGCAACACCTGCCCGGTGGGCGTGTGCGTGCAGGATGAAAGCCTGCGGCAGAAGTTCGTGGGCACCCCGGAAAAGGTCGTGAACCTGTTCAGCTTCATGGCGGAAGAGGTGCGCGAGATCCTGGCCAGCCTGGGCTTCCGCTCGCTGCAGGAGGTCATCGGCCGCACCGACCTGCTGCACCAGGTCAGCCGCGGTGCTGTTCACCTGGACGACCTGGACCTGAACCCGCTGCTGGCCCAGGCCGACCCCGCCGGCGACAGCGCCCGGTACTGCACCCAGGTCGGCCGCAACGAGGTGCCGGACACGCTGGACGCCCAGATGATCCGCGACGCCCGTCAGCTGTTCGATGATGGCGAGAAGATGCAGCTGGCCTACAACGTTCAGAACACGCACCGCGCCATCGGCACCCGGATGTCGGCCATGATCACCCGCAAGTTCGGGATGAGCGGCCTGCAGCCCGGCCACTGCACGGTGCGGCTGCGCGGCTCCGCCGGCCAGTCCTTGGGCGCCTTCGCCGTCCAGGGCCTGACGCTGGAGGTGTTCGGCGACGCCAACGACTATGTCGGCAAGGGCCTGTCGGGCGGGACCATCATTGTGCGGCCCATGACGGCCACGCCGCTGAAGTCGAACGAGAACACCATCATCGGCAACACGGTGCTGTACGGGGCTACGGCGGGCAAGCTGTTCGCCGCCGGCCAGGCGGGCGAGCGCTTCGCCGTCCGCAACTCCGGCGCCACGGTGGTGGTGGAGGGCTGCGGCTCCAACGGCTGCGAGTACATGACCGGCGGCATGGTGGTCATCCTGGGCGGCGTGGGCGACAACTTCGCGGCCGGCATGACCGGCGGCATGGCCTTCGTCTATGACCAGACGGGTACCCTGCCGCTGCACATCAACCCCGACAGCGTCATCTTCCAGCGCATCGAGGTCCAGCATTACGAGGACATGCTGGTGTCCCTGATCGAGGAACACGTGGCGCGGACGCAGAGCCGCTGGGCCATGACCCTGCTGAACGACTGGCCGCTGGTGCGCGGCCACTTCTGGCAGGTCGTGCCGAAGGAAATGCTGCACCGCCTGGCGGTGCCCGTTGTCCCGCCCCAGGCCCTCAGCGCGGAGTAGAGGCCAGCACCGAGTAACCTTTTCCACTCGGGCGCCCCGGTTTCGATCGGGGCGTCTTCCCTGAAGGGAGCCCCACGAAGAGGGACGAAGGAGAGGGGGCGAGGGGGTGCCGACCGGCATCCGTCACCGCCCCCCGGAAAACGCGACCGCCACCGGGAGGCATTCCGGTGGCGGTTTTTGTTTGTGGGTCAGTTGGCGCCGTCGCCGCCCGCCGCGCGCTTCAGGGCGGGGCCCGTTACCTGGAACACCGGGCCGCCGTTGTAGGTGAAGTACAGCCTGTTCTGGCTGTGGGCGATCAGCACGTGGTGGGCTTTCAGGAAGTCCGCACCCAGCAGCATGTCCGTGCTGGCCTGGGTGGTTCGGGCGATGCGCGACCCGCTGTCGGTGTAGGTTCCGCTGCCGAACAAGTCGCCGAAGCGCAGCTTGGCGTGATTGATGGTCTCATCGCCCAGGGTGAAGCCATCGAAGACCCCGACCCATTCCTGCACCGTCTTGGCACCCAGGCCCTGGGCGGCGTTGGCCATGACCACGCCCGGCGTCTCTGGCGTCACGCCGATGCGGGCCGCCGCCTGCGACGATAGGACGGAATGCGTAGCGCCGCTATCCAGCATGGCCTGCACCGCCTGGCCGCCCAGGGTCACGTCCATGATGATATGAGGGTTCTGCGGGTTCACCGTGTGGATGTCAGCGGTCATGGCGTTGTCAGCCCAGAAACCCAGGAAGGCGTTCTCGCAGCCGCGCGGCTGGTACAGGTTGATGATCTCATGGGCCAGGTCCAGTTCCACGTCGAACTTGCGGAACACATCCTCGCCCAGCAGGCCCACCACATCCTCGCGGCCGAGCGCCCGCTCCCCCGCCAGGTTCAGGGCCATGTCGGTGACCGTCTGCCTGCCCAGGGTGAAGGTCTTGATGCGCGTGGTCTGGATGTCGCTGCGCCCGCCCACGCCACTCAGCGTGCCGTTGCGGCCGCTGAAGCCTGGCAAATCCAACTCCTCCGCCTTGCTGCGTAGAATCATGCTGAGGGCAGCGCCGGTATCGACCAGGAAATAGACGGGGTGGCCGTTGACCTCCACCTTCACCAGCGGCTGGTTGCCATCCATGACCACCGGCAGGGTATCCGACTTGATCATCTGGCAGGTGTCGGCGGCCCAGGCCGTCGTTCCGGCGACCATGGACAGGGCCAACAAGGCTACCCCAGCAAGCAAAGCCCGCGATCGCACGCGCATCCGCTTCCCCATCTCCTGCCCGACATCGTTGTTCGCATTTATGCACATAGAGGAGTGCACGCAAACGGTGTAGGGATCAAGCGCCGCGACGGGAAACGGGCCCCGCCGCTATTGCCCTTGGGCTTTCGTCGGGGCGGCGGCGGACGGCTCCGTCTCCTCGTCCGCTTTGGCGCCGCGGGACGCGGAGGTCAGCGCCGGGCCCACCACCTGGAACACCGGGCCGCCTTGATAGGTGAAATAAACCTTGCGCTGGCTGGACGCGATGTAGACGCGGTGGCTGCGCAGGAAATCCGCCCCCAGGTACATGTCGGTGTCGCCGTACGAAGTGCTCAGGCGGCTGCCGACATAGGTCGTGCCCACGCGGTTGTACAGGTCGGTCACGCGCAGCTTGGCATGACGGATGGTCTCATCGCCGATGCTGAAGCTGTCGAAGGTGCCGATATGGGTCTCGACGGCATAGCCGTTGGCGCCTTGCAGGGTCCCGGCTTTCGCGCCCTCACCGGCGACGACATCGACGCCCACGCGACGGGCCACGCCCTCATCCAGCACGGTGATGCTGGCGCCGCTGTCCAGTTCGGCGTGCACGGTCTGGCCGTTGACCAGCACGGGAACGCGGATGCGGGAGCGGTTGCCGCGCACATCATCCATGTCTGTGACGTTGTAGCTGTTCGACCAATAGGCCAGGACATCGTTGTCGCACTTCTCCGGCTTGAACAGGTTCAGCAGGTTGTGGGCGAGGTCGAATTCCATGTCGTAGCGTTCCAGCAGGTCCATGCCCAGGGCGCCGACGGCATTGTCCCCCAAGGACCCATAGCCGCCGACATAGACGCGGACATCGCGGCCATGCCAGGTACCCAGTTCCAGGCTGTCCATGGTGGTCTGCAGCAGGCGGCTGGTTCCGTCGATGCCGATCATCTCACCTTGCGCGTCCACCGCCTTCAGGCCTAAGGGGGCCAGCGACGACCGGGTCAGGATCGACATCCAGGCGCCGGTGTCGACCAGCATGCGCGCGGGCTTGCCGTTGATGGCGACGCGGGCCAGCAGGATGTTGCCGTCCATCTCCAGGGGAATGGCCGCGACCTGGGCCAGTTTGCAGGAGGAGGCCGCCTGGGCGGACACCGAAGGAAGGAGCGCCAGCGCCATCAGGGCGAGCGCCGACACGCCCGCGCGAATTTTCGTCTTCATCATCCCCATGAGGCCCCCGTCTTCATCCTTTTTTTCGCGTTGCCGTGACTATGCGCGCGCCTGTCCGGCGCCGGCCAGCGTTCTATTCGCTTTGATGCTCGGTCGCCGGGGCGACGGGTGCCGCCACGGCGGGGGGCGGCGCATCAGTCTGAAACACCGGGCCGCCCACATAGCTGAAGTAGAGCTTATGCTGGCTATGGGCGATCAGCACATGGTGGCTGCGCAGGAAGTCCGCCCCCAGCAGCATTTGCATTCCGGCCACCGTGGTCGCATCCCGGGCATTGAAAGATTCGAAACCACTGCGCAGAAGGCCGAAGCGCATCTTCGGATGCCGGATAGTTTCGTCCCCCAGGGTGAAGCTGTCGAAAGTTCCAACCCAGGTGGAAACGGCCCTGCCGTTGACGCCGCCACTGGGTGCCACCGGTCTAGCGTCGGGCGAGGCCGGTGTCATTCCCAGCCGTTGCGCAGCATCCAGTGTAAGCACCGAGAAATAAGCACCGGTGTCCAGCAAGGCCTGTATAGGAGTGCCATTGATCTGCAAGTCGATGATGACCTGCGGCAGGAAGGACGTCATGGGGCGGAAACTCGCCACGGAGTAGCTGCCCTGCCAAGTCATCAAGTCGGCGTCGCCGCAATTATGGGGCGTATACAGCACCACCCGGCTATGGGCGAAATCCAGCTCGACATCATAGTGGCTGAAGAAGCGCTCTCCCAATACGCCGACGACATCGGGGTGACCCAAATTGTCGCCTTGGCCGGCGATGGTAATGGGGACATCGCTGGCGCTGCTGCCGTTCAGGGTCAGTGTCTTGATGATGGTGTCGTTGATGTCGCTTTTGCCGTCCACGCCATAGGCATAGCCCTTCAGCCGACCTTTCGGCAGGTTCAATCGCTTGGCCGCACCTTGCAGGATAAAGCTGTCGTTGGCGCCGGTGTCGATCAGGAATTTGACGGGCGTTCCATTAATCTCGCCGGGGATAAGGGGCTGGTTGCCTTCCATGACGACGGGGACGATCCACCGGTCCAGGGTGCATTGCGCGTCCGCGGCTTGGGCGGTGACGCCCTCCGGGGGCAGCGCCAGACCCAGTGCCCCCGCCATGGCCACTCCTGTAAAGGTCGCCATGCGCATCAAAAAACGACTCAAAACCCGCCCCCACCTTGTTGAGGATGGCCGGGCCCCCGCCCATGCCGGCTTCGCCCCAGGGCTGGCGCGACGCCATCGAATGCTATGATTGTGTAAGAATCTCCTCGAAAATTTGCACGCATAGCGATAATCCGCGACGAAACGCCGCATGCAATCAGCCGCTCCGCACCCGCCCGACCGCCCGCTTCCAGCCGTCATACAGGCGCTCCCGCGCGGCCGGATCGGCGGCGGGTTCGAAGCGCCGTTCTTCCCGCCACAGGGTGGATATCGCGTCCAGCCCGGGGAACAGGCCCGCCGCCAGGCCGGCCAGGAAGGCGGCGCCCAGGGCCGTCGTTTCCGTCACCGCCGGCCGCTCGACCGTCAGGTCCAGCTGGTCGGCCAGGAACTGCATCAGCCAGTCGTTGGCGACCATGCCGCCATCCACGCGCAGGGCGGTCAGGGCGCAGCCGCTGTCGGCCGCCATGGCGTCCATCAGGTCGCGGGTCTGGTAGCAGACGGACTCCAGGGCCGCGCGCACGATGTGGCTGATGCCGCTGTCGCGCGTCAGGCCCAGGATGGCGCCCCGCGCGTCGGCGTCCCAATAAGGCGCGCCCAGGCCGGTGAAGGCCGGCACCAGATAGACGCCGCCGGTGTCGGCCAGCGCCTGGGCATGGCCCTGGCTGGACGCCGCGTCCGGGATCAGCTTCAGCCCGTCGCGCAGCCACTGCACCGCCGCCCCGGCCACGAAGATCGACCCCTCCAGGGCATAGCTGGCGCGGCCGTCCAGGCGGTAGGCCAGGGTGGTCAGCAGGCGGTGGTTGGACGGGCGCGGGGTGTCGCCGATGTTCATCAGGGCGAAACAGCCGGTGCCGTAGGTGCTCTTGATCATGCCGGGTGTAAGGCAGGCCTGGCCGATGGCCGCGGCCTGCTGGTCGCCCGCCATGCCCAGCACGGGGATGGGCCGGCCCAGCAGGTCGGCGGTGGCGACGCCGAAGGCGCCGGCGTTGTCCAGCACCCGGGGCAGGACGGCCGCCGGGATGCCGAACAGGCGCAGCAGCTCCGGATCCCAGTCCAGGGTCTCCAGGTTGAACAGCAGCGTGCGGGCGGCGTTGGTGGCGTCGGTCGCGTGCACCTGGCCGCCCGTCAGGCGCCACAGCAGGAAGCAGTCGATGGTGCCGAACGCCAGCTCCCCCGCTTCGGCCCGCGCACGGGCACCGGGGACGGTGTCCAGGATCCAGGCCAGCTTGGTGGCGGAAAAATAGGGGTCCAGCAGCAGGCCGGTGCGCTGGCGCACCATGGCCTCCGCCCCCTCGCGGCGCAGGGCCTGGCACAGGCCGGCGGTGCGGCGGTCCTGCCAGACGATGGCGGGGTGCAGCGCTTCCCCCGTCCGCCGGTCCCACACCAGCGTGGTCTCGCGCTGGTTGGTGATGCCCATGGCGGCCACGCGGGCGGCAGCCACCCCGGCCTGGTCCACCACGTCCCGGCAGACCGCCACCGTGTCGCGCCAAATGTCCTCCGGCTCATGCTCCACCTGGCCATCCGCCGGGTAATGCTGCGGCAGCTCGCGCTGGGCCGTGGCCAGGGGGCGGCCGTTGGCGTCGAACAGGATGGCGCGGGTGGAGGTGGTACCCTGGTCGATGGCCAGGATCAGGTCGGCGGGCATCGGGGCCCCTCCCTCAGGGTCTTGTTATCACGGCGCTGGTTGCCCCGTGCGCTGTACGCCGACGGTGCGTCGCGGGGGCCGACCTGTCAACGGCGGGGTCGGAAAAAGCTATCCAGAAGGGGGGCGAAAAGGCGTGCGTAATGGGGTTGACGCCGAACTGTAACAGGCGCACCATCTGTCTTACCGAAGCACTCAGGAGGCATCAGAAACCAGATTAGCCCACCAGATCAGGTAAATCGTCGAATGCATGCAGTATTCGATGTGTTGCCCGTAACCAGGAGGGTGTGTCAAACCATGACTCCACCGATGCGTACTGTATGAGCTGTGTGACAGCTCCACACATATAGCGATTGCTGATGCCGGTTACTGACCGGTGTATCGCTCGATGGACTATCTGAGCTTCACTGAAGCCAACAGAACCCCCGTTGCCCTGACCGGCACGGGGGTTCGCTTTTGTGGGGGCGGCCCCGCCGCGCCGATGCCCCATCCTACCCGGACATCTACCCATCATTATCCACCGCCCGTCCCGTTCACACCGGCGGGCGGCGCATATGGGGGTGCGCCTCGTGCCGGGACCCCTTATATAGAGGTGAGTGGCGGGCCATGGTTTGGCCGCCGGAGGATGTCGAGGGGCCGGGACCAATGGGGTTGATGGGCCTGTTGCGCGGCATGGGGCTGACGGCCCCGACAAGGCCAGCGCCGAAAACCAGGACGAAGGCGCGGGTGGCGCCGACCACGGTGTCGCAATTGCGCGTGGCCGGCATAACCCAGCCGGTGGAGGTGCGGCGCAGCCCGCGCGCCCGGCGCCTCTCGCTCAAGGTCGACGGCGCCACCGACACCGTGCGCGTCACCGTTCCACCGCGCGTGGGCGATGCCGAGGTCGCGGGCTTCGTCGGCCGCCACCTGGATTGGGTGAACGCCCGCCTGGCAGCCTTGCCGCCGCGCCAGCCCTTCATCGATGGCATGGCGGTGCCCCTGCTGGGCCGGTCGGCCGTCATCCGCCACGACCCCGGCCGTAGGGGCGGCGCCCGCCTGGTCGAGGGACCGGCCAGCCTGGACCTGTGCGTGGGCGGGGAGGCGGAATTTCTGAACCGCCGCGTCACCGATTTCCTGAAGGCGGAGGCGCGGCGCCACCTGTCGGCCCTGACGGCCGAGACGGCTGCCCGCGCCAAACTGCGTGCCAGCGGCGTCTCCGTGCGCGACACCCGCAGCCGCTGGGGCAGCTGCTCCGCCACCGGCCGCATCAGCTATTCCTGGCGCCTGATCCTGGCCCCGCCGCAGATCGTTGAGTACGTCGTGGCGCACGAGGTGGCGCACCTCAAGGAGATGAACCACGGGCCCAAGTTCTGGGCCCTGTGCGCGGACTTGGCCGGTGACGTCGACAAACCGCGCGCCTGGCTTAAGGCGCACGGCGCCAAGCTGCACCGGTTTGGTTAATTTTATAGGGGAGGGGTGTTCAACCCGCCAGCGGCATGAGATCGCCTCATGCCGCTGTAGGACGCGACCGCGTCCGCCGGAGCTTTTTTGGGGAGCGTCAGCGGACTGAAAAGCGAGGAAGCCAAGGCGGCGGATGCCGCCGCCCGGCGATTGAGGGTTACTCTTCCAGCGCCTTTACGCCCGGCAACTCCTTGCCTTCCAGCCATTCCAGGAAGGCGCCACCGGCGGTGGAGATGTAGCTGAAGGCGTCGGCCACGCCGGCATGCTCCAGGGCCGCGACCGTGTCGCCGCCGCCGGCCACGGACAGGACGGTGCCGGCCTTGGTCAGGTCGGCCACGATCTTGGCGACGGCATTGGTGGCGGCGTCGAAGGGCTCGATCTCGAAGGCGCCCATGGGGCCGTTCCACACCACCGTCTTGGCGGTGGCCAGCTTCTCGCCGTAATAGGCGACCGTGGCGGGGCCGGCGTCCAGGATCATCTCATCGGCCGCGATGTCGCCGGGGGCGGCGATGCGCGAGGGGGCGTGGGCCTTGAACTGCTTGGCCACCGCGCCGTCCTTGGGCAGCAGGATCTGGCAGCCGCCGGCTTCGGCCTTGGCCAGGATGGCGCGGGCTTGGTCGGCCATGTCCTTCTCCGCCAGCGAGGCGCCGACGTCCACGCCCTGGGCGTAGAGGAAGGTGTTGGCCATGCCGCCGCCCAGCGCCAGGATGTCGACCTTGCCCACCAGGTTCAGCAGCAGGTCCAGCTTGGTGCTGATCTTGGCGCCGCCGACCACGGCGGCCACCGGCCGCTGCGGCTGACCCAGCGCCTTGGACAGGGCCACCAGTTCCGCCTGCATCAGGCGGCCGGCGGCGGCCGGCAACAGGCGGGCCAGCGCCTCGGTCGAGGCATGGGCGCGATGGGCGGCGGAGAAGGCGTCGTTGACGTAGATATCGCCCAGCTTGGCCAGCTCGGCGGCGAAGGCGGGGTCGTTCTTCTCCTCACCGGCGTGGAAGCGCAGGTTCTCCAGCACCAGCACCTGGCCCTTTTCCAGGGCGCGGATGGCGTCCTGCGCCGGCTTGCCGATGCAATCGCCGGCGAAGGCCACCGGGGCGCCCAGGGCGTCCGACAGGGCCGGCACCACCTGGCGCAGGGAGTTCTTCTCGTCCGGGCCGTTCTTGGGCCGGCCGAAATGCGACAGCACCACGACCTTGGCGCCCTTGGACGCCAGTTCCTTCAAGGTGGGGACCAGACGGACCAGGCGGGTGGCGTCCGTCACCTGGCCATCCTGCACGGGGACGTTGAGGTCGGCGCGGACCAGCACGGTGCGGCTGGCGGGGGCGATATCGTCTAGGGTCTTGAAAGTCATGGCTTCGGTTCCCGGCCCGTATCAAGGTGGAATGGCGTGAGACGGGGGCCAAGGAAGCATAGGCGGGACCCTGTTGCAACCGCACAAGCCGCCCCGCTACACCACTCTGGCCGAAAGGCGGAGCCCGCTTTACCTCATTGGCGCTCGAACAAATGGGAACGCCCGCGTGATCTATTACATCCTCTTCCTGGTCATCCTGGCCCTGGTGACCCTGGTGCTGGCCCGCCGGGGCGTGCTGGAGGGGCGGGTGCTGGCCGCCGGCTTGCTGGTCCTGCCCGGGGTCACCGCCATGGAGGATTGGTTCGCCCACGACCTGGGCGCCCTGGGCCTGTCCGGCGGCCATGTCGGGCCCGTGACCCTGCTGTTGATCCTGGGGGCCTGCGTGGAGGAGGCGGGGCGCTACCTGCTGCTGTCGCTCAGCAACCGTGACACCCGGGCGGCGGTCAGCGCCGGCTATGCCTGGGCGGCGTGGGAGCTGGGCGTGGCCGTCTGGGCGCTGGCGCGCGGCATGCTGCCGCTGTGCGCGGCCGGCAATGTCCATTGTCTCAGCCTGGGATTCCCGCCCTTGCTGGCCCTGGGCACGGTGCTGGTGGCGCGGTCGGTGCCCAGCCTGCTGCACGTGGCGCTGTCCTTCGGCCAGCTGTGGGCGGTGCGGGCGACGTATCCGGCGGCGCGGACCTTGTGGTTCGTGCTGACGGTGGTGGTGCACCTGGCCATCAACCTGGCCATCGTGCGGCATGGTCACTTGTAATGGGCGCACCGGTGAGCGCTTAAAGTTTAACCATTCACCATATTGTCGCCGCCCGGGGCGTCCTATAGCGTTGGGGGACAAGGGCGCGCCCCCAAGCGGCCGCCGCCCCTGGCAATGCCGGACCCCGCCTAGATGCCCGAATCCCCGTCGACGTCATCCGTTCCCCCCGCCAATCCGGCGGAGGGTGCGCCCGTTTCCGTGCCTGCGGCCGCCCCGCAGGAGATCGAGCTCAAGCTCGCGGTCGATCCCCGGCACCTCGGCCGGCTGAAGACGGCGCCGGTTCTGGCCGGCCCGCGCGCCGTCACCAAGACGCTGCGCAACACCTATTTCGACACGCCGGAGGGCGACCTTGCCGCCCGGGGCGTCAGCCTGCGCCTGCGCCACTCGGGTGCTAAGGTGCTGCAGACCCTGAAGGGGCCGGCGGCCGGTGGGGGCATGGCCCTGGCCCGGTCGGAATGGGAAATCCCGGCGCCGGATGGGCATCTGGTGCCCCAGGCCTTCACCGACGCCGCCGCCCAGGCCCTGCTGGGCGGTGTCGATCTGCGCCGCCTGGGACCCGTCTTCAGCAACGAGGTCAAGCGCTGGACCCGCACCCTCCCGCTCGTCGCCGGCCTGGCGGTGGACGTGGCGGTGGACCAGGGCGTCACCCGCGCGGCCGACGGCCGGGAAGAGCCGATCGCGGAGCTGGAGCTTGAACTGGCCGAGGGCCAGGACCGCCGCGTGCTCTATGACCTGGCGCTGGCCCTGCACCGCGCCGTGCCCCTGCGCCTGGAACTGCGCACCAAGGCGGAGCGTGGCTACGCCCTGGCGCGGGGGGATGCGGCGGCGCCCAAGGCGGTGAAGGCCGGCCCCCTGAACTTCCATCCCGATGATACGGTGGAGGCGGCGCTGGCCGGCGTGGCCCGCGCCTGCCTGCACCACATGGCGGCGAACGAGGGCGCGGTGCTGGCCGGCGATCCCTCGGGCGTGCACCAGCTGCGGGTGGCGGTGCGGCGCCTGCGCTCCGCCCTCACCCTGTTCAAGGCCATCCTGCCCGAGGCGCAGGCCACCACCCTGAAGACGGCGCTGAAGGGCCTTGCCGATGCCGTGGGCCCCGCCCGGTCCTGGGACGTGTTCCTGGAGGAATTGCTGACGCCGGTGGCGGCGGCCATGCCGGAGCAGGAAAGCCTGCAGGCGCTGGCTGTGGCGGCGCAAGGGGCGCGGGGCCGGGGCCATACGGCGGCGCGGGCCGCCGTGTCGGGCCCGGGCTATACCGAGCTGTTGCTGACCCTGGGCCGCTGGGTGGATGGGCGCTGCTGGCGCGATGATGCCCCGGCCGATCGCCTGGCCTGGCTTGGCCAGCCGCTGCTGCCCTTCGCCGACGCCGTGCTGACCCGGCAGCGCCACCGCGCCGCCAAGCGCAGCCGCCATTTCGAACGGCTGGACGCGCCCGCCCGCCACGGCCTGCGCATCGCCATGAAGAAGCTGCGCTACGCCGTGGACTTTTTCCGCGAGATCTACCCGCAGAAGGCGGTGCGCAAGTATCTGGAACGGCTGTCCGGCCTGCAGGACGGGCTGGGCCACCTGAACGACGTCGCCACCATGGACGCGCTGATCCGGGAGCTGCGGGCCGACCTGGCCGCCGCCAAGGACGTGAGCCCCGCCGGCTGGGACATGGGCGCCGGCCTGGTGCTGGGCTGGCACGCCGCCCACATGGCGGTGGGGGAGGAGGCACTCTGCCGCGCGGTGGACGACTTCCTGGACGCTGACCCCTTCTGGACGCCGGTGGACCACTGGCCGCACCCGCCCTCCTGACCCTCCTCACTGCTGCATTTCAAGGAACCGGCACCCTATGCTTTCCATCCTCGTGGCCAACATCAAGGGCGGCGTCGGCAAGACCACGGTCGCCACCCACTTGGCCGCCGCCTTCGCCGCCGACGGCCGGCAAACCGTCCTGGCCGATGTGGACCGGCAGAAGTCGTCCCTGGGCTGGCTGGCCCGCCGGCCGGTCACCGCCCCGGTCATCGCCGCCCTGGACTGGACCAAGGAGATCGGCGGCGTGCCTAAGGGGGCCGAGGTGCTGGTCATCGACGCGCCCGCCGCCCTGAAGCCCAAGGAGGTGGAACAGTTGGTGGCCGAGGCCGACGTGATCGTGCTGCCCCTGCTGCCCGGCGCGTTTGACGAGCAGGCGACGGAACGCTTCCTGAAGAAGCTGGACGAGTTGAAGCCCATCCGCAAAAGCCGCAAGGCCGTGGCGGTGGTGGGCAACCGCGTGCGCGCCCGCACCCGCGCCGCCGACCGGCTGGACACTTTCCTGGGCACGGTGGGCCATCGCGTGGTGACCCGCCTGCGCGACAGCCAGGCCTACCCCGACGCGGCCGCCGCCGGCCTCAGCCTGTTCGACCAGAAGGCCAAGCGCCTGGCCGACCTGCGCCAGGACTGGGCCCCGCTGATCGCCTTTATCGAGGACCCGAGCTGAGGGGCGGGGGCGTCACGCCCCCGCTGGCAAACCCGTGCCGCCGTCCAGCTTGGTGATTCGCCACCGGTCCAGATCATCCCAATCGAACCGGATGTCGTATTGAGCGCCGGTATCCACCGTCAGTAGGAAGACACCCGTTTCCTTCCCCAGGGCGCGGAGCAGCGCAGATCCCGTTTCGTTCATCGCGGCGTAAAGCGGGCTGGCCTTCACCGCGCCGATGAGCTGGACGTCCGAAGCGGTGGTGTAGGAGGCGTTGGCGCCATGCCGGGCCTCCTCCGCCCGAAACCGGTAATAGCCTTTGATCCAGCCGGGGCTGCGGCTGTTCAGGAAGGTGATGAATTCCTGTACGAGGTCGATGACCAGCGCCGATGCTGCGTCGTTCATTTCGGGGCCTGGGCGATCCGCTGGCGATAGTTTTCAAAGACGGTCCGAATGAATTTCCCCGTCCGCCGGTCGGTGGACGCCGTCACCAGGGTCAGCGGGCAAGACGCCGTCCGCTGTTCTTGCATGCCCGACAACTGAGGAAGGCCGTAGAACGCATTCTTCTTGTCGGAAAAATCGATGATCCATTTCCCGCCGAAGTGCTTGCGAAATACTTGGCCGACATAGCGCGCCATGCCGTCGACGATCTTGGCGTCGCTCTGCTTTTTGATGTCGTCGATCGTGGGGTATCTGTCCAGAATGTACTCTTCGATCACGTTCAGCGATTCGGGCGAGTAGTCCAGCCGCGTAGCGACCTGCGTGGGGACGGACTGAAGGAAGCGCTCGATCGCGTCACTCATATCCATCAGCCAGACTTGGAATTGATCACCCTCTGTCGTCATTCGGGGGCGCCGTTTCAGCGGGGTGATTGATCAGAGTTGAAGTTCTGATCGACTAGGGAGATTACGAACTCCTCCGGATGTACGGAGGCGTGGTTGGCCCTCGCATGGTTTAGATATCCGTTCCAGAACGTGCGAACTTGTGCGTTGAATGACTCGGTAAACGCCATTTGAGCGGCGACGATTTCCTGCCACGTTCCTTGCGCGCTGTAGGTCTTTTGCAGGTTGGGCTCCATCGCCTTCAACGTCGCCCGCTGCTTGTCTTCAAGCTGGTCGATAAGATCCAGAATGTAGCACTCGATCAGGCGTAGGAACGGCTTGCCGGTGTACCTGTCCATCGTCTTCCTCTAGATGAAGTCCGGATTTTCCTGCAGAAGATCAATAAAGGCTTCAAAATCATTGGCTATCTTAAGTCTATGATTTTCTTCGTCGTGCAGAAAAATCCAGACCGATTGGCCGCCATTCGTCAGATCGATGTAAATTTGATTGCCGCCCCCGTCCCGCCCAATGGGAAGGGCGTTCTGGCCAAGGATACTGCCCCAACGAGCGAGAGCGGCTTTGATGTTCATCCCCGGGCTGTCGCCGAATGAATAGAACAGGTCGATGTCGAACAGATTGCCGGCATCACCGCCCACTGGCGCGAAGCTTCCGATTTCCGGATGGCCACCATCCGCTTCTTTTATAAAATCGATGTAGCTGGAGGGCAGCGCGCTATGAACCAGCGCCGCCACGTCATTGAAAGCGGCGTCGCCCCCCTGATAGCCAGGGGAGGGGGTGCCACCAAAGTTGACGTTCAGGCGTTTGATATCCATGACCTATCCTTAGTTCTTTGGCGCACCATTGGGAATCGCCCACTCGGAATAGCCACCGGAGGCGCCAGGGTCAGGATGCAGGACGCGCCACCAAGGTGACCCAGGGGTGTGTTGGAAATCAGGCACCAGTCTCATGACCCCCTGTTGTCCCGAGGCGGTAGATGTCGATGCGTGTTCCCAAACCCAATCCTTCGGGGTCGCCCTACCACCTACGGAAGAGACGCTCTTTTGCACGCCGGGGATCAATTCCTCCATCTGCCCCGCGAATTCAGGATCGCTCTTAAGGGCGTTGTCCAGCGCCGCATTGGCTCGGTTGAACTGCACTGAGCGGCTTTTGCCAAAGTCGCTAGGGTCCAGCTTCATTTCATAAGCCACGCTATAGGCTGTGGGCTTTTCAGGGTAAACTGGGGCCTTGGGCGCCGGCTCAACCGGCTTCACTGGCGGGTCCGGCGGCGGCGGCGGCGGAGGAGGTGGCGGTTCTTCCTCGACCACCGGCGGGCGCTTGCCGCCGGAGGCCGGCTTCACCTTGGCGATGAGGGCGATCAGGGCGTTGATGGTCAGCACGGTCAGGCCGGCGGCGGTGCGTTTCGCGGCCTCGTCCAGGTCATGCTCGGTCTTGGCGGTGGTGGCCATGGCCACGCCGTGGCCCAGGTCGTTCAGGCCGCCGAACACCGACCAGCCCACCATGGCATAGCCCACGCCCAGCAGGATGACGTCGATGGCCTCGCCATAGCCGGCGGCGTGGCCCACCGCCCAGGCGGCCAGGAAACCCGCCAGCCAGTACAGCGTCTCCAGTGTGAACAGGCTTCCCGCCGCCTGCTGCATGTCGCGCGGCAGGTAGGGGATGCTGCGGCGGAGCATGCCCACCACGCGTTCGATCATCGACCATTGCGCCGGCTGGCCCGGTGGGTCGCCGTCCTGCTGTCCATACGCGCCGGAGTGGGGCGGAGGCGTGGTGGGCGGGGATATGGGCGGCGTGGCGTGGGGGATGAGATAGGCGCTGAGGCTGCCGTTGGCGAAGTCGGCCATGACCCGGCCCATCAGCTGCCCGGTGCTGCAGCGATGGTCCACGCCGTCCACCACCAGGCGCAGCCGCTGGCGCCCGAATTCATCCAGGTTGTTCAGGGCGTGGATGACGCGGTTGTCCTGCCAGGGGCGGAAGGGCTGGGTGATGGCATAGCGGCGCATGCCGGCGGGCACGGCCAGGGTGGGGCCGATCAGCAGCCGGCCTTCGGGGATGGCGGCCTCGACCCAGCCGCGCATCGCTTGGCCGGGCGCCGCCGCGAAGGGCGCGTGACTGGAGAAACTGTCAGGCACCGCCCCTCCCGCCTCTGGTTCAGCCGGTTACGGCGGATGAACTAAGGCGGCGACGGGGGCACGGAAAGGGGCCGGAGGAGGGGCTTTTCCTCAGGGGTAAGCCGCCCGGCATAGGGCCCGACGGCGCACCCTTATCCTCAGTATACGCTGGTCCAGAGCTGATCCTTGGTGGTCAGCATCTTCAGGAACTCCAGGACTGCCCACAGCTGGTCATCCGTCAGTTGGCTGCCGTCGGCGCGGCGGTAATCGTCGTGGCCCTGGTTGCAGTTGCCGGGCAGGCGGGTATCAAAGACCCAGGTGCCCGGCGTGCCCACCGCACTGACGTAGCCCACCTGCACGGGGTCGAACTCCCTGCTGCCCACGGCGAAGGCGTCGGGCCGGGCCGAGGATTTCAGCACCCCCCACAGGGTAGGGACCGACCCGTTGTGCAGGTAGGGGGCGGTGGCCCAGATGCCGAACAGGGGCCGCGCCTCATAGACCGGTGGCGTCTGGTCGCCCGCCGCGCCGTCACTGGTGACGCAGGACGTCTTGTGCGCCGGCGGGCCAGCGGGCGGCACGGCCTTGAAGGCCGGGCCCATGGCCTGCTCGACGTCGTTGACCGAGCCGGTCTTCTGGTCGATGGCCAGCTTGATCAGGCTCAGCGGCGTCAGGCCCAGGTTGGCGTAGTCGTCATGGTTGAGTTTGCCGCCCTTCTGGTTCAGTAGGCCGTCCACCACGCTGCCGATGACGCCGTTGGTCAGGACGCTGACGGCCTGGGCGTCGGCCGGCATGTCGCCCACGCTGACCGATCCGCCGTCGCCGAACAGCAGGGCGCGGGTGCCCTGCAGCGGCCCGGTCTTCGCCCAGCGCAGGGCGTTGCGGTACGTGGTGGGGTCGGTGTCGGTGGGGCGCTGGTCCATCACGGGCCAGACGTCCTGGCTCAGGGCCGCCCGGGTCATGTGGTGGCAATCGGCGCAGACCTCGTTGAACAGCTGGCGCCCCTGTTCCGCCTTGCCGGCGTCGATGGCGCCGAAGACGGTGGACGGCCAGGCGGGCGGCGCCAGCTGGGTGATGGCCCATTCCAGCTTCATCAGGCCCGGAACGCTGACCGAGCTGTCGTAGAAGGGGATGTGGGGGAACAGCCTAGAGGCGAAGCGCCGCCGGTCGCCCGGGCAGCTTTGCCCCGCGATGTCCTTGCCGGCGACGCAGACGTTCAGCGCCCCGAACACGCCCAGCACCTCACCCGCGTTGCGGGCCAGCGCCTTGATGTAGTTGCCGTTGGGGGCGGACAGGTTCCACTGCACCGCATCCTGCTGGTGGGCATTCCACAGGAAGGGGTAGCTGACCGGGGCATGGGCCGGCAGCACGTTGGACGGCACGCGGAAATCCAGGCCGGTCAGGCGGTTGAAGATCATGCTGAAGGCATCCAGCCGCGCCGGGCCCCACGCCTGCCCGTCCAAGGCGGCGCTGAAGAACGCTCCCCAGGCGGTGGAGAAGGCGGCCAGGTCGGCCTTCAGCGCGGCCTTGTCGCCGCCGACGCGGGCGGCGAAGCGGTTGAACTTGCCCGGGTCCGACACCGTATCGGCCAGGGCGGCCGACAGCTCCACCAGGAAGCCCTGGAAGTCGGCGTCGGCCGGGCCGCCGTCGACGCGCAGGGCCGTGCCTTTGTAGGTGATCTGCCCGGTGTGGCAGGCGGCGCAGGTCATGCCGATATAGGTGGGGCCGGTGCCCCGGTCCAGGGCGAAGCCCACGGGCAGCCCCTCCGGGTTCTGCGCCGAGACGTCGTTGGGCAGATAGTTGAAGCGTGCCAGCCGGTCGGCGAAGAACAGCTCGGTCGAGGCCGGCCGCTCCAGCGCCTTGAACCAGCTATACGGCATCAGCTGCGAGCCTTGGCTGGTGGTGTAGAAGCCTTGGCGCACCGACTGCGGCCAGTTCTGGTCCAGCAGGCGCACCATCTCGGGCGTCTGCGCCGCGGGGAAGGGGGCGGGCGTGGCCGCCCGTGCCGTGGCCGCCAGCAAGCCCAGGCCGGCCAAGGCCGCCGCCATGCGTCGCCGCATGCTGAAAACCCGCATGGCACCTTCCCCATCGCCGTCGTCGCGCTTTGATCCCCCATCGGTGCCTTTGCGCCGTGCCGTACGGAATGGCAAGGGGTTTCTTCAACCGTGCGTACGCATGGGCCATGTCGCATGCGGTCCCGCGCACAGCCGGCGTGCCGGATGCCCGCTGGACGCGGGGGCCCATCCTTGCCAGAAAGGCGGGTAAAAGCCGGGAGAGACTGGTCACCCGCCTAACCATTGGGAGAGAAGCATGCAGGTTCAAGGTGTTGCCGCCATCATCACCGGCGGTGGTTCGGGCCTGGGCGCCGCCACGGCGCGCCGGCTGGCGGCCGAGGGTGCCAAGGTCGCCCTGCTGGACGTGAACCTGGCCGCGGCGGAAGCGGTGGCCGCCGAGATCGGCGGCCTGGCGCTCAGCTGCGACGTCACCAGCGCCGACAGCGCCGCCGCCGCCATCGCCGCCGCGCGCGAGGCCCATGGCGCGGCCCGCATCGCCGTCAACTGCGCTGGCGTCGCCACCGCTGGCCGCGTGCTGGGCCGAGAGGGCCCGCTGGCCCTGGACGCCTTCCGCAAGGTCATCGAGATCAACCTGATCGGCAGCTTTAACATCCTGCGCCTGGCGGCTGCCGACATGAGCACGCTGGACCCGCTGGAGGACGGCGAGCGCGGGGTGATCATCAACACCGCGTCCGTCGCCGCCTTCGACGGCCAGGTGGGTCAGGCCGCCTACAGCGCGTCCAAGGGCGGCGTGCACGCCATGGCCCTGCCCATCGCCCGCGAACTGGCCCGCGTGGGCGTACGCATCATGACCATCGCCCCCGGCATCTTCTGGACACCCATGGTGGCGGGCTTCACACAGGAGGTGCAGGACAGCCTGGCGGCCTCCATCCCCTTCCCCAAGCGCCTGGGCAAGCCGGAGGAATACGCGGAACTGGCCCTGACCATCGTCCGCAACGTCATGCTGAACGGCGAGACCATTCGCCTGGATGGCGCCGTGCGCATGAATGCGAAGTAACGCTCTCCAATGGCGGTCGGGGCGTCAGCCCCGCCGCTGGCGGAACGCCTCCAGCGCGTCCTCCATGTCCCGCGCGATGGGGGTGACCAGGGGGTGGGCGGCATAGGCGGTCCATAGGGCCGCCAGCGCCGGCCGCTTTTCCAGCATGTCCTGCGGCGTATAACGGGGCAGGAATCGCGCCAGGAAGATCAGCGTGGGGGCCAGCGCGCAATCGGCCAAGCTCAGCGTGTGCGGCGAGGGGGCCGGCAGGGGCCCCCGATCCACCACCACCTCCAGCGCGTCCAGCCCCCGCGTCAGCTCCGCCACCCGGTTGGCGCCGCCGGCGGCGTCGCCGCTTTGGGGCGTCGCCCGTTGGGCCATCAGCGACAGCAGCGGCGGCAGGACGTACAGGTCCAGCAGGCGCGCCACCGTGCGCTGGGTTGCCCGCGCCACCGGATCGGCCGGCAGTAGCGCTGGCTTGGGGAACGCATCCTCCAAAAATTCACAAATGACGGCGGACTCCAGGATGTGGGCGCCATCGGCATCCAGCACCGGGGTCTTTCCCAGCGGGTTGATGGCCTGGAAGGCGGCCGATTTCTGGCCACCCGGAGGCTCCACCAGGGGAATTTCCAGGCCCTTGGCGCGGATGGCCAGCACGACGCGGGCGGTGTAGGGGGACAGGGCGGCGCCATAAAGTTTCAAGGGCTGTCTCCTCTAACCGTAAAGGTGGACCAGGCATGATGGTCTTGCGGCTGGCGGTCAGCGGGGCTGGACGGTATGGTCGTTCCATTATGCCACTGAATGCCTGCCAACCCTTGCCGGATATCGCGGGTTTCATCGGTGCCGATGAATTGCCCGACGGTCCCATCGCCCATGCCTACGCGTGGTGGCGGGGGCTGGGGGGCGGGGCCGTGCCGCCGCCCTCGGCGGCGCTGGATCTGGCGGCGGTGCCGGACAGCTTCCTGCCCCACCTGGCGGTGACCACGGCCTTCCGCGCCGATGGCCGGGTGCGGGTGGTGTTCTGCGGCTCCCTCTCCGCGTTGGCCGCCGGCAGCGACCCCACGGGCCGGTACTTTGACGAATTCTATCCGCCCGACATGCTGGAGGCGGCGCTGGGCTTTCAGGCGGCCATCGTGCGCGACGCCCAGCCCATCTTCGGCCAGGACCAGGTGGGCACGGATGAGGGCGTGATGTACCACGTGCCCCGCATCGGCCTGCCCTTCCAGGGCGCCGACGGCAGCCTGGACCGGCTGGCCATCGTCATGCACTACCAGCCGACGCCGGAGAACTTCAAGGTACGGTTGCGGGTGTTCCAGGATCGCGCCCGGCTGCTGCGTCGCGAACTGCGGCTGGTGGCGCTTTAAGGCCACAGTGGCCGAAGGAAGCGTGCGGTCGCGGCATTCGAACGTTGCGCGGGACCTGCCTCGGGCGCGATAATAATTACCCGAGCGTGCCCCGTTTCCCGGTGCCGCCGCGCCATCCGCCAAAGGATGTTTTCCCGTGTCCGAGGTCCCCGACAGCCGGCATCCCGTCCCGTCATCAGGGGAGGGCCCAGGGGCGGGGCGCGTGGGGGCTGTTCCACCCTCCGGTGCCCCCTCGCGGCGGCGTCTGCTGGTGGGGGGACTGGGCGCCCTGGCGGCGGTTGGGCTGGGCTGGGGCGGCGGCGGCCGCGGTGGCCACGCCGAATCCATCCGCTTCCTGACCATCGGCACCGGCACCACCGGCGGCACCTACTTCCCCATCGGCGGCATCCTGGCCAACGCCATCAGCAACCCGCCGGGCAGCCCGGGCTGTGACCGGGGCGGCAGCTGCGGCATTCCCGGCGTCATCGCCGTGGCGCAGACCACTTCCGGCGCGGTGGAGAATATCGAGGCCCTGCGCACCGCCCGGTATGAGACGGGGCTGGTGCAGGCCGACATCGGCTTCCTGGCCTATAAGGGCAAGGGCCCCTATGCCGGCAAGCCGCCCTTCACCGAGCTGCGGGCCCTTGCCAACCTGTACAGCGAGACGGTGCACCTGGTGGTGCGGGGCGACAGTCCCATCAAGACGGTGAACGACCTCAAGGGCCGGCGCGTGGCCCTGGGCGAGAAGGGCTCCGGCACCCTGCCTACCGCGCTGTTGATCCTGCAGGCGCACGACCTGTCGGAAAAGACGGTGCAGCCCTTCTACCTCAACCCCGGCACGGCGGGGGACCGCCTGGCCTCCGGCCAGTTGGACGCCTTCTTCATCATTGGCGGCTACCCCCTGCCGGCGGTGGCCGACGTGGCGGCGCGCCTGCCCGTGCGCCTCATCTCCATCATCGACGCCCGCCTGCCGCGTCTCAGCCCCGGCCTGCCCCTGTTCACCGAGACCACCATCGGCGGCGACGGCGCCTATGTCGGCGTGCCGGAGACCAAGACCCTGGGCGTGGGCGCCCAATGGCTGGCCACCACCGCCCTGCCGGATGAGCTGGCCTACGGCATCGTCAAGGCGCTGTGGCATCCCAACACCCACCGCCTGCTGGTGGCGGGCCACCCCCGGGGCGACAGCATCCGCAAGGAAGCGGCGCTGACCGGCCTGGCCGTGCCCCTGCACCCAGGGGCCGCGCGCTATTACCGGGAACAGGGTTTCGACGTGACCCTGGCCACGTCGGGCTGACCCACGTCGGGTTGACCCCTTAATCCAGCAGCATGTCCAGGACGACGGTTTCCTTCGCGGCGTCCGCACGCCAATCCTTCATGGAGGGCAGGGCCTCGATGGCGTCGACATAGGCCTGGGACGCTTCGCTCAGCGGTACCTTCCAGGTCTGGAAGCGGGTGACGACTGGGGCGTACATGGCATCCGCGATGGTGAAGGCGCCGAACAGGAAAGGGCCGCCATAGCGGTCTAGGCAGTCGGCCCAGATGGCCTGGACGCGGGTGATGTCGCCGGCGGCCTTGGCCAGGCGCTCCGGACGGTCGATGGTGCGGCCCAGATCCATGAACAGGTTGCGGCGCACGTCCATGAAGCCGGAGTGCATCTCGGCACTGATGGAGCGCGCGTGGGCGCGGGCGGCGGCGTCCTCCGGCCACAGCCGGGCCTCAGGCGCCAGCTCGGCGGCGTATTCGCAGATGGCCAGGCTATCCCACACCGTGATGTCGCCGCCCGCGGCGCGGTGGGGCCCGGTGTGGTGGACCAGGGCCGGCACCTTGCCCGCCGGGCTATGGGCCAGCATGCGCGCCTTGCTGTCCGCCTGCCGCAGGGGGATCACCACCTCCTCGAAGGCCAGGCCGGCGTGGCGCAGCGCCAGGTAGGGGCGCAGCGACCAGGAGGAATAGGTCTTGCTGCCCAGGATCAGGGTCAGGTCGGCGGACATGGTGTTTCCTCAGCGTCGGGCGGGAGGCAGGGCCGGAAGGCGGGGCGAAAGGGTAGCGGGCGACGGCCCCCCGCGCCAGCGGCGTCGCACCCGGCACCGCCGCGTTTGAAACCAGGGCCCGGATGTGGAACCCTGCGCGCCTGACTTTCCGAAGCCGAAAGGTTCCGCCCGTGCTGTCCTGCTTCCTGGCCCAGAAGGCCGCCGACACCGTCACCCTGATCCCCGTGCGCAAGGACAGGCTGGACGCCTGGCTGGAAACGGCCCCGGCCGCCACCGCCGCCTGGGTGCACAGCGTCGGCTTCACGGCCGAGCCTGGCGCCACCGCGCTGCTGCCCTCGGCCGACGGTCAACTGGACCGGGTGCTGGTGGGCGTGGGCGAGACGCTGGATCTGTGGAGCTTCGCCGGCCTGCCCACGACGCTGCCCGCCGGGGCAAAAGGGGCTGGCGCCAGCTACGCCCTGGACGACAGCCTGAGTCCTGAGCAGGCGACGGCCGCCGCCACCGGCTGGGCGCTGGCCAGCTACCGCTTCACCCGCTATCGCAAGGCGACGAAGGACCTGCCGCGCCTGGTGCTGCCGGCCCGCGCCGACGCCCATGCCGTGGACAGCATGGCCCGCGCCGTCTACCTGGTGCGCGACCTTATCAACACCCCGGCGGAGGACATGGGGCCGGCCGACCTGGCCGCCACCGCGAAGGAACTGGGGGCGGAGTTCGGTGCCGAGGTCTCGGTCATCGTCGGCGACGACCTGTTGACCCACAACTACCCCACCGTCCATGCCGTGGGCCGGGCGGCGGACAAGAAGCCGCATTTCATCGACCTCACCTGGGGCGACGCTGCCAACCCGCTGGTCTGCCTGGTGGGCAAGGGCGTGTGCTTCGACAGCGGCGGCCTGGACATCAAGGCGGCGGGCGGCATGCTGCTGATGAAGAAGGACATGGGCGGTGCCGCCCATGTGCTGGGCCTGGCGCGCCTGGTCATGGCGGCCAAGCTGCCGGTGCGCCTGCGCGTGCTGGTGCCGGCGGTGGAGAACGCCATCTCCGGCAACGCCTTCCGTCCCATGGACATCATCACCACCCGCAAGGGCCTG
Source organism: Nitrospirillum amazonense (assembly GCF_029594735.1). NCBI lineage: Bacteria > Pseudomonadati > Pseudomonadota > Alphaproteobacteria > Rhodospirillales > Azospirillaceae > Nitrospirillum > Nitrospirillum amazonense. The sequence continues at coordinate 644,681 of NZ_JARPAF010000002.1, forward strand.
ACGGTGGAGATCGGCAACACGGATGCCGAGGGCCGGCTGATCCTGTGCGACGCCCTGGCGGAAGCCGACAGCGCCAAGCCCGCCCTGATCCTGGACTTCGCCACCTTGACGGGCGCCGCCCGGATCGCGCTGGGCACCGACCTGCCGGCCCTGTTCGCCAACGACGACCAGCTGGCCGACGACATCCTGGCCGCCGCCAAGGAAACGGGTGATCCGCTGTGGCGCATGCCGCTGTGGCAGGGCTACGCCAAGCAGCTGGACAGCAAGATCGCCGACCTGAACAACGCGCCCGGCGGCGGCTATGGCGGCGCCATCACGGCGGCCCTGTACCTGGAGCGCTTCATCACCAAGGGCACGCCCTGGGCCCACATCGACCTGATGGCCTGGAACGCCAGCGCCAAGCCCGGTCGGCCGGAGGGGGGGGGAGGCCATGGGCCTGCGCGCCGCCTTCGCCATGCTGAGCCGCCGGTACCCGGCCCAGGCCTGAAATACCCGGCGCCTCCTGGGAAATGACCGGGAGGCGCCGGCTTGGATAAAAAATAATTATGTAGCGTTCCGCTACCCCTTCGGGGGTGGCAAGCCCTTGCCGCTGGGCAGGACTTTCGGCACACTCCCGACAGTTGCGGCTGGCCGATACGCTGTCGGAATGACGGCGGGGCCGGAACAACGGGCGGGCCGGATAAACGTTTCCGGGTGCGGGGGGCATCATGTCGCGTAATCTCGAAGCCCTGGAACTCTGGCGCGGCGCGCTGGTGGCAAGCGTGCGGGCCGCCAGCCCGGATCTCTCGGCCCGCCAGCTGGCCCTGTTGCTCACCGTCTACATGACCCCGCCGCCCCACACGGTGCGCGGCCTGGCGGCGACGCTGAACGTGTCCAAGCCCGCCATCACCCGGGCCCTGGACCGGCTGGGCCGCCTGGGCTTCACCAAGCGCAAGCGTGACGCAGAGGACCGGCGCAACGTCCTGGTCCAGCGCACGGTCAAGGGCTCCGTCTTCCTGCATGAGTTCGGGCAGATGGTGATTGACGCGGGCGCCGTGCAGGGCGCATTGGACGGGTCACGTGTCGCGGCGCCCCGGCCGGCCGCCGCGACCCCCGTCGCCCCCCCGTCAGCTTCGGAGCCGGTTTCCGCACCGGTATGATGTGAGATGTCCAGCAAGCCCAAGACCACGCCGGTTCTCGACCCGCGCGTGAACCCTTATCGTTCCGACCTCGCCTCCGCCCACCTTTACGGCAAGGTCACGGCCGAGCGCTATGTCGACGGCGTGCCCTGCCAGGTGCGCGCCGGCTACGTCAGCCTGAAGGAAGAACCCACCTTCACCGCCCGCCAGTCCAGCCAGCTGCTGTTCGGCGAGGTCTTCACGGTGTTCGAGGAGAAGGACGGCTGGGTCTGGGGCCAGAACGCCACCGACGGCTATGTCGGCTACCTGCAGCTGGAGGCCCTGGATGACGAGCTGGCGGAGCCGACGCACAAGCTGACGGCCCTGCGCAGCTTCTTCCATCCCGAACCGGACCTGAAGACCCCGCCGCTGGACATGATCAGCCTGGGCGCGCCGCTGTGCGTGGTGGAAGAGGCCAACGGCTTCGCCGGCGTGGCGGGCGGCGGCTGGGTCCCCCTGGTGCATGTGGCGGAGATCGGGACCGTGAAGGCCGACCCGGTGGACACCGCCCTGCGCCTGCTGGGCACGCCGTATCTGTGGGGCGGGCGCACCAGCGTGGGCATCGACTGCTCCGGCCTGATCCAGTTGGCGCTGGACGCCGCGGGCCTGCCGTGCCCGCGCGACAGCGACCAGCAGCAGGCGGCCCTGGGTACCGTGGTTTCGGCCGATGGCGCCGGCCACACCTACCAGCGCGGCGACCTGGTGTTCTTCCCCGGCCATGTCGGCATCATGGCGGATGAGACCCACCTGGTGCACGCCAACGCCCATCACATGGCCACGGTGCGCGAACCCCTGGCCGATGTCCTGGCGCGGATGGCGGCGGGCAAGGGCGTCAGCGCGGTCAAGCGGCTGGGGTGAGGGCATCGGACGGTCAGGCGCCTCGTGTTTCTCGGGTGGGCAGTCGGAAAAGCTCAACCTGGCGTGGGGCTTGATTAGTTTGGTATGGGAAACGTTCGTGCCACGACATATGGTGGAACGGACGGGAGACCCCCATGCTTTCACCCCATTTCCGCGCGCTGATGGATACCGTGCCCGATGGCGTGATCGTCATCGATGGCCAGGGCACGATTCAGTCTTTCAACCCCGCCTGCGAACGCCTGTTCGGCTGGACGGCGGCGGAGGTGGTGGGCCGTAACGTCAAGATGCTGATGCCCGCCCCCTACCAGGAAGAGCACGACCAGTATCTGGCCCGCTACCGCGCCACGGGGGAAAAGCGGATCATCGGCATCGGCCGCGAGGTCACAGGCCTGCGCCGGGACGGCACCACCTTCCCCATGGAACTGTCGGTGGGCGAGGCGCTGCAGGACGGGCCCCCCGCCTATATCGGCATCATCCGCGACATCAGCGACCGGCGGGCGGCGGAACAGGCCCTGCGCAACCGCGAGGCGCGCCTGGCTTCCATCATTGAGACCATCCCGGACGCCCTTATCGTTATCGACGGCCAGGGGCTGATCCGCTCGTTCAGCCCGGCCGCCCAGCGCCTGTTCGGCTATGCCGAGGCCGAGGTGCAGGGGCGGAACGTCAGCATGCTCATGCCCTCGCCCTACCGGGAGCAGCACGACCAGTACATCGCCCGCTATCTCGCCACAGGGGAGAAGCGGATCATCGGCGTGGGCCGCATCGTCTCCGGCCAGCGCCGCGACGGAACCGTGTTCCCCATGGAACTGGCGGTCGGTGCCGTGGACCTGGAGGGCGAGCGTCTGTTCACCGGCTTCATCCACGACCTGACGGAACACCAGGCGGTGGAGCGGCGGCTGCAGCAGCTGCAGGCGGAACTGCTGCACGTCAGCCGGGTCAGCGTCATGGGGCAGCTGGCGTCGGCCCTGGCGCATGAGCTGAACCAGCCGCTGACGGCGGTGGTCAACTACATCAAGGCGTCCCTGCGGCTGCTGGAGCGGCCGGAAGCCATCGACATGCCCCTGGCGCGGGAGGCCATGGAAAAGGCGTCGGCGCAGGCCCTGCGGGCCGGGCAGATCATCCGGCGCCTGCGCGACTTCATCGCCAAGGGCGGTACCGACCGGCGTGCGGAAAGCCTGGATGGCCTGATCGAGGAGGCGGCCGCCCTGGCCCTGGTCGGCGCGCGCGAAAGCGGTGTGCGCATGGAATTGCGCCTGCAGCGGCAGGACCTGCGCGCCGTCATCGACAAAATCCAGATCCAGCAGGTGCTGCTCAACCTCATCCGCAACGCGGTCGAGGCGATGGAGGGGCGGCCGGAACGCATCCTGTCCATCACGGCGATGCCGGATGGCGCGGGGTTCATGGAGATCGCGGTGGCCGACACCGGCCATGGGCTGGATGAGGCCGCCATGGCCCGCCTGTTCCAGCCCTTCGTTTCCGGCAAGGAACGGGGCATGGGGGTTGGGCTGTCGATCAGCCGGTCCATCGTCGAGGCCCATGGCGGGCGGCTATGGCCCGAACGTAACGAACACGGCGGCGCGACCTTCCGTTTCACGCTACCCCTGCTGCCTGAGACCGAGAGAAACCATGACGCCTGAGCCGATCATCGCCGTGCTGGATGACGATGCCGCCGTGCGGGATTCGCTGCGGCTGTTGCTGATGGCGTCGGGCTACCAGGTCGCGGTCTTTTCCTCACCCCTGGAGTTCCTGGACTCCGACGCGCCCGCGCGCTGCGCCTGCCTGGTGGTGGACGTGCGCATGCCCGGCCTGACGGGGCTGGAGGTCCAGGAACGGCTGGTCGCGGGTGGGTCCACCCTTCCGGTCATCGTCATGACCGGCCATGGCGACGTCCCCCTGGCGGTGGCGGCGATGAAGGCCGGCGCCCTGGACTTCATCGAAAAGCCGTTCGAGGAGGAGACGCTGCTCACGTCCCTCCAGGCGGCGCTGTCCCGGCCCCGTGCCGTGGCCGACGCGTCTCCCCCTTCCACCGGGACGGAGACGCCGTCGCCGGAGGCGCTGGCCTGCCTGGATGCGCTGACGCCGCGGGAATTGGACGTGTTGCAGGGGCTGGTCGATGGCAAGCCCAACAAGATTATCGCCTTCGACCTGTCCATCAGCCCGCGCACCGTTGAAATCCACCGCGCCCGGGTGATGGAAAAGATGCGCGCCAGCAGCCTGTCCCACCTGGTGCGGCTGGCGCTGGCGGCCGGTATTCGCCCGAACGCGGGTTGATCCGCGTCAAACCCGCCCGGAATACGGGGAAACCCTTATTACTCCTGTAGGCGTCGACACCTTAACCTCAATGGGTCGGCGGGGTTGGCATCACCGCCGCCGGTGTAACGCCTCTAGGAGATTTGATGTGGCCGAGATCGCGGCGGGACGGATCCATGTCGTTGATGACGACGAGTCCGTCCGCGACTCCCTAAAGTTCCTGCTGCGGCTGTACGGCTTTGAGGTCGATCTTTACGCCTCCTGCCAGGACTTCGCCGCCGATTTCGATGGCGGTCCGGGGTGCCTGCTGCTTGACCAGCATATGCCCGGCATGACGGGCGTCGAGTTCGTCGAGGGGCATCGCGCCCTGCTGCGCGACGTGCCTGTCCTGATGATGTCCGCGAACATGGAGGCGGAGACGCGCGACCGGGCCCTTCGGGCGGGGGTGGCCGGCTTCCTGGACAAGCCCGTCGATACCGGCCGGCTGCTGGATGAATTGCGGCGGCTGCTGGGCGGCCCTGCCTGACGGACCCTGGTTTTGCGTCCATAGGGGCTTTGCGCCCATAAGGGGTTTTACGCCCATAAGGGGTTTTACGTAGGTAGAAGACCGAACTCATCAGGTGGAACGCTGGGCGCTAGGGTTCTCTCACGGAACGACGACGGGCTGGTTCAGGCCCGACATGAACGGGAGCCCCCAGATGACGCCATCGCTCGCCACCGCCCCGACCGCCCCCCGCCAGCCCAGCCCGGCCGTCTTCACCGTCCTGCCGGCGCCGTCCGCCAGCCGGGCCGCATCGGCCGGCCCATTCGCCCCCTGGGCGGACGAGGCTTCCGCCTACAGCCGGGACCAGGTGATCTTCTCGGAAGGCGATACGGCCAGCAGCGTGCGCATCATCACCTCCGGCATGGTCCGCATCCTGCGTATGATGGCCGACGGCCGGCGGCAGATCGTGGGCTTCCTGCAGCCCGGCGACATGCTGGGGCTGGCCCCAGGCGGCACCTATCTCTATTCCGCCGAGGCCGTCACGCCCGTGACCCTGCGGCGCCTGTCCCGCACGCAGTTCGACACGCTGCTGGACCGGGATCCGGAATTGCGCCTGCGCCTGCTGGCGGCCACCGCCACCGAACTGCAGGTGGCACAGGAGCAGATGTTGCTGTTGGGGCGCAAGACCGCGCCGGAGCGGCTGGCCAGCTTCCTGTTGCGCCAGGCCCGGCGGGTGACGCCCGAGCCTCAGGACCATTGCCGCATCCCGCTGCCCATGACCCGCACCGACATCGCGGATTTCCTGGGGCTGACCATGGAAACGGTCTCTCGCGCCTTCACCAAGCTCAAGACCACCCACCTCATCCGGCTGTTGCCCGATCAGATGGTGGAACTGGTGGATATCGAGGCCTTGGTCGACTTGTCCGAAGGCGGCGGCCAGTCCGGCCTCGTTCAATAGCCGAGACGCCGATCCACCAGGTTGATCAGCGGCTGGCCGGCGGCCAGCCGCTTCAGCCCGCCCACCACCTGTTCCACCGCCGTGCGCGCCTGGGTGATGGCGGCGACGTGGGGGGTGACGGTCACCTTGGGGTGGGTCCAGAAGGGATGGTCAGTCGGCAACGGTTCCGTACGGAACACGTCCAGGGTGGCACCCGCCAGGTGGCCGCTGTCCAGCGCCGCCAGCAGATCTTCCTCCACCAGATGGCGCCCCCGGGCCGCGTTGATGACCACGGCACCCCGGGGCAGCTGGGCGAACAGGCCCGCGTCCAGGATGTTCTCCGTGTCCGGCGTCAGGGGCAACAGGCAGACCAGGATGTCCGTGCGCGCCAGGAAGGGCGCCAAGCCCCCGGCCCCATGATAGGTCGCGATGCCGTCCAGGTGCTTGGCTGAGCGGCTCCAGCCGGCCACGTCGAAGCGCAGGGCCCTCAGGGCCTGCGCCGCGTCGCTGCCCAGGGCGCCTAGGCCCAGGATGCCCACCCTGCGTTCCCGCGCCAGGTGCTGGTGGGTCAGCTGCTTCCACTGCGCCGCCCGCTGCTGCGCCTCGAACAGGGGGGCGTCGCGATGCCAGCGCAGCACATGCAGGCAGACATATTCGGTCATGCCCTCGGTCAGGCCCGGCTCCACCATGCGCACCAGCGGCAGGTCGGGCAGGGTGGGGTCGGCCAGCAGGGCATCGACCCCGGCGCCCAGCGAGAAGATGGCCTTCAGCTTGGGCAGGCTGGCCAGCAGGCCCGCCGGCGGCTTCCAGACCAGGGCGTAGTCGATCTCCGCCGGGTCGCCCATGCCCTCCGGCCATACCCGCACGTCCAGCTCAGGCAATTGGGCGTTCAGCTCGTTCACCCAGTCGGCGGCGTGGTCGTGGGCGGAGACGAACAGCAGGGCCATCAAAAGACTCCTTAATCCTGCCCGTCGTCGCGCTGGCTGCTTTCGGAGCGGAAGGGGTGGGCAGGATAGACGCCCAGGATCTTCAGTTCGCGGGCGAAGAAGTCCAGTTCCTCCAGCGCCAGGCGCAGGGACCGGTCCTCGGGGTGGCCTTCCACGTCGGCGTAGAACTGGGTGGAGGTGAAGCGGCCGCCCACCATGTAGCTTTCCAGCTTGGTCATGTTGACGCCGTTGGTGGCGAAGCCGCCCATGGCCTTGTACAGGGCCGCCGGCACGCTGCGCACGCGGAAGACGAAGCTGGTGATGACGGGGCCTGCCCCGCGCGTCGCCGGCTTGGGCTCCCGCGACAGGATCAGGAAACGGGTGGTGTTGTGCTCCGCATCCTCGATGCCGCGCGCCAGCACCTCCAGCCCGTAAATCTGGGCCGCCAGTTCCGAGGCAATGGCGCCCTGGGTCAGGTCGCCCCACTTGGCCACGTCGGCGGCGGCACCGGCCGTGTCGGCGTGGGTGACAGGCGCCATGCCATGGGTGCGCAGGTATCCTCGGCATTGCGACAGCGCCTGGATGTGGGAATGAACCTGCTTCAGGCCCTCGATCGTGGCCCCTTTAGGCGCCACCAGGCAATGGACCACCCGCTGGAAATGCTCCCCGATGATGTGCAGGCCGCCCTGGGGCAGCAGGTGGTGCATGTCGGCCACGCGGCCGGCCACCGAATTCTCGATGGGGATCATGGCCAGGCGGGCGCGGCCCTCCGTCACGGCGGCGAAGGCGTCCTCGAATGAATGGCAGGGCAGGGGGACCATGTCCGGAAACACCTGCCGGCACGCCATGTCGGAATTGGCGCCCGGCGCCCCCTGGTAGGCGATGCTGTTCTCGGCGGCGTCGGACATATTCTTTTCCCCCTCAAGCGCCGGGCGGCCACGTGCGTAGCCTTGGCTTCCTTGCTTTCCAGTCCGCTTCGCTTCCCGGAAAGCTCCGGCGGCCCTTTCCCGTATATCGGGGTCGCAGCCTACAACGGCATGACCCATGGCTCATGCCGCTTGTTTTACGGGGCCGTCATGCTGCCGATCAGGGCCCGCGCCCGTTCCAGATCCTCCGGCGTGTCCACGCCCAGGGGCACCGCGTCCACCACCGCCACGTCGATGCGCATGCCGTTGGCCAACGCCCGCAGCTGCTCCAGCTTCTCCCGCTGCTCCAGGGCGGCGGGGGGCAAGGCGACGAAGCGGGCCAGGGCCTCGCGGCGATAGGCGTAAAGGCCGATGTGATGATAGTGCGGGCCGGCACCCCAGGGGGTGGTGGTGCGGGTGAAGTACAGGGCGCGGCCCACGCGGGCGCCCGGCGCCAGCTCGATCACCGCCTTGACCACGTTGGGATTGTGCCGCTCCTCCTCCACCGTGATCTCCACCGCCAGGGTGGCGATGTCCACTTGCCCATTGGCCAGCGGGCCGAAGGCGGCGCGCACCGTGGCCGGCTCCACCGTCGGCAAGTCGCCCTGGACGTTGACCACGGCGTCGTGCCGCCCCTCCGGGTCCACCAGGCGCAGCGCCTCGTAAATGCGGTCGGAGCCGGAGGGGTGGTCGGGGTCGGTCAGCACCGCCTGGCCGCCGGCGTCGCGCACCGCCTCCACGATTTCCTTTTCCGCCGCCGCCACCAGCACCGGGCCGATGTCGGCCTCCGCCGCGCGCCGCCACACCTGCACGATCATAGGGGCGCCGCCGATGTCGGCCAGCGGCTTGTTCGGCAGCCGGGTGGAAGCCATCCGCGCCGGAATGATCACGATGGGGGCTTTGGGCGCGCCCAGGGGAGAGGCGGTGGGGCTTGAAGACATCGGGCTTCGGCCTACGATTTGATTTGGCTCATGGCTGGGGCAGGCGTGCGACATTTACCTCCCATGGTCAAGCCGGTTTGCAGGCAGGGCGCCGAACTATCTTGCCCTGGTTGAACAGGCCGCTTATCGTCGCCCGGAATTTGGGAGAATGATGGCCGGACCATAACGGCCCCGGGCATCGACAAGCGTCACCACCTGGCGTTAACCTGGACGCGCAGGAACCATAACCAGCACGCGAACGGCAAACAGCGTGGGACATGAGGGCTTGATCTGATGGCGGGTAGCTTCTTCAACAAGATTTCCATGGCCATTCTGTTGGGCGCGCTGATCGCCCTGTTGGCGGGGTTCATCGCCAAGAAGGCCGTGCACCCGACGATGTTGACCGAGAACGTGTACAAGATCGAAGGCGTGGAGGCGGCCCCGGCCGCGGGTGGCGAACCGGCGGCGCCGGCCAAGCCGGACCCGGTCAGCCCGCTGCTGGCCGCTGCCAGCGCCGATAACGGCGCCAAGCTGACCAAGGTCTGCCAGGCCTGCCACACCTTCGACAAAGGCGGCCCGGCCAAGGTGGGCCCCAACCTGTGGGGCATCATCGGCAACAAGCAGGGCCATATGGAGGGCTTCGCCTACTCCGACGCCATCAAGAAGCTGGGTGGCACCTGGGATTACGAAAAGCTGAACGAGTTCCTGGCCAGCCCCAAGACCTACGCCCCGGGCACCAAGATGACCTTCGCCGGCTTCAAGTCCGTCAAGGACCGCGCCGACGTCATCGCCTACTTGCGGGCCCAGGCCGACAGCCCGGCCCCGCTGCCGTGACAAGCGGGTGCGCTTAAGGAATAGCCGGCCGCCTTGGGTTTGAGGCGGCGGTCTCTCCGGTATAAAAGCAGGGGCGGTCCCGGCCGGGGCCGCCCCTCTTTGCATGTCCCGCAGCCCAGGAAGAACCCATGACGACGCCCGTTCCAGAAGAGTTCATCGCCCTGGTCCATCGCATGGCCGAGTCGGCGGGCGCCGTCATCCGCCGCTATTTCCGGGCGGATGTGGAAATCGACGCTAAGTCCAACCTGACGCCGGTCACCATCGCCGACCGCCAGGCGGAAGAGGCGCTGCGCGCCCTGCTGGCGGCCGAGCGCCCCGACGACGGCATCCTGGGCGAGGAGCTGGGTACCCACGGCCTGGACCGCGAATACGTCTGGGTGCTGGACCCCATCGACGGCACCAAGAGCTTCATGACCGGCCGGCCCATCTTCGGCACCCTGATCGGCCTGCTGCGCCACGGCCGCCCGGTGCTGGGCGTCATCGACCAGCCCATCCTGGGCGAACGCTGGATCGGCGGTGTCGGCCACCCCACCCGCTTCAACGGCACGCCCGTTCGCACCCGCGCCTGCGCCACCCTGGCGGAGGCGACGGTAACCACCACCAGCCCGGACATGTTCAAGGGCGTGGAGGCGGAACGCTTCGCCCAGCTCAAGGCCGCGTCGCGCTACGTCGTCTACGGCAGCGACTGCTACGGCTACGCCCAGGTGGCCAACGGCTGGCTGGACATCTCGGTGGAGCGCGACCTGGCGCCCTGGGACTGGGCGGCCCTGGTGCCGGTGGTCGAGGGCGCCGGTGGCCGCATGACCGACTGGCAGGGCCGCGACCTGGTGCTGGGGGCGGTGGGTGAGGTGGTGGCGTCCGGCGACGCCCGCGCGCATGCCCAGGCGCTGGCCATCATGGGCGGCTGACACTTTTTGGGTTAGCATCCCACCCGTCAATCGCGATGGTGGTGTGCCCATGAAGGTGTGGTGTCCGGCCGTGCTGCTGGTTTCTCTGTCCCTTGCTGCCGTGTCAGCGCTGGCGGCTGATGCCTGCGTGCCTGACCGGGCCGCGCTGCTGGCCTTGGACGAGCAGGCGTTCGACCAGGATCTCACCGGGGGATGGCGCCCCATCGCGGAGAAGCCGGGCTGTCTGATGGCGGCGGCCGACCTGCTGCGCGATTACCGGGCCGCCCATCCGCAGGAGCCGGCACGTATCCTGTACTGGCACGAGGGACAGGTGCGGGCCCTCGCCGGCGACACCGCCGCCCTCACGTTGATGGAACAGTCTCACGATTCGCGCGACACATCCCGGGCCCAGGCATGGAATGCGTACGTCGACGCGACCTTGGCCTTCCTGCGCCACGACCGGCCAGCGTTGCAGGCGGCGCGGGATCGCCTGAGCCATGTTCCACGGCCGCCACTGGAATCGGACACCACAGGCGATTCCATGATGATGCTGAGCTGGCCCATGAACATGGGAATCGTCGATGGCCTGTTGGCCTGCTTTGGCAAGCCCTATGCCGACGCTTATGGGGGTTCTTGCACCACGCCTTAAGGTGCTGTGATCACCAGGGTTTCGAAGGCGACCTCCAGCGACTCCACGGCCACCTCGTTGCCTTCGGACTTCAGGTCCGCGCCGGTGATCTTGGTGGGGAAGGCGTTGTTCAGGGTCCAGCCCATCGCCACTGCGCCGGCCTCGTCCCGCAGGTTGATCACCACTGTCTGGTGGGTGGTCGCGTTCAGCTTGATCTGGTTGAACCAGTCCCACAGGGCGCCGCCGTTGGTGACGGCGCCCTTACGCAGGGTCACGTTCCCGAGCGGGCCTGATGCCGGGGTGGGCTGGGCACCGGTATCCAGTCCCGCCGCTTCCTGGAACGTGGCGGCGACGCCGTTGCCCAGCTGGACCGAGAAATAGAACTTGGGCAGCGGCCAGGTGCTGGTCTGCGTTTCCCCCGACATGGTTTCCTCCCCCGATTTGGTCGATAGCCTAAACCTCGCCCTCCAGCCAATCCTCGATCAGGCGGCGGGCGATGCTGTCGGCCGGGGGCAGGCGCAAGGATCCGTCCAGGGGGCCGCGGCGCAGGCTGGCCTCGCGCACCTCCTCCCGGGTGAACCAGCGCGCGTCCTCCAGCTCCTCCAAATCCACCTTCAGCTCCGTGGTCACGGCGCGGGCGTGGAAGCCCAGCATGAGGGAGGAGGGGAAGGGCCAGGGCTGGGAGGACTGGTAGCGCACGTCCGTCACCTGGATGCCGGCCTCCTCCATCACCTCGCGCGCCACCGCTTCCTCCAGGCTTTCGCCCGGTTCCACGAAGCCGGCCAGGGTGGAATACATGCCTTGGCCGAATCGGGCCTGCCGGCCCATGACGCAGCGGTCGCCATCGTGCACCAGCATGATCACGGCCGGGTCGGTGCGGGGGAAGTGCAGCGTCTTGCAGTCGGGGTTGGTGCAGCGGCGGACATGCCCGCCCTCGATCACCTCTGTCACCGTGCCGCAGACGCCGCAGAAGCGGTGACGCTGATGCCAGCCCAGCAGACCGCGCACATAGGCCAGCAGGCTGGCCGTGGACCGGTCCACCTGATGAGCCAAGGTGCGCAGCTCCGTCGGTGTGCCCAGGCCCAGCAGGTCCGGATGGCCTTCCTCCAGCCCCGACAAGTCGACGGCGAAGTGGGCGACGTCCCCCTCCACGCCCAGGAAGGCGGGGGCCAGGGTCGCGGCCTCGCGCCACCACGGGCTGGCTGGGTCCAGATAGACGGGCTGAACCGACGCTTCCTCTGGCGTCCCTTGCGGCGGTGATGCCACCAGGAACAGGCCGCGCCAGACGGCCAGGAAACGGCTTTCGGGGGCCGCCAGGCGCTGGGCCAGCCAGTCGGCCTGCTTGCGGGCGATGGTGGCGCGGTCCAGGCCGGCGCCGGTGTAGAAGTTTTTCTGGGACCGGTTCGTCATGATCACCATTCGTCTCATGATGGGGCCGGAGCGGGCAAGGCCACCCCTCGTCATGCGGCGCATCGGAAGGGGCGGGTCGGCCCTGCCGCCTTTTCACTTGCTATGGGGCGGGTCGATGCCGATATATGGCGGCGGGAGGTTGGCGGCGGACGTGTCCCTCGCCAACCCGGTCAGGTCCGGAAGGAAGCAGCCGTAACGAGTTTCGGCGCGGGTCGCATGTCCAGCCTCCCACCTCATAAAATGAGAAGCCCCTAGGCGGGCACCCGGCGCTAGCCGCCGGCGCGCCCTGTCCCTGCCAGCGCCGGAAGGGTTGAGCGATCCCGTGACCGATCAAAGCCCGCTTTCCTCCGCTTCCGACACCGCCGCCGGTAATGCCGTTTACCGGGTTCTGGCCCGCAAGTACCGCCCCCGCAATTTCGATGAGCTGATCGGTCAGGACGCGCTGGTGCGCACCCTGCGCAATGCCATCCAGTCGGGGCGCATCCACCAAGCCTACATGCTGACCGGCGTGCGCGGCGTGGGCAAGACCACCACCGCCCGCATCATCGCCCGGGCCCTGAACTGCATCGGCCCGGATGGCCAGGGCGGCCCCACCGTCAGCCCCTGCGGCGTGTGTGAGCAGTGCGTGTCCATCTCACAGGACCGCAACGTCGATGTCATCGAGATGGACGCGGCCAGCAACACCTCGGTCGACAACATCCGCGAGATCATCGAGGGCGTGCGCTACGCCCCCGCTGGTGCCCGCTACAAGGTCTACGTCATCGACGAGGTCCACATGCTGTCGCGCAGCGCGTTCAACGCGCTGCTGAAGACGCTGGAGGAGCCGCCGCCCCATGTGAAGTTCGTCTTTGCCACCACCGAGATCCGCAAGGTGCCGGTGACGGTGCTGTCGCGCTGCCAGCGCTTCGACCTGCGCCGGGTGGACCAGGGTACGCTGCAGGCCCATTTCGGTCGTATCGCGGCGCAGGAGTCGGTGCCGGTGGAGGCGGAGGCGCTGAGCCTCATCGCCCGCGCCGCCGATGGCTCGGTGCGTGATGGCCTGTCGCTGCTGGATCAGGCCATAGCGCTGGGCGGCGGCACGGTCACCGGCCTGCAGGTCCGCGACATGCTGGGCCTGGCTGACCGCACCCTGGTGGTGGATCTGTTCGAGTCGACCCTGTCGGGCAGGCCGGCCGACGCGCTGGCCGTGCTGGACGATCTGCACAAGCGCGGCGCCGACCCGGTGGTCATCGCCCAGGACCTGTTGGACTTCACCCATTTCCTCACCCGCGCCCGCGTGGTTCCCGGCACGGCCCAGGACCAGGGCATCCCGGAGATGGAGCGGGTGCGCGGCGGCGACCTGGCGGCCAAGCTGGGCATGCCGGCCCTGGCCCGTGCTTGGCAGATCCTGCTGAAGGGCCTGGGCGAGGTGCAGCAGGCGCCGGTACCCATGCAGGCCCTGGAAATGGTGCTGATCCGCCTGGCCTACGCCGCCGACCTGCCCAGCCCGGGTGATTTGGTGCGCAAGGTGATGGAGGGCGGTGTGCCCACCACGGGCGGGAATGGCGGCGGCGCGCCGATGGGCGGCGGCTCCATGGGCGGCGGCGGCGGCGGCGCCACGGCGCGCGGTATGGCCATGGCCGGCGGCGGCGGCCCGAATGGCGCCCCCATGGCCGTCCTGCGCGGCGGCTTGGCCGGTGCGGTGAAGGCGGCTCCCGTGGTCGCTCCCACCCCTGTGATGGAGCCCGTTCCGGATCTACCCCCGGCCGATCCCAAATCCTTCCGCGAGGTGGCGGAGCTGTTCGGCGCCCGGCGCGAGGGCATGCTACAGGGTAACCTCCTGAGCATGGTCCACCTGGTGAAGTTCGAGCCGGGGCTGATCGAGCTGCGGCCCACCGCCATGGCCGTGCCCAACCTGGCCGGCCGCGTGGGCCAGCTGTTGACGGAATGGACCGGCCGGCGCTGGATCGTCACCGTCTCCAGCGCGCCCGGCGAACCCACGCTCAGCGACCAGGACCGCGCGGCGGAGAACCGCACCCGCGAACAGGCCGCGGCCAACCCCTTGGTGCAGGCCCTGATGGCCGCGTTCCCCGGCGCCAGGATGGCGGTGGTGCGCGACCTGGACCAGCTGGCCGCGGCGGCCGCCAAGGCCGCCGCTGAAGAGGCCGCCCTCACCCCCGCCTTCCCTTCTTACGAGGATGGCGGTATGGATGCCCCCGACAACCCGTATTTCGACGCCCCGCCCGACATGAGCGACGGCGACTGGGAAGGAGATTTTTAGGCCATGAAGAACATCGGCCAGATGATGAAGCAGGCCCAGCAGATGCAGGCCAAGATGCAGGAAATGCAGGGCAAGCTGGGCGAGATCGAGGCCGACGGCCAGTCCGGCGCCGGCATGGTCCGCGTCGTGGTCAACGGCAAGGGCGAGCTGAAGAAGGTAAAGCTCGACAAGTCCGTCGTCGACCCCGAGGACATCGAGGTGCTGGAGGACCTGCTGGTCGCCGCCTTCAACGACGCCAAGGGCAAGGTCGAGGCGCACATCGCCGAAGAGACCAACAAGCTCATGGGCGGCCTGAAGCTGCCGCCGGGCATGAAGCTGCCGTTCTGATCGGCGCCGCCCTTCAGGGTGTGGTTTTGAACGCCGGGCCTGGCGACGGGCCCGGCGTCTTCATTTTCCCGCTGGAACAAAGCCGGGCTGGAACAAAGCCGGCACAGCCCCTATCTTGGGGCCATGATCGGCCCTGAAATCGACCGCCTGATACAGCTGTTATCGCGCCTGCCGGGCCTGGGCCCGCGCTCGGCCCGCCGCGCCGCCTTGCACCTGATCAAGAAGCGCGACCAGTTGATGGACCCGCTGGCCGAGGCGCTGGCCGCCGCCGCTGCCCGCATCCGCACCTGCCCCGTCTGCGGCAACCTGGACACGGTCGACCCCTGCGGCGTCTGCCGCGACACCTCCCGCGACCGCGCTATCCTGTGCGTGGTGGAGGAGGTGGGCGACCTTTGGGCGCTGGAGCGCACGGGCGCCTATCGCGGCCTCTACCACGTGCTGGGCGGCACCCTGTCGGCGCTGGACGGCATCGGTCCCGACGACCTGGCCGTGCCCGGCCTGCTGGCCCGCGTGGCCCAGGGCACGGACGGCACGCCCGTGCGCGAGGTCATCCTGGCGCTGAACGCCACCGCCGGCGGCCAGACCACCGCCCACTACCTGACCGACCGCCTCTCCGGCCTGAACGTCGCCATCAGCCGCCTGGCCCACGGCGTGCCCGTGGGCGGCGAGCTGGACTACCTGGACGACGGCACGCTGACCGCGGCGTTACGGGCGCGGCGGACGCTGGGGTGAGGGGGTGCGGACGGCGGCCGCCTGGTGTGCGCGGGCTTTCCCAACGTCGCTGAGACGGAAGCGGAAACTCGCTTTCGCCCATGAGGTTTCAGGCAGTCCATTTACGAGAGCTGGTTTGCAGCGCCACTGGCCGGATTGGGCAGCCGCCAGTACGGCATCGTCCAATTCAGGATGTGTGCTGCTCCGCGGGATCTCGGCGGAGGTGACAACACCCTTCGCATCACAGAGCGCGATGAAGTTAACCCGGCCCTGGTTCTTCAGTCTCACCGCCTCCAAGGGATAAACCGGAGGGAAGCGGCGGAAAGACGGGACATCGAGTGCGGCACCCTGGGGGATGGCGGCAAAGCCGAAGTAGAACGATTCATCATGCGCGAAAGGAAAGTCGGATATTATTGACGACCATGCCGGCCTGAAGACCCTCTCCGGTGGTTCAGCCAACGATGACATTTGAGTTAACGGCCAACAAGCTACCGCAACCAGGATGCCGCTAATGACCGCCTGGCTTCCGCTAGTCCGCATGAAGTCCCCCTTCTCATCCCCAAGAGATAAACGTTGCAGAAGTGAAAGAGGGTTGTCGCAGCTCAAGGTTTCGGCAGTGGCTTGTCACGAACGCGCGGGCCGCCCTTTTGCCGCGCGGGTAGTCGGAACAGATACTCGGCCTCGACGAGGGAGGTGAGCGGCGGCTTGGCCGATTTGGGATTCGCGCATCGCCAGCGATGAGAGTCCACGGCGGCCAGCAGCGCATCGTCCAACCTTTTATAGCCGCTGGACGACTGGATGTGCGCGGACGTGAACATCCCAGCGTCGTTGCAAAAGGCTGTGAAGCGAACCCGGCCCTCTTCTTTCAGTCTTACGGACTCAGGGGGATACGGCACTGGAAGGCGCGGTAGGGCAGCGCTGCTGATCTCAACCGGCAACTGCGGCAAGAATTGTCGTTCCCAGAACGGCATCGGCTTTGACGGCGGTGGCGGAGGGGGCGGGATTGGCTGCGGCGGCACCGGGGAGAGGCGGAACGTGTGGCTGTATGACCCCACCGTGGCCTCTCGGCTATCCGCCGGCAGCTGGCAACGCCATTTCCCGCTCTGCGCCGCGGCCAGGGTCGCTTGGTCCAAATCCGCGTGTGAGGAGGAATGGTCGATCGTGATGTCACTCAGCCGGCCGTCGGGTTGGCAGAGGAAGCGCAGGTCGACCCGGCCTTGCTCCCCGGCGGCGCGTGCGGCAGCCGGATAGACCGGCGGCGTCACCGTTTCCAGCTGTACCGCTGCTTCCGGAGGTGGTGGCCGGTTTGGCGTGGGGCGGCTTCCATCGCTCATCTGCAGCTGGAAGCGATACGCTATCTTGGTGCTGCCCCAAATGGCCCGCCGAATGCCGTCTGGCGGGTCGCCGTTGGCGTCATGGATGGCACACCCCCACCGGTGGGCACGGGCGGCGGTCAGCAAGGATTGGTCCAACCGCTCGTGGCCGCTGCTTTCCATGATCACGGCGTCGCTGACGGTGCCGTCGACGTCGCACAATACGATGAAGACGAGGCGTCCTTCCTCCTGCGCGGCAATGGAGTCCGGAGGATAGATGGGTTGCGCGTCGAAGAAGGACTTCGCGTCCAGCTTGACCGGGGAGCCAGCTGGTGATGGCGAGTCCGCAGGGATGGCGTGGGCCTCCATGGTCCAGGCGTCATACATCATGCTGAGAAACAATAGCCTGCCGGTGTGGGCATACCACCTTGCCATGTCTCTCTCCGGGTTGTTGCCAAGACGATGGTTACGGAATTGATGGCGGTCGGCACCATGGTCCTTAGAAAGGCTGGGTGCCCGCTGGCGGGGGTCCCACTGGCGCCTCGGGCGGCACGAAGGCGTGGGCGACGAAGCCCCAGGAGGCCACCGGCGTATGGTCTGCGCCGGTGGTGGTGGGCTGACAGGCGGTGCCCGGAGGCACGGCGTCGGATAGGGCCGCGTCCAGGCGGGGGCTGCCAGCGCTGTTGATGACGCGGGTGGCGGTGACGTGGCTGTCCGCGCCGCAGAGAAAGGCGATGGCCACCGTGCCGGCCTCGCGCTGCGCCAGGGCCGCCGCCGGATAGGCGGGGCGCCTGAAGGCGCCGGGGGCCAGCTTGGCGTCCAGCGCCAGGTTCCACATGACCTGCTGGCTCTTGCTGTCCGTGGGCTCGGGAATGGTCACGCCGGGGTTGGCGGCGCGGGCGGCCGCCACCAGGTCGCGGATGTCCTCGGACGTCAGGTGCAGGCTGGCGGGGGGCGGTGGCGTGCGCAGCTTGAAGTTATAGCGGAACTTGGCCGGGCCGGTGACGACCTCGCCGGTTTGGGCATCGTGGCCGGGGAAGCAGCGCAGGCCAGGCACGACCGACAGCACGGCATTGTCCAGCCGGGCGTAGCCGCTGGGCTCCACCACCTGGGGATCGGTGACGCTTCCGTCCGCCTGGCACTGGACGCTGACGCCCACACGGCCTTCCTCGCCCGCGTGCGCCGACTCTGGCGGATAGTCCGGCTGCTTGAACGAGGCGAGGTCCAGGCGCGGCTTGGCCGGGTCGGGTTGGGCGGTTTGGTCGGCCGCTCCGGCGGCGGCCGGCATCAGAACCAGGCACAAGACGGCGAGCAGGTGTCCGCAACGGCGGTGTTGGATGGTCAAGCGCGTCTCCCCCGTTCACGCATGGCCTTAGCGTTAGAATAAACAGGATCGTGAAGCAACCGGTGGGATGCATGCGCCGCGCCCATGAACGCCCCCTGCACATCCACCCGCATACCCCCCGCTACGCAACCGGGCCTTGCCCTGGCGGCCGGCTTCCCCTATCTCGCAGATGGGCGAGCGTTTATACTCACCGCCCTCATTCACCAGCCGCCTGATCCGGACACGACACCCATGGCCCTCCTGCCCATCCTGACCGTTCCCGACGCCCGCCTGAAGAAGAAGTGCGCGCCCATCGCCAATGTCGACGGCCGCGTGGTGAAGCTGATGGATGACATGCTGGAGACCATGTACAAGGCGCCCGGCATCGGCCTGGCCGCCCCGCAGATCGGCTTGCTGGAGCGCATTATCGTCGTCGACGTGTCCGAGCATAAGGAAGGCGCCAAGGAACCCATCGCCATGGCCAATCCGGAGCTGCTGTGGCTGTCGGATGAGACCTGCGTGCACAACGAGGGCTGCCTTTCCATCCCCGAGATCTACGCCGACGTGGTGCGGCCCAAGCAGATCCGCGTGCGCTACGTCGACCGCGACGGCAGCGTGCAGGAACGCGATTGCGACGACCTGCTGGCCCGCTGCATCCAGCACGAGGTTGATCACCTGAACGGCGTGCTGTTCATCGACCACCTGTCCTCGCTGAAGCGCAACATGATCATGCGCAAGGTGACCAAGGCGGCTCGCTGACGCTGTTCCCTCAGGCGCCGGGCGCGGCCGTCCGGCCGCTTGGCTATCCTCGATTTCCAGTCCGCTACGCTCCCCGGAAATCTCCGGGGCCCGCGGTCGCAGGCCTGGTTCACTTGTTTGGTTGGAGGCAGCCATGACCCGCCTGCGCCTTGCCTTCATGGGCACGCCCGACTTTTCCGTTCCGGTGCTGGACGCCCTGGTCGCGGCCGGGCATCAGGTCGCCTGCGTCTACAGCCAACCGCCCCGCCCGGCCGGGCGCGGGCACAAGGAGCAGCTGACGCCGGTGCACGCGCGGGCCCAGGCGCTGGGCATCCCGGTGCGCACGCCGCGCACCCTGCGCAACGAGGAGGCTCAGGCGGAGTTCCGGGAGCTGAACCTGGATGTCGCGGTGGTGGTCGCCTATGGCCTGATCCTGCCGCAGGCGGTGCTGGACGCGCCGCGCCTGGGCTGCCTCAACATCCACGCCTCGCTGCTGCCCCGCTGGCGCGGCGCCGCGCCCATTCAGCGCGCCATCCTGGCCGGTGACGCCGAGAGCGGCGTCACCATCATGCAGATGGAGGCCGGGCTGGACACCGGCCCCATGCTGCTGGAGGAGCGCATCGCCCTTACCCCGCGCATGACCGCCAGCCAGCTGCACGACGGCCTCTCCGTCCTGGGCGCCCGCCTGATCGTCACGGCGCTGGACCGCCTGGCGGCCGGCGACCTGCCCGCCACGGTGCAGCCGGAGGAGGGCGTGACCTACGCCGCCAAGCTGACCAAGGAGGAAGGGCTGCTGGACTTCACCAAGCCGGCGGCGGATCTGGATCGCCAGGTGCGGGCGCTGACCCCCTGGCCCGGCACCTGGTTCGAGGCGGCCCTTGAGGGTGGTGCGATTGAGAAGATCAAGGTGCTGGCGGCCGAGCCCGTGGCCGGCACCGGCGCCCCCGGCACCCTGCTGGATGCCAACCTGACCGTGGCCTGCGGTGAGGGTGCCTTGCGCCTCACCACCGTGCAGCGCCCGGGCAAGGGCCCCGTCGAGGGGGCGGCCTTCCTGCGCGGCTTCCCGCACGCGGTGGGCAAGCCCATCGCCGCCGTCTGACCCCATGCCGCGCTGGAAACTCACCGTCGAATATGACGGCCGGCCCTACCAGGGCTGGCAGCTGCAGCCGCACGGCCCCTCCGTCCAGGCCTGCCTGGAGGAAGCCATCCGCCGGTTTTCGGGTGAGGTGGTGCGGGTGCATGCCGCCGGCCGCACCGATGCCGGCGTCCACGCCTTGGGCCAGGTCTGCCATTTCGACCTGGAAAAGCCGACCAAGGCCGACACGGTGCGCGACGCCCTGAACTTCCACCTGCGGCCGGAGCCCGTGGCCGTGGTGAGGGCGGAGGCGGTGGATGACGACTTCCACGCCCGCCTGTCGTGCAAGGGCCGCGCCTATCTCTACCGCATCGTCAACCGCCGGGCGCCGCTGGCGCTGGACATCGGCCGCGCCTGGCACGTGCCCACCGTCCTGGACGCCGACGCCATGAACGAAGGCGCCCAGCGCCTGGTGGGCAACCACGACTTCACCAGCTTCCGCGCCAGCATCTGCCAGGCCAAGAGCCCGGTGAAGACGCTGAGCCTGCTGACGGTGAGCCGGGTGGGGGAGGAGATCCACATGGTGGCCCGCGCCCGGTCCTTCCTGCACCACCAGATCCGCAACATGATCGGCACCCTGCGCCTGGTGGGCGAGGGCAAGTGGACGCCCGATGACGTGACCCGGGCGCTGGAGGCCCGCGACCGCGCCGCCGCCGGCCAGACCGCCCCGCCGGATGGGCTGTACTTCACCGAGGCGTGGTATGAGTGAAAGCCCTGCGGGGTGAGGCGGCGCCTCATCCCGCAGTAGGATGCGACCGCGTTCGCCGGAAGTTTCCGGGGCGGAAGTTTCCAGGGAACAGGAAACTAACTGGCAGCCATCAGCGGCCCATGGACCAGGGTGGTCGTCAGGTCGCTGACGACCACGTCCAGCAGCACGAAGCCGGTGGCGGTCAGCCAGCCGCAGCCCAGCACGGCGCGGGTCACGTAGGCCTCGTAGAACAGGCTCCAGAAATAGGTGACCGCCATGATGGCGGCCCCCATGGGCATGGACAGAAGGCCACTGTGCGCCAGCACCGCCAGGGGCAGCGCCACCAGCAGGGCGACGATGCCGCTCCAGTTGAAGGCGGCGATGAAGCGGGGGAATAAGGCGCCGTTACCCTGCAGGTGCAGGATACGCTCCACCATCAGGAAATAGCCGAAGGTACCGATCAGGTAGGCCAGCAGGGTGGCGGGAACGGCCCGTGCCACGGGGATGGTGGCGAGAGCTGTGCCGTCGCCCAGCGGCGTCAGCGGGTGGCCCATCCAACGCTCCACCGTGTCCAGCGCCACCACGCCCGGCAGCAGGGCCAGGAATACCCAGAAGCTGCGCAACGCCCCGGCGCGGTCGGCCGGGAAGCGGGCGGCGGCCGTCTTGTCCAGGAAGACCAGACGAAGGGCGCCGGCCAGGCTGCGGCCCAATTCCCCCATCACGCGGCGGCGCCGTGGGCCGCGAACCAGTCGGCCAGAACGCGGGCGTAGATGTCGGTCAGGCGGGTCAGGTCGTCCACGGCGATGTGCTCATCCACCTTGTGCATGCTGGCGCCCACGCCGCCGAACTCCACCACCGGGCAGTGGTTCTTGATGAAGCGGGCGTCGGAGGTGCCGCCACTGGTGCTCAGCTCCGGCTCCAGCCCTGTGACGGATTGGACCGCTTGCGAAACGATACCGCTCAGCTGCCCCGGCGGCGTCAGGAAGGCGTCGCCGCTGACCGTCACCTTCACGTCCCACGCCCCGCCCACGTCGGCCAGGACGCCGCGCACGTGGGCCTCCAGGCTGGCCGGGCTGTGCAGGTCGTTGAAGCGGATGTTGAACACCGCCGTGCCCTTGGCCGGGATGATGTTGGTGGTGGGGTTGCCCACGTCGATGGTGGTGATCTGCAGGCTGCTGGGTTGGAAGTGCGGCGTGCCCTGGTCCAGCGGCTCCCCCGACAGGCGGGCCAGGGCCTGGGCCAGGCGGGGCAGGGGATTGTCGGCCAGGTGGGGATAGGCCACATGGCCCTGAGCGCCCAGGCTGGTGATGGTGAAGGTGATGCTGCCCCGCCGGCCGATCTTCATCATCTGGCCCAGGCGCTGCGGGTTGGTGGGTTCGCCCACCAGGCAGGCGTCCAGGCCCTCGCCCCGCTCCGCCAGCCAGCCCAGCACCTTGCGGGTGCCATTGATGGACGGGCCTTCCTCATCCCCGGTGATCAGCAGGCTGAGGCTGCCCACCATGGGCAGTCCGGCGGCCTTGTGCCGGGCCACGGCGGCGACGAAGGCGGCGATGGCCCCCTTCATGTCCGATGCCCCCCGGCCGAACAGCCGGCCGTCGATGATGTCCCCGGCAAAGGGCGCCACCGTCCACGCCGCCTCATCCCCCACCGGCACCACGTCGGTGTGGCCGGCGAAGCAGAAGTTGGGGCCGGCGTCGCCCAGCCGGGCGTACAGGTTCTCCACCGGCGCCGTCCCTTCTTCCGTGAAGGGCAGGCGGTGGCAGGTGAAGCCCAGGGCGCCCAGCACCCCTTCCAGCACGCCCAGGGCGCCGGCGTCGGCCGGCGTGACGCTGGCGCAACGGATCAGCGCCTGGGTCAGCGCCACCGGGTCGGTGGCGTCCAGCGGCGTGGAAAGGGGGCTGGCGGCCATGGGGATCAGTCCCGCAGCAGGTCGTTGATCGAGGTCTTGGCCCGGGTCTGCTCATCCACGCGCTTGACGATGACGGCGCAGTACAGGCTGGGGCCCGGGCTGCCATCGGGCAGGGGCTTGCCGGGCATGCTGCCGGGCACGACGACGGAGTAGGCGGGCACGCGGCCGATAAAGACCTCACCGGTGGCGCGGTCGATGATCTTGGTGCTGGCGCCGATGTAGACGCCCATGGACAGGACGGCGCCCTCCTCGACCACCACGCCCTCGACCACCTCGGACCGGGCGCCGATGAAGCAGTTGTCCTCGATGATCACCGGGCCGGCCTGCAGCGGCTCCAGCACGCCGCCGATGCCGACACCGCCCGACAGGTGGACGTTGGCACCGATCTGGGCGCAGGAGCCGACCGTGGCCCAGGTGTCGACCATGGTGCCCTTGCCCACGCGGGCGCCGATGTTGACGAAGCTGGGCATCAGCACCACGCCGGGGGCGATGTAGGCGCTGCGGCGCACGATGGCGCCGGGCACGGCGCGGAAGCCGGCGGCGCGGAAGCGGGCGTCGTCCCAGCCTTCAAACTTGGTGGGCACCTTGTCGAACCAGGTGCTGCCCCCCGGCGCGCCGGGCATCGGCGCGCTGTCCGTCAGGCGGAAGGACAGCAGAACGGCCTTCTTCAGCCACTGGTTCACCACCCAGGAGCCGTCCACCTTTTCCGCCACCCGCAGGTCACCCCGGTCCAGGGCCGACAGCGCCTCGTTCACTGCGTCGCGGGTGGCGCCGGTGGTGCTGGCGTTCAGGGTGTCGCGGGTTTCCCACGCTTGCTCGATATGGCTCTGCAGGTCGGTGAAAGCGGTCATGGGGCGTCGTCCGGATGGCGCCTGGTCGGCGGCTTTGGGGGCGGAGGTGTCCGATTAAGCGGGGGGACAATGGCGGGGGGCTTCGACCCCTGTCAACGCCCCCGGCGGCAGGCCAGACCCTACTTTAGCAGCCTCTCCCGGACATATTCTTGCGTGGGCGGGCCTACTTGGGACCGGCCAGGTCAGCCACCACCTGGGCCAGCCAGGCGGGCACGTCGGTGATGCGGTGCTGCACATAGGGCAACGCCGCGGGCGGCGCGTCGGGGTTGGGCAGGGAAAAGGGCGAGTCCGTCTCCACCAGCACGGTGGCCATCCCCAGTGCCCGGGCCGGTTCCAGGTTGCGGGCGATGTCCTCCACCATCACGGCGCGGGTGGGGTCGATGCCGTGGCGCTGGATCAGCGTGGCGTAGGGGGCGGGGGTCGGTTTGGGGGTGAAGTCGGCGGCCACGATATCGAACACGGCGTGGAACTGGTCGGCCACGCCCAGGCGCCGCATCACGTTCTCCGCATGGCCGGCCGAGCCGTTGGTGTAGATGATCTTGCGCCCCGGCAAGGCCGCCAGGCTTTCCGCCATGGCCGGCTGCGGCAGAATGGCGCTGACGTCGATGTCGTGGACATAGTCCAGAAAGGGCTCCGGCTGCACCCCATGGTTCAGCATCAGGCCGCGCAGGCTGGTGCCGTACTGCCGGAAATAGTCCTTCTGCAGGCGCTTGGCCGCGTCGGCGTCCAGCCCCAGGGCCTCGGCGATATAGGCGCCGATGCGCACGTCGACCTGGGCGAACAGGTTGCACGCCGCCGGATACAGCGTGTTGTCCAGGTCGAAGATCCAGGTGTCGACATGGGCGAAGGGGCTGCCCATGGGCGCATGGTCGGCGGGGGTGACGGTCAGGGGCGCGGCGGTGTCGGTCATCATGGCCCCCACCATGGGCCCGCCGGCCGTTCCGGGCAAGCCGCGACTGACCACCGGCGGGGCCCGCACCCTATCCTGACGCGGCACGGGGTGCCCGTCCGGGCCAGTTGCCGCCATCCGGGGAGTAAGCTACTCCTTTGGGGAGGCAGGCTTGCCGGTCCAGGTATTTGAGCCCAAGGACTTGGCGGGCGCGGGCGGCTGTTGGGCGCGCGAGGCGGGGGCATGGGTTCCGATTTGATCGATGGCCAGGCGTTGCTGACGGGGTGGGCCGGTCCCGGGCTGGCGGTCGATGCCGAGGGCCGGGTCACCGCCGCCAATCCGATGGGCGCCCAGTTGCTGCTGCGTGACGACGGCTGGCTGGATCTGCTGTCGCGCTGGGTGGCGGATGGCGGCGTGCTGCAGCCCGGCACCCACTCCAGCCCCCTGCCGGACCAGGAGGTGGTGGAATGGACGCCGCTGTCGCTGCCCCCTGACGGGGCGGGCCGCGCGCAGTACCTGCTGCTGGGGCGCATGGCCACCCTGGAACGCCGCCTGCGCCAGGCGCTGACGGAGTCGCGCCAGCGCTATAAGGACCTGGTGGAAATCTCCAGCGACTTCGCCTGGGAAACCGGGCCGGACGGGCGTTTCGCCTTCGTCTCACCCGCCGGAGCCATCGGCTATCGGCCGGACGACCTGGTGGGGCGCCACCCCAACGACTTCCTGTTGCCGGAGTTCGACGACGGCCTGTCGCCGTTCGAGGCGCGGGACGCCATCGAGCGGGTGGAGGTCTGGCTGCGCGCGGCGGATGGCCGCCCCGCCTGCCTCATCTCCTCCGCCCTGCCGCTGACGGGGCCGGACGGGCAATGGGTCGGGGCCCGCGGCGCTTGCCGCGACATCACCGACGCCCGGCTGCGCGCCATGGAACTGGCCCAGGTGCGCCTGCGCGAGCGCTACCTGGGCTACATCGTCTCCTCCACCCGTGACGACGTCGACCCCGCCCGCACGCTGGAGATCGCGGCCGGCGTGGCGGTGAACGCCACCGGCGCCGCCGGCTCCGCCCTGCGCGCCCGGGTCGAGGGGGCGGACAGCTACGTCCCCGTGGGCGTGGCGGAAAACATTCCGGCGGAGCTGGAGGCGACGCTGGCCGAGTTGCCCCACCGGGCGGCGGAAAGCGAGGGGCCGGTGACGGTCACCGCCGCCGGTTATGACGTGCTGGCCGCCCGCACCCTGTTCCGCCATGAGGTCAACGGCGCCGTCCTGGTATGGCGGCCCACACCCGAAACGGTTCCCGACAATGGGCCTGGGGTGGGCGCGAAAGAGGGTGGCTGGTCGGCCGACGATTTGTCCATGGCCCGCACCATCGCCGACCATGTCGGCGCCGCCATCGCCCAGGCCCGCTACCAGGAACGGCTGAAAACCCTGTCGGAGCGCGACGGCCTGACCGGCCTGTACAACCGCCGCACGGTCATGGAACTGCTGGGCCAGCGCCTGGGCGCCAAGACCGGTGGCGCCTCGGCCCTGCTGTATTTCGACCTGGACAACTTCAAGGCGGTGAATGACCTGCGGGGGCACACCGCCGGGGACGACGTGCTGCGCGCCGTGGGCGATTTGCTGCGCCGCATGGCGCGGCCGGGCGACCTGGCGGGGCGCCTGGGCGGCGATGAATTCGTGCTGTGGGTCGACCGCGTGGACGAGGCCCAGGCCCTGTCGGTGGCCGACCGCCTGCTGCGCGAGGCTGCGGAATTCCTGCGCCCCCTGTCGGCCGGCCCGGAGAAGCCGCTGGGCGTCTCCATCGGCGTGGCCGTCCACCTGGGCGGGGGAGGCGAGCCGGTGCAAAGCCTGGTGGACCGCGGCGACCAGGGCATGTACGCCGCCAAACGTCTGGGCAAGGGCCATCGCTGCCTGTCGCCCGCCTATAGTGACGACACCGGGAAAGAGGGTCCCGGGGAAAAGGACGAGTGATGGGCGGACTGGACTACGATACCGCCAAGAAGCTGGCCACCGGCGACGCGGCCGACCGGCGTTTCGTCGCCTCGCGCGCCGAGACCCAGCCGGAAATCCTGTACCTGCTGGCGACCGACAAAAGCGCCGAGGTGCGGCGGGAGATCGCGCTGAACAGTTCCACGCCCCGCCAGGCGGACATGATGCTGTCCACCGACGTGGACGAGGGCGTGCGCAGCGGCCTGGCCTCCAAGATCGCGGCCCTGGTGCCCACGCTGTCCGCCGACCGGGTGGGGCAGATCGAGCGCATGACCCTGCAGATCCTGGAGACGTTGGCCCGCGACCGGGCGGTGGCGGTGCGCGGCGTCATGGTGGCGGCGCTGAAGGACATGCCCAACGCCCCGCCCACGGTCATCCAGCAGCTGGCCCGCGACCTGGATGCCTCCATCTCCGGTCCCGTCCTGCGCCACTCCCCCATCCTGACCGACGACGACCTGCTGGAGATCATCGCCGGGGCGCCGGAGGATGAGCGGCTGTGCGCCATCGCCGAGCGTGCCGACGTCAGCGTCGCCGTGTCCGACGCCATCGTGCAGACGGAGCGCGAGGCGGCGGTGGCCAGCCTCTTGGGCAACGCCAGCGCCCAGATCCGGGAAGAGACGCTGGACCGCATCCTGGATCTCGCACCCAAGCATGAGCCCTGGCACGCCCCCCTGGTGCGCCGCCCCCACCTGCCGCCGGCGGCGGCCGCGCGCATCGCCGGCTTCGTCACCGACAGCCTGGTCAAGGTGCTGGAAAGCCGCAGCGACTTGCCGGCGGAAACCCGCCAGGCGATCACCCAGGCCGTGCGCCAGCGCCTGCCCGCCGCCAAGGCGGGCAACGCGACCGGCAACGGGCTGGTGGATGAGGAGGAAGCCCCCAAGGAGCGCCCGGCCGACCGGGCCCGGCGCCTGCACAAGGAAAAGAAGCTGACGGAGGATACGGTGACCATGGCCCTGGGCCAAGGCGACCGCGGCTTCGTCATGGCCTCGCTGGCGCTGCTGTCCGGCCTGCCCCTGCCCATCGTGGAAAAGATCATCGCCGGCCAGAGCCCGCGCGGCGTCACCGCCCTGTGCTGGAAGGCAAAGCTGACCATGCGCGCCGCCCGCCAGGTGCAGATGCGCCTGGCCCAGATCCCCCCGTCCAATGTGCTGAACGCCCGCGAGGGTACCAAATACCCCATGACGGACGACGAGATGAAGTGGCAGCTGGAATTTTTTGGGGTTGAGTGATCGGCTAGCTGCGCTGACTGCGAGCGTTGGCGGTTTCGACCAAGAATAACGCCATGCTGCCAGCAAGGTTTATAGCGAGCGCAGCATGTCGAGGAGCTACCTTGAATCGCTTCCTACCTGGATCATGCGCATCACCGATCTTATTACGTAGTGCGCCGAGTCCTTCAACGACGCTCGAGACGCTTCCTAAGATACGCCGGAACACTTCTTCTGAGTGTTGAGATGGCGCGATATTCAGCCGTTCTGATGCGAACTTGTAAAGCTTAGGCAGATCGTCATTCGGGCTGTACAGAGCGGCACCCGTGTCATCCTCCAGTATGTGCTTGCATACACTTTCTAGAAGCGTCCTCGCGGAGGTAACTGCTCCACTAGGGTCAGTTTCGCGCCTCGATAGTGCCTTCTGCCATGCGTCAGTAACGCCTTGAGCGTCAAAACTGATGAGCGTGTCTGAAATTAGGAAATCCGCAGGAGACGCACCGGATTCCAAATAGTTGATTAGGCTTACGAACTGATCGCGGACGAATTGGCGGCGTGGCGCCCACTGGCCGGAATGAGATTTCAGGAATGCCCACATAGATCCCGTGTCGTGGGCTGACCGTACGAATTGAGGAACTAAAGTTTTTGTTGTTGGGTCATTCATAAATTCTAGACGAAGGACCCGATAAACCTCGTCGACCATTTTCCCCTGCCCTTCGCATAGAGAGATGAGGCCATTGCGCAAGGCCATGGCCCTCTCAAGCCTTTCCAAAGGCAGCTCCGCGACAGGGTTGCGGCGAGGAGAGTCAAAGATGTCAGAGCTCATCCGTTGATTGTATGCAACGGCAGAGCTTTATCCACAGGCGAGGGGGCGGAATTCTGAGCCGCTGCCTATTCAAAATGCAAAACGCCGGGCGGATCACTCCACCCGGCGTTTCACGCTTCAAGGACCGTGGGGGCGCTTACTTGTGGCCGATGAGTGTGCCGGCGCCGCCCTCGGTGAAGATTTCCATGAGGATGGCGTGGGGCACGCGGCCGTCCAGGATGACGGCGGCATCGACGCCCTTTTCCACCGCCTGCACGCAGGTCTCGATCTTGGGGATCATGCCGCCGCTGGCGGTGCCGTCGGCGATCAGGGTCTTGGCCTGTTCCACCGACAGCTCGGGGATCAGGGCCTTGTCCTTGTTCAGCACGCCGGCCACGTCGGTCAGCAGCAGCAGGCGCTTGGCGTTCATGGCGGCGGCCACGGCGCCAGCGGCGGTGTCGGCGTTGATGTTGAAGGTCTCACCATGCGGGCCGAAGCCGATGGGGGCGATGACCGGGATCAGGCCGGCGTCCTGGATGCGGCGGATCATGCCCGGGTTGACGTTGAAGGGGTCACCCACGAAGCCCAGGTCCAGCACCCGCTCGATGTTGCTGTCGGGGTCGCGCTTGGTGCGCAGCACCTTGCGGGCCTCGATCAGGTTGCCGTCCTTGCCCGACAGGCCAATGGCCTGGCCGCCCTGGTCGTTGATCAGCTGCACCAGCTGCTTGTTGATGGAGCCGGACAGCACCATCTCGACGATCTCGACCGTCTCCTTGTCGGTGACGCGCAGGCCGTCGATGAATTCCGATTTGATCTTCAGCCGGTCCAGCATCTGGCCGATCTGCGGCCCGCCGCCGTGCACCACGATGGGGTTGATGCCCACCTGCTTCAGCAGGACGATGTCACGGGCGAACATCTCGCCCAGGCGCTCGTCGCCCATGGCGTGGCCGCCATACTTCACGACGAAGGTCTGGCCGGCGTAGCGGCGCATGTAGGGCAGCGCTTCCGACAGGGTCAGGGCCTTGCCCAGCCACTCCTCACGGGAGGCGGCCAGGGAGGAGGAAGCGGCGGTGGCAGCGGTCATCGGCTCGGGATCCGTGTCACGGGAATGGAAGGGCGGTTCGTATCTATACCCGACCCGGCCCTGGGGCAATCCCCCGTTACGGCCGGTGCGGCGATGGGAACCAGCATAGCGGTGCCGGCCGTCCGTGCGTGTTACGGATTGGCTAAAGCCGCCAGGCTGGCCCGCAGTTCCGGCACGCCCTGGCCCGTCTCGCTGCTGGTGAACAGCACCTCGGGATGGGCGGCGGGGTGCTTCTTGATCGCGGCCTGGGTGGCGGCGTGCACGTGGTTCAATGCCTGGCGCGTCAGCTTGTCGGTCTTGGTCAGAACCACCTGGTAGACGACGGCGGCATTGTCCAGCATGCCCATGACCTCCATGTCGATGGGCTTGAAGCCGTGGCGGCTGTCGATCAGCAGGCAGCAGCGACGCAGGGTCACCCGGCCCTTCAGATAGGCGCGCACGAACTCGTTCCACGCCTCCACCTTGTCCTTGCTTTCCTTGGCGTAGCCGTAGCCCGGCATGTCCACCAGCGACAGCCGGTCGCCCAGGTCGAAGAAGTTCAGCTGCTGGGTCCGGCCCGGCGTGTGAGAGGTGCGGGCCAGGGTCTTGCGGCCGGTCAGGGCGTTCACCAGGCTGGACTTGCCCACGTTGGACCGGCCGGCGAAGGCCACTTCCGGCAAGCCCTGCGGCGGCAGGTTGTCCTTGGCCGAAGCACCCCACTTGAACTCGCACTCCTTGGCGAACAGCAGGCGTCCCTGCTCCAGCGCCTCGGGCGAGATGGGGGTCAGGGCGGGCAGGGGGGGCAGCTGGATGGCCATGGGCCGTACTCTCTCACGATCTGGAAATGGCGCGGGGGCATGGAACCTTGTCCCATGCCCCCGGCCGTATGAAAACAGGTCTTACATCAACGGTGTGCGGCCACGCCGCATGCCGTTGTAGGACGCAAGTGCGTCCGCCGGAGCGAGTACCGCAGGGCGGAGCGAGGAAGCCAAGGCCGCGGATGCGGCCGCCCGGCGCTTGAGGGCGCCTTTAAGTCGGCTTCACACCCATGCGGCGCATCAGCACGTACTGCTGCGTCACGCTGAACAGGTTGGACCACACATAGTAGATCACCAGGCCGGCGGGCAGGGAGCCCATCATCCAGGTGAAGACCAGGGGCATGGTCATCATCACCTTCTGCTGCGTCGGATCCATGCCCGGGGTGGGCGTCATCTTCTGCAGCAGGAACATGGTGCCGCCCAGCAGGATGGGCCAGACGCCCAGGTGCAGGAAGGCGGGCGGGGCGAAGGGCAGCAGGCCGAACAGGTTGAACAGGCTGGTCGGATCAGGCGCCGACAGGTCATGGATCCAGCCGAAGAAGGGCGCGTGCCGCATCTCGATGGTGACCGACAGCACCTTATACAGCGACCAGAAGATGGGCATCTGGATCAGGACGGGCAGGCAGCCCGTCATGGGGTTGGCGCCCTCTTTCTTGTACAGCGCCATCATCTCGATGGACGCCTTCTGCTTGTCGTCGCCGGCGCGCTTGCGGATGGCCTCCACCTGCGGCTGCAGCTTCTTCATCTTGGCCGCACTGCGGAACTGCTTCTGCGCCAGCGGGAACATCAGCGTGCGCAGGCAGATGGTGAACAGCATGATGCCCAGGCCGAAGTTGCCCAGCAGGCGGCCGAAGAAGTCCAGCGCCAGCGAGAACGGCATGGTCAGGAACCACAGGTGGCCGAAGTCGATGGCCCGGTTGAACAGCGGGATGTGCTGGTCATCCTGGTAGCTGTCCAGCAGCTTCATCTCCTTGGCGCCGGCGAACAGGCGTTCGCTGCTCTCCGTGCTCTGCCCGGCCTCCAGCGTCACCGACGGCTCGGCATAGTCGGTCTGGTACAGGTCGCCCTTTTCCTGATGGGTGACGTGGGCCGTCAGGCTCTTGGCCTGGTCCGGCACCAGGCTGACCAGCCAGTACTTGTCGGTGATGCCCAGCCAGCCGCCCTTGGTGTCGAAGGACTTGGAGGTTTCGCCCGCCACATCCTTGTAGCTGATCTCCTTCAGCGTGCCGTCCATCAGGCCGATGGGGCCCTCGTGCAGCATGTAGGAACCGACCAGCGTCGGGTGGCTGGCCCGCGCGATGCGGGCGTAGGGGTAAAGGGTGACGGCGGCGGCGCCGTTGTTCGTCACCTTCTGGGTGATGCTGAACATGTAATTGGCGTCGACGGCCACCGTGCGCTCGAACGTCAGGCCCTGGCCGTTGTCCCAACGCAGGGTGATGGGATGCTCGGGCGTCAGATCACCCTGGTCGGCGGCCTGCCACTCGGTGGTGGGGCCCGGGACGGCGGCGCCGTTGGCGGTCCAGCCGTATTCGGCGAAGAAGGCGCCGGGGGCGCCGCTGGGCGACAGCAGGGTGACGGCCGGGCTGCTCTTGTCCACCGTCTCGCGGTAGTCCTGCAGGCTGAGGTCGTCGAAGCGGCCGCCGCGCAGGTTCAGGCTGCCGGCCAGGCGGGGGGTGCGGATGGTGATGCGCTGCCCTTCGCCCAGCACCGTGGCGCGGTCGCGCAGGGCGTCGGCCACGCCGCCGGAGGCGACGGCGCCGGGCGCGCCCGTGGGGGCGGCCCCGGGGGCTGGTGGGGCGGCCAGGGCTTGCGCCGCTTCCTGCCTGGCTTTCGCCTCCTGCAGGGCGCGCTGGCGCGGCGCCTCATAGAAGAAGTGGAAGCCCAGCAGGATGGCGGCCGACAGGCCGATGGTGATGAACAGGTTCTTCTGATCGCTCATGTATTCACTTCCCACACGACCCGGGCCGGCCACGGCGGCAACTCTGGAAACAAACGGCGGCAGGACCCTAACGGGCCGCGCGTCCCCCGTCCATATGGCAGCATTGAATGTCAGGCGAATGACGCCGGAAATGCGATGATTTGGGCGGCATATGGTCCGCTGGCGGCACCGGATCCAGTCCCCCGTCACTCCAGGGATGGCAGCGGGCGATGCGCCGCACCGCCAGCCA
The DNA here is from genome assembly GCF_029594735.1 of Nitrospirillum amazonense. Lineage (NCBI taxonomy): Bacteria > Pseudomonadati > Pseudomonadota > Alphaproteobacteria > Rhodospirillales > Azospirillaceae > Nitrospirillum > Nitrospirillum amazonense. The sequence continues at coordinate 677,061 of NZ_JARPAF010000002.1, forward strand.
GCCGCCCTTCAGCCCGCCGTGCACCGCCAACGCCTCCAGCGCGTAGGCCGAACAGCTGGGCTCGAACCGGCAGCGTGGGCCCAGCAGGGGCGCCAGCAACAGCCGGTAGAGATGGATGGGCAAGCGCAGGAGCCGGGCCAGGGGGCTCATGACGCCGCCGGGCCGGCGTCCGGCGAGGCTGGCTGGCCTGCGGACACGGCGAAAGCCCGGGCGCCCTCGGTCCAGGCGCCCAGCTTTTTCAAGGCCAGGGTCAGGTCAGCCAACAGGTCGGCGTAGCGCCGGGTCACGGTTTCGCTGCGCGCGATGACGACGAAATCGGTGTTGGGCTTGCCATGAAGGGCCAGCACGGCACGGACGGCGGCGCGGAGGCGTCGCCGGGCGCGGTTGCGCTTGACGGCGTTGCCGACCTTCTTGCTGGCGGTGAAGCCCACGCGCACCAAAACGTCGCCGGCGGCTGGCCGCTGGCGATCGTCGTGGGCACGGGCTTGCAAAATCAGGCCGGGGGTTGCCCATTTACGGCGCGCCCCGGCAACGGCCAGAAACTCCGACCGTTTCAAGAGGCGCCCCACCACGGCTATGCGCCGGGGCGCCATCTCCCTGCCTTAGGCGGAGAGACGCTTGCGGCCCTGGGCGCGACGGCGGGCCAGCACCTTGCGACCGCCGGGGGTCGCCATGCGGGCGCGGAAGCCATGGCGGCGGGCACGCACGAGCTTGCTCGGCTGGAACGTACGCTTCACGACTGATACTCCGGATATAAAACTGGAAAATGGAAGGGCGTTGTATAGTGGCGGCCCGGCGCAGAGTCAATGCGCCTGTTCCACGTCGAAAGGATGGCCGCATTGCCTGTGGAGAGGGCGTCCGAGGATTATGAAAGCTCTGGCGCCGACCGTCCAGCCCGCCCGCTGGTGTCTTGGACAGGGCGGCTGGGGCCCCTTGGCCTTTTGCTGGTGGGGCTTATTGTGGTGTTGGCGGCCGGCGGGCACCACTGGTTGACGGTGGAGGCTCTGACCGGGCGCTTGGGCGATCTCTCCGCCCTGGTCGCCGGCCATCCCGCCTGGGCCGCGGCGGCGGTGTTCGGCGTGGCGTTGGGGGTGGCGGCCTTGTCCCTGCCGGCGGCCACGGTGGTGAGCCTGGCGGCGGGCTACGCCTTCGGCGCCGGCCTGGGTGCGCTGCTCTCCGTGGCGGGCGGCACCCTTGGCGGCACCTTGGTCTTCCTGGCCCTGCGCCGGGCCGGCGTGGGTGGGGTGGCGGGGCGGCTTCCTGGCTGGCTGCGGCCGGTTGCGGACCGGCCCTGGGCCGTCATCCTGGTGCTGCGCCTGCTGCCGATCATGCCGTTTTCCGCCATCAACGTGCTGGCGGCGGCGATTCGCATGCCAGTCCCCATCTTCATCATCGGCACCGGCCTGGGCGCCTACCCCCCGCAATTCCTCTATGCCTTGCTGGGCGCGCGGCTGCCGGCGCTGCTGGCGGCGGGGGAGCGGCCGGGCCTGGGGCTGGTGCTGCGGCCCGACGTGGGCGGCCCCCTGGTCCTGCTGGTGCTGCTGGCCCTGGTGCCGGTGGCGATTCGCCATTGGCGGCGGGGGCTGAGTCGTGATCCGGTGAGTCGCGTTTCGGCGATTAAGCCCCACTTATAAGAGAGGCACCAAGAAGAAGGAGGAACCGCCGATGGCCTGGGATCCCGCGCAATATGGATTGTTCGAGGCGGCGCGTGCCCGCCCGGGGCATGACCTCATCGCGGCCTTGCCGCCGTGCAAGCCCGCCACCGTGGTGGATTTGGGCTGCGGTGCGGGCAAGCTGACCATGGCGCTGGCCAACCGCTGGTCGGCGGCGGAGGTGGCGGGCATCGACAGCTCATCCGCCATGCTGGGCCGCGCCGCGCTGCTGGACGCCCGTGTCGCCTGGGAACTGGGCGACATCCGCCACTGGAACCCCAAGGCGCCGGTGGATGTGCTGTTTTCCAACGCCGCCCTGCAGTGGGTGGAGGGGCACGGGACCCTGTTTCCCCGGCTGCTCAGGGGTGTCGCGCCCGGCGGGGTGATGGCGGTGCAGATGCCGCGCAACTTCGCCTCCCCCTCCCACACCCTGCTGCGCCAGGTGGCGGAGGATGGGCCTTGGGCGGCGGCGCTGGCGGGCAAGCTGCGCGAGGCGCCGGTGCACGACCCCGCCCAGTATTACGACTGGCTGGCCCCCATCGCCGCCCACGTGGATGTGTGGGAGACAGAGTACCTGCACGTTCTCGATGGCCCCGACCCCGTCCTGGAATGGACCAAGGCCACCGCCATGCTGCCGGTGCTGGAAACGCTGCAGGGGGCGGAACTGGCGGATTTCACGGAGCGCTACCGCGCCGCCCTGGCCGCCGCCTACCCGCGCCGCGCCGACGGCCGCACCCTGTTCCCCTTCCGCCGGCTGTTCATCGTGGCCACCCGGGCTTCCTGAATTTAACGGGCTGAAATTGACGGGAAACGGCGATGGGCGGAAAATAGCGCATCCATTTCCTTTCTTCCCGCAAGAGGCCCCATGACCGTCCTTGAGGTCGCCGTCTACGCCCTGGTTCTGACCGGCGGCAAGACCCCGTTCTTCTGCGAGCAGAAGGGTGCGGCGGCGGCCCCGGTGGCGGCCTCGGTGGTGGTGGAATGCACCAACGGCCTGTCGGCGACGGAGGAAAAGGGCCTCATCCACTACGACAACGGCGTGGTGGTCTCCCGCCAGCCCGATGGCAACCTGTCCTTCTCCAACGGCATCACCGCCCATTGGGGGGCCGGCAGCTGGGTGCAGTTCAGCAACGGCGTCAGCATGCGGCGCGTGGCCGGCGGCAACTTCCGATCCTCCACCGGTATGCTGTGCGAGGCTGGCGGCACGACCAAGGCGTCGTGCCATAAGAATGAGGATTAGTTTTTCCGTTGCCTCAGGCGTCGGCGGGCCGTCCTGCCCTTGGCTGTCCTCGGTTTCCGGTCCGCTTCGCTTCCCGGAAGCCTGCGGCGGACGCAGTCGCGTCCTGGGTCGTTGCGCTGCCGCTTACACCACGCTGTCCGGGGCCAGCGCGCAGGGTTCGCCGTGGCCGGTTTCCACCTGGACGGTGGCGTGGTTGAAGCGGAAACGGGTTTTCAGCTCGCGGCAGACTTGCGCCAGCAACTGGTCGCCGTCGCGATTGTCGGGGCGCACCAGGTGGGCGGTCAGGGCCGTGTCGGTGGTGCTGAGCGCCCAGACGTGCAGGTCGTGCACCTCCGCCACGCCGGGCAGGGCCGTCAGGTAGGCGCGCACGGCGGCAAGGTCCACCCCTGCCGGCACGGCGTCAAGGGCCAGGTTCAGCGATTCGCGCAGCAGCGACCAGGTACCCAGCACGATGACCACGCTGATGACCAGGCTGATGACCGGGTCCAGCCAATTCCATCCCGTCCACAGGATCAGGGCGCCGGCGATGACCACGCCCAGCGTGACCAGGGCGTCCGACGCCAGGTGCAGGAAGGCGCCGCGCAGGTTCAGGTCATGCTCCGACCCGCGCATGAACAGCAGGGCCGTGCCGCCGTTGACCAGGATGCCGCCGGCCGCGACCCACATCATGATGGTGGGGGCGGCGGGCTCGGGTTCGGTGAAACGGCGCACGGCTTCCCAGGCGATGCCCCCGGTGACCAGCAGCAGGGCCACCGCGTTGGCCAGCGCCGCCAGGATGGAGCTGCCGCCCAGCCCATAGGTGTAGCGGCTGGACGGCCGGCGCCGCGCCAGGATCACCGCCACCCAGCTGGCGGCCAGCCCCAGCACGTCGGACAGATTGTGGCCGGCGTCGGCCAGCAGGGCCAGCGAGTTGCTGACGAAGCCATAGAATGCCTCCGCCCCGACATAGGCCAGGTTCAGGGCGATGCCGATGGCGAAGGCCGTGCCGGCATCGGCCGGGGCGGCGTGGTGGTGGCCGCCCAGCCCATGGCTGTGGCCATGGTGGTCGTGACCGTGGCCGTCGTGGTCATGACCATGGTCATGACCGTCATGGTTGTCATGGTCATGGCCGTGATGATCATGCCCGCCGGGGCCGTGGTCGTGGTGGTCGTGCCCATGGTCATGCCCCGTGCAGCCGTGGTCATGCCCGTGTTCATGTCCGCCATGTTCATGGTCATGGCCTTGCGCCGGGGCGGACTTGGGATGGTCGTGGTCGTGCGGGGCCATGGGTTCGGGGACGGCTCGGGGATGGGGGCGGGCGGCAACCATAGCGTGGGTGGGCCCAGGGGCGCCACCGGCTTGGGTCCCGGCGGGCTTATGCCGCAGGGGTTCCAGGGGCCGCAGGGCGGCTACGCGCCGGCGCCACCGACGGAGGCCGCCGCCTCGGTGGTCTTGGCCAGGGTCAGCTGGTCCAGCCGGGTGCGATAACCGACGACGGCGGCCAGCACCTCGTTCATGCGCTTTTCCGGATCGTCCACCCGGCTGGTCAGCCCCATCAGGGCGTGGGCCTCGCGGCGCAGCGCCTCCACCTCGTCGGCGGGCAGGGCGCCGCGCGTCTTCAGGATGCCCAGCAGGTTTTCCATGCGGCGGATGTGGGTGGTGGCCTCCAGGCGCAGATCCCCCGGGGGCAGGCGCCGCTCCAGGTCTTCCAGCACATGGGCCGCCCGCAGGGCGTGGTCCACGCCGCGCTTTTCCGGCGGGTGTACCGACAGGCCGGGCAGGGCGAATTCCACCAGGAAGGCCACCTGGAAGCCGTGGCGGATGACCTTTTCCGAATCGATGACCTGGGCGGCGTGGGCCGTCAGCTCATGGATGTTCACGCGGTCGAACTCCCCCGTGCACTTCAGGCGCAGGGGGTTGGGCACGTCGATCAGCTGCACCACCTGTCCCTCGCGGGGGCTGCGGCGGCGGTCCGGCCCGATATAGTCGCTGGTGACGACGAACTTCTTGCGGTTCTCGATCAGGTTGACCAGCCGATCCTGCACCTGCTTGGGCGAATAGGGCTTCACCAGGATGTCGTCCGCGCCGGAACCGGCGAAGCGGATCATCATCTGCTGGGTGGGGTTCCAGGTCATGACGATGGCGCCCACGAAGGGATTCAGCGTCGTCAGGCCGTGGCGGATGGCGTGGATCCAGCGCAGGGCGGCTCCCTCAGCCTGGTCGGCATCCAGGATGACCAGGTCTATGGTGGCCGGGCTGCCGGCGGCGTCGGTCAGGTTGGCGTGTTCCGTCACCTTGTCCATGCCCATGCGGGCCAGCATGGCGCGCAGGATGCGCCGGGTGTTCAGGTCGGCATCAACCAGCAGGGTCTGGATCTTGCTGAGATCGGTGGCCATGGGAGCGGCGGACTTCAAGGCGGCGAGGGCCGGCGGGCCGGCGTCTCAGGGGACCAGGGGGCGAGTCGCGGGTGGCCATTCCGACAGCCCAACGACGCGGGCGAATCATGGCCGTTTACCGTCAAGAATGCAATAAATGCGAGAACAGGCGGCCGGATCCGAAAGGATGCCCCCGATAGTGGCGTCAAGCCGCCAAGACCCGCTGGTATTCCTCGTCGGCGAGTTCTGAAATCAGGGGACGGTCACGCCCCCTGATACATGGGTGCCACGGGGCGGCGGCCGCTTTAGCCAATGATGGCCGGGGCATCGGTCAGGCGATCAGCCGGGGATGCGTTCCGTCACCGTGGGGCCGCGCGTGGCCGGTCCGGCGCCCAGGGTGAAGGCCTGGCGCAAAGCCGCGACGGCGGCATCGGCGTCCGCCTCGGTGGCGGCGTGCACGCGCGCCAGCGGACGGCCGGCGGGATCGACCTGATCGCCCAGGCCGGCGATGCCCGTGAAGCCGACGCGATGGTCCACGCCGTCCTGCGGCCGGGTGCGGCCGCCGCCCAGGGCCACCACGGCGATGCCGACGGCGCGGGTGTCCACGGCGGTGACGATGCCCGCTTCCGCCGCATGGATGTCGCGCACCACCGGTGCCGCCGCCAGGTAGGTGTCCGACCGTTCCAGGAAATCGGACGGGCCTCCAAGGGCGGTCACCATGCGGCTGAAGCGGTCGGCGGCGCTGCCGTCGACCAGGGCCCGGTCCACCTTGGCCCGCGCCTCCGGCAGGTCGGCGGCCAGACCGCCCAGCAGCACCAGCTCGGCCGTCAGCTCCCGCGTCACGTCCCACAGGCGGGCCTCCGGCGCTTCACCCTTCAGGATGGCCACGCACTCCGCCACCTCCACCGCATTGCCGGCGGTGGTGCCCAGCACCTCATTCATGTCGGTCAGCAGCGACACGGTGGGCAGGCCGGCGCCGCGCGCCACGGTGGCGATGCTGCGGGCCAGGGCCTGGGCGTCATCGTACTGGGCCATGAAGGCGCCGCTGCCGAACTTCACGTCCATGACCAGGCCGTCCAGCCCGGCGGCCAGCTTCTTGGACAGGATGCTGGCGGTGATGAGGTCAATGCTTTCCACCGTCGCGGTCACGTCGCGGATGGAATAGAGGCGGCGGTCGGCCGGCGCCAAGTCGGACGTGGCGCCGATGACGGCGCAGCCGACCTCGCGCACCACCTGGCGCAGCCTCTCCAGGTCCGGCTGCACGACATAGCCGGGGATGCTTTCCATCTTGTCGAAGGTGCCGCCGGTGTGGCCCAGGCCCCGGCCGGACAGCATGGGCACGAAGCCGCCGCAAGCCGCCACCAGCGGCGCCAGCAGCAGGCTGACCTTGTCGCCCACGCCGCCGGTGGAATGCTTGTCCAGGATGGGGCCCGGCAGGTTCTGCGACCGCCATTCCATCACCGTGCCGGACTGGGTCATGGCGCGGGTCAGGGCCACGCGCTCCTCCATTTCCAGCCCCTGGAAATAGACGGCCATGGCGAAGGCGGCGGCCTGGCCCTCGGTGACGCGGCCGTCGGTCAGGCCGCGTACGAAGTCGGTGATGTCCGCAGCGGCCAGGCGGCCGCCGTCACGCTTCTGGCGGATGATTTCTTGGGGAAGCATGGAATGGTCCGTTCGCATATGGGGGCGTCCGCCGGAGGGGCGGCGCGGGAAGGGTCGATGAAAGGGGTTCAATACCCGCTGGTGGTCGCCGACCGGCCGTCGCCCTGGCCCAGGGCTGCCAGCAGGGCGTCCAGCAGGCCCGAGGCGCCGAAGCGGAAGGTGGCGGGGCTGACCCAGCCGGGGCCGCAGATCTTGTCGGCCAGCGCCAGATAGTCCCGCGCCCCATCCAGGTCGCGGATGCCGCCGGAGGCCTTGAAGCCCACGGGCCGGCGAGGATTGCCGTCGTCGTCCGGCTTCAGGCTGTCGCGGCAGGCCTCCAGCATGATGCGGGCGGCCCCCAGGGTGGCGCCGATCTGCACCTTGCCGGTGGAGGTCTTCAGGAAATCGGCGCCGTTGCGCACGGCGATCTCCACCGCCCTTTCGATGAAGACGGGCTTGGCCAGGCTGCCGGTTTCCAGGATGACTTTCATGACGGCATCGCCCGCCGCCTCGCGCGTGGCGGCCAGCACCTCATCCGGCTGGGTGCTGTTGGGGTAGTGCATGATGCTGTGATAGGGGATGACCACGTCGATCTCGTCGGCGCCGTCGGCCAAGGCGGCCAGCGTCTGCTCCGCCACCTTTTCCGGTGACAGGCTGCCGCCGGGGAAGTTCACCACCGTGGCGATGCGCACGCCGGTGCCGGCCAGCCGCGCGCGCGCCTGGGGGACGAAGCTGGGCCACAGGCAGACGGCGGCTACGCGGCCCGCCGGGCTGACGGCCCGGGCGCACAGCGCGTCGGTCGTGGCCTCGTCCTCTTCCTCGTTCAGGCTCGTCAGGTCCAGCAGCGGCAGGGCGCGGCGGGCCAGGGCCTGTCCTTCTGGCGACTGGGGATCGGTCATGGCGCTACCAGATTAGAAACTGAGGTTGTCCGGCCCGAAGGAGAAGGGCAGCAGCTGGTCCATGGTGAAGGTGGCGCGCACCCCCTCCGGCCCGGCCACATGGATCAGGGTGTCGGGGGTGGAGAATTCGCGCAGGCGCTGGCGGCAGCCGCCGCAGGGCGTGCACAGGCCCGACGTGTCGGCGGACGGGTCGGCCGGCGCGCCGATGACCACGATTTCGGCAATGCGCTTCTTTCCACCCGCCACCATGGCGCCGATGGCGCTGGCCTCCGCGCACTGGCCCTGGGGATAGGCCGCGTTTTCCACGTTGCCGCCGGCGAAGACGGCGCCGTCCGGCGTGCGCAGTGCCGCCCCCACCAGGAAACGGGAATAGGGGGCGTGGGCATGGCCGCGCGCGGCAGCGGCGGCGGCGAACAGCTCGGGCACGGCAGCAGTGGGGGCCGGGGTGGGGGCCGGGGCGGGCGGGGTGGCGGTCATGGCCGTCGGCGTCTCCTGATCCGGGGGCGGAAGGCGGGATAGGGCGGTACCAGCAGAGTGGCATGGGGACACCGCCATAACCTGACCAAATGGTCAAGTCGCAGGGTGTGCCCGAGGCGATGAAATCGCAAGGCCCGAAAATGCGAAAGCGGCCTTTGAAGGACCGCTTTCACCACTTTCAGGCGCTGGCGTGCCGCCCGGCGGCGACAGGCTCAATCGAACAGGGCGTCGATGTCCGATTGGCTGCTGGGACCGGCGGGCTTGGCCGGCTTGGGCGCCTCGCCACCGGCGGCGTTGAACAGGGCGTCGATGTTGTCCTGGCTGACGTCCGTCAGGGCCGGGCCATTCAGCAGGTGGGCGTCCGGGCGGGTGTCGCCGGGCTTGGTGGACATCATCGGGTCGCCGTTGCCTTCCACCCCCCAGATGCCGATCATCGCCGCCACGCGATGCTCGATATAGCGCAGCGTGTTCACCACCTTGGTGGTGCGCTGGCCAGTGATGTCCTGGAAGCTGCAGGCCAGCAGGATGGACATGACGTGGTTTTCGATATCGGTGGCGATTTCGATCACGTCGATGTGGCCGGTGCGGGCCAGACGTTCGGTGGTGGCCTGGATGGCCTCCGCGGCGGACAGGATGTCGCTGGTCGCCCGTTCCGTGGCGGTGACGATGGCGTCCAGTTCCGAGGTGGCGGCCAGGATGCGGCTGTTGGCCGAATCCTTGGGCACCATCTGGGCGATTTCCTGCTTGGTCTGCTCGATATGCGAGGACAGCTGCCGCAATTCCTGCCGCATCATGTGCATATGCGGATGCTGGCCGGCGATGGCGATGCTGCCGTCGCTCAGCTGATGGCTCATGGACTGCAGCTTGCCGACCTCGGCCCGCAGCATGCCCAGCAAATCCCCGCTGGTGGACGCGCCCACGTTCCGCATGTGGGCGTCGCGCTTTTCCAGAAAGGCGCGGGTCCGCGGATCGTTCAGCAGCTCGGCCTCAATGGCCGTGTAATCGGCGGCCGTGATGGCCGCCGTTTCAACCACACCCGTCTTCTGGCCCATGCGGGTTACTCCAGCGTGCCGAGGACGCTCTCGATCTTCTTTTTCAGCGTTTCGGCGTTGAACGGCTTCACGATGTAGTTGTTGACGCCGGCTTCCTTGGCGGCAACGACGTTCTCGGTCTTCGATTCGGCGGTGACCATGATGAAGGGCGTGCTCTTCAGGCGGACGTCCGCGCGCACTTCCTTCAGAAGCTGCAGGCCGGTCATGGGCTCCATGTTCCAGTCGGAAATGACCAGGCCGACGTTGGAACCGCGCAGCTTGCCCAGGGCCTCCGCGCCATCGGCGGCCTCTTCGATCTGGGTGAAGCCGATCTGGGTCAGCAGGTTGCGCACGATGCGGCGCATGGTGGCGTAGTCGTCGACAACGAGGACGGGGGTGGCAGAGGCCTTGGCCATAGGAACATGTCTCCGGAGGGTACTTGGCGATGCGGTGGGCGAACCCACCGGGGTGTTTACGAGCGTGATATCCCGCGGGACCCTAGCACGAGTCTTGGTTCTCGCCCATCACCCACCCGTATGGGGAGCGTCGAAAGAAGAAGTGCCGCTATCGGCGGGCGAGGCTCAGGCGGGCGATATAGGGGTTGTTGCGTAATGCAATGCACAAATAAAAGACCCTATCCCAAGGGTGCGATGCGGTAAGCAACTGATGGCGGCGGAAAGGGCCTATGCAAAAAGGCCTATGACCGTCATTGGTCAGGTATTTTCCAATAATACATTGAATTCATTGAGTTTTAGTGACGGTGCGGTGTCGGCCCCGTTCCGCTGGCACGGCGGGTGCTTATAACCAGGCATGAACCAACCGGGCCGCTGAAGCCCCCACCGAACCGATAGGAACCTCATCATGATCCGCATCGCCGCCGCCGCCGCTGTTGTCGCCCTGTTCGCCGCCGCCCCCGCTTTCGCCGCCGCCGGCGCGTCGGGCACCATCCAGCTGAACAGCTCCGTCGCCCAGACCTGCACCGTGGCCGTCACCGATGCCGGTGCCACCCTGAACATCCTGTCGGGCTCCAGCAACGTCGCCGTCGGCAGCGTGGTCGAGAACTGCAACGACGGCGCCGGCTACACCATCACGGTTGCCTCTTCCAACAACGGCACGCTGAAGTCGTCCGCCACCGGTGCCAGCGCCATCAGCTACACCACCACCTACGACGGCACCAACGGCTCCGGCGCCAGCTTCGCCGTCACCCGCTCCAGCGCCCAGTTCAACAAGACCTCCAACGTCTCCGTGACCGTGCCCGCCAATGCCCAGGCCATCGCCGGCAGCTATGCCGACACCCTGACCATCACCATCGCCGGCAAGTAAGCCGCCAGCGACGGTCACCTCAGACCAAGGTTCGGAAGAGGGCGCCCCACGCCGGGGCGCCCTTTCGCGTGTCCGCCATCTGGCGGACTGCAAATCCTAATGCATTGATTCAGCTGAATTCCTAACCTTTCGCATGGTGCATGGCGCAACGGTGTACCGGTGTGCCCTGGCCCGCCTTCGTGGCGATAAGTCAGATAAATCAATGCTGTCAATTGGTTAACGGATTAATGCCGTCCCGGCCCCGGTTCTGGCACCGCGATTGCTGTTACATCTCACATCAAAGCAATCGGGCAACAAGCCCAGCCGAACCGATAGGACCCTTCGTCATGATCCGCTTCGCCGCCTCCCTGATCGCCGCCACCACCGTCGCCGCGGTCTCCCTGGCCGCCGCCCCCGCCCTCGCCGCCACGGCCGCCGCCTCCGGCACCATCCAGCTGAACAGCACCGTCGCCCAGACCTGCTCCGTCGCCGTCACCGACGCCGGCACCCAGCTGAATATCCTCACCGGCTCCAACGCCGTCACCGTCGGCAGCGTCGTCGAGACCTGCAACGACGGCGCCGGCTACCAGATCAGCGTCTCCTCCGCCAACGGCGGCACCCTGAAGTCCTCCGCCACCGGCGCCCAGCCCATCAGCTACACCCCCATCTACGACGGCCAGTCCAGCGGCAGCAGCGTCAACGTCGTCCGCTCCTCCGCCCAGTTCAACAAGACCGCCACCGTCGCCGTCACCGTCCCCGCCAACGCCCAGGCCATCGCCGGCAGCTACACCGACACCCTCACTATCACCATCCAGGGCCGCTGATCCCGCCCCAACAACCACACCGGTTCGGCTGACCATACGGCCCCGCCTGGATCTCCCGGGCGGGGCCGTTGCCGTTTTGCCGCCTAAATCCTTGATCTTCTGAGCGGGGTGTTTTCGCCGGAGCCACTCGGTTAATGTGTGGCTAGCACCGCCGGGGCAGGCGGCACCTATACCGTTGTTATTAGGGGCAAGGGCGTGACTGTGAATGAACGCGGCGCGCGCCCGGTGCGCAGCGCACCGGCCGCCAGGCCCGGGTCTGGCAATCGCGGGCCCGGCAATCGGGGACCCGCCAAGGGGGGCGTCACCTCCCGCTTCATCGGCACGACGCTGGCGGGTGTGCTGGCCACTGTCGCCCTGCTGGGGTTCGTCGTCTCCGCCGGCGGCAACTGGCATTTCTACTACAATCCCGAGGGCCTGCTGATCGTGCTGGGCGGCGTCGTCTGCGTGGCGCTGCTGGCCTTCCGCGGGGATGAGATCCGCGCCGCCCTGGGCGCCCTGGTCGGCATCGTGCGCGACCGCGACAGCATCCGCGCCGATGTTGCCGAACTGATGGAGGTCGCCCGCCACCTGCATGAGAAGCGCATCCAGGCGGCCGACGAACGGGCCCAGCGCGTGGCCCACCCCTTCCTGCGGCTGGGCCTGCAGATGGTGGTGGACGCCCAGCCTTTGGAAGACCTGCTGCAGGTCATGAACTGGCGCATCCAGAAACAGATGGAGTTGGAGGCCGGGCAGTCGCGATTCTTCCGCACCCTGGCCACCTTCTCCCCCGCCTTCGGCCTGCTGGGCACGCTGGCCGGCATGGTCGGCATGCTGAAGCACCTGGGCGAGGGCGATATCGGCCTGATCGGGGGCAGCATGGCGGTGGCCATGCTGGCCACCCTCTATGGTCTGGTGCTGGCCAACCTGGTGTTCAAGCCCATCGCCATCAAGCTGGAACAGCGCACCGGCCGCCGGGTCGCCCTGATGAACGTGCTGCTGGAGGGAGTGGTGCTGACCCACCTCGGCCGCTCCCCCACCATCATCCAGGACAGCCTGGACCATTACCTGCGCGACGCGCGGGAGGAGGACTGGGGTGGCGCCTAGTGACCAGTCCGGTGGCGGGGCCGGCGGTGGCGGCGATCCCCCTCCGCCGCCCAAGCCCCGGCACACCGCCCGCGTCTATGCCTCCGGCCTTCCCGTACCGCCGCCGGTGATGCCGGGCACCGCCACCGTGCCGCCGCCGGTTCCGGCCAAGCCCGCCGGCCGCCCGGGCGGGCATGTCCGAGGCCATGCCCGCGGCGGCCGCCCAACCCAGCACCGCACCGTCCCTGGCCGCATGCCCGGCGAACCGGCGGAGGAGTCGGAGGAGTGGGTCATCAGCTACATGGACATGGTCACGCTGCTGATGATCGTGTTCCTGGGCATGGTGGCCATCCTGGGCATCAACGGCCGGCTAAAGCTGAAGTCCGACAACAATCAGCCGGGCGCCGGCCGCGTGGCCGTCTCGGCCAATCCGGTGGGCGCCCCCGCCCGCGACATGGCGAAGAACCCGACGGCGGCGTCCATGTCCAGCCCCACCTTACCGCAGGTACCTCCCTACCCGCCGCAGCGCCCGCCCCAGGATGCCCTGCCCCCCGATACGTTACCTGGGGCTGGCCCGGCGGAGGAACCGACGGAGGAGGCCAAGCGCCTGGCCCAGGATCTGGAGGCGCAGGACCTGCCGCCCGATGTGCAGGTCACGCCCCGGGGCAAGGGCCTGTCCATCGAGATCAAGGACCGGGTGCTGTTCGCCTCCGGCCGCGCCGACCTGGGTGACGAGGGGCAGCAGATCCTGTCGCGCCTGGTGCCGGTTCTGCAATCGCTGAAGGGTATGGTGACGGTGGAAGGCCACACCGACAGCAACGCCATCAGTACCGCCCGTTTCCCCAGCAACTGGGAACTGTCGGCCGCCCGCGCCGCCGCGGTGGTGCGCATGCTGATCAGCGACGGCGTGCCGGCCAACCGCCTGCGGGCGGTGGGTTATGCCGACACCCGGCCGCATGTGTCGCCCCCGGGGGCCAATACCGACCCGAACGCGCCGGACCATGACCGCGCCGCCGACCGGCGCGTCACCTTGATCGTCGAGACGCCCTGACCGGCGCGGCCTTCGGTGCCGCCGGGAATGGCGCGTCGCGCCACGCGCCGGGCGCCAGGTCGTCCAGCGTCCAATCGCCCACGGACCAGCGCACCAGGCGCAAGGTGGGGAAACCCACCGCGGCCGTCATGCGCCGGACCTGGCGGTTGCGCCCTTCCCTCAAGGTCAGTTCGATCCAGCTGGTGGGAATGGCGGCGCGGTAGCGGATGGGCGGGTCGCGGGGCCACAGGGCGGCCGGTTCCTCCATTAGCCGCGCGCCTGCGGGCAGGGTGGGGCCATCCTTCAGCATGACGCCCCGACGCAGGGCCGCCAGCGCCGCCTCGTCCGGCACGCCCTCGACCTGCGCCCAATAGGTCTTGGCCAGCTTGTGCTTGGGGTCGGCGATGCGGTGGATGAAGGGGCCGTCGTCGCTCAGGACCAGCAGGCCCTCGCTGTCCCGGTCCAGCCGACCTGCCGGATAGACGCCCGGTACGTCGACGTAGTCCTTCACCGTTGCCCGGCCGCTGTCATCGCTGAACTGCGACAGCACGTCATAGGGTTTGTTGAACAGGATCAGCCGGGGCATATCAGCCCCGCCGGGTCCCGGGGGGCGCCGCCCCAGGGGTCGCCAGGGCGTGCACCAGGATGGCGGCGGTGGCCGAGACGTTCAGCGACTGCACCTGGCCGCTGCCCCGCAGGGTCACCAGCTGGTGGCAGGCCTGCAGCGTGGTGGCGGGCAGGCCCACCTCCTCGTTGCCCAGGATCAGGGCGGCGGGCTTGGCGTTCGGCGCCGACAGTGCGGCGGCCGGGTCGGGATGGTCGCCCAGCGCGGTGCCGACGATGCGGTAATGGGCGCGCAGGTGGCGCAGGCTCTGGGCGAAGCGCGGCAGCTGGTGGAGCGTCACATACTCGAACCCGCCCTCGGCCACGCGGTAAGCGGCCTCGGAGGGTAGGGCCTGCTCGGCGTGGTCGGACAGCACCAGGCGGTTGATGCCGAAGAAGGCACAGGTGCGGACGATGGCGCCCAGGTTGTGCGGGTTGCCCACGCCGTCCAGGATCATCAGCGGCTCGCCCGCCGCCGCCCATCGCGCCGCCTCGTCGATATCCAGGGGCAGGACGGGGCGGGGAGCGGCCACGGCCACCACGCCGCCATGCAGGGGCGTGCCCGCCACCTTCTCCATCTCCTCCGCCGGCAGCAGGCGATAGACCTTGCGCGCCTGCGCCAGGCCGGCGCAGTAGGCGCCCACCTTTTCCTTCATGCGGTCATCGAAGAACAGCCGCTCCACCCGGCCGGGGTCGCGCGCGAACAGGGCGGCCACCGCCGGCAGGCCCAGGATGCGGAAGGTCTTGCGCCGGGTGTTCTCGCCCACCGCGCCTTCGGCGGGGACGGGCTTGCTGGGGGCGGCCTTGGACGGCCCTTTGGCGCTGCGGGGGTCCGGCATCCCTGGTCCTCGATCGCGAATGGCTGTGATGGGGCCGCATGAAGCGCGCGGGGCTTTGCGGGGTCAACCCGTTTTGTGTCAACCCAGCAGGCGGCCCAGCCGCACACCGGTCCTGTCCAGCAGTGCTGCGAAGGCGTCGCCCGACAGATAGGCCTGTTCCACTTGCCGGCTGGCCACCACCGGGTCCAGCCCGGCCAGCACCTCGTCCGGCAGGGCCGGGTGCACCATGACCAGGGCCCGGTCTTGGGCGGGTGCGAGGAACCTGGCCATCAGCCCCGGGAAATCGCGGCCGGGGCCGAAGTCATAGACGCCGCGAAAGCCCCGGTTGGTGGGGATGCCGCGCCGGGCGGCGGCGGCGGCCAGCCCCCGCGCCAGGCTGGCGATGATCAAGGCCTTCACGCTGTCCACCCCGCGCGCCAGCACGGCGGCCACCGGTTCGGAACAATCGCGGACATAGACGCTGCCGCGGGGGTAGCGGCGGGCCACGGCGTCCAGCACCAGGCCGCGCACGCCCGGCAGCAGGTGCACATGCTGGTGCCCATCGACGTGCGAGGGCGGGCGGCCGGCATGGGCCTCGAACAGGTCCAGCTGGCGCCCGATTTCCGCCTTCAGGTCGGCTTGGGATGCAGCGTCCATCAGCCGGCCGGTCAGGGACCGCATCATCAGGTCGCCCACGCTGCCGAAGCGGCCACTGGGTGCCAGGGCCGGGCAGGGGGCGGCGGGTTCCTGGTCCGTCAGGGTCAGGTGCAGGCCGATGTCCGCCCGGTCCGTCACCTCCGCCAGCCAGGGCGCGTGCTGCGGCCAAAAGGGCGTGGCGGTCATGCAGCTGGTGCCCGACAGGCGCCCCTGGCGGATCAGGGCCAGGATGCCTTGGGAAACACCCGGGGACAAACCGTAGTCGTCGGCGTTCAGAACAATGGTCGCGGTCATGGCGTGCGCCCCTCGGCCAGCAGCGTGGGGATTTCCGGGTTGGTGTCCATGCCGCTGGGCAGGGGGGCGGCCGGGTCGGTGACCCAGGCCAGGATGTCCTGCCAGACGATCTGGGCGTGCAGGTCGCGCAGCATCATATGCCAGGCCGTGGGGTAGAAGGCGATGCGCGGGCCGCCCTGGCTGGTGTCCGGCAGCCGGGCCAGGGCCTTGCACATGGGCTCGCGCGGGATCAGCTCCTCATGCTGGCCGTACATCACCAGCGACGTCACCTTGAAGCGCGGGGCGGCATCCATGGCGGCATCCATCAGGTCGGTCAGGCCCTCCAGCGCGTCCACGCGGGTGGCCTTCACCACCAGGGGGTCGCGGCCCAGGGCGATCAGCATGGGGATGTTGTCCGACGCCTGCACATGGATCAGGCCGCGCGGCGGCGTCAGGCTCAGCCAGGGCACGGTCCAGTTGGCGATGGCCAGGGCCCAGCGCTGGTAAAAGGGCATGGTGCCGCGCGACCACACGGCCGGCGCGGTCAGGATGACGCCCTTGAAGCCCGCCGGCAGGGTGTGCCCCGCCAGGCCTGTCATCAGCACGGCCCCGCCCATGCTTTCCCCCGTCAGGAACAGCGGCGTGTCGGGATAGCGGTCGTGCAGGGCGGCGGCGGCGTCCCACATGTCGCGCACCATGACGTCGCTGCCAGCCCAGACGCCGGGGTGGGGGTTGCGGCCGAAGCCCCGCTGGTCATAGGCGTAGGTCGCCACGCCATGCTCCGCCCACCAGCGGCCGGGGGCGTCATAAGAGTTGGCGTAATCGTTGAAGCCGTGCAGGGCCAGGATGACGGCGCGCGGCGGACCCTCCGCGGGCAGCCAGGACTGCGTGGGCAGGACGGCGCCGTCGCGCGCGGTGATCCCCGCCGTCGTCAGCTGAGGGGTGACGACCACCGGCGGCCCGGCCACCCGGGCGGTGGGGGCACAGGCCGTGACGGACAGGCCAAGTGCTACCGCCGCCAGCCAGCGGGGGCGCCAGCGCGGTGCGGTGGGGGAAAGGGCGTTTTCCTCAGCCTGCGCCATTGCCGGCGGCGGGCGCGCGAGTCAGCTGCAGGAAGATGTCCTCCAGGTCTGATTCCTTGGTGCTGAGGTCGACGATGGTCAGGCCGGCGGCGGCGATGGCGTTCAGCACCTCCCCCACCTTCACGCGGCTGGGCGGATACTGCACCGTCAGCTGGCGGCCTTTCAATGTGACCTCGAAGCCGGCCAGCGTGCCAGGCACTTCGGTCAGGTCCCGGTCCACCACCGCCACCAGATCCTTGCGGTCCAGGGTGCGCAGCAGGCGGTCGGTGCTGTCGCACGCCACCACTTGGCCGTGGTTGACGATGGCGATGCTGTCGCACAGCTCCTGCGCCTCTTCCAGGTAATGGGTGGTCAGCACCACGGTGGTGCCGGCGCGGTTCAGCTCGCGCACATGGGCCCACAGCGACTGGCGCAGTTCCACGTCCACACCGGCCGTCGGCTCGTCCAGCACCAGCACCGGCGGGGTGTGCACCATGGCCTTGGCCACCATCAGGCGGCGGCGCATGCCGCCCGACAGGGTGCGGGCGTAGGCGTTGGCCTTGTCCTTTAGGCCCACCGCTTCCAGCAGGCGGTCGGTCTGCCGCTCGCGCTTGGGCACGCCGTACAGGCCAGCCTGCAGGTCCAGCAGCTCACGCGGGGTGAAGAAGGGGTCCATGTTCAGTTCCTGGGGCACCACGCCGATGGCGGCGCGGGCGGCCCGCGGATCCTGGTCGATGTCGATGCCCCAGATCTTGGCGGTGCCGCCACTCTTGGTCACCAGGCCCGCCAGGATGTTGATCATGGTGGACTTGCCGGCGCCATTAGGGCCCAGCAGGCCATAGACCGAGCCGCGAGGGATGGCCAGGTCGATTCCTTTCAGCGCCAGCTTGGCCGGGGCCTTGCCGGAGGCCTTGTAGGTCTTGGTGAGCCCCCGCAGCTCGATCGCCAGCTCGGGCGGGCTGCCGCCGGAGGCGGACGGGGCGGGATGGGTGTCGGGCGCGCGCGTGTCGGGCATGGGGGTCGGGACGGTCCATGATGACGGGGCCGGGAAACATGCGGGCCCGAAAAAGGGGAAAGCCCGGGAAAGCCGGGGCCAAAAAGGCGTACACCCCCGCCTTGACCACGGTCAACCACGGCCGTCACACCCCCACCAAGGAGGTCCGCCCAAGGGGGAACCGGGCGCCGCGCCTCACGCTTGATCCGGCGGCGCGCTTGGCTATGATCCGGCGTCGGCGGGACGTTCGTCCCGCCCTGGACCTTTATTATGGAGCGCCGCAGGCCATGCAGCCGATTGAGACGATCTATGTCGACACCCCGTCCGTCGGGTGCGATGGCGGGGGCGGCGCCCTGGGCCATCCGCTAGTTTATCTGACCATGGAAAAGGAAGGCAAGATCGACTGCCCCTATTGCGGCCGCCATTTCGTCCTGTCCGAGGCCGGCAAGGCCCACGCCGGCCACGGCCACTAAGCCGGCCGCCACCGGTCGGGCCGCCACCCGGTCAGGCCGACCGGCCCGGTTTCCACGCGCCAGGGCGCCGGCCCTGTCCGGCCGCCTGGCGCGGGGACCTATTCTTCCGCATCGATAGCGGGCCACGACTCGCCACGTTATACCAGGGCAAGTAGGTTCTCTGGCTCCGCACCTCAATTCTTGGGGCCTGAACCATTCCTTGTCATGGCAAGCGATGGCCCCCGTCCCACCCCCGTCCAAAGCCGCCCCCCCTTCTGGCACCCCGGCCCGGCTGCCACTGGCCAAGCTGCCCTTCGTTGGGCTGCGCCGCGACGGCGCCCTGGGCTATTGGGTCATGCCGACGGACAGTGACGTCGCCGTCGGCCCGGCCGCCGTGGGCCTGGGCCGCACCTATGCCGCCTGGTTCCTGCTGTATGCCGAGATCAACGGCCGTGACGCGGCGCGCACACTGCTTGATACGATCGAGCGGGAGATGCCCTCACGCTATCCCGCCGTGGACCGCGCCTTCCTGAGGGAGATCGCGGGGCGGGGATTCTCACAAAGCGCTGCGTGAGGTAATACTATAATCTCCCGCCTAGGTTGCTTTTGGCCTAGTCGACCTGTATCGTTACCGATGATAACCATTTGTGAACGGCCGGCCTCTTATGCTCGGCGGATCGGCTTGGCGGTGCCATCGACAATTTGTGGAAAATTGTCGGCAATGCTAGGCTCTATGGGAACGCCGAAAGGATCGCCGCGGTCGTGCTTGAGGAATTCAGCATCAGCCTGTTCGTGATCGCGCTGCTCGGCGCGGTCGGCATGGTGGCCATGGTGCTGTTCCGCCAGACCCTGCTCTACGCTACCCGCAACGCGGTGGCGGAACTTGAGGGCAAGGTGGCCAGGACGCGCACCGCCTTGGATCAGGCGGTGAAGGCGCACGACCAGAACCTGGCCCGGGGCCGCGACCTGGCGGAGGAGCGGCGCATGATCCAGAACCAGTTGGCGGAAGCGCAGCGCCGGCTGATCGCCGCCCAGGCCGATAATTTCGAACTGATCCATGAGGTGGGTGAGCCGGGCACCGGCCGCCGTCTGTACGCCGGCAGCCTGGCCCTGGGCCCGACGCTGACCATCAATCAGACGGCCACCACCCACAGCCATCTGCGCGGCTGTCCCCACGTGGTGGAGGTGTGGGCCGAGAACCAGGCGGAGGCCATGCGCCTGGCCCGCCAAGCCTTTCCCGAGTTGGCGGGCTTCATCCTGTCCAGCATGCTGCCGGCGCCGGATGGTGCCGCCCAGCAGGCGGTGGCCTCCTGATGTCGGCAGCCCTTCTCGCCAATATCGGCCTCATCATCCTGCTGCTCTATTCCCTGATCCAGTTCGCGTTGACGGCGCGCAACATCGAGGATGATCGCCGCGTGCGGGAACGCCGCTTGGGTCGGCTTGAGGAGGAGTTGGGCCACGCCACCGCCGCCGCCAACGAGGCCAAGGCCACGGCCGAGGGCAGCGCCCGCGAGGTCGCCGGCTTGGAGGAGGCGGTCGCCGCCCTGCGCGCCACCCGCGCCGAGGCGGATGCCAAGCTGCGGGAACTGCAGTCCGCCCCCCGCCGCCGCTTGATCGTGCCGGACAAGGCGGTGCTGGTCCACGGCCGGCTGTGGGAGGTGACGGTGGTTCCGGCCGCGAACAGCGTCGCGGCCAATACCGATGGCGTGGACGCCGCCGGCATGATCGAGGGGGCGCAGGTCTATTTGTTCGGCGCCACCACCGATCGTGACGCCCGCTTCCGCGCCGAGCAGCGCTTTCCCACCAGCCTGGGCTATCGTGTCCAGAAGGTGGAGCGTTTCAAGCGGGGCTGAATCCCATGTCCGTGCCGTCCGACCCCTCGTCGCCCGGCGATGAAGGCGACTTCGTCATTCCCGCCACCGTGCCGCCCTTCTTCGGCCGGCCGGGCATGGAACGCGCCCTGCTGTTGGCGCGCGGCGTGCGCCGCATGCTGGTCCACCACGGCATGCGCTCGATGCTGGAGGTGCCGCTGGCCAACAACCGCCGCGCCGACATCCTGGCCTTGGCCGGTGATGGCACGGTCACCATCATCGAGATCAAAAGCTCCGTCGCCGATTTTCGCGCCGACCACAAATGGGGCGACTATCTGGAATTCTGCGACCGGTTCTACTTCGCCGTGGGCGAGGACTTCCCCCAGGAGCTGATCCCCGAGGAATGCGGGCTGATCGTGGCCGATGGCTACGGCGCCGAAATCCTGCGCCAGGGGCCCGAGGTCAAGCTGAACGCCGCCCGGCGCAAGACCTTGCTGCTACGCGTCGCCATGCAGGCCTTCCAGCGCCTGCACCAGGTGGAAGACCCCCGGCCGACGGCGCTTTGATGCCGTCCCTCAGACGCCGGGCGCCCGCATCCGCGGGCTGGGCTTGTCCTCGAATTTCAGCTCGAATTTCAGTCCGCTGACGCTCCCCGAAATCTCCGGCGGCCGCAGTCGCGGCCGACAGCGGCATGAGGCAAGGCCTCACGCCGCTGCAAGGGGTGGCTTTCCAAGCGTAAAAAAGCCGGCCAGGTCGCCCCGGCCGGCCTTTCCCTCATCATGATTCCGCGCTTCAGCCCCGGTTCATGCGGCTATCCACCAGGTCGGTGACCACGGTGGGATCGGCCAGGGTGGAGGTGTCGCCCAGCGCCTCGTGCTCGTTGGCGGCGATCTTGCGCAGGATGCGGCGCATGATCTTGCCGGAGCGGGTCTTGGGCAGGCCCGGCGCCCACTGGATCAGGTCGGGCGTGGCGATGGGCCCGATCTCTTTGCGCACCCAGGCCACCAGTTCCTTGCGCAACTCCTCCGACGGGCTTTCCCCGGCGTTCAGGGTGACGTAGGCGTAGATGCCCTGGCCTTTGATGTCGTGCGGATAGCCCACCACGGCGGCCTCGGCCACCTTGGGATGGGCGACCAGGGCGCTTTCCACCTCGGCCGTGCCCAGGCGGTGGCCGGAAACGTTGATGACGTCGTCCACGCGGCCGGTGATCCAGTAATAGCCATCCTCGTCCCGGCGGCAGCCGTCGCCGGTGAAATACTTGCCGGCGAAGGTGGAGAAGTAGGTCTGCTTGAAGCGCTCGTGGTCGCCGAACACGGTGCGCATCTGGCCGGGCCAGCTGTCGGCGATGCAGAGGTTGCCCTCGGTCGCCCCTTCCAGCAGGTGGCCCTCGTTATCGACGATGACCGGCTTCACCCCGAAGAAGGGCAGGGTGGCCGAGCCCGGCTTCGTGGCGGTGGCACCGGGCAGCGGGGTGATCAGGATGCCGCCGGTTTCCGTCTGCCACCAGGTGTCGACGATGGGGCAGCGCTCATCACCCACCACGGAGTGGTACCACAGCCAGGCCTCGGGGTTGATGGGTTCACCCACCGAGCCCAGCAGGCGCAGGCTCTTGCGGCTATGGCGCTTCACCGGCCCTTCGCCCTCGCGCATCAATGCCCGGATGGCGGTGGGGGCGGTGTAGAAGATGTTGACCTTGTGCTTGTCGATGACCTGCCAGAACCGGCCGCTGTCCGGGTAATTGGGCACGCCTTCGAACATCAGGGTGACGGCGCCGTTGGCCAGGGGCCCGTACAGGATGTAGCTGTGACCCGTGACCCAGCCCACGTCCGCCGTGCACCAGTAGACGTCGCCCTCGTGGTAATCGAAGACGTACTGGTGCGTCATGCTGGCGTAGACCAGGTAGCCGCCGGTGGTGTGCAGCACGCCCTTGGGCTTGCCGGTGGAACCGGAGGTGTAAAGGATGAACAGCGGGTCTTCTGCGTTCATCGGCTCCGGCGGGCAATCGGGAGAGGCGGCGGCGAGGGCCTCGTGGTACCAGATGTCCCGGCCCTCGACCCAGTTCACCGCGCCGCCGGTGCGGCGCACGACGATGACGGTGTCCACGCCGGGGCAAGCCTTCAGCGCCTGGTCGGCGTTGACTTTCAGGCCCACCTTGCGGCCACCGCGCAGGCCCTCGTCCGCGGTGATGACCACGGTGCTGCCGCAGTCCTGCACCCGGTCTTTCAAGCTGTCGGGGGAGAAGCCGCCGAACACCACGGAATGAACGGCGCCGATGCGGGCGCAGGCCAGCATGGCGTAGGCCGCCTCCGGGATCATGGGCAGGTAGATGGTGACCCGGTCGCCCTTCTTGACGCCGCGCGCCTTCAGCACGTTGGCCAGGCGGGTGACGTTGTCGTACAGCTCGGAATAGGTGATGTGCTTGTGCTCGGACGGGCTGTCGCCTTCCCACAGGATGGCGGTCTGGTCGGCGCGCGCGGGCAGGTGGCGATCCACGCAGTTCGCGCAGGCGTTCAGCACCCCGTCCTCATACCAGCGGATGGAGATGTCGCCGGTGAAGCTGGTGTTCTTCACCTTGGTGTAGGGCTTGATCCAGTCCAGCCGGCGGCCATGCTCGCCCCAGAATCCGTCCGGATCGCTGATCGAGCGGTCGTACATCTGCTGATACTTGGTCGCGTCGACCCAGGCGTCTGCCGCCACCGCGTCGGGAACGGGGAACAGGGTGTTGTTGCTCATGGGACCTTGGTTTCCTTCCCTGATGTGTTGTCGCCGGCCGGGGCCTGCTGAGGCCGCCACCCGTGTCCGGCCTGGCCCCTCCCTACCGGGGGACCCTGGCCGGCCCTGTCTGTCGGGCCTGGCGCGGCGATCGCCATCGCTTGCCGGGCCGAGTATCCCTCTTGCCCCCGCATTCCACAAGCATGGGGCCGTTGCGGCCGCCGGCGAATTCACGGCAATTCACGGGTTTGCCGACTTTTCCGGGGCTGGGAATCATGAAAAACCAGGGCGGGACGGTGGGTCCATGACATGGATCACCCCGCCAACCATTCAGGGTGACGCGAAAGGATGGTTTTCCCCCATGTCCTTTCCCCTTCGGCGCGGCTCCCGCCCGTGTTCATCTTGTGTTATTCATAATGCGGCTATTGTCATTCGGGGCGGGCCACCTTCCGGCCCGGACTTTGCGCGGATAGGGATGCCCATGACCACGGGTGTTGGGGACAACGGTACGGGACATGATACGACGGATCTGATCGGCCGGCTGAGCCAGATCAGCAGCCGTACCAGCCTCATGGCCATCGACAGCGTGCTGCGCGCGCTGTCCCATCCGGCCGTGACCCGTACCACCTCGGGTCTGGCCACGGCGGAGAGGGGCTCGTCCTCGGCGGCGGTTGCCAATGACGCCGCCGATACGCTGTCCGCCCCCACCGTCGCCGACGTGGCGCGCGAGGTGGGTGTGATCGCCCGCCGCATGGTCACCACGACCGAGGACTTCGCCGCCACCATGAAGACCCGATCGGCTTAATGGCACCGGCGCGCCGTCACCAAGTGATCAGCGGGGCACGGCGCCGCCAGCTGTCGTCGCGCACCTGCTTCAGGACGAAGCCCGCGACATCCGCCCGCGATATGGTTCCACCGTGGACGCCGGTCAGGTCGGTCAGCGCGCGGACGCCGCCGCGGCTGGGCTGGTTGTTCAGGATGGTCGGACGGACGAGAACCCAGTCCAGCCCGCTGTCCCTGACGATGGCCTCCTGCCGGTTCTTGTCGGCGTAGACCTTGCGCAGCAGCAGCGGGAAGATCAGCCTGTCGAACAGGAAGCCGCCGTGCCCGGCGCTGTCGCCGGCGCCTATCCCCGTGATGCAGACCAGGCGGTTGACACCCTCGGCCTTCATCGCGTCCACCAGGGCCCGCGTCGCGGTCGAAAGGGATGTCACCTCACGGAACGGGCTGGCCGGCGTGCCCAGCGCGCTGATGACGGCGTCCCGCCCCTTGAGGGCCTGGCGCAGGACGGTCTCATTGCGGGCGTCCCCGAGGACGGGCGTCGCCCCGTCGAGCCCTCGCGCCTTTTCGGCGGAACGCGCCAGCACGGTGACGTCATACCCCTGCGCGATCGCCTGGCGAACAATCAGACGGCCGGTGGGACCGGTGGCACCCAGGACCAGGATCTTGGGCGGGGTGCTGTCCATTACGGAATTTTGCATGATGCTGCCTCGGAAAAGGGGACGCCGGCTGGGCGGCGCCCCGCGTGGATGGTAGGGGCGTCGATCAGAGCCGGCCTTCCGCCAGCAGATCGCGGGTCCGCTTCAGCGTCGACAGCAGGGCGGCCTTGTAGCCCCGGTCGCTGTCGAACTGCGCCTGCTCGGCCTGTTCCTCGGCCCCGTTCGGTTCCTTGCCGCGCAGGCCGAGATAGCAATAGAAGCGGAGCTGAAGCGCGCCGTCGGCATCCTCGACCAGCTCGTTGACGATGGCGCCCTCGCGCGGGCCGGTGGCCTGGAAGAAGGTGACCTTGGCCTCAGGCTCGAAGGCGATGATCTCCCGCAGGCTGGCACCGCCGATGGTGGCCTCCCGCACGATGTGCGTGGCGCTCTCCTCCACCACGTCGCAGCGGGTGCAGAGGTTGGGCGGCAGGAACAGGCGGGCGTCGCGGGCCTTCAGCACCAGGCCCTTCCAGACCTGGGCGCGGGTCAGCGGGGCCTCGCCCTGCGGGTTCACGGGAACGGTGGCGGTCGAATAGATCATGATGGCGCTCCTCGCTCGGAATGGATTTGCCAGGGTGTTCGGCTGGGCCGTGCCTGGCGTTTGAAGACACCCCCAAATTTAATGATCCATATCTGGGCCGATAGGCGGTAGATTTGGACATCTCGTCTCAAAGATGGAACAGATGGATCTGCTCGCCCTCGCCGATTTCAACCTTGTCGCCCGGCACGGCGGGTTCGGGCGGGCCGCCCGCGCCTCGGGCCGCCCCAAGGCGACCCTGTCCCGCCGCGTGGCCGAGCTGGAGGCCGCCCTGAACCTGCGCCTGTTCGAGCGTGGCGGCCGGCTTCTGAAGCTGACGGAGGAGGGGCGGGCCCTGTTTCAGCGGACGGGCGCGCTGCTGACCGAACTGGATGAGACGGCGGCGGCGATCGCCTCGGGCGGGGATCGGCCGCGGGGCCGCTTGCGGGTCAGCGCGCCGCTGCTGTTCTCGCAGACCGCCATGGGCAGGATCGCTGCCGGCTTCGCGCTGAAATACCCCGACGTCCGGTTGGAGGTCACGACGGAGGACCGGCCCGTCGACATGGTGGAGGAAGGCTACGACCTGGTGATCCGGGTGAATCCCGATCCGGACGAAAGCCTGGTCGGACGCTGCTTCCTGCGCGACCGTCTGGTCGTCGTCGCCAGTCCCCGCCTGGTCCCGCCGGCGGACGGCCGCCCGGTCCCGGCGGTGGCGCGGGGGACGTCCGGTGGGGGCGGGACCTGGGATGTCGTGGGGCCGGCGGGACGGTCGCCCATCGTGGCGGACCCGGTGCTGCGCCTGTCATCGCTGGTCATGGTGCGCGATGCCGTCCGGGCGGGCGTCGGCGCCGCGCGCCTGCCCATTTCCCTGGTGAGCCACGACCTGGCCGCCGGCACGCTGGTGCATTGGGGGGATGTGGAGGGGCCGGAGATCGCCCTGTGGGCGCTCTATCCCTCACGACGTCTGCTCAGCGCGCGGGTCTCCGCCTTCCTGGATTACTTGAAGGAGGCGTTTCCCGCCGGCACGCCGGAGGAACTGGCAGCCTATATCGGGGGCGCCTGATCAGCCGTCCAGGTGGACGGCGCCGTCCTCGACGCGCACACGCACCGGTGTCAGGCTGCGGCCGGCGCAGGGGCCGTGAATGCACAGGCCATCCTCCACCCGGAACAAGGCGCCATGGGTGGCGCACTGCAGGTGGCGGCCGTCGGCGCTCATGAACTGGTCGGGCGTCCAGTCCAGGGTGGTGCCGACATGGGGACAGCGGTTGTGATAGGCGAAGGCCCGATCGCCCCGCCGCGCCACCAGGATCTCCTCGCGCGCGCCGCCGCTGCCCCAGGTGATCCCCTTGGCCTGGCCATCCGCGATGTCCGCCAGATGGCATAGGGGAGAGGGGATGGCGTCAGGCATCGACGCCCATGCGTTGGCAGGCGCCCTTCCACTCCGCATCCGTGATGGGGCAGACGGACAGGCGCGACTGGCGCACCAGGGCCATGCTGGACAGCTCGGGGTCGGCCTTGATCTCCTTCAGCGTCAGGGGCGTCTTCACCGGCATCACCGGCTTCAGATCCACCATGACGAAGCGGCCGCTTTCATCCGACGGGTCGGGGTAGGCCTCGCGCACCACCTCGGCGATGCCCACGATCTCCAGCCCCTCGTTGGAGTGATAGAAGAAGGCGCGGTCGCCCACCTTCATGGCCTTCAGGTTGTTGGCGGCCTGGTAATTGCGCACGCCATCCCAATGGGTGCGGCCGTCGGCCACGAACTTGTCCCACGCATATTTGAAGGGTTCCGACTTCACCAGCCAGTAGGGCATCTCTTGTTTCCTTGTTCCCTCAGGCGCCGGACGCGGCCACCTGACCGCTTGGCTTATCCTCGACTTCCAGTCCGCCTGCGGCTCCCCGTAAATCTCCGGCGGCCCCCTTGTATTTAAACGGGGGCGCGGCCTAGGGAAAAACTGGGATGGCGGTGGCGGTGCTGCCGATCAGGCCTTCGGATAAACGACGCGGAAGGGTTGGATCATTACGGATTCGAAAACACCGGCTTGGGCATAAGGGTCGGCGGCGGCGAAGGCCTGGGCGGCAGCTTCGTCGGGGAAATCCACGACCAACAGGCTGCCCACGGGGTTCTTGCCCTCGGCGTCCAGCAGGGGGCCGGCCACGACGATATGGGCCACCTGGCTATCCAGATATTCCAGGTGCTTCGGGCGGGTGGCCAGGCGCAGGTCCAGGTTGCCGGGCTTGTCGGTGCAGGTGATGGCGAAGTGCATGGGAACGGCTCTCCGGTAAGGCTTATGCGCCCTCGGGCTTGAGGGGGCGGGACAACAGGGATTGGATGGTGGCGTTGACGTCGGCGCCATGGTTCAGGATGGCATCCACCGCCTGGCAGATGGGCATGTCCACGCCCCGGCGGGCCGCCAGGCGCACCACGGCTTCCGCTGTGTAGACGCCCTCCGCCACGGAATTGCGGCCGGCCAGGATGGTGGCCAGGGGCTGCCCCTGGCCCAGGGCATGGCCCAGCGACATGTTGCGGGATTGCAGGCTGCCGCAGGTCAGCGTCAGGTCACCCAGGCCGGACAGGCCCATGAAGGTTTCCGGCCTGGCGCCCAGCGACTGGCCCAGGCGGGCGATCTCCGCCAGTCCGCGGGTGATCAGGGCGGCGCGGGCGTTGTCGCCCAGGGCGCGCCCGGCGACGATGCCGCAGGCGATGGCCAGCACGTTCTTCACCGCCCCACCGATCTCCGCCCCCACCAGGTCGTCGCTGGCATAGGGGCGGAACGTCAGGCTGCCCAGGGCCTGGGCCAGGCCCTGGCTCAGGGCCGCGTCACGGCAGGCCAGGGTCACGGCGGTGGGCAGGCCCCGCGCCACCTCGGCGGCGAAAGTAGGGCCGGACAGCACGGCCAGCGGCGTGCCGGGCAACTCGCCGGCCGTCACCTCGGTCATCAGGCTGCCGGTGGCGATCTCGATGCCCTTGGCGCACAGCACCACCGGTGTGCCGCTGGCCAGCAGGGGCTTCAGCTTCGCCGTCGTGGTGCGGATGTGCTGCGCCGGCGTCACCAGCAGCACAGCGTCGGCCCGCACGGCCTCCGCCAGGTCGCCAGTGGCGCGGATGGCGGGGTCCAGCGCCACGCCGGCCAGGAAGGGGGTGTTCTCGTGGCTGCCATTGATGGCGGCCACCACTTCGGGCTCGCGCGCCCACAGCACCACGTCACGCCCGGCCCGGCGGGCGGCCATGGCCAGCGCCGTGCCCCAGGCGCCCGCCCCGATGACACCGATCCGCTGCATCTCCATCCCCTCCGGACGTCATAAGCGATTGCTGGCCTTGGCTTACCCCGGATGGGCCGGCTTCCGCAATGGGCCGGTGGCGGCGGTGCCGAGGCGATGATACCGTGGCGCCCAGCCGACCGGGCGGTGAACCGGCGGGTGAAACAGGGACATGGCTTCTGAATAAGGGGATGCCGAAATGGCTGTTGGTACGATGACAACGGCGGGCCGCGCCCGCCGCGCCGCCTATTCCTTTGCCCTGCTGGCCGGTTGCGCGCTGGCCCCACTGGGCGCGCACGCCCAGGACGCCGCCCCGGCGCCCAAGCCGGTGGTGCTGCACTGCCCGGCGTTGCTTGACTCGGTGGCCGGCAAGATGCTGGGCCAGAGCAGCGTGGTCATCCAAGGCGACCGCGTCACCGAGGTGGTCTCCGGCTATATCACCCGGCCTGAGGCCGAGGTGGTTGAACTGGCGGGGGAGACCTGCCTGCCGGGCCTGATCGACGCCCATGTCCATCTCAGCAACGAATTCACCCCCACCGTCTACAGCGACATGCTGCACTTCAACCTGGCCGACTGGGTGGTGCGCAGCACGGTGTGGGCCAAGCGCACCCTGCTGGGCGGCTTCACCACCGTGCGCAACCTGGGCGACAGCCATTATGAGACGGTGGCCCTGCGCGACCAGATCAACAAGGGCTGGGTGGCCGGCCCGCGCATCCTCACGGCCGGTCCCGCCATCGGCTCCACCGGCGGCCATGCCGACGACGGCGATGGCCTGCGTATGGACCTGCAGCCCGACGTCGGCGCGCACGACAGCATCATCAACGGCACGGCCGACGCCTGGAAGGCGGTGCGTGAGCATTACAAGCAGAACGTCGACACCATCAAGATCATGACCACGGGCGGCGTGCTGGACCTGTCGGGCAGCGTCGACAACAGCCAACTGACGGAGGAGGAGACCAAGGCCCTGGTCGCCGCGGCGCATGAGTACGGCTACATCGTCGGCGTCCACGCCCACGGGGCGGAGGGCATCCGCCGCGCCGTCGTCGCCGGCGCCGACAGCATCGAGCACGGCACCTTCATGGACGCCCAGGACATGAAGCTGATGAAGGAGCACGGCACCTACTACGTGCCCACCATCTACACGGGCACCTATGTGACGGAGAAGGCCAAGGGCAACCCCCACGCCTATCCGCCGGCGGTGCAGGCCAAGGCGCTGCTGGTTGGCCCGCAGCTGATGAAGACGGTGGGCGACGCCTACAAGGCGGGGGTGAAGTTCGCCTATGGCACCGACGCTGGTGTCTACCCGCACGGTGAGAACTGGAAGGACTTCCCCCTGCTGGTCCAGGTGGGCATGCCGGCGATGTACGCCCTGCAGATGGCCACCATCAACGCCGCCACCCTGCTGAAGAAGGACAAGGACATCGGCAGCGTCGCCGCCGGCAAGTACGCCGACATCGTCGCCGTCCCCGGCGACCCGACCAAGGACATCACGCTGATGGGCAAGGTCGACTTCGTGATGAAGGGCGGCGTCGTCTTCAAGAAGGCCGGTGCGGAACAGGTGTTCACCAGCACCGCGCATTGAGGTGGGGCGGCCATCGCCGCCCGGCCCACCGTCACGGCCTGACTTTCACGCCGGGGGCCTTAAGCCTTCACCCCCGCAAACTTCATCGGCTTCGCGGTCGGGTCCAGCGGCCAGCGGGGGCGGGGGGCGAAGTCCAGGCCGTCGGTCCGGCCCAGGCGGAAGCGTTCCAGCCCCGCCCAGGCGATCATGGCGGCGTTGTCGGTGCAGAGGTTCAGAGGCGGGGCGGTGAAGATCAGGCCGCGCTTGGCCGCCAGCTTGGCCAACTGCTCCCGCAAGTATTTGTTGGCGGCGACACCGCCGGCCACCACCAGGTGCCGGCCCCCTCCTTGTTCATTGGCCGGATGCCGACCCTTGAAGGCCTTGATGGCGCGGTCGCAGCGATCCAGCAGCGACTGGCCCACGGCATGGTGGAAGGCGGCGGCGAGGTCCGCCACGTCGGCGTCGGTCGGCGTGCCCAGCTGTTCCACATGCCGGCGCACGGCGGTCTTGAGGCCCGAGAAGGAGAAGTCGCAGTCCGGCCGCCCCTTCATCGGGGCCGGCAGCTCGAACCGGCCGGGGTTGGTGGCGCGAGCCGCCGCCTTTTCCAGCAGCGGACCGCCGGGATAGCCTAGGCCCAGCAGCTTGGCGGTCTTGTCGAAGGCCTCGCCCACCGCGTCGTCGATGGTGGTGCCCAGGCGGCGGTATTGGCCCACCCCCTCCACCTCCAGCAACTGGCAGTGCCCGCCCGAGACCAGCAGCAGCAGGTAGGGAAAGGGCACGTCATCGGTCAGGCGCGCCGTCAGGGCGTGGCCCTCCAGATGGTTCACGGCGACGAAGGGCAGGCCGCGCGCCGCCGCCATGGCCTTGGCTGTCATGACGCCCACGATCACCCCGCCGATCAGGCCGGGCCCGCCGGTGGCGGCGATGGCGTCCACTTGGCCCAGATCCAGGTGCGCCTCATCCAGCGCCTGGCGGATCAGGCCGTCCAGGTAATGCAGGTGGGCGCGGGCCGCCACCTCCGGCACGACGCCGCCATAAGGGCGATGCTCGTCCAGCTGCGACAGCACGACGTTGGCGCGGATGCCCCGCGCGTCATCGACGATGGCGCAGGCGGTCTCATCACAACTGGTCTCGATACCCAGGACGATCATCACTCAAAACCTTCGGCACCCAGCCGGCGTTTGCCGGGCCTAAGCCATATCAAATCGGCACGATTTGCGCCGTTGTCACCGACCGGGGCCTTTCCCGCAACCGCAAAGGGGGATAGACAGACAAGCATGACGACCGCGACGCCCCATCATACTTCCATTGCTCCCCTGCGTATCGGAACAAGGGGCAGCCCCTTGGCCCTGGCCCAAGCGCACGAGACGCGCGACCGGCTGGGGGCAGCCCATCCCCACCTTGCCCTGCCGGGCGCCATCGAGATCGTCGTCATCAAGACGACGGGCGACCGCATCCTGGACCGCACGCTGGCGGAGGCGGGCGGCAAGGGCCTGTTCACCAAGGAGATCGAAGACGCCCTGCTGGCGGGGGAGATCGACCTGGCCGTCCATTCCATGAAGGACGTGCCCACGGTGCTGCCGGCGGGGCTGGACATCACCTGCCTGCTGCCGCGCGAGGATCCGCGCGATGCCTGGTTCAGCCGCGACGGCGCCACGCTGATGGAATTGCCGGCCGGCGCCGTTGTCGGCACCGCCAGCCTGCGGCGCCAGGCGCAGGTGCTGGCCCGCCGCCCGGACCTGACCGTGGTGCCCCTGCGCGGTAATGTGCAGACCCGCCTGCGCAAGCTGGCGGAGGGCGAGGTGGATGCCACCCTGCTGGCCATGGCCGGCCTGCGCCGCCTGAACCTGGACGGTCACGCGACGGCGGTGCTGGAGGCGGACATCATGCTGCCGGCCGTGGCCCAAGGCGCCATCGGCATCGAGACGCGCGTGGCCGACGCCGTGACCAACGGCCTGCTGGCGCCGCTGAACTGCGCCGAGACCGCCCTGCGGGTGACGGCGGAGCGGGGCGTGCTGACGGCCCTGGACGGGTCCTGCCGCACCCCCATCGCCGCGCTGGCGCGGGTGCTGGCCGACGGCAGCATGGACATGGAGGCCATGGCGCTCAGCCCCGACGGCCGCACCATCGTCACCACCAGCCGCCGCTTCGCCGCCGCCGAGGCGCTGGCCGCCGGCCTGGACGCGGGTGCCGAGCTGAAGGACCGCCTGCCGCCCGGCATCTTCACCGTCTCCTGACCACGGCAGCGGACGGCACCCATGGCCACCGTCCTCATCACCCGCCCCCAGCCGGAGGCCGACCGCACGGCGGCCGCCGTGGCGGCCCTGGGCCATGATGTGCTGATCGATCCGCTGATGACGGTGGAGGATGTGGCGGCCACCCTGCCGCCGCTGGACATGGTGCAGGCCGTGCTGATCACCAGCGTCAATGGCGTACGGGCCCTGGCCCGGCAGGGCGCCCCCCGTACGTGGCCCCTGTACGCGGTGGGCGACCGCACCGCCGCCGCGGCGCGCGACCTGGGCTTCACCACCGTACGGTCTGCCGCCGGTGACGCGGATGACCTGGTTGGCCTGGTGGCAGCTGAAACCCGGCCCGACGCGGGCCTGCTGCTGCACGCCGCGGGTGTCGATATGGCGGGCGATCCCGCCGGTGCCTTGGCGGCCCAGGGTTTCACCGCCCAGCGCCTGGTCCTGTACCGCGCGGTGGCGGCGGATGCCCTGCTACCCGGTATCCGTGACGCGTTGGTGGCCGGCGCAGTTGACCATGTGCTGCTTTTTTCTGCCCGGTCGGCGCGTACGTTTGTTAACCTTGCGGTACAGGGCCGTGCCGATCTCGGCGCCGTTTCAGCCCTGTGCCTCAGCCCGGCGGTGGCGGGCGCCCTGGGGGATGCCTCCCTGTTCCGCCACGTGACCGTGGCCGCCCATCCCAACCAGGCCGCCCTGCTGGACCTGCTGGCCCTGGTGCCCGACGGGCCCGGACGCGTTTTTTAGGATGAAAGGATCGCCGTATGAGCGGTGAAGGTTCGGACGCCCCGTCCCCCACCTCCGGCATGGGCCCCACCCCCGGCATGGGCCCCGCCCCTGGTACGGGACAAGGCGGTTTGGTCCAGTCGGGCGCCAATCCGCAGGTGGACGCCATCGTCGAACGGTTCGGCGGCATCCGGCCCATGGCGGCCAAGCTGGGCATTCCCGTGACCACGGTCCAGGGCTGGAAAAAGCGCGGTCATATTCCACCCAACCGCCGTGCCGACCTGGAGGCGGCGGCATCGCGCCTGGGGCTGGTCCTGACAGCCACCGAACTGGATGCCGTGATGGGTGCGCCGGAAGCATCCGCCAGCCCACCTCCTTCTGCGGTCATCGCCCTGCCGGGGCCGGACGATCGACCCCTATCGCCCGGCCCCGTAACCTTCGCCGGCCAGCCCTCCCTGGACGGGGAGCCGTCGGCCCCCGCCAGCAGCTATCGTCTGGGCGCCCGGCCGGACGATGCCGTGCCACCACCCCCGCCGCCGCCCCCCGCGCCACCGGGCGAGACCTTCCGCGCGAATCGCCCCCGCATGGAATTGCCGAAAACGGACGCCCCCATGGCGGAGCCGCCCCGGGCGGACGCACCGCGTGTGGAGGCACCCAAGCCCGACGCCATCCGCCGCGATGCGCCTCGGCCAGCCGCCCCGCCGCCGCGCCGGGGTGGGGGGGCCGTGTCGGCCCTCGCTCTGTTGATCTCCCTGGCGGCGCTGGGCGCCGGTGGCTGGTCGCTGTACCGCGCCGGCGTCTTGGACCCGTGGCTGAGCCGCGCCGGCCTGCCCGCCGCCCTCCCGGCTGCCCAATCAGGGACCGCCCAGCCGGCGCAATCGGCGGAGCAGGCGGGGACGGAGGCGACCTTGGCCGAGATGGTCCGCCGTCTGAACGCCGCCGGCCAGCGCCAGCAGGCGCTGGAGCAGGAGGTGGCCGACCTGAAGGCCAGGCTGGCCGCCGCCCCGGCGGTGAACGCCGACGGTGCCCCGGCACCGGCCGCCCCCGACCCGGCCCTGACCGCCCGGCTGGAGCAGATGACGGACCAGTTCAACCGCCTGACCGACCGGCAGCGGGCGCTGGAGCAGGCGCTGGCCCAGTCGGCACAGCAGCGGGAGGAACTGTCCGGCCGGCTGGCGGCGCAGACCGCCGCCGCCGGCCGCGGCCAGGCCCTGCTGGTGGCGACCAACCAGCTGCAGGCGGCCTTATTGTCCGGCCGGCCCTATGGGGTGGAGCTGTCGGCGGTGCGCAGCCTGGCGCCGGAAGACGACGCCCTGCGCCAAGCGCTGGATCGGCTGGCGCAAAGCCAGGCCACCGGACTGGCCGGCCCTGTGGCCCTGCGCGAAGGCTTCGACCGCGCCGCCACCGCCGCCCAGCAGGCGGCCCAGGTGCCGGAGGGGGCCGACTGGCTGCAACAGCTGTGGGGCCACATCAAGGCCCTGGTCACCATCCGCCGCAAGGACGGGCGCGTCGAGGGCAACGCACCGGACGCCGTAGTGTCGCGCGCCGGCGCTGCCTTGGACCGGGGCGACATCGGCACGGCGGTGGCGGAAATGTCGGCCCTGTCCGGCCCGTCGGCGGCGGCACCCGAGGTGCAGGCCTGGCTGCGCGATGCCCAGGCGCGGCTGAGCGCCGATGACGCCATGAACCGGCTCTCGCGCCGTGCCGTCAGCGATGTGCAGGCCGGCCTGCCTCCGCCTAAGGAACGGCCAGCCGAAAGCGTGCCCGCTCCGTCGCCCGACACCGGCAAGGCTGACATGGCGAAGCCCGAGGAGGCCAAGCCGGGCGAGCCGGTGCCGGCCGAGGGTGGCGGCCCGTCGCAATCCCAGCCGGCGGACGGGGGTCACCCATGAGGCGGACGCTGTGGTTCCTGCTGCGCCTGGGCCTGGTCATCGCGTTGGCGGTCTGGGTGGCGCAGCGGCCGGGCACCCTGCGGCTGGATTGGCAGGGTTACATCATCCAGACCCAGGTGGGCGTGGTGGCCGTGGCCCTGCTGCTGCTGGCGGTCGTGGCCTACGTCCTGGTGCGCCTGTTCGTGCTGGTATGGCGCAGCCCCGGGCGCCTCGGCGCGGGGCGCCGCACCAGCCGGCGCACGCGGGGATACCAGGCCCTAGGCCGGGGCTTTCTGGCAGTGGCCAGCGGGGACGGCGCGGGCGCCGGCCGCCTGGCCGCCAAGGCCGACGGCCTGCTGAGCGAACCGTCGCTGACCCTGTTGCTGTCCGCCCAGGCGGCGCAACTGGCGGGGGACGAGGCGGCGGCGGCCGGCCATTTCACAGCCATGCGCGAGCGTGGCGCGGCGCTGAAGCAGCCGGACATGGCCTTCGTCGGCGTGCGCGGCCTGGCCCTGCAGGCGCTGGCCGCCGGCCAGACCCAGCGGGCGCTGGGCCTGGTGCAGGAGGCGGCGGCCCTGAAGCCCAAGGCGCGCTGGCCCCTGCTAACCCAGTTCGACCTGCAGGCGCGCGCCGGCGACTGGACCGCCGCGGCGGCCACGCTGGACGCCCTGACGGCGGCCAAGGCCCTGCCGGTGGAAACCCTGCGCCGCCACCGCACCGCCTTGCTGGTGGAACGCAGCCGCGCGGCGGAGGCCGACGGCAACCAGGACCAGGCGCTGGCGTTGGCGCGCAAGGCCCATGATCTGGAGCCCGCGTCCGTGCCGGCGGCGGTGCAGGCCGCGCGCCTGCTGGCGGCCACCGGGTCCGCCCGTGCCGCCACCCGCGCCCTGGAACAATCCTGGCGGCTGGCGCCCCATCCCGAGCTGGCCGCCGCCTGGGGTGTCGCCGGAGAGAAGGCTGGCGCCGCCGCCGACCCGCTGGCCCGGGTGAAGCGGCTGGAGGCTCTGGTGGCCTTGGACGCCAACGTGCCGGAGGCCCACGTCGCCCTGGCCGACGCGGCGACCGAGGCGCGCCTGTGGGGCTTGGCCCGCGGTCACCTGACCCGCGCCTTGGCCCTGCGGCCCACCGCCCGCGTCTACCGCCGCCTGGCCGCACTGGCGACGGCCGAGCATGGCCAGGGTGCGGAGGAGCGCGGCCACCTGGCCCAGGCGGCCAGGGCCGTCCCCGATGCCGCCTGGGTGTGCCAGGCCTGCGGCGGCGTCAACCCCACCTGGGGGGCGCTGTGCAGCCATTGCGGCGGCTTTGACACCCTGGCCTGGCGTGTACCAGGGGCCTCGCGCGTGCCGGGCGGTGGCGCGCAGGGCGCTGCGGCCGAGACGCTGGGCTTCCTGCCGCCGCCGGAACCGCCGGCGGGCGGGGCGGAGGAGGGCAGCCTGCGCCGCCTGTCGGACCGGCTGCCGACGTTCACCCTGGCCAGCCTCAGGCCCGGTAGACGGACATGATCCCCCTACCGTTCGCCCCGCCCCGGGCGGAATCGCTGTTGCTGCTGGCGCTGGCCCTGGTGCTGAACGCCTTCATCGCCGGCTTTCCCGCCGTGGACCGCTGGCTGGCGACGCCGCAGAGCCAGCTGGCCGGCGCCGTGCGCTGGGCCGACAAGCGCCTGAACCGGATCGAGCGGCTGGATAGCGTGCGCCTGGCGCGCGGCGCCCTGCTGGTCCTGGTCCTAGCGGGTGGGGTGGGGCTGGCGGCCCTGGTGCTGACCATCGCCGCCGTGCATTTGCGCGTGGCTTGGCTGCTGTCGCTGCTGCTGGTGACGCGGGCGCTGCTTTTCGGCCGCCTGCTGGTCACCATGCGCGGCCTGCTGGCCGCAGCCACGGCGGCGGATGAGGAGGCGCTGCGTCAGGCGGTGGCGCCGCTGACCCACAAGCCGGTGTGGACCATGGATCGTCACGCCGTGCTGCGGGCGGGGATGGAGTCACTGGTGGGGCAGGTCAGCCGCGGCCTGGTGGCGCCGCTGTTCTGGTTCGCGCTGTTCGACCTGCCGGGCCTGATGATCTGGGTGACGGTGGAGACTGTGGCGGCGACGGTGGGCCACACCTCACCCCGCTATGCCGCCTTTGGCCGGCCGGCGCGCCGCGCCCTGCTGGTCATGGATTGGGTGCCGGCGCGCCTGACCGTGCTGTTCCTGGCGGCGGGCTGCCTGATGGTGCCCGGCAGCCGTCCGGGCACGGCCTTGGCCGCCCTGCGCACCCAGCACGTCCAGGGCACGGCCGCCTTGCCCGTGGCCGCCGTGGCCCGCGCCCTGAACCTGGCCCTGGCCGGCCCGCGCAAGGAGGGCGAGATGGTGGTCTACGAGGACTGGCTGGGCACCGGCCGCGCCCGCGTCGACGCCAGCGACATGCGCGCCGTCGTGGCCCTGACCGCCGCCGCCGGCCTGCTGGCCGTGTGTATCGCGCTGCTGGCGCTGGTGTGGGCGTGAGAGGTCCCCAGGCGCCGGTGGGTGCCCGAGGTGACCCCGGTATCCCTCAACTACCGCTCAGCACGCTCGCCAAAGCCTGGGCTTCCGGCCGGTAGAAGGCGCGGTCCAGCAGGATTTGCTCAGGGGTGGTCTGCTGGCCGTAGAAAATGTCGTTCCATTCCTTGCGCGGGGTGATGACCGAGCCATCGACGGCCAAGCCGCCGAACAGGCCGCTGGTCTTGGCGTAGACGTACATGTCCGCGTCCACGCCCACGCCATAGCCGGCGCCGACCTGGGTGCCCAGCTCACCCACCGCCACCTTGGCGTCGGCGCCCAGCTTCACGCTGCGGTCCATGACGGCGTTCAGGCCCTTGTCGGTCATGATCACCAGCATCATCTGCGCCTGCTGGCCGCCGAACTGCAGGCCGAAGCTGGCCTCGGCCATGGTGTAGAAGGCGGGGCCGCTCCACGACCCGTCGGTGCCGCGCGCCACCAGCACGCCGGTGCCGCCGCCGCCGCCCAGGAAGAAACCGGCCTGGATGACGTTGGGCAGGATCAGCACGCCCTTGGCCCGGCCCAGCAGGTTCTTCAGCGGGGCGTATTGCGGATCGCCCAGCAGGGTCATGGCGGTCAGCCGCGCGCGCTCCACCATCAGCTGCGCCTCCGTCACCTCCGCCCGCGCCGGCATCGCGGTTCCCAGCGCGAGCGCCACGCCCGCCGCCGCACCCGCCAACACCTGCCGCCGATCGATCATCTTCCTCATCCTCATTAGTCGGGGTTCAGCGTGGCTGAACCATCTTTTGACGTTGTTGGCAGAATTCCTACCATATCTGGGTGCTGCCGCCCATGGCCCAGTCGGGCGCCCCCAGACGGGCACGCCTCATTAGGCCCCAAGCCGCCGACACCGTAGGGGTGACCCTAAAGGCGAAGTAAGGCGGCCGTGCGGCAAGGTTGGGTCAGGGGATGCGGTTGATCCAGCGCACGGCCCAGACGGGGCCATCGGCGGTGGCGATGCGGTCCAGGCGGGTCAGCGACAGGGGCGCCACGTCCAGCGACAGGGCCGTGGCGGGGGGCAGGGCCAGGGCCTGGGCGATGGCGGCGCGCACCGGGCCGGCGTGGCTGACGCAGATGATGTCGCGGTCGCCGGTTTGCCGGCCGCTCCATTCCTCCACCGCCTCGGCCACGCGGCGGCACACCTCGGCGAAGCTTTCCCCACCGGGCGGGGCGACGCTGGACGGATCGGTCCAGAAGGGGGCCAGGTGCGGGTCGCCCGCATCCTCCAGTTCGGCGTAGCTGTGGCCCTGCCAGGCGCCGAAATGCTGTTCCATCAGCCGGGGGTCGGTGGCCGGCTGGGGTGGGGCGGCGGGGACCAGGGCCGCCAGGCGCGCGGCCGTCTCCCGCGTACGGCCCAGGGGGCTGGCCAGCCACACGGCGCTGGTGGGCAGACGGGCCGCCGTCAGCTGGGCGCTGGAGCCCGGCCACAGGGCCAGTTCCACATCGGCCTGTCCGGCGATCTGATGCGGCTGCGCCAGGGGGGCGTGGCGCACCCACCACCACCGCACCGTCTTCGCCAAGGGGGGCGTCGCCAAGGGCGGAGGTGCCGAGGGGGGGAAGGACGTGGTCATGGCATGGCGACGGAGCCGCCCAGGGCGCCGGTCACGGCCACCAGGAACAGGATCTCCACCACCTGTTCCGTCGCCCCCAGCACGTCGCCGGTGATGCCGCCCACCTGGCGCCGGGCCAGCTGGGCCACGACCAGGACGCCGCCGGCCGCCACCGCCAGGATGGCCAGGCGGGTCATGCCGCCGTCCAGTGGCAGCTTGCTCAGGGTGGTGGCCGCCAGGACGAAGCCGGCCAGCAGGGCCGCCAGGGCGCGGGCGCTGTTGGGCTTGCCCACATTGGCGCTGTTGCCCACCAGTCGCGCCTCCGGCAACAACAGCTTCATGCCCGGAAGGAAGGCGCGGGAATAGGCGTGCGCGCCCATCAGGGCCACGGCCACGTGGTGGGGGCTGGCGATGGCCGCCAGGGCCAGGGTGCGGGCGGCGACGCTCAGCACCAGGGCGGCGGCGCCATAGGTGCCCACCCGGCTGTCCTTCATGATGGTCAGCTTGGCATCGCGGTCTCGCCCGCCGCCGAAACCGTCGGCCACGTCGGCCAGGCCGTCCTCATGCAGGGCCCCGGTCAGGCCCATCAGGGCGCCCACCGTCAGCAGGGCCGCAAGCA
This sequence comes from Nitrospirillum amazonense, assembly GCF_029594735.1. Lineage (NCBI taxonomy): Bacteria > Pseudomonadati > Pseudomonadota > Alphaproteobacteria > Rhodospirillales > Azospirillaceae > Nitrospirillum > Nitrospirillum amazonense. The sequence continues at coordinate 716,292 of NZ_JARPAF010000002.1, forward strand.
GGGGCGGGACGTTGACGCTGCTGAGCCCCCAATAGACCAGGCCACCCACGGCGCCGATCAGGGTGCCGACGATGGGAAACCAGGTCAGGGCCCGGGAATCCAGGTCCTGGGGCCAGGCCCCGCGCCAACGGATGGGCAGCCGCGTCAAAAAGATCACGGCGGCTATGAATTCGGCGAAGACACCGCCCAGGCGCGGCCCCGTTGCATCAGTCATGGTTCCGGTATACGGGAAGTCCCGTCCGCCCGCCAGCGCCACTCCGGCGCCTGATCGCGGGTCCCATTATCGGGCCGGAGCATCATGAGCGACATCCCCTCCTTCGACGAATTCCGCCGCGTCCTGGCCGACTTGCCGGGCCCGGATCTGGAGGCCGCCACCACCGTCATGCAGCGCGAGGTGCAGCTGACCAAGCCGCGCGGCGCCCTGGGCCGGCTGGAGAGCCTGACCGAATGGCTGGCCACCTGGCAGGGCCGCACGCCCCCCCGGGTGCAGCATCCGCGCGTCGCGGTGTTCGCCGGCAACCATGGCGTGGCGGCGTTGGGCGTCTCGGCCTATCCGTCGGCGGTGACGGCGCAGATGGTGCACAACTTCACCCAGGGCGGTGCCGCCGTGAACCAGCTGTGCGGCCAGGCCGACGCCGACCTGCGCGTCTATGAGCTGGACCTGGACAACCCCACCGCCGATTTCACCCACGGCCCCGCCATGAGCGAGGAGGCCTGCGCCCGCGCCATGGCCTACGGCATGATGGCGGTGGAAACCGGCATCGACGTGCTGTGCCTGGGGGAGATGGGCATCGGCAATTCCACCTCCGCCGCTGCCCTGTGCCTGGCGCTGTTCGGCGGCACGGCGGAGGACTGGGTGGGCCCCGGCACCGGCCTGGATGCCGAGGGCATGGCGCGCAAGGCCGCCGTGGTGGCGGCGGGCGTGGCGGCCAACGCCGACCTGCTGGCCGACCCCTTCCATGTGCTACGCGCCCTGGGCGGCTATGAGCTGGCTGCCATCGTCGGCGCCATCATGGCGGCCCGCATGGCCCGCACGCCGGTGGTGCTGGACGGCTACGCCTGCACCGCCGCCGCCGCCGTGCTGTACAAGCTGGACCCCCGCGCCCTGGACCATTGCATCGTCGGCCACCTGTCGGCCGAGCCGGCCCACCGCCGCCTGCTGGACGCTATCGGGCAGGAACCGCTGCTGACCCTGGGCATGCGTCTGGGCGAAGGCTCCGGCGCCGCCCTGGCCCTGCCCATCCTGCAGGCCGCCGTCGCCTGCCACACCGGCATGGCCACCTTCGCCGAGGCTGGCGTGTCCACGCGCGGCGGCGAGGGCCGGGCGACGCATTAAGGCACTCCTACGCTCGTCCTCGAAGCGCCAAGGCCCAGTTCCAGCCGGAACTGGGCTAGGCCGCGACTGCGGCCGCAGGCGCCCGGGGCGAACCAACCGGCCCTCACGGCCGGTGATACGTCACCACCCACATGACGCCGACGGCCACCGCCACCAGGCAGGCCAGCATCCAGGTGCGGATGGGGACGGCCACCTTTTCACTGGGGCCCTTGCCCTTCTTGGGCTTGGCCGCGCGTTCGGATCCCGCCACCACCGTGGGCTTGGGCCGGCCCGTGCCCTTGTAGGGGTCGTGCAGCTCCACCAGGCGCCAGTCGTAGTTGGACAGCGCCTCCTCGCTCTCGAAATCCACCTGGATCAGCCGGACATAGCCCCGGCCGTGGCTGCGCACCGCTTCGCTGAACTCCCGCTTGCCGGCCGACAGATTATCGACCAGGGCCAGGGTTTCCCATTTCTTGCCCTGGGGTTTCTGCACCGCGAATTTGCGCTGGCTGTCCAAGGAACCTTCTCCACCGGCAGGGGCGATGAGCCGCCATCCTCCCGCAATTATCAACGCCGCGCGGCCGGGGGCAAGGGGCAGCAAGACGCTGTTACAGCCGACAGGTGCGACGCCATGGCCCGTGCGCTATAGCTTGACGCCCGGCATGGTTGCCGTTGGCCTATCCAGGCTAATCTTCACCCAGGACGATCAGGTCGATGACGCGGCAGGCGTGGGCAGGAACGGTGGATGACGGTGCGGCCGACGCGCGGCCGGAGGGGGGACGCTGGGCCGCCGCCCGCATCAACCTGCGCACGCTCAACACCATCCGCTGGATCGCCATCGCGGGCCAGACCGTCACCCTGCTGACGGTGGAAGACCTGGTCGGCATCGACATCCCCCTGCTGCCCGCCCTGGCGGTGACGGCGGTGTCGCTGCTGATCAACCTCTACGCCATCGCCCGGCGCCGGCGCAGCCCCTTCCTGACCGAACGGGGCGCGGTGCTGTTCCTGGGCTATGACACGGTGCAGCTGACCGTGCTGCTGATGCTGACCGGCGGGTTGGAAAATCCCTTCGCCGTGCTGGTGCTGGCGCCCTTGATGGTGGGGGCCAGCATGCTGGGACGCCGGCTGGTCACGGGGCTGACCACGCTGACCACCGCCTGCCTCACCCTGGTCTGGGCCCTGGCCATGCCCCTGTCCTGGCCGGCCAGCAACGGCGTCACTCTGTCGCCCATCTATCTGGGCGGCATCTGGGCGGCCCTGACCCTGTCTGCCATCTTCATCGCCACCTACGTCTACAAGGTGGCGCAGTCCGGCCGCGACCTGTCGCAGGCCCTGATCGCCAGCCAGGTGTCATTGGCCCGGGCGCAGAAGGCCTCCGCCCTGGGCGCGCTGGCGGCGGCGGCGGCGCATGAGCTGGGCAGCCCGCTGGGCACCATCGCCGTGGTGGCCAAGGAACTGGCCCGCGACATGCCGCCCGACAGCCCCTGGGTGGAGGATATCCAGCTTCTGCAGAGCCAGTCGGACCGCTGCCGCGTCATCCTGGCCGACCTGGCCCGCCGCCCGGACGCGGAGGGGGAGATGGAGCCCTACGCCCCCCTGGGCCCCGTGCAGGTGATCGAGGCCGTGGCTGCCCCCCACCGCCGGGCGGACGTGGCGCTGGAAATCACCGTGACCGGGGCGGAGGAGGGCGCGGCCTCCCCCCTGCCGCTGTCGCCCGAACTGCAGCACGGCCTGGGCAACATCCTTCAGAACGCCATGCAGTTCGCCACCACCCGGGTGGACGTGACCCTGCATTGCGATCCCTCCGCCCTGGTGCTGACCGTGGCCGACGACGGCCCCGGCTTCCCCGTCAGCCTGCTGGAACGCCTGGGCGAACCCTATGTTTCCGACCGGGATGAGCGGCTGGAGCAGGTGCCGGTGCGCGCCGGTGGCGGCGGCACCATGGGGCTGGGCCTGTTCATCGCCCAGATCCTGCTGGAACGCACCGGCGCCGTCGTCTCCTACGCCAACGGTCGGCCGGGCAGCACGCCCGTGGGCGCCGGCGCCCATGTCACCGTGAACTGGAGCGGCCCGCTGCCGGCGGCCCAGTGACGGGGCCGCGCAAGACGAGGCAGCGCGCCGGCGGACCTGCGCAAAAGAATGGGAAACCTTCGTATGGTGGACAATCGCGTATTGCCGCCCTTGGATGGACATAATCTCGTGTCCATCTCTCCGGCCAAGACGGGGCGTCCTTTTGCCGCGTGTCGGAATCGCACGGAAGCGTCCAAACACGACGTAGTAAGGTCGTTGGTAAGTTTGCAACCGTCCTGCAGCATGGCCGGAAAATAAGGGGTTTTCGAGAATGAACGTTGAGACCGGTGACGTGATCGATCCCATGCGCCTCGGCTTCACCGGGGACGCGTCGCGCAGCCTGCTGGTGGTGGACGACGATGCCCCTTTCCGCATCCGCCTGGCCCGCGCGCTGGAAAAGCGCGGCTTCGACGTGGTGGCGGTGGACAGCGTGGCCTTGGGCGTGGACGTGGCGCAGGAAGCGGCCCCCCGCTACGCCGTGGTCGACCTGCGCCTGGCGGACGGCAGCGGCCTGGACGTGGTGAAGGCCCTGCGCGACGCCCGGCCCGAGGCGCGCATCGTCATGCTGACCGGCTACGGCAACATCGCCACCGCCGTGGCGGCCGTGAAGGCCGGCGCCGTCGACTACCTGCCCAAGCCTGCGGACGCTGACGCGGTCGAGGCCGCCTTGCTGACCGACGGCCCCCTGCCGCCGCCGCCGGAACACCCCATGTCGGCCGACCGCGTCCGCTGGGAACACATCCAGCGGGTGTTCGAGCAGTGCGACCGCAACGTCTCGGAAACCGCGCGCCGCCTGAAGATGCACCGCCGCACCCTGCAGCGCATCCTGAACAAGCACGCGCCCAGAACCTGATCGCGGTTAGCTCCAAAGGGGCCGGTTTGGGTCCTGGTTGAAAAGGGCTCAGGCGCTGCGCCTGAGCCCTTTCAGGCCCTGGCGCAGGCGCGTCCAGGGGCGTTCATTGGGCGTCAGGTCGATGCCGACCTCGGTCACCCGGTTCTCGTCCATCGACGCCACGATCAGCGCGACCTCGCCCACCTTCAGGCGCACGCCGACCGAGGCGCGGCGGCCCAGGCGGCGGGCCAGGTGCTCGCCGATGGCGATGTCGCCGTCGACGCCCGGCGCCTCGAAACCGTAGAGGCCGGCCACGGTGGCGAGCGGCGTGTCGCCCTTGACCTGGAAATCGCCCAGCCCGGCGGCGCGGCGGCCGTGGTCGCGACGGCCGAACAGGCGTTCCATGGCGGTCAGGGCAGCCGGTTCGCCCAGCACCAGCACGGCGTCGCCGGGGTAGAGCACGCGCACCTCCTCCGGCGCCACGGGATGGCCCTCGCGGATCATGGCCAGCACGCGCACGGATTCCGGCACCACCAGCCGGCCCAGGCCGCGCACCGCCGCCTCGCTCTCCGGCGCCACGGTCAGCATGGCCAGCTGCTGCGGTCCGTCCACCGGCAGGTCGATGTCGGCGCGGCCGGGCGGTTCGGGATCGGCCGGGATTTCCACGTCCAGCAGGCGCGCAGCCGGGCCGATGGTCCAGCCCTGGGCCAGCAGGGACAGCAGCACCACGGCGAAGGCGATGCCGAAATAGGTTTCGGCTCCCGGCAATCCGGACAGCACCGGCAGCAGGCCCAGGAAGATAGGCACCGCACCGCGCAGGCCGACCCAGGAGATGAACAGCCTCTCATTCCAGGCGAAGCCGAAGAAGGAGAGGCACAGGGTGACGGCCAGGGGCCGCGCCACCAGGATCAGGGCCACGGCCACCACCAGGGCCGGCAGCGCCACGCGGACCAGCGTGTCGGGCGAGACCAGCACGCCCAGCATGAGGAACAGGGAAATCTGGCTCAGCCAAGCTAGCCCGTCGTGGAAACGCTCGATGATCTGCCGCGCCTTGACCCGGCGGTTGCCCATGATGAAGCCGGCCAGATAGACGGCCAGGAAGCCGGAGGCGCCGATGGTCTGGGTGGCGCCGAAGATGAACAGCGTGCCGGCCAGCGCCAGGATGGGGTAGAGGCCGGCCGACAGTTCCAGCCGGTTGATGATGGCCGACAGGGCGAAGCCGCCGGCGACACCGATGATGCCGCCGCCACCCATCTCCAGCGCGAACTGGCCCAGTTGCGCCCAGCCGAAGCCGGCCCCCTGCACCGCATGAATGGACAGGAGGGTCAGGAACACAGCCATGGGGTCGTTCAGGCCCGACTCCACCTCCAGCAGGGCCGAGACGCGGGGGCGCAGGCGCAGGCCCCGCTGATGCAGCAGCAGGAACACGGCCGCCGCGTCGGTGGAGGCGACGATGCTGCCGATCAGGAAGCCCTGGGCCCAGCCCACACCCAACAGCCAGCGCGCCACCACGCAGGTGACGCCGGCCGTGACCAGCACGCCGGCGGTGGACAGCACCAAGGCCGGCCAGCGCGCCACCTTGAACACCGCCTTGGGCGTACGCAGGCCGCCGTCGAACAGGATGACGGCGATGGCGATGGACCCGACCAACGAGGCCAGGCGGTAGTCGTTGAACTGGAAGTTGGCCAGCTTGTCGACGGCGATTCCCAGCGCCAGGAACACCAGCAGCAGGGGCGCGCCGATGCGGGAGGAGGCGCGGCCGGCCAGGATGGCCAGCATCAGCAGCGACCCGAGTGCGAAGATGATGGTGTCGACGTGATGCACTGGCCGACTTGCTCCCCCCGGGCGGCCGCTTCCGGCGCCCCGTTGACCCGAACCGCCTGAGGCTTACCCCAGCCCCAAGCCCTTGGACTAGCTGTCCGTTGGGCCAGCGTCCCCTTCAGGGGTCCCATCCGCCGGCCACTTGGTTCTTCTCGCCGTCCATTGTGTCCGCCGTGCGGCGCCGGCTGGCAAATTTGGGGGCGGCGGATCCTTGACGGGCTAAAAGGCGGCGTCCACCGACAGGTGATGGACGTCGAAGCCCCAGCCCGCGGCCATGTCGGCCGCGACGCGGGAGCGATGGCAGATGTGCGGATCATCCTCCAGGCACAACAGGCAGGCCGGCCCCTGGTTCAGCGCCGTGGCGGCCGCCACGCCCAGTTCGTATTGCGCTTCGGGCCGCGCCAGGGCCTGGTCCACGATGGACCAGAACAGTGGCTGGTTGCCGGCGCGGCCGGCCAAGCGCCCCTCCTTGGGCGTGCCCAGCGCCTTCAGGTGCACATACTCGATGCCGGCCTGGCGCAGGGCGGCCGACAGCGGGCCCTTGGAAAAGCCGGCGCGGCGCGACAATGGCAGTTCCCGCACGTCGATCAGCGTGCGCACGCCGGCCCGCGCCAGGCGCTCCACCAGCGCCGGCTGGCCCGCCTTTTCATACCCTATGGTGTAAAGCTCGGGCATGGGCGGGCGCCTCCTAGGCAGGGAAGTCGATGATTGGCGTTAGGGGTTGTCCAGAAGTGGGCCCCAGCCCTGTGTCCGGCAAGGGGCGGATGTGCCTGGAAATGAGTCATTCTGCCGCGCTCAGCCCTTGCCATATGCCCTGCCCCCGTGTACAAACCGCCCTTCATTTTGGCGGCGAGGCCGGACCGAAAGGTCCAGGGCATGCCCACCCGCTCAAATGAATCCACCGCCGTCCTTCGGGGCGGTTATTCTTTCGTGAGGAATCAAAATGCCCAAGCTGAAGAATCACAGCGGGACGAAGAAGCGGTTCAAGCTGACCGCCTCCGGTCTCGTTCGCGCCCAGGCCGCCGGCAAGCGCCACGGCATGCGCAAGCGTCCGCAGAAGATGAAGCGGAACGCCCGCGGCATGATGACCCTGTCCAAGCAGGACGGTATCATCATCACCAAGAATTTCATCCGGGTACCGTAAGGAGGGCTGAACCATGGCTCGCGTTAAGCGGGGCGTGACCACCCACGCCCGTCACAAGAAGATCCTGAAGCTGGCCAAGGGCTACCGGGGTCGTTCCAACAACTGCTTCCGTATCGCGATCGAGAAGGTCGAGAAGGCGCTGCGTTACGCCTACCGCGACCGTCGCGCCAAGAAGCGTAACTTCCGCGCCCTGTGGATCCAGCGCATCAACGCCGGTGCCCGCATCCACGGCCTGACCTACAGCCAGTTCATGCACGGCCTGAAGCGCGCCGCCATCGACGTTGACCGCAAGGTCCTCGCCGACATCGCCGCGCGCGAGCCGGAGGCGTTTAAGGTCCTGGTCGATCAAGCCCAGGCCGCTCTCAAGGCCGCTTGATCCTACCCGGATCAACGGTGCTGATAAGAAGGGGAGCAGGCCCGGCGGGCCCGCTCCCCTTTTTTGTTTTGTGCTCCCTCAAGCGCCGGGCGCCGGCATCCGCCGGCTTGGCTTCCTCACTGCGCCCTGCGGTACTCGCTGCGGGGCCGGCGGTCGCCGGCCACAACGGCACGGGCCAAAGCTCCGCGCCGTTGGTAGTATCCGCCCCCAAGATTGCCCTATTGCCCACCGAGAAGACGGATCGTCGCGATGAACATCCTCGACAGCCTCAAGGCCGACCTGCTGGCCGCCGCTGCCGCCGCCCCCGACCTGGCCGCCCTGGAAGAGGTGCGGGTGGACGCCCTGGGCAAGAAGGGCCGCATCACCGGCCTGATGAAGGACATGGGATCGCTGACGCCGGATGAGCGGCGGGAACGCGGCCAGGCCCTGAACGCCGTGAAGGAAGAGATCAGCCAGGCGCTGGACGCCCGCCGCCAGGTGCTGAAGGCGGAAGCCCTGGCCCAGCGGCTGGAGGCGGAGCGCATCGACGTCAGCCTGCCGGCCCGGCCCGAGGTCGAAGGCCGCGTCCACCCCATCAGCCAGACGGTGGAGGAGATGATCGCCATCTTCGCCGACATGGGCTTCACCGTGGCGGAGGGGCCGGACATCGAGACCGACTTCAACAACTTCACCGCCCTGAACATCCCGCCGGAGCATCCGGCGCGCCAGATGCACGACACCTTCTACCTGCCCAACGGGCCGGACGGGGGCACCCGCGTGCTGCGCACCCATACCAGCCCGGTGCAGATCCGCACCATGCTGGCGGGGGAACCGCCCATCCGCATCATCGCGCCCGGCCGCACCTACCGGTCCGACTACGACCAGACCCACACGCCCATGTTCCACCAGATCGAAGGCCTGGTGATCGGCGAGAACATCCACATGGGCCATCTGAAGGGCACGCTGCTGGAGTTCTGCCGTGCCTTTTTCCAGGTGGACGACCTGCCGCTGCGCTTCCGCCCCAGCTTCTTCCCCTTCACCGAACCGTCGGCGGAGGTGGACATCGGCTGCTCGCGCAAGGGCGGCGAGCTGAAGCTGGGCAACTATGGCGATTGGCTGGAGATCCTGGGCTGCGGCATGGTCCACCCCAAGGTGCTGGAGAATTGCGGCATCGACAGCACCCGCTGGCAAGGCTTCGCCTTCGGCATGGGCATCGAGCGCGTGGCCATGCTGAAGTACGGCATCCCCGACCTGCGCACCTTCTTCGAGGCCGACCTGCGCTGGCTGAAGCACTACGGCTTCGTGCCGCTGGATGTGCCCAGCCTGGCCCAAGGCCTCACGCGGTAATTCACCCTCACAAGACGTAAGAGCGGCAGCCGGCCTCAAGACGCCAGGCGCCCCACCCGAAGAACGGCAGGTAGCGATGAAGTTCACCCTTTCCTGGCTGAAGCAGCACCTTGAAACCGACGCCCCCCTGGACGTCATCACCGACAAGCTCACATCCCTGGGCCTGGAGGTCGAGGGCGTGGAGGATCAGGGCAAGGCCCTGGCCCCCTTCGTCATCGCCAAGGTGCTGTCGGCGGAAAAGCATCCCAACGCCGACAAGCTCCGCGTCGCCATGGTCGACACCGGCGCGGGCGAGCCCATCCAGGTGGTGTGCGGTGCCCCCAACTGCCGCACCGGCATCACCGTGGTGTTCGCCAGCCCCGGCGCCGTGATCCCGGCCACGGGCGACACGCTGAAGGTCGGCGCCATCCGCGGCGTGGAAAGCCGGGGCATGCTGTGCTCCGAGCGCGAGCTGAACCTGTCGGATGAGCACAACGGCATCATCGAGTTGCCGGAGGAGGCACCGGTGGGTGCCAGCTTCGCCGCCTGGCGCAAGCTGGACGACGCTGTCATCGAGATCTCGCTGACGCCAGACCGCGTGGACTGCGCCGGTGTCTATGGCATTGCCCGCGATCTCGCCGCCGCCGGCGTCGGCACGTTGAAGCCCCTGAACACCGCGCCCGTGCCCGGCGTCTTCCCCGCGCCGGTGAAGGTGACGCTGGAAACGGCGGCCTGCCCGCAGTTCGCCGCCCGCGTGGTGCGCGGCGTGCGCAACGGGCCCAGCCCGCAGTGGCTGCAGGACAAGCTGACCGCCGTCGGCCTGCGCCCCATCTCGGCCCTGGTGGACATCACCAACCTCATGACCCTGGACCAGGTGCGCCCCCTGCACGTCTTCGACGCCGCCAAGGTCCAGGGCGACCTGACCGTGCGCGAGAGCAAGGCGGGTGAAACCCTGCTGGCCCTGAACGGCAAGGAATACACCCTGCCCGCCGGCCTGACCGTCATCGCCGATGCCAGCGGCGCCGTGCTGTCCCTGGGCGGTGTCATGGGCGGCGAGAGCACCGGCGTGTCGGAGACGACCACGGACGTCATCATCGAGGCGGCGCTGTTCGAGCCCGCCAAGGTGGCGGAGACCGGACGCGCCCTGCAGATCGACAGCGACGCCCGCTATCGCTTCGAGCGCGGCGTGGACCCGGCCAGCGTCGTCAGCGGCATCGAACAGGCCACCCGCCTGGTGCTGGAACTCTGTGGCGGTGAGGCCGGCGAGGTCTTCGTGGCCGGTGCCGAGCCCGCCTGGCGCCGCCCTTTGACCCTGCGGCCGGCCCGCGTGGCCCATCTGGGCGGCGTGGACGTTCCGGAAGCCGACCAGGTGCGCATCCTGACCGCCCTGGGCTTCGAGACCAGCCGGAAGGACGGCCTGATCCAGGCCGTGCCGCCGTCCTGGCGCGCCGACGTGCAGGGCGAGGCCGACCTGGTGGAAGAGGTGCTGCGCATCCACGGCTTCGACGCCATCCCCACCACCAGCCTGCCGCGTGACGAGGGCCTGCCCAAGGTCGCCGTCACGCCCAAGCAGCGCCGCACCGCCACCGTGCGCCGCCTGCTGGCCAGCCGGGGCATGCTGGAGGCCATCACCTGGTCCTTCCTGGCGCCCGAGGCGGCCAAGCTGTTCGGCGGGGCGCCGGACGAGCTGGCCCTGCTGAACCCCATCAGCGCCGACCTGGCCGTCATGCGCCCCTCCGTGCTGGCCAACCTGGCGGCCGCCGCCGGCCGCAACGCCGCGCGCGGCTATGCCGACCTGGCGTTGTTCGAGGTGGGCCCCGCCTTCCGCGACGGCAGCGAGAAGGGCCAGGACCTGATCGCCGCCGGTGTGCGCGCCGGCCTGGCCGTAGCCCGCCACTGGGCCAAGGGCACCCGCCCCGTGGACGCCTATGACGCCAAGGCCGACGCCATCGCGGCGCTGGAGGCCGCCGGCGCCCCCACCGCCAACCTGGTCGTCTCCACCGACGCGCCCGGCTGGTACCACCCGGGCCGCTCCGGCTGCCTGCGGCTGGGCCCCACCGTGCTGGCCCGCTTCGGCGAGCTGCACCCGGCGGTGCTGGAGGCCCTGGACCTGACCGGCCCGCTGGTGGCGTTCGAGGTGTTCCTGGACCTGATCCCGCAACCGAAGAAGAAGGGCGGGACGGAGAAACCGAAGCTGGAGCTGTCGGCCTTCCAGCCCATCAGCCGCGACTTCGCCTTTGTGGTGGAGGCCGGCGTGGAGGCGGATCGCCTGGTCCGTGCCGCCAAGGGGGCCGACAAGGCCCTGATCACCGGCGTGCAGCTGTTCGACGTCTACCAGGGGCCCGGAGTCGAAACCGGCTTCAAGTCCATCGCCCTGTCGGTCACTTTGCAACCGGTGGACAAGACCCTGACGGATGCGGAAATCGAGGCCGTGGCCGCCAAAGTCGTCGCCGCCGTCACCAAAGCGACGGGTGCCGTGTTGCGCGGCTGACACAGAGGTCGCACGCTTGCAGTAGGCGCCCCTTGGCTTTCAGGGGGCGCCTTTCCTTTTAACCAACTTATTGTGAATTTTAGACTACTTTAACCTCTTGCACCGCCCGTACCCCCGTCTCTTACTATCTTTCGAAAGATAAAAAGCGGAAACTGACGCCTGCGCTTATGGGTGTCACCCGTTGGGGGAGGACAGACGGCATGAAGTTTTTCCGGGATCTGCCCATCATCCAGAAGCTGCTGCTGCCCCTGATCCTGATGGGGCTGGTGACGCTCGGCACCTCCCTCTACACCCTGTCGCAGATGAACACGGGTGCGGCCCAGTACCAGCACCTGCTGCGCGGCGAGGCGGAGGCCCTGAAGGCCATCGACCGGGCCAATGGCGCCGCCGCCAACATCGGCCGCATCAGCTACATGATGCTGGCGGAGACTGACAAGTTCATCATCGACAGCATGAAGGATGAGATCGGGCAGCAGGCCAGCGACCTCGCAAAATACCTGGATAGTGTCGCCCGCCTGAACCCAGGCTCCAAGGACGACCTGGCCATGGCCCGGGACGAGTTCAAGGCCATGATGAAGTTCGCGGAAGAGGCGCGCGAACAGATGCTGGCCGGCAACACCAAGGCCGGCGCGTCCACCCTGACCGATGAGTTCGACATCCGCCTGTCCAAGCTGCTGGACCGGCTGACCGTCATCACCAAGGCGGTGGACGAGAATTTGAGCAAGGGCGAGGCCGCCGCCAAGGCCCGCAACGAACGCACCTACTGGGTGACGCTGGCGGCCGGCCTGTCGGGCGCCGTGCTGATCATGGCGCTGGCGCTGTGGATCGCCTGGGCCAGCGTGTCCCGCCCGCTGAAGCGCATCGTCGACACCATGACGGCCCTGGCCGACGGCGACCAGACCGTGGAGGTGCGGGCGACCGACCGGCGGGATGAGATCGGCGCCACCGTGCGGGCGCTGCGCATCTTCCAGCGCACCATGGTGGAGGCCGATACCCTGCGCCATGAGCAGGAGACGATGAAGGCCCAGGCGCAGGCCGAACGCCTTGCCGCGCTGGCCCAACTGGCCGACGAGTTCGAGGCCAGCATGAACCAGGTGGTGGAAGGGGTGGCCGGTGCCGCCGACCGCATGCAGGGCAACGCCAAGGGCCTGTCGGCCATTGCCGAGCAGACCAACCACCAGACGCTGGCGGTCGCCGGCGCGGCGGAGGCCGCGGCCGGCAACGTCAACACCGTGGCGGCGGCGGCGGAGCAGCTGTCCGCCAGCATCCAGGAGATCGGCCGGCGGGTGGAGGAGTCCTCCCAGATCGCCCAGAACGCCGTGGTGGAGGCGGAGCGCAGCAACCACACCGTGAGCGGCCTGGTGGAGGCGGCGCGCAAGATCGGCGACGTGGTGCGCCTGATCAGCGATATCGCCAGCCAGACCAACCTGCTGGCCCTGAACGCCACCATCGAGGCGGCGCGGGCGGGTGAGGCCGGGAAAGGTTTTGCTGTCGTGGCGTCCGAGGTGAAGACCCTGGCGACGCAGACTGCCAAGGCGACGGAAGAGATCAGCGCCCAGATCGGCGAGATCCAGGCCGTCGCCGGCAGTGCCGCCGGCGCCATCCACGGTGTCAGCGGCACCATCGGCCGCATCAGCGACATCGTCACCACCATCGCCGCGGCGGTGGAGCAGCAGGGTGCCGCCACCAACGAGATCGCCAGCAGCGTGGCCCAGGCCGCCGCCGGCACCTCCGACGTGTCCAGCACCATCGGCCAGGTGACCCGCGCCGCCAGTGAGACCGGCACAATGGCCGTGGATGTGCTGCACGCCGCCCAAGATCTGGTCAGCCAGTCCGATCATCTGCGCCACCAGGTGGCGGGCTTCCTGACCAAGGTGCGCGCGGGCTGAGCCCCGCTCACCCCGGCGTCCGATCCCCTGGCGCTTGGTTCAGGATGGCGGCGGACAGGATGCGGCCATCCGGTGCCTGCAGCAGGACCGCGACACGTTCCCCCGCCGGCAAAGGCTGGCGGACCTCCACCGCGTCTCCCCGCCATTGCCCGGCTGGGGTGAGCGACCGGACGATATTGGATTCCAGCAGGGTGCGGCCGCTGTTCTCGCCCCGCCCGATGGGGGTGCGGTGTTGCGGGTCATACCCCACCACCAGGATGTCACCCTGCTGTCCCTTGCCCGCGCCAACGGAAATGACCAGGCCGTCTTCCCCGCGCGCGACCTGCAAGCCGACCGGCGCCGCTTCCCGCCGCGTGGCGTCGGCGATTTCGGCCAAGCCCCGCGCACGGTCGGAACCGACGAAGGCGCGTTCGCCATTCACCACCATCTCCGGCGTGTAGACCTGGCCGCCGCCCAGGCTACGCGCATACCACCGCTGTCGCGCCGTGGCGGCCTCGAATGAATAGGGATCCCGCCAGCCCAGGCCATTCCAATAAGTCACGTGGAAAGCCAGGGGCAGCACGTCCCGGCGGTCCTGCGCCAGGTCGGTGAGGAAGGCATCGGCGGGCGGGCAGGAGGAGCAACCCTGCGACGTGAACAATTCCACCACCACCGGTCCCGCCGCCAGCGCGGGCGTCGAGATCGGGAGGCCCAGGCTGAATGCCAGGAAAAGCAAGCCGGTACGACGCATTCTTTCGTCCCCTCCCTTGTCCACGCCGCGAGCGTGATGTCCCCCAATGTGGGAAGTGCCTGGTGGCCCCGCCAGGGCGGCGCGGCGAACGGCCGCCGCTTCCGGCCTGGACCATGCGTTCCAGTCGGGACACAGTCTGCACCAATGCCGAATGGGGGAGGGACCGATGGCGGTGACGCTGGCCTTTGATGTCTACGGCACGCTGATCGACACCCATGGGCTGGTGGCCATGCTGAAGGGCATGGTGGGCGACCGCGCGGCGGAGTTCTCCCGCACATGGCGTGAGCGGCAGCTGGAATACGCCTTCCGCCGCGCCCTGATGCAGAACTACGTGCCCTTCAGCGTCTGCACAGCCCAGGCCCTGGACCACACCTGCACCCTATATAAAACGCCGCTGAGACCGGACCAGCGGACGGCCCTGCTGGACGCCTACCGCACCTTGCCGGCCTTCCCCGATGTGGCGGATGGGCTGGCCCGCTTGCGTGCGGCCGGCTTCCGCCTCTACGCCTTCTCCAACGGCACCAAAGCCGCGGTGCGCACCCTGCTGGACGCTGCCGGGATCGCCGATCTGTTCCTGGGGGTCATCAGCACGGACGACGTGCGGTCGTTCAAGCCCGACCCGGCCGTGTACAGCCACTTCCTGGGGGCGGCCGGCGCCACGGACGCGGAGACCTGGCTGGTTTCCAGCAACCCTTTCGACGTCATCGGCGCCCTTTCCGCCGGCTGGCGCGCCGCCTGGGTGCGGCGGTCATCCGAGGCGCTGTTCGACCCCTGGGGCTTGGCGCCCACGGTGACCGTCACCGACTTGCGGGACCTGGCGGCGGCCATTGCGCCTTAGTCCCCAGGCCGCACATGAACGCCCCGCCAACCCCGCGGTTGCGCCGGAACGCCGGGCATCCTATGGTCGCGGGAATTTTTCCAGACCGGCCCGTCATGACCGACCTTTCGCACATCCGCAATTTCTCCATCATCGCCCACATCGACCACGGCAAGTCGACCCTGGCCGATCGCCTGATCCAGTATTGCGGCGGCCTGGACGCCCGCGAGATGCGCGAGCAGGTGCTCGACAGCATGGATATCGAGCGCGAGCGCGGCATCACCATCAAGGCGCAGACCGTGCGCCTGAACTACAAGGCCGATGACGGGCGGACCTATCAGCTGAACCTGATGGACACGCCCGGCCACGTGGACTTCGCCTATGAGGTCTCGCGCTCGCTGGCCGCGTGCGAAGGATCGCTGCTGGTGGTCGACGCCTCGCAAGGGGTGGAGGCGCAGACGCTGGCCAACGTCTACCAGGCCATCGACCACAACCATGAGATCGTCCCGGTCCTGAACAAGATCGACCTGCCGGCGGCCGAACCCGACCGCATCAAGCAGCAGATCGAGGATGTGATCGGCCTGGACGCCAGCAACGCCGTCATGATCTCGGCCAAGACCGGCCTGAACATCAAGGACGTGCTGGAGGCCATCGTCACCCGCCTGCCGCCGCCCAAGGGCGACCTGGAGGCGCCGCTGAAGGCCCTGGTGGTCGACAGCTGGTACGACCCCTACCTGGGCGTGGTCATCCTGGTGCGCGTGGTCGATGGCGAGCTTAAGGTGGGCCAGAAGATCCGCATGATGGCCACCGGGGCCACGAAGGAAGCCGACCGCGTCGGCCACTTCACGCCCAAGGCCGTGCAGTCCGGCCGCCTGGGGCCGGGCGAGATGGGCTTCATCACCGCCGGCATCAAGGACATCCGCGAAACCAAGGTTGGCGACACCATCACCGAAGAGCGCCGCCCGGCCGCCGAGCCGCTGGAAGGCTTCAAGCCCAGCGTGCCGGTGGTGTTCTGCGGCCTGTTCCCGACCGACGCGGCGGAGTTCGAGCATTTGCGCGAAAGCCTGGGCAAGCTGGCCCTGAACGACGCCAGCTTCCAGTTCGAGGCGGAGACGTCGGCCGCCCTGGGCTTCGGCTTCCGCTGCGGCTTCCTGGGGTTGCTGCACCTGGAGATCATCCAGGAGCGGCTGGAGCGCGAGTTCAACCTGGACCTGATCACGACGGCGCCCAGCGTCATCTACAAGGTCCACATGACCGACAAGTCGGTCATCGACATGCACAACCCGGCCGACATGCCGGATCCCATTCGCATCGACCACATCGATGAGCCGTGGATTCGCGCCACCATCATGCTGCCCGACGAATATCTGGGCGGCATCCTGGCGCTGTGCACCGAGCGGCGCGGCCAGCAGATCGACCTGACCTATGTCGGCGGTCGCGCCATGCTGGTCTACAAGCTGCCGCTGAACGAGGTGGTGTTCGACTTCTATGACAGGCTGAAGTCCATCAGCCGCGGCTATGCCAGCTTCGACTACCAGATGGACGGGTACGAGACCGGCGACCTGGTCAAGATGTCCATCCTGGTGAACGCGGAACCGGTGGACGCCCTGTCCACCATCGTCCACCGCAGCCAGGCCGAGCATCGCGGGCGCCTGCTGTGTGAGCGGCTGAAGGAGCTGATTCCGCGTCAGCTGTTCAAGATCGCCGTGCAGGCCGCCATCGGCAGCCGCGTCATCGCCCGCGAGACCATCAGCGCCATGCGCAAGGACGTGCTGGCCAAGTGCTATGGCGGCGACATCAGCCGCAAGCGCAAGCTGCTGGACAAGCAGAAGGAAGGCAAGAAGCGCATGCGGCAATTCGGCGAAGTCGAAATCCCGCAGAGCGCCTTCATTGCCGCCCTCAAGATGGGTGACGGCTGATCCGCCCCCCAAAACACCGGGTATTGCGCCGGCCGTCCATCGGGGCGGCCGGTTCTGGTTTCAGGGGCTGTCGTCCCATGGAACATGCTGTTCCACGTCCATGGCATCGTGAAGAACACGCACAATTCCAACCACGCCAGGTTCCAGCCGGTAGAGCAGCATGCCGTCAGTGCCCGCCAGCGGCTTCTCTGCCAAGCACAGCTATGTATTCTTCCAAGTCACCGTCCGTAACCTCATCGAACCGCCCTTCATCCAGCTCGCGGTGGCCGGCTTCCGCCGCCTCCCGCAACGCCTTCAGCTTGGCCTCATGTTGTGCTTCCTCTCGTTCGATGAGTCTCAGGCCGGCACGAAGGACCTCGCTGGCGTTCTGGTAACGGCCAGATCGCACCAAGTGCTCGATGACTTGTTCATGGTGATCGGTCAGCACCACGTTGCGCGTTGGCATCGGCATCCCCTGGCGAAGAATTCAAGATCCAAAGCCTAACGCCGATTGGCATACTATGCCAATCTCGGATTCACCCCAGCGGGAACCGCAGGGTGAACCGTGTGCCCGGCGTGGTCGCCTCGTAAAGGAAACGGCCGCGCAGCTGGCGGGTGAAGGCGTCGATCAGCAGCAGGCCCAGGCTCTTGCGGCCGGTGCCGGCGGCGGTGTCCGGCATGCCCACGCCATCGTCGGCGACGGTCAGCACACCCTCAGTGCCCTCCCGCCGCAGGGTCACGGCCAGGGTGCCGGCGCGGCCTTCGGGGTAGGCGTGCTTGAAGGCGTTGGACAGCACCTCGTTCAGCACCAGGGTCACGGGCACGGACGCCGTCAGGTCACTTTCCAGTGGCGTGAGGTCCAGCACCACGGACACGCGGCGCAGCCCGCCCGCTGCGTGCCCCTCGCCCTGGTGGATGTTGTCGATCTCGCGCGCCAGGGCGGTGATCACCCGGTCCAGTTGGACCACGTCGACATCCGACGCGCGGTGCAGCTGCTCATGCAGGATGCCCATGGCGTGGATGCGGCGCAGGGCGTCGCCCAGGGCGGGGCGCAGCGCCGGATTCATGCCGGCCTGAAGCTGCAGCAGGCTGGAGACGACCTGCAGATTGTTCTTCACCCGGTGGTGGGTGTCGCGCAGCAGCATCTCGCGCTCCGCCAGCGCGCGGTCCAGGTGCCGGGTGCGGTCGGCCACCCGCGCTTCCAGCAGGGTGTTGGCATGGCGCAGGATCCGGTCGGCGCGGGCCAGGTCGCGGGAGCGGCGGATGGCGATCCAGGCCACCAGCATCAGCGCCAGCGAGGCCGGAACGGCCACGGCGGCGTAGACCAGGGCCCTGTCTTCCCATTCCTTGGCGATGCTGGCCGTGTCGATGCCATAGAGGACGAACAGCGGCAGGTTGGGAACCTTGCGCCGGGCGTACAGCCGCCGCACCCCATCGATGGGGGAGGTCAGGATGAAGGTGCCGGTGGCGTCCTCCGGCGTCTTGAGCAGCTCTGGATAAAAGCCCTGCTGCAGGTCGTCGGCGGGGGCGGGCTCGCGCAGCAGTACCGCACCATCCTCGCGCACCAGCATCATGGTCTTGGGATCGGCCGAGAACAGCGACCGGTAGAAGGCGATGAAATAGTCCGGCTTCAGCGACAGTTGGGCCACGCCGTTGAAACGGCCGTCCCGCGTTTCCATACGCTGGCTGATTGGGAGGAAGGCCGCGCCGGAGATGCGGCCGCGCAACTGCTGCCCGATGAAGATCCCGGCGCCCGGCTTCAGCTGGGCGCGGAAATACTCCCGGTCGCTGACGTCCAGCGCCGGTGTGGGCCACTGCACCGTGTTCACGCGGATGATGCCGCTGGTATCCACCACCCACACGCTCTCCAGCTCGGGAGAGGCCTGCCAGATTTCCCGCAGGCGGTCGTAAAAGCGGCTGTCGCCGGCGATATTCTTCCAGCCAGCGTCCTCCACCAGCCGCTCGACGTAGCGCAGGCTGGTGGCGTGGATGCTGAAGATCTTGCCCGCATGCTCTTCCAGCACATGGGTCACGTCCACCACCTGCTCACGGGCATCGTCCCAGACGCGGCGGTGGTGGTCCCAGGCGGCCCAGGCGAAGACCAGCAGGGTCAGCACCAGGCTCATGACCAACAGGGCCGCCACGGGGCGACCGGCGGACGGGATCAAGGGAACGATGGCCGCGTCGGAATGAACGGTGCCATCCGGGGCCGGGACGCCGCCAGCCAGAAGATCAGGGAGAGAGGCGCCGGCCGAAGCAGCGTGGTCTGGCGCGGAGGCGTTCATATGGGCTGCCCTGGTCCTACTTGGCCCAGGTTACCGCATGCTTCGCGGGCCTGGGCTTCCCCCATCGGTCATCGCCATCCCTGAACACCCGCCCTTCAAGGATGGGGCGGGGTGGAAAGGGGGATGGTCTCCTGATACGGAACTATCCCCCTGTCCCTGCCGCCGTCAGTGACGGAAATGACGCATGCCGGTAAATACCATGGCCAGACCACGCTCGTCCGCAGCGTCGATCACTTCCTGGTCACGCATGGAGCCGCCGGGCTGGATGACGGCCGTGACGCCGGCTTCCGCCGCCGCGATCAGGCCGTCGGCGAAGGGGAAGAAGGCGTCGGACGCCACCACGCTGCCCTTGGTGCCCGGCTCGGCCAGGCCGGCGGCCTCCGCCGCCTCCCGGCTTTTGATGGCCGCGATGCGGCTGCTGTCGACTCGGCTCATCTGGCCGGCGCCGATACCCACCGTGGCCAGGTCCTTGGCATAGACGATGGCGTTGGACTTCACATGCTTGCCCACGCGGAAGGCGAACAGCAGGTCGGCCAGCTCCTTCGGGGTGGGGCCGCGCTTGGTCACCACCTTCAGGTTGGCCGGCAGGATGCGGCCGTCATCCCGGCTCTGCGCCAGGAAGCCGCCGGCGACGGTCTTGATCAGGGTGCCGGCCTGAGCCGGATTGGGTAGGTCGCCGGTCAGCAGCACGCGCAGGTTCTTCTTGCCTGCCAGCACGGCACGGGCGGCCTCATCCGCGTCGGGGGCAATCACCACTTCGGCGAACAGGCGGGATATGGCCTCGGCGGTCACGGCGTCCAGGGTGCGGTTGGCGGCGATGATGCCGCCGAAGGCGGACACGGGGTCGCAGGCCAGGGCACGGGCGTAGGCGGTGGGTAGGTCATCACCCTCGGCCACACCGCAGGGGTTGGCGTGCTTGATGATGGCGATGGCCGGGCGGTCGAACTCGGCCACCAGCTCGAAGGCCGCGTCGGTGTCGTTCAGGTTGTTGTACGACAGCTCCTTGCCCTGCAGCTGGGTGGCGGTGGCAATGCCGGGGCGGCGCTCCCCCGTCACATAGAAGGCGGCCGTCTGGTGCGGGTTCTCGCCATAGCGCAGGGTCTGGCGCAGGGTGCCGGACACGGTGACGCTCTCCGGCCAGGTCTGGCCCAGGCGGTTGGCGAACCAGGCGCCGATGGCGGCGTCATAGGCGCCGGTGCGGGCATAGGCCTTGGCCGCCAGGCGGCGGCGCAGGTCCAGGGTGGTCTGGCCGTCATGGGCCGCCAGCTCGGCCAGCAGCGGGGCGTAGTCGGACGGGTCGGTCACCACCGCCACGAAGTCGTGGTTCTTGGCCGCACCCCGGATCAGGCTGGGGCCGCCGATGTCGATGTTCTCGATGCAGGTTTCGAAGTCGGCGCCCTTCGCCACCGTGGCCTCGAAGGGATAGAGGTTCACCACCACCAGGTCGATGCCGGGGATATCGTGGGTGTTCATGGCGGCCACGTGCCCCTCGTCATCGCGGCGGGCCAGGATGCCGCCGTGGATGCGCGGGTGCAGGGTCTTCACCCGGCCGTCCATCATCTCGGGGAAGCCGGTGTGGTCGCCCACCTCGGTCACGGGCACGCCGGCCTCGGCCAGGCGCTGAGCGGAACCGCCGGTGGACAGGATGTGCACGCCGCGCGCGGCCAGGGCCTGGCCCAGCTCGATCAGGCCGGTCTTGTCGGACACGGAGATGAGGGCGCGGCGCAGGGGAACGAGATCGGGGCTGGTCATGATGGCAATCCGGCTTCGGTGGGATTTGGGAATGAGAAAGCCCGGCAAACGCCGGGCTTCAAGGGAAACTTGGGGTCATGGTGGCTCAGGGGTCGGCGCCCTCGGCCTTCTTCTCGCGGCGCAGGGCCCACTTCACGGTGGCGCCGCCGGGGGCGGTCGTGCCGCGCACGGTCACCTGCAGGGTGCCGCGCGGCTCGGGCCCGTCGCCCAGATAGACGCTTTCCTCCAGCCCCACCGTGCCGCCCGACAGGCGCAGGCGCCAGCCGGCGCCCGACGGCAGGCGCAGCAGCACGCCGTCGCCGCCCTGGGACAGGCTGGCGTGCACGCCCGGATGCAGGTGGAAGCGCAGAGTGTAGGACTGCCCGCCGGACCCGCCTTCCAGCTTGTCCTCGCCGCGCAGATCCTCGCCGTTCTCGGCCAGGTACAGGCGCCGGTGGTGGATCAGGCCGAAGCCGTCGCGATAGCCGTCGTGCGCCGCCTCAACCAGGACGGCGCCGCCCGTCTCGCGCCGCTTGGCCTCCACCGGATGCGGGCGGCGACCCAGGCCGCCATCCTCGCGCACGGAGGCGGAGTTGGTGTCGGCCACCACCAGGGTGGAGTGGGCGGCGGTGGAGGCCAAGGCCCCGCGCCAGGCGCCGGTTTCGGATGGGTGGCTGCCGCAGTTGACGATCAGCCGCTCGCGCCCCACGCTCATCTCGAACGACAGGCTGCCGGCGTGCGCCCGAGCGTCCAGACCGGACGGCGGCGGTGCGCCGGCATCGAACAGCACGCAGGCGCGGCCAGCCGCCAGCCGCTCGAACCCCACATGGGGGGCGGAGCGCAAGGGCCGGCCGCGGGCGTCGGCCTGACTCAACACCGTGTCGATGAAGGTGGGGTCTTCCGCCCAGCCACCATTGAACAGGGCCAGGCCGCCGTCGCCATGGCGAAAGAAGCGCAGGGTGGGCGTCAGGCGGTCGATGGAGTGCTGCACGGCGTCGGGCATGTCGGCCCGCGCGGCGCGCAACACGCCCCGGATGTCGATCAGGTGGCGCAGCACCTGCAGCTGTAGCGAGGGGCTGCGCTGCACATGGCCGCCGTCGGGCATGACCTGGCGGGTCAGCTCGCGGTTCAGCAGCCACAGGGCGCGCTGGGCCGTACGGCCCCGGCCCGGCAGGCAGAAGCCGCCGTAGACCAGGCCTTTGATGCCCAGGATCAGATCTACGCCCCGCAGGCGGCCGGGCACCAGACGGGCCAGGTGGCGGATCTGGCGGGCCAGGCTGTCGAAGACACGGGCGCGCAGGCCGTCGTCGGCGCTGGCCAGGAAGAAGTCGTGGGCGCCAATCCAGGCGACGATGCGCTGGGCCGTCACCTCCGGCGCCCAGGCGACGGCATGCCAGGAGGAGAAGCCGTCCAGCCAGCTGGTGACCAGCACGCGGGCCTGGCGGCGCGCGGCGTCGCCCCCGGCGGCTTTCAGGTGGCGCAGCCAGTCGAAGCCGTGCAGGGCTGTCAGCCAGGCGGATCCGGCGGAGAGATCCAGCCAGGGCGGCAGATCGGCCTGGCGCTCCTCACCCGCGAAGGCGAAACGGCCGGCCAGCAGCGCCTCACCCTGGCGGGGGTCACCCGGCCACGGGTCGGCCGGCACCACGCCCAGCGCCTGGGGCGCGCGGCTTTTCAGCAGCACGCCGTACAGCGGCGTCCGGTAGACCAGCGCGCCGGGGCCGGCGCGGAACCGTCTCATGCCGGAAGTGACACGGGCCATGCGCCGTTCGATCCCTTAGACCAGCGGGCCGCGCAGGCGGCGGATGTTGTCGGCGTAGGCCTCCGGCCCACCCTGGAAGGTGGCGGTGCCGGCCACCAGCACGTCCGCGCCGGCGGATATCGCCACGGGCGCCATCTCGACGTTGATGCCGCCGTCGACCTCAAGGTCGATGACACGGGACGTGCCGGCGGTCACGGCGTCGATGCGCTGGCGGATGGCCCTGATCTTGTCCTTCTGGCTGTTGATGAAGGACTGGCCGCCAAAGCCGGGGTTGACCGACATGACCAGGATCATGTCGACGTCATCCATGATGTAATCCAGGACCGAGATGGGCGTCGCCGGGTTCAGCGCCACGCCGGCCTTCTTGCCCAGGCTGCGGATCAGCTGCAGCGTGCGGTGGGTGTGGGCGCCGGCCTCGGGGTGCACGGTGATGATGTCGGCGCCGGCCTTGGCGAAGGCGGCGACGAAATTATCCACCGGCGAAATCATCAGGTGCACGTCGAACACCTTGGCCGAATGCGGGCGCAGGGCCTGCACCACCATCGGGCCGATGGTCAGGTTGGGCACGAAATGCCCGTCCATGACGTCAATGTGGATATAGTCGGCACCGGCAGCGTCCACGGCCCGCACCTCCGCGCCCAGGTTGGCGAAGTCGGCCGACAGGATGGAGGGGGCGATGCGTACCGGCTGCTGCATGGTGACTATGGTTCCTATCAACTAAGGGCTGCTTTGCCAACCGCTAGGCGGTGCGGCGCAGGCGGGTCATGAAAAATCCGTCGAGGCCGCCCAACCCCGCCCAGTGGCCGGGCGTGGTGCGCACGTCGCCGCTGTCGGTTACCAGGGGGGCCAGTGCCTCCACATCGGCCTCCGCGCCATAAGCCAGATCCACCGGGATGATGGGTTCCACCATCACGTCCAGGCGGCGCGACAGCAGCTTGGACAACTGCTCCTCGCCTTCCTCCGGCTGGAGGGAGCAGGTGCAGTAGACCACCAGGCCGCCCGGCTTCACCATGTCGATGGCGCGGTCCAACAGGCGGCGCTGCACGCCCGACAGGCGGCCCACGTCTTCCGGCGTCTTCAGCCGCGCCACGTCGGGGTGGCGGCGGATGGTGCCGGTGGCGCTGCACGGCGCGTCCAACAGCACGGCATCGACCGGTGCGTCCGGCTGCCACTTGGTGGCGTCGGCCACCGCCGTGGCGACCGACAGGCCCAGGCGTTCCATATTGCGCGACAGGCGGTCCAGCCGGGGGGCGGAGCGGTCGACCGCCGTCACCTTGGCGCCGGCGGCGGCCAGCTGGGCCGTCTTGCCGCCCGGGGCGGCGCACAGGTCGATGACGGTCAGGCCGGCGACGTCGCCCAGCAGGCGGGCGGGCAGGGCGGCGGCGGCGTCCTGCACCCACCAGGCGCCCTCATTGAAGCCCGGGAGCTCGGTGACCGACCCGCCGGCGGCGCGGCGCAGGGTGCCGTTGGGCAGCACCGTCGCCTCCAGCCTTTCCGCCCAGGCGTGCGGGTCGCCCTTCACCGTGATGTCCAGCGGCGCCTCCACCAGGTGGGCATCGACGATGGCGCGGGTGTGGCCGGTGCCGTAGTGCTGGCGCCAGGCCAGCCACAGCCAGTCGGGCGTGTTCAGGCGGCCGGCGTCCTGGGCGGCCAGCAGGTCGGCGCCCTCGCGCGCCAGGCGGCGCAGCACGGCGTTGATCAGACCCTTCATGCCGGCCAGGCCCTTGGCCACGGCCAGTTCCACGCCCGTGTCCACGGCGGCGTGGGCGGGGGTGCCCAGGAACAGCAGCTGGGCGGCGGAAACGCGCAGGATGTCCAGCACGCCGGCCTTGGGCAGATCCGGCCGGGCCAGCAGCGACAGGACCACGGCGTCGATCTGGCCCAGGCGGCGGATGACGGTGGCGGTCAGCAGGCGGACGAAGGCGCGGTCGCGCGGCTCCAGGCCGGGCAGGCCCCGGTGCTGGTCCAGCGCGTCATCCAGCGGCACGCGGCGGCGCAGCACGCTTTCCAAGAGATCCAGGACCACCCGGCGGGCGGCCAGCGTTTCGGTATTCATGGGGGCGGGGTGTACCCCGGAACGGGCCCGCTGTCACCGGCCCCTTTCGGCCACCCGCCCCCCGTTTCCGGCATGGATTCGGACGGGAAGGTCTGGCCCCCGGCAAAAGCCCTTGGCGGTGGCGCGCGCCGGGGCCAATTATAGTGCCATGAGCAAGCTGCCCCCCCTGCCAGAGCCCCCTTTGCCCGAGCCCAAGGCACCCATCTTCAAAGCGCACGTGGTCCCCCACGGGGCCCCCGCGGCATCGGCGCCCGAACCCGCCCCCGAAACCGTTAAGGCCGAAGCCATCAAGGCCGAGGCCGCGAAACCCGAACCCGTGCGCGAGATCGGTGGCCCCACCGGCCCCGAACCCACCCGCTACGGCGACTGGGAACGCAAGGGCCGGTGCAGCGATTTCTAAACCGGTGGCGCCCCCGCCGGTACGCCCCTGGGGTTTCAGAGGGTCTTGAACCGCTCCGTCGCCTGCACCAAGGCGGAGCGGATGCCCGGCTCCATGGCGCTGTGGCCCGCGTCCGGCACGACGATGTAGTCGGCCTCGGGCCAGGCGCGGTGCAGCTCATCCGCCGTGCGGATGGGGCAGACCACGTCGTAGCGGCCCTGGACGATGATGGCCGGGATGTGCCGGATGCGGTCGATGTTCTCCAGCAACGCCGCTTCCGGCGACAGCTTGTTGTTGCGGAAGTAGTGCGCCTCCATGCGCGCCAGGCCCAGGGCGTGGTTGTCCTCGCCCGACGCCGACACCAGTTCCGGGCTGGGCAGCAGGGTGGAGCAGGCGCCCTCGTACACGCTCCACACCCGGGCGGCGGCCATGCGGGTCTGTGGATCGGCGGAGGTCAGGCGGCGGTAGTACGCCTCCAGCAGGTCGCCCCGCTCATTCACCGGGATGTGGGCCACGAAGGTGGACCAGGCCTCGGGGAAGAAGGTGCGCATGTCGTAAAGGAACCAGTCGATCTCCTGCTGGCGCATCAGGAAGATGCCGCGCAGCACCAGGCCCTTCACCCGTTCCGGATGGGCCTGGGCGTAAGCCAGCGCCAGGGTTGACCCCCAGGAGCCGCCGAACACCAGCCAGCGGTCGATCTCCAGCACCGCCCGCAATTGTTCCAGATCCGAAATGAGATCTGGAATACCATTCTCGCGGATTTCACCCAGCGGGGTGGACCGGCCGGCGCCGCGCTGGTCCAGGATGACGATGCGGTAACGCCGGGGGTCGAAGAAGCGGCGGTGCGTGGGCGAGGCGCCGGCACCGGGGCCGCCATGCAGGAAGACCACGGGCGCGCCATCGGGGTTGCCGGCTTCCTCCCAGTAGATGGTGTGCAGGCCGCTGACGGCCAGCGTGCCCGTCCGGTAGGGTTCCAGGGGTGGGAAGAGGTCGCCGCGCGCCATGGGTCTGTACACCAGATTGCTCGAATTAAGGCCGAAGTGTAGGCCAAGGCCGGCCCCCAGCGCAAACCCAACCAAGCCCGGCCGGTTCCGCCCAGCCTGTTTCGCGGGAGTTTTTACAGCGATGTCACAACCATTTGCCGCCTTCACGGAAGAGTCGCTGGCCGTCCTGGTGCGGGCCTTCTACGACCGGGCGCGCCAGGATGCGCTGCTGGGTCCGGTCTTCGAGGGCGCCGTCGGCACCACCGAGGAGGCGTGGGACCGCCACCGCATGCGCATTGTGGATTTCTGGTCCTCCGTCCTGCTATCCACCGGCCGTTACGAGGGCCGGCCCATGGTGGTGCACGCGGGTCTGCCCCTGATCGGGCCGGATCACTTCCGCCGCTGGCTGGCCCTTTTCCAGGAGACGGCTCGGGGCCTGTTCACGGCGGAGGCGGCGGACCGCCTGGCGGAGGTCAGCGCCCGCATCGGCCGCAGTCTGCAGATGGGCCTGGCGGTAGCCCGGGGCGATGACGCCGGCGCCTATCTGCCCTAGGGGCTGGCGTTGGCCATGACGAGGGCGTCGCGGGCATCCTCCGTCGCTTAGGGATCCGATGCGGCCGGCGCCGCGTCGCTCCCGTCCTTGTCTTCCTTCTGGCCCCGGACCGGGCGGCGATGGGGCCAACGGCCGTCGGTGGTGATGATCTGGTCGGGGTTGGTGACGCGGATCATGGGGCCGTTGTGCTCCTCCACCCAGCCGCGCACCTCCACCAGTCGGTCCTTCAGGTCCAGCGGGCTCAGGTGGCGGGCCCGGAAGGCGGCCATGTCACGGCGGTCGATCTCCACCGTGAAGTCGGTGCGCCGGTCGGCGCCGAAGTTGAGGTAGACGCGCTCGCGGGCGTCGGCCGCGTCCAGCACGCGGCCGGTGACGACGGCGTAGCGGCCCTGGGCCCGGAAGGCCGTGTCGGGGTCGCGCACGGCGTAGAAGCCGTCGGCCCACAGGCCCAGCTTGCCTTCGCGGGCGTGGTCCTCCGCCCGGCGCAGGGCGGCCAGGCCCTTGGGCGCGTCGGGGTGGGGCGCCAGTTCCGCCCACCCCTGGCGCAGCAGGGCATCCTGCACCCACACCAGGCGGCGCCCGTCGCGTACCATCAGGTGGGCCAGGATGCGGCCGTAGCGGTCATGGTCCACCCCGCCCAGCATCAGCTTGACCGTGCGGTTCAGCACCAGTTCCTCCAGCGCATGCCGCGACTCCTCCGCCAGGGGCCAGGGGGGGCGGCCGGCATTCTCGTCCTGCGAACTGCCGGCCTGGGCGGTGCGCGCGGCTTTGGGTGACCCCACCTTGGGGGCCAGGATGCCGGCCAGGCGAACGACCCGGCCGTCGCGCAGGGTGACGGTGTCGCCGCTGAGCACGCCGATGACCACGCCGTTGCCGGCGGGGATAAGGCCGTGGGTGCCCTTCGCCGTGCGTTCCTTGTGTGGCTTATGGTGGGCCCGATGCGTCCGGGCCTCGGCCGGCTGGAGGGCCGCCGTCAGGATCAGCAGTGGCAACAGGGCGAGTCGCCAAGCGTGCATCGCGGTGGGCCTCCGGCAACCAGGGCGCGATGACGATACGGCACGGGGAATGCGAAGAAAAGAGACGGCGCGGACCACCTGGATCCGCGCCGTTGGATAGTTTACGCGTTCTGCCAGAACCGATTGATGGCACGGCCGCGTATGCCGGTGATGGGGCGTCAGGTGTTCCTGCCTCTCCAGGGTCGCCTCGACCCTGGGCTGTCAGGGACGCGAAGCCGAAAACGCTGAGTAGGCAAATTCCGTCGGTTCCACCGTCTGCGGTCCCTTATCGGGGTTGTTCTGCGAGACATGCCAACCTTAGCAAAGTGTGGGCCAGGGTGCGGCGCGGCGTCGCGTTAACTGTTTATTGGCCTTTTCCGGCCATTTTGGCCGAGGGCGTGCCCTGGTGCGGGATCCACTCTTGGCGCAGGGCTCCAGCAAATCGATGCATTATGTATTGCTTAATGCAATATGCGCCCCATCACAGCGCCCTGTTTGCACTATGCAATATGCTAAGTAGGAATTAGGCCCATACCGGTGGCAGGGGGCCTGCACGCTTGCCGCAGTTGCCGTCGGCCCGCCCGACGGCTACCGTGCGGCCATGAGCGAAACGACACAGGCCCTGGAAAGCCCGGCGGGGGGATGTCCCATCCGACGGTCCGCCGTGCGAGTCTCCATCGCTACCGCGCTGCTGCTGGGTTTCGGCACGCTGGTCCTGGTGGCGGTAGCCAGCGTTCTGATCCTGGGCTTCAGCACCTCCACCCGCAACACTGCGGCGCTTCTGACCGACAAGGTCATCCTGGCCATGGACGGGATGACGGTGCGGGTGCGCGCCCAGTTGGACCCGGCGCAATATCAGGCGGAATTCCTGGTGGCGTCCATCCAGCGGGGGGAGATCGACACCAGCGATGAGACGCGGCTGGGCCAGAACCTGCGCTCGGCCCTGGCGGCCTCGCCCCAGATCACAGCCGTCAGCTTCCTGTCGGCCGACGGCCACTGGACCGTGGCGCGCCGCACGGGCCCCAACGACGCCGAGGTCATCACCATGCCGCCGCCGCCCAACAGCGATCTCCTGATGCAGGAAATGAAGGCGGCGCCCGTCGCCCGCTGGGTGGACCCCGTATGGTCGGAGGAGGAGGGCACCAGCTTCCTCACCGTGCGCGCGCCGGTGCGGTCCAAGAGCGGCAAGTTCCTGGGCGCCGTCCTGGTGGGCGTCAGCTTCGCCGACCTGTCGGGCTTCCTGGGCGAACTGGACAGCAGCCAGGGCGTTACCGCCTTCATCCTGTTCGATGCCGACCACGTGCTGGCCCATCCGGCCCTGATTGGCCGCACCTTCAACCTGGCCGGTCGCAACCCGCCCCTGCCCACGCTGTCCGACCTGGGCGATCCCGTGGCCGCCGGCATCTGGCAGCGCCAGCCCCCCGGCCGCGTGGTGGCCCGCAACGGCATGGGCGGCAAGCTGCGCGACCTGGACTTCCGCCAAGCCAGCGTCGGCGACGTCGACTACGTCTACCTGCTGCGCGACCTCAGCGGCTACGGCGCCCAGAACTGGACCCTGGTCATGGCGCTGCCGCAGCGCGAGGTGGACCAGGAAATCCGCCGCGTCCGCTGGTTCGGCCTGGGCGGCGTCGCCATCCTGCTGGTCTCGGTCGCCCTCAGCCTGATCCTGGGCAAGACCATCAGCCGGCAGATCCGGGGCCTGTCGCACGCGGCGTCCTCGCTGCGCGACCTGGACTTCCACGCCGTGCCCTACCTGCCGGACAGCCGCCTGCGCGAACTATCGGACGCGGCCGCCGCCTTCAACACCATGCTGACCGGCCTGCGCTGGTTCGAGTCCTACGTGCCCAAGGCCTTGGTGCTGCGCCTCATCCGCCGGGGCGATCACGCCGGCTCGATCTTGTCCGAGGAGCGTGACGTCACCGTCATGTTCACCGACATCAAGGGCTTCAGCACCCTGGCCCAGAACATGACCCCGGCGCAGACCGCCTCGCTGCTGAACGAGCATTTCACCCTGTTGTCCGCCTGCATCGAGGCCGAGGGCGGCACGGTGGACAAGTTCATCGGTGACGCCGTCATGGCCTTCTGGGGCGCGCCGGACGAGCAGGCGGACCATGCGGCGCGCGCCCTGCGCGCCGCCGCCGCCATCAACCGCTGCATCCGCCAGAGCTATGACGAGGCGGTGACCCAGGGCCGGCCCGCCATCCGCCTGCGCGTCGGCATCCATTCCGGCCCGGTGGTCGTGGGCAACATCGGCACCAGCAGCCGCATCAACTACACCATCGTGGGCGATACGGTGAACGCCGCCGCCCGGCTGGAGGCGCTGGGCGCCGACCTGGCCGACCCGGCCGCCGCCTGCATCGTGCTGGCCAGCGCCGACACGGTGGATGCCGCTGCCGACTGCGGCGTGCCCATGACCGACGTGGGCGAGTTCAGCCTGCGCGGGCGCACCGGCCAGGTACGGGTTTGGCAGCTGGCCGACGGCGTACACGGTCCCCGCGACCCCGTTGGGCCCACGGGCCAGACCATCGGCGAACCGGGCTTGGAGCCGGTCTGCCCCCAACTGCCTGCCACCACCCCGTCTTAAATTTTTATGACGGGTGGGGGAAAGTCCCCCGCCGGCGCATCCACCCCCTAGTATCCCGGCGCCGCCCCACCCCGAGGCGGCCGTTGAGGGATGCACCTCCAGTGGATGACGCCCCCGTGCAGGATCGACACGACGCGATCACCCGGCCGCAGGACGGGCCGCAACGCGCGCCCTACAGCGACGTGCCCCATAGCGACGCCCCCTTCAGCGATGAGAGGGCGCGGTGGCTGGCCACCCACATCCTGCCGCATGAGCACGGGCTCAGGGCTTGGCTGCGGTCGAAGTCCTTCCTGGGCTTCGATGCCGATGACGTGGTGCAGGAAACCTATGCCATCCTGGTGGCCAAGGCCTGTGTCGCCGGGATCGAGAACCCGCGCGCCTACGCCTTCCAGACCGCCTATTCCGTGGTGCTGCGCCTGGTGCGTCAGTCGCGCGTGGTGCCCATCGCCGCCGTGGCCGACCTGTCGACGCTGGAGGCGGTGGTGGATGCCCCCTCGCCGGAAGAGGTGACATCGGCCCGCCAGGAACTGCGCCTGATCCAGGACGCCATCGCCGATCTGCCGCGCCAGACCCGCCGCGCCTTCGTCATGCGCCGGGTGGAAGGCCTGCCGCAGCAGGAGATCGCGCGGCGGATGCGCCTGTCGGAAAACACCGTGGAAAAGCACATCACCCGGGGCCTGAAGTTGCTGTCGGAGCGCTTCGGCCGGGGCGAACGGTGATCGGTTGGCAAGGGACCTGATGAGCGTGAGCGTAAGACAAACCGCCGGGGCGATCGACCTGGCCGCCGCCGCCTGGGTGGCCCGGATGGACGCACGCGTCCTGACCGCCGATGAACGGGGGGAGCTTGACGCCTGGCTGGCCGCCGACCCCCGCCATCTTGGCGCGCTGGCCCGCGCCCGCGCCCTGCTGCTGAGCCGGCGGGACCTGGCGCCCGCCCTGGTCGGAGAGGCCGCAGTCCCCCGCGACCGCGCACCC
The DNA here is from genome assembly GCF_029594735.1 of Nitrospirillum amazonense. Classification (NCBI taxonomy): domain Bacteria; kingdom Pseudomonadati; phylum Pseudomonadota; class Alphaproteobacteria; order Rhodospirillales; family Azospirillaceae; genus Nitrospirillum; species Nitrospirillum amazonense. The sequence goes on from NZ_JARPAF010000002.1 coordinate 747,280, forward strand.
CTCCACAGCCGCCGCCGCCTGCTGGCGGGCGCCGCCAGCGTGGCCGGCCTGGCGGCGCTGGGGGCAGGGATACGCCAGCCGGCGGCCCGGCAGACCTACAGCTCCGCCGTGGGCGAGGTGCGGCACATTCCGCTGGATGACGGCTCCACCCTGACGCTGAACACCAACTCGTCCGTCACTCTGGCCTATACCGCCGGCCGGCGGTTGCTGTACCTGGAGCGGGGCGAGGCGTTCTTCGATGTTGCCCCCGTTTCCGACCGTCCCTTTGTCGTCCGCAGCCCGCTGGCCCAGCTGGCCACCACCGGCGGCGCCTGCTGCGCCCGCCTGAACAGCGACGGTGTCATGACCGTGGCCGTGCTGTCGGGGAAGCTGGCGGTTGAAGGCGCGCCCTCGCCCCTGGCGGAAACGCTGGACCGTGTCACCGGCCGCGACTGGACCCTGCACCTGGGGTCGCGGGACGCCGTGCTGGTGAGCGGTGGGCAGGAGGTCAGCGTGCGCCCCGGCGGTGCCGGGCGCGGCAGCCTGGTCAGTTTCGAGGCGGTGCCGCCGGGTGCCCTCGACCGGGCCCTGATGTGGCGGGAAGGGCGCCTGGCCTTTGAGGGCGAGACGCTGGCTCAGGCGGTGGCGCAGTTCGCCCGCTATTCCCGCCGGCGCATCGTGCTGGCCAGCGACCGGCTGGCGCAGCGCCATATCTCCGGCCTGTTCCAGGCCACCGACCTGGACGGCTTCGCCCGAGCCGTGGCCGTCGGCTTCAGCGCCAAGTATCGGGAAGAGGGCGATTCCATAGTTCTCTATGATTGAGTCGGCCGTGGCCAATTCGTAGCGCCTCAAGTTTGCCTGTTAAACTTAAATGACGCAGTGGCGGAAAGATAATCCTGCCGATCTCTCCCTAGTATGAATGCGGAAATGAGTGCGATAGGCGGCAACGACCAGTCAAATCGCCCATCATTGTTGGGGAATGATCGTCATGATTAAGAAATATGGCAGTTTCTTTGCTCTGTGCAGTACGGCGTTGATGGGGTGGGCGGTTCCGGCCTGGGCGCAGAGCGCGCACTTTGACCTGGCGGCCCAGCCGGCCGTCCGCTCCATCCCGCTGTTCGCCCAGCAGGCGGGCATCCAGATTCTGGCGCCCACCGACCAGCTGGACGGTATCTCCACGGCCGCGCTGCAGGGCGACCTGGACCGGCAGCAGGCCCTGGCGCGCCTGCTGAAGGGCACGCCCCTGGTGGTGGCGTCGGACGATGGCCACACCGTGGTGCTGAAGCTGGCGCCCGCGCCGGTTTCCACCGGCACCCCCGCGCGCAAGGCCCAGGCGGCGCCCGCCCCGGCGGAGGTGCAGGTGGCAGACGCTGCCGGCGGCAGCCTGGACGAGGTGGTGGTGACCGGCACCCGCGACCGCGGCCGCACCCGGTTCACCACCATGACCCCGGTCGACGTGCTGTCGGCCAAGGATCTGCAGGACGGTGCCTCCAACCAGCTGCTGGAGAACCTGACCCAGGTCATTCCCGGTTTCAACGTCCAGAAGCTGCCCAGCTCCGACGGCGGGCAGTTCATCCGCCCGGCCCATTTGCGCGGCCTGTCGCCCGACCAGACCCTGGTGCTGATCAACGGCAAGCGCTTCCACCGCACCGCCTACCTGGGCACGCGCGGCGCCCAGGGCCCGGACCTGGCGCAGATCCCGGACTTCGCCATCGGTCGCGTGGAAGTGCTGCGTGATGGCGCCTCGGCCCAGTACGGGTCCGACGCCATCGCCGGCGTCATCAACATCCAGCTGGACGACCGGCCCGGCGTCTACGGCTACATGCAGGGCTCGCAGTACTACGCCGGCGACGGCACCACCTGGAATGGCGGCCTGCGGGGCGCGACCGAGATCGGTGACGGCGGCCACCTCATGGCCACGGCCGAGTGGTCAGACGGCACGCTGACCTCGCGCACCCACCAGCGCGACGATGCCAAGGCCTTCCAGGCCGCCAACCCGCAGCTGACCATCGCCAACCCGGTGCAGCGTTGGGGCCGACCGGACGAGAGCAGCTACCACTATGCCGTGGACGGCCTGCTGCCCGTGGGCGCCGTGGAGCTCTATGGCTTCATGACCATCGCTACCGGCGAGGGCATGAACGACATCAACTGGCGCATCCCCGACCCCAAGAGCAACGCCAGCGTCTACGGCCTGGCGCCCAAGGTCTTTCCCGGCTGGGACCTGCGCAGCGTCTATCCCGATGGCTTCACGCCCAAGGAAGGCATCAAGTACACCGACTACCAGGCCGCCTGGGGCGCGCGGGGTCATGTCGGCACCGACCTGGACTGGGATTTGAGCGGCACCTACGGCGAGAATGAGAGCCGGTTTTTCCTGAACAATTCCATCAACGCCTCGCTTGGGCCCAGCAGCCCCTACAACTTCAACCTGGGCACCCAGCGGCAGGATGAGTTCAACCTGAACGCCGACGGCGTCTATCGCCTGGACGCCGGCCTGGATGAGCCGCTGAACATCGCCTTCGGCGCCGAGCGCCGGCTGGAGATCTACACGGTGGAGGCGGGCGACACGGCCTCTTACCAGGTGGGGCCGGGTGCCACCGCCGGCCTGGCCTCGGGTGCCAACGGCTTCCCCGGTTTCAGCAATCTGCAGGCCGGGTCCTGGTACCAGACCAGCTACGCCGGTTACCTGGACATGGAGGCCAAGCTGACGCCGGACTGGACCGTGGGCGCCGCCGGCCGGTACGAGACCTATTCCGGCTTCGGCGACAAGATGACCTACAAGGCCTCCACCCGGTATGAGATCACGCCGGACCTGGCCCTGCGCGCCTCCTACTCCACCGGGTTCCGCGCGCCCACGCCGGGCCAGATCAACTCCCTCAGCACCTCGCAGGGGTTGGACACCAAGACCCTGCAGCTGTTCACCAGCGGGCGCCTGTCACCCGACAACCCGCTGGCGGTGGCCCTGGGCGCCAAGCCGCTGAGCCCTGAAACGTCTCGAAACTACAGCCTGGGGGCGGTGTGGCGCACGGATGTGGGCCTCTCGGGCTCGGTCGACGCCTACCAGGTGGACGTGGACCACCGTTTCTCCAGCTCGCCCACCATCAACCTGACGGCGGCGCAGAAGGCGCAGCTGGTGGCCCAGGGCGTGCCGGGGGCGGACAACTTCACCTCGGTCTATTGGTTCACCAACGATTTCAACACGCGCACCCAGGGCCTGGACGTGGTGCTCGATTACACCCAGCCGGTGTTCGACACGGCCCGCATCGACATGAAGCTGGCCTACAACCACAACCTGACCATGGTGACGGGCGGCAGCCTGAACGCCAACCCCACGCAGAAGGTGCTGTATGAACAGGGCCTGCCCAAGAACAACATCACCGGCAGCCTGACCTACAGCGACAACCCCGTCGATTACCAGGTGCGCGTCCGCTACTACGGCGGCTGGACGGACAGCAGCGGCAATTCCACCGGCGATATCTTCCAGACCTTCGACGGTATCACCTTCGTCGACCTGTCGGTGACCTACCACATCACCGACAACTTGGCGGTCAAGGTGGCGGGCGAGAACATCTTCGACACCTATCCGGCCAAGGCGATCTACCAGGCCAGCCGCGGCATCGAATATTCGCGCAACGCCCCGTACGACACCTACGGCGGCCGCTACTATGTCCGCTTCAACGCCGCCTTCTGAGTAGTATCTGTCGAGTCTGTTCGGGGTGCCGTCCCGACCTCCCATCCGGGGCGGCACCCAGGGAGTGATTTTGATGCGTCGACGCACCTTGCTCCAAGCCGCCCTGGCCGGCGGCGCCGGTGGCTTGCTCAGCGGGCCCGCCGTGCCGGTGTCCGCCCAGCAGACAGGCCCCATGACGGGCCCCTTGCCCAGCCCGCTGATCCCCGGCGCTGCCCCGCCCGCGGCGGATGACGAGGCCGGCTGGGCCGCCGTAGCGGCCGCCTACCCCGCCCGGCTCCAAACCGGCGTCATCAACCTGGAATACGGTGCCTTCGGCCAGATGCCGCTGGCTATCCAGGCGGCGTATGAGCGCTACACCGCCAAGGTGAACCAGGAAGGCGCCACCTTCGTGCGCCGGGATTTCGTCGGCTATTACCAGACGCTGCGCCAGCGCATCGCCGCCATGGTGCATGCCGACGCGGGCGAGATCGTCATCACCCGCAACGCTACCGAATCGCTGCAGGCGGTCATCGGCGGCTATGCCCGGCTGAAGCCCGGCGACGCCGTCTTGATGAGCGACCATGACTATGACAGCGCCCGCATGGCGGCGTCCTGGCTGGAACGGCGGCGGGGCGTCACGGTCATCAGCATCGACCTGCCCCACCCGCCGACGTACCAGACCCTGATCGACGCCTACGACCAGGCGCTGGCCGCTCACCCCACCGTACGGCTGATGCTGCTGACCCATCTCAGCCACCGCGACGGCCTGCGACAGCCGGTGCGCGAGATCGTGGCCATGGCCCGCCGGCGGGGCGTGGACGTGGTGGTGGACAGCGCCCAGGCCTGGGGCCAGGGCCCCGTGGACGTGCACGGCGACGGCGTCGATTTCGCCGTGTTCAACCTGCACAAATGGATCGGCGCTCCCCTAGGCGTGGGCGCCCTCTATATCCGCAAGGACCGCATCGCCGACATCGAGCCCTTCATGGGCGAGGAACCATCGGAGCGCGACCCGATCCTGGGCCGGGTGCACACCGGCATGGCCAACTTCGCGGCCCAGATGGCCGCCATCGACGCGCTGGACTTCCACCAGGCCCTGGGCACGCCCATCATCGGCGCCCGCCTGCGCCATCTGCGTGACCTGTGGGCCCTGCCGGCGCGCAACCTGCCGAAGATCGAGGTGCTCACCCCCGACGACCCGCGCCTGTGCGCTGGCATGACCAGCTTCCGGGTGAAGGGCCAGACCACGCCGGCGGCCAACACCGCCCTGGCCGCGCACTTGCTGGAAAAGCACGGCCTGTTCACCGTGGTGCGTACCGGCCTGGCCGGCGGCGCCTGCCTGCGCGTAACCCCAGGCTTCAGCACCACGCCGGCCGATATGGCCAGGCTGGTGGAGGCGCTGAAGGAAATCTGAGGGGCTCAAAGGAAACCCCGGGCCACCGCTGCCGCGTGTGGCCAGCACTGGAGCGTAGCGACTAGGCCGCGACTGCGGCCGCCGGAGCCTTTCGGGGAACGCAGTGGACTGAAAGGCGAGGATGAGCCAAGGGGCGGATGCCCCGCCGGCGTTTGAGGCCAGCATTGGAGCGTAGCGACTAGGCCGCGACTGCGGCCGCCGGAGCCTTTCGGGGAACGCAGTGGACTGAAAGGCGAGGATGAGCCAAGGGGCGGATGCCCCGCCGGTGTTTGAGGCAACCGAAATCAAGCCTCCACGAACAGCTCTTCCGGCCGGCCCACATGGCGCATGATGCTCTGGCGCAGCTTGCCCATGGCGCGGTGCTCCAGCTGGCGCACGCGTTCCTTGCTGACGCCCAGGGTGTGGCCCAGCTCCTCCAATGTCGCCCCATCCTCGCGCAGACGGCGGGCGGCGATGATGGTGCGCTCACGGGGCGACAGGGTATCCATGGCCTCGCTCAGCCAGGCGGTGCGGCTGCGGCTGTCCTTCAGGCCGATGACGATCTGCTCGGGCGAGGGGCCGTCGTCGGCCAGGAAGTCCTGCCACTCGCCGCCATCCTCGCTCAGCGGGTGGTTCAGCGACTGGTCGGTGGCGGTCAGGCGGATTTCCATGGTTTCCACCTCATGCTCGCTCACGTCCAGTTCCTCGGCCACGCTGCGGCGGCCTTCGGCGGTCAGCGAGGTGGCGGAGGGGTTGTTGTCGATGCGGGCGCGCAGGCGGCGCAGGTTGAAGAACAGCGACTTCTGCCCCGCCGTGGTGCCGGTGCGCACGATGGACCAGTTGCGCAGCACGAATTCCTGAATGGTGGAGCGGATCCACCAGGCGGCGTAGGTGGAGAAGCGCACCTCCCGCTCCGGCTCGAAGCGGCTGGCGGCCTGCATCAGGCCCAGGTTGCCCTCCTGCACCAGGTCGCCCAGAGGCAGGCCGTAGTTGCGGAAGCGGCTGGCCACGGCCACCACCAGGCGGGTGTGGGACGACACCAGGGCGTGCAGCGCCTTCTCGTCCCGCTTCTGCTGCCAGCGGCGGGCCAGCTCGAACTCATGGTCCCGGCTCAGCAGCGGCGCCTTCATGGACGCCTTGATGAAGGACAGGTTCGCCTTTTGGGTCTGAGGATCGTCAATGTGCGCCATGCTCCCCTCCATCTTGGCAGTCCCGGCATCGACCTCTGTTGGGCGGCCCTGGTATTGCGCCAAGGCTTCCGTCAGCGTCGGTCCCGGATGGGGCGCCCCGGTGGCCTATTCCTCCGGGTCAACACCCCACGTGGATTTGCGGGATCGGTGAGACAGTAATGACCGATTGGGGCACTGAAATATCGCGGGAAAAAGTCGATCACCCACAGGGCATAACCCAAGCTTGCCTTAGGCTGGTCCGGGTCCTAGGCGGCTATTACCACCACCAAAGGGTCTAATTTCTCTAATTTGATATAATCGGGCGCCATCGACCGGGCTTATTCGGGGGATAGCCGGCCCTGCCAATAGGCCCTTCGTCACCCTGGCGGAGGGCGTAGGCGCACGGCCTAGCTTCCGCTTCTGTTAACATTGGACCCCTGGTATTGGAATGGTCTTGGCCGTGCCATGTTAACAGGCGGCGGGAAGGCGGTTGGCCGCGCCAAAACCTTGCCCAGGCTGGCGGAAACCCTGGGGGCGGGCGATGTGTCGCACGCCCTTTGGTTGAGGAGTTCGCGCCGCCGCAGCGGGGCGTGGTGGCCCGGCGCTGTCCCGCCCCAGGTGCGGCCTATGCCTTCCGGCAAAGGCCGGGGCAGGGGCGCGATGCGCCGACGGCACGGGAGAACCGGCCCCCTATCTCTTTCGATCAATGGCCGGCCCGCGTCAGGGACCAGGGGGATCAGCCGCAGCGGGAATAGCCGCAGGACAGGCAGGTGTCGCATCCCTCCTGATGCACCAGGCTGGCCTGGCCGCAGCGGGGGCATTGGGCAGGCGGTTGCCGGTTTTCAGCGCGTGTTTCCGCTGCGGCGGACATGCCGGCCGTATCCTCGTGCACCGCGGGCAGGCCGCTGGCGCGCATCAGGAATCCGGTCTCCAGCATGTGGCGCTCGATGACCTCGCCGATGGCGGCCAGCAGGGAGGGGACGTAGCGGCCCTTCATCCATTGCCCGCCGCGCGGATCGAACACGGCCTTCAACTCCTCCACCACGAAGGCGACGTCGCCGCCCCGCCGGAACACGGCGGAGATCATGCGGGTCAGCGCCACCGTCCAGGCGTAGTGCTCCATGTTCTTGGAGTTGATGAAGACCTCGAACGGCCGGCGCCGCTCCTCGATCACGATGTCGTTGATGGTGATGTAGAGGGCGTGATCGCTGCCCGGCCAGCGCACCTTGTAGGTCGCCCCCACCAGCGTCTCCGGCCGGTCCAGGGGTACCGCGCCGCTGGCGGCGGGCACCGGGGCCGGTGTGGGGGCAACAGGCGTGGGAGGGGCAGGCGGCGGTGAGGTGTCGGCGGCGGGTGCTGACAGCACCGACCCGGTGATGGCGTTGGGGCGGTAGGTGGTGCAGCCCTTGCAGCCCAGGTCATAGGCCTGCAGGTAGACGTCCTTGAACGTCTCGAAATCCAAATCCGCCGGGCAGTTGATGGTCTTGGAGATGGAACTGTCGACCTCGCCTTGCGCCGCCGCCTGCATCACCAGATGGGCGGCGGGGGGCAGGCTGCCGGCATCGACGAAGCTGTCGGGCAGGGGGGCGCCGGGGCCGAAGGTCTGGCGGAAGCGGTGGTAGGCATAGTCCGCCACCCGCTCGACCTTGCGGCTGCCGTCGGGCTGCAGGACGGCGCGGTCGTATTCCCAGGTGAACACCGGTTCGATGCCTGAGGACACGTTGCCCGCCAGCAGAGAGATGGTGCCCGTGGGTGCGATGGAGGTCAGCAGGGCGTTGCGCACGCCGTGCCGCTCCACGGCCGCGCGGGTCACATCGTCCAGGCCCCGGATCATGGGACGGGCCAGGTATTGCTCCCGGTCATAAAGCGGGAAGGCGCCCTTCTCCGCCGCCAGGCCGGCGCTGGCGCGGTAGGCGTGCCGGCGCACCGCCCCCAGCCACTGCCGCGTCAGATCCACGGCCTTTTGCGTGCCATAGCGCACGCCGCACAGAATCAGGGCGTCGGCCAGCCCGGTCACGCCCAGGCCGACGCGGCGCTTGGCCTGCGCCTCCTGCCGTTGCGCGGGCAGGGGGAAGCGCGAAACGTCGATGGCGTTGTCCAGCATGCGCACCGCCACCGGCACCAGGCGCGCCAGCCGGTCCAGGTCCAGCCGCGCGTCGGGGGTGAAGCCGCCCACCACCAGGGCCGCCAGGTTGACGGAGCCCAGCAGGCAGGCGCCATAGGGGGGCAGCGGCTGCTCCCCACAGGGGTTGGTGGCGCTGATGACCTCCACCCCGCCCAAATTGTTCTGGGCGTTGATGCGGTCGATGAAGATGACGCCGGGCTCGGCATAGTCGTAGGTGGCCCGCATGATGCGGTCCCACAGATCGCGCGCCCGCACGGTGCGCCAGACCCTGCCCTCGAACACCAGGTCCCAGGGGCCGTCCTCACGCACCGCGGTGATGAAGGGGTCGGTCACCAGGACCGACAGGTTGAACATGCGCAGGCGGCCGGGGTCGCGCTTGGCGTCGATGAACGACTCGATGTCCGGGTGGTCGCAGCGCAGGGTGGCCATCATGGCGCCCCGGCGGTTGCCGGCGCTCATGATGGTGCGGCACATGGCGTCCCACACGTCCATGAAGGAAATGGGGCCGGAGGCGTCCGCCCCCACGCCGGCCACCGGCGCCCCCCGGGGCCTGAGGGTGGAGAAGTCGTAGCCGATGCCGCCGCCCTGCTGCAGGGTCAGCGCCGCCTCGCGCAGGCCGGCGAAGATGCCGCCCATGTCGTCGGGCACCGTGCCCATGACGAAGCAGTTGAACAGGGTGACGCTGCGCCCGGTGCCGGCCCCCGCCAGGATGCGGCCGGCCGGCAGGAAGGCGAAGTCCCTGAGGGCCTCGTAAAACTGGGGTTCCCACAGGGCGGGGTCGCGCTCCGCCTCCGCCAGGGCCTTGGCCACGCGGCGCCAGCTGTCATCCACGGTCTGGTCGATGGGGGCGCCGTCCGGTTGCTTGAACCGGTACTTCATGTCCCAGACCTGGGCCGAGATGGCCGGCCAGTCGGCCAGCGTCCCGGATTCGGCCAGCGTCTCGGAATCGGCAAGCGTCTCGGAGGGAGAGTCCGCCCCGGGGACTGTCGTCGCCTGACCTTCACGCCCGACCATGCGCACCCTCCGGTCCCGGATGATTGCTCCGGTGAAGGGTAGGCCGGGGACCGGGGGCGGTCAATCGCGCCCCAAGCTTATGCTGAAAGGCCCGTTCAGCCGGCGGCAGGCACCTCGACCAGGGGCGGGGCGTTGGGCGGACGCTCTGTCGCCGGACCGCCGGCGGCCATGACCAGGCGGTCGGTCGCGGGCTCCAGCACTGCCTCCAGGCGGGCCAGCGCCTGGTCCTTGGACAGGCCGGGGGGGATGGGGGGCAGGAACTCGATGACGATGGTGCCGGGGCGGCGCAGGAACTTATGGCGGGGCCAGAACAGGCCGGAGTTCAGCGCCATGGGCACAAGCGGGATGTCCAGCGCCTCATACAGCAGGGCGATGCCGATCTTATAGGGCCGCCAGGCGCCCACGGCGGTGCGGGTGCCCTGGGGGAAGATGACGATGGGCCTACCCTCGGCCACACGCTCCCTGGCGCCGCGCAGCAGCGACTGGATGGCGGCGCCCCGCTTGCCCCGGTCCACGGCGATCATGCGCGCCTTGGCGGCGTACCAGCCCCAGATGGGGATGTAGGTCAGTTCCTTCTTCAGGACGATGGCGGGATCGTCCATCAGCAGGTGCAGCTTCATCGTTTCCCACATCGACTGGTGCTTGGCCCCCACCAGGAACGCGCCGGTCTTAGGCAGGTGCTCCAGCCCGCGCACCTCGTACTTCAGGCCGATGATGGTGCGTTCCCAGAAGTTCAGGGTGCGCATGTAGCCGCGGATGGCCCAGATCATGGTGCGGTGGGGCACCACCAGGGTCCACAGCAGGCCGAAGCACCAGAGCATCGTCCAGATGTAGAAGACGATGTTGAAGACCAGGGATCGCAAAACCAGCATCGCCCGTAACCGTCATGACCAGGGTTGATGGGTGCAGGGATAGTGCCTGCGGGCCGGCCTGTCCACTCTCCCCCAAGCTTTGAGGGCCCAGGCTTCGAAAGGGGGTCAGAGGCCCAGGGCGTGGCGCAGGAAGGCCACCAGGTACTTGTCGTATTCGCTGACGATCAGGCCGGCGGTGCCGCGCCAGTGCCACCAGCCATCCAGGCGCACGTTGGGCGGCTGCACCGCGTGGGGCACGATGCGGGCGTCGGGCAGGGCGTGACGGAACTCCACCAGGCTGCGCGGCATGTGATAGTTGGCCGTGACCAGGCGCAGGGAATGGAAGCCTTCCGCCTGCATCCACCGTGCCGTCTCCGCCGCGTTGCCCACCGTGTCGTCGGCGCTGTAGCCCAGCACCACGCAGCATTCCAGGGCCGAGGGCGTCGCCTGCGACATGCGCAGCAGGGCCCGTACGTCCACCCCCCGATAGACGCCCGAGATGAACAGTTTCCGCGCCCGGCCGGCGGCCAGCAGGTCGAACCCCGCCTCCAGCCGCTCGCTGCCCCCCGTCAGCACGACGATGGCGTCGGTGGCCGCGGTCTCTTCCTCCGGGGCGCGGGGGATGTGGGCGGCGAAAGTGAGCAGCCCCGCCAGCCACAGTGCGCCCAAGGCGGCCCCCAGGCCCGTCAGGCGGCGCATGCGCGCCCACAGCAGGGCGCCAGGTCCCGCCAGGGCGGACGGTTCAGCCTGTGGCAGGGGCGCCCCCGGCAAGCTCACGGTAGCCGCTCCAGCGCGCGCAGCACCGTCAGCCGCGCGCTGATGGCAGCCAAGGCGCCGGCCGCCACCGGCACGGCGGCCAGCACCAGCCATTGCAGGGGGGCGAGCGTCAGGGGCGGCAGCAACGTGCCTTCCACGGTACGGGACAGCAGCGACAGCACGGCCAGGGTGACCAGTGCCACGGCCGTGCCGCCCACGCCGCCGGTCAGCGACAGGCGCAGGATGTGGCGCTGGAACTGGCCGGCCACGTGGCTGTCGGTGGCGCCCATGACGTGCAGCAGGTCGACCTCGTCCTGGTGCATCGCCAGGCCGGCCTTGGCGGCGAACACCACCACGGCCACGGCGGCCCCGCCGATCAGGGCCACGATGACCAGGGCCACGGCCTCCACCAGGCGGGCCAGACGGCGCAGGTCGCGCAGCCACACGCCCGGCTCCTCCACCGATGTGCCGGGCACGGCGGCGGCCAGGCGCTGGCGCAGGGCGGTGACGTCGACGGCCGGGCCGGCGGTGACGTCGATCAGGGCGGGCAGGGGCAGGTCCTGCAGCAGGGCACCGTCGCCCAGCCAGGGCTCCACCAGGCGGGCGGCGTCGGCCATGGGCACGGGGCGGGCGTTGATGATGCCGGGCACGCCACCCAGCGCGTGCAGCACCATCTGCACCCGCTCATCCAGCGGGGCGGGGGTGCCGTCGCCCTTTTTCACATCCCCCACCGGGCTGACCTGGATGGTCAGGCTGCCGTCCAGGCCGCTGTCCCAGCGCTGCGCCCATCCGGACAGCAGTTGCGCCGCCGCCACCGCCAGGGTGGACAGGAAGACCATCAGGGCGATCAGCCAGGGCAGGAAACGGCCCGTGGCATCGCGGCGTAGGGACAGGACGGCGGGGCCGCGCCGGCTCATGGGGACTGCCTCTCCAAGGGAATGGACCAGGGGATGGTATCGGTCCTAGTGATGGCACGGCGGGGTGGCGGGCGTCCAGCGCGTCGGCCGGGCGGCGCCGGGGCTGCGGCATCAGCGCGCCTGCCAGAACGGGATAGGCCGTTTCGCCGTCGGGGCCAGGGCCGGGGCCCACCTTGCGCATCCCCGACCTTTTCGTTTAAGTCTAAGGCGCCTCTTAAGGATTTCGGCCTGGCCCTGCCTCCCATGATAACAACCTGCCCGTCCTGCGCCACGCGCTTCCGGGTCGACGACGCCTTGCTGGGGCGGGGTCGGCGCGTGCGCTGCAGCGCCTGCGGTTCCGTCTGGCATCAGGTGCCGGAAACGGCCGGCCGGCCGGCGGTGGCCGCGCCGCCGGCGGATGACGATGACGACTGGATGTCGTCCGCCCCGTCGTCCTCCTCCTTCGCCGACCTGGCCGCAGCCATGGAGCGGGAGACGGCCTACGACACCCTGACCATGGCGGAGGACGAGGCGCCGGCCCCGGCACCGCTGTCGCTGGGCCGTCTGCGCCAGCCCTCATCCACGATGGCGATTCCGGAGCCGGAGGAAAAGCCGCGGCGCCTGTTCGCTGCCGTGCGCTGGGGCGTCCTGGCCGTGGTCATCGCCGGCGGCATCACCGGCCTGGCGGTCGAACGCGACGCCGTGGTCGACGCCTGGCCCGCCGCCGCCCGCCTGTACGACGCCTTCGGCTTCGGCGTCGAACCGCCCGGCACAGGGCTGGAGATGGTGGACAGCAAGACGGAATTCCGCGACGTGGAGGGCACGTCCATGCTGTTCGTCGACATCACCGTGCAGAACAAGTCCGACCGCCAGCGCGACGTGCCCGACCTCATGGCCTCCGCCCTCGGCGCCGACGGCAAGCCTTTCCAGCGCTGGCGCATGCAGCCCAAGGCCCGCCGCCTGTTCCCCGGCGAGAAGACCGTCTACCACGGCAACATCGTGGAAAAGGGCGGCCAGGCCGCGCAGATTCGCCCGGAATTCGTGCTGCCGAACTGAGGTGATTTCTCAGAACCGCTTCAGCAGGCGGTCGATGTAATCCAATTCTTCCTTGGGGCGGCCGGCCTCGCTAGCACGGCGGCGCAGCTCTTCCAGGATCTCGCGGGCGCGCTGCAGGTCGCCGTGGTCGGGGATCTTGACGCTGTCGGTGCTGGTGGCGCCCTGGCCCGTCATCTGGCGGCCAAGGGGGTCGGTGTTCTGGCCGCGGCCGTTGGTGGCATTGCGGGGGGCCACGCGGGTGCCCCGGCCCATCTGGCGGGCCATCTGCTGCGCCATGCCTTTCAGCCCGTCCTGCAGGGCCTCCAGCGCCCGGCCCTGGGCCTCCACCGCGTCCTCCGGTGATCCTTCCGACAGGGCGCGGCCGGCCTGGCCCATGGCGCGATCGGCCTTGTCCAGGGGGGAAGGCGCCTGGCCGGGGCCGTTGCCGCCACCGTTGCCGTTCTGCTGCCCGCCAGGCTGGTCCTGGCCCTGTTGGCCATCCGGCTGTCCCTCATCCGACTGCTGGCCGGCCTGCTGCCCCTGCTGTTGCATCAGGGCCTGCAGCTCGCGGCGCAGGGCGTCCTGCTGCTTGGCCAGGTCGCGGGCCGTTGCCTCGGCCGAGGGGTCGCGCTGGGGCTGGCGGGGGGCGGCGCCCTGGCGGTTGGGGGCGGAGCGGTTGGGACCGTCGCCCCGGGTGCTGGGTTGCGGCGGGCTGTCTTCCGGTTCACCCCGGTCGCCCTGGCGGAAGGTCTGGTCCATCAGCTCGCGCTGGCGCTTGGCCAGGTCCTGCAGCTTTTCCAGCATCTGCAGGTTCTGGCGCATCTGCTGCTGCTCGGCCTCCGTCGGTGGCTTCCGCGGGCCGGTCTGGACGCTCTCCATCAGATCCTGCATCTGGTCCAGCATCTTGCGCGCGGCGTCGCGGGCGCCGGTCTGGGCCATCTGCTCCAGCTGTTCCATCATCTGGCCCATGTCGATGGTCTGGGCGTTCTGGTCATCCGGCGGCGGGGCGCCGTTCTGGCCCTGCTGCTGGTCGCTCTTTTCCGCCAGCGCCTGCATGTAGCGGTTCAGCGCCGACTTCAGCGCGTCCAGGTCACGGCGGATTTCCGCTTCCGGCGCGTTGCGGTCCAGGGCGTCGGCTAGGCGCTGGCGGGCGTCGCGCAGTTCCGTCTCCGCCGAGGCCAGGCTGCCGTCCTCGATCTTCAGCGCCGTGTCCCACAGCAGATCGGCCACGTCGGTCAGCGACCGCCCGTCATCGTTCAGGCCCAAGTGCCGGGCGGCGGCGTACAGCGCCATGAACACGGTGGGATCGCCGGCATAGCCGTCCAGCTCGCCCGCCAGGCCCAGCAGGGCGTTGGCGGCGGGCTTGCGCGCCTCCTCCCCCTGGTCCAGCAGGGCGCGGCGCTGGGCGATGACGGCCTTGGCCGTGGGGTTGTTGAACACCCGTTCCGGCAGGGTGATGGTCTGGGTGTCGCTGGTCGCCCTCTGGCCGGCGGTGTCGGTGGCCGTCAGCTGGATGGTTACGGGCTGCCCCGCCCAGGGGCTGGCCGTCAGGTCGAAATAGCCGCTGGCGTTGGCGACGACGGGCGTGCCGGCGGCGGACGCCTCGCGGCTGGGCCGGGCGGGCACGGGCAGGGTCAGGACCAGCGGTTCCACCGTCGTGCCTTCCGCGCGCGTGGTGGGGGTCACGGTGGCGGTGACGCTGGCGATGCCGTAGTCGTCGGCGGCGGTATAGTCCAGGCGCAGGGCATAGCGCTCGGTGGCGCTGGGCTTTTCGCGGAAGGCGATGGCCGGCGGGTCGTCGGCGACGATGCGGATGGGCCAGCTGCCCAGGGTGCGGCCCCGGTCGGTGACGGTGATGCGTCGCCCCTTGGTGACGGTGCGGCTGGCCTGGAAGCCGCCGGTGGCGGCCGGGTCCAGGGCCAGCGCGTCCTCATCCAGCGACAGCTCGGGCGCGCGGTGGTGGGGACCCAGGCGGGCGGTGACGGTGGCGCCCGCCGGCACGGAAACCGCGCCCCCGCCCTCCGCCGGGCCGGCCTTGCCCCGGCGCGTCAGGAACTGCGGCGGCAGGCCGGTCGATTCCGGGGGGGTGATCCAGACGTCCAGGTCGGCCTCGGCGCCGGCGGGCGGCGCCTCGAACCCCGGATCCAGCGCCTCGATCAGCCTGGGGCGCCAATCGCCCCAGGCCATGACGGCGGCGATGGCCAGCAGCAGCACGGCGATATGCCGCAAGGCCCAGGGATCGCGGTTGGGCAGATCCAGGGCGGGCCAGCCGGCGCGCACCCCCGCCAGGGCGCGGCGCGCGCGATCCTGCGCGGCGGCCCACAGGGTGGCGGCGGGGCTGGTCTGGTCCACCCCCCCCTGGGCTCCCCCTCCCTGGTTCACGGGCGTGTCGATCAGCAGGTCGAAAGGGCGGTGGCGCAGGGTGTTGTCCCGCTCCAGCCGGCGGAACACCGCGTCGCGGTCAGGCAGGCGCAAACCACGCAGGCGGCGGACCAGCAGGGCGATGAATGCTGCGGCGAAGGCGGCCAGCGCCAGGCCGTGGGCCCAGGGCGGCAGGTGGGGCAGGGCGCCGGACCAGGCCAGCGCCAGGCCCAGCATCAGCAAGCCGGGCAGGGGCCAGAGCCGCAGGCCCACCCGCTCCGCCGCCAGCGACAGCCAGGCGGCGCGCAAGGGGCGGCGCCAGGGCTTCAGCGGCGGCGGGACCAGAGGAAGGCGCGCGCGGTGGGGCAGGGGCACGACAATGCCCGTGGGCGCGGGCACGGCTGCGGCGGATGCCCGTCGCCCATCCTTGCGGGAGGTGAGTGCCCTCTCAGCCATGCCGTCGGTGCCCTCTCGGCTGCCGTGTGCCCTTGGGTGGGCCCTATGCCCTGCGCCTTAAACGTGGCGCCATTGCGGCGCCACGTCCAGGGCCAGCATTTCCTCGAACGTCTGGCGGCGGCGGATAACCGCCCACTGCCCTTCATCCACCAGCACCTCCGCCACCAGGGGGCGGGAGTTGTAGGTGGACGACATGGCGGCGCCGTAGGCCCCGGCGGTCATGAAGGCCACCAGTTCGCCCTGGCCCACCGGCGGCAGCTCCCGCTGGCGGGCGAAGGTGTCGCCCGTCTCGCAGATCGGCCCCACCACGTCCATGGGGGAAAGCGGGGCGCCGGCGGCTGGTTCCAGTACCGGGCGGATGCCGTGATAGGCGTCGTACAGCGTGGGGCGCATGAGGTCGTTCATGGCCGCGTCCACGATCAGGAAGCGGCGGTGCAGCCCTTCCTTCACGTAGATGACCCGGGCCAGCAGCACGCCGGCGTCGCCCACCAGGGACCGGCCGGGCTCCAGCGTCAGGCGGCATCCCAGATTGCCCAGGCGCTTGCGCACAATGGCGGCATAGGCGTCGTGGTCCGGCGCCGCCTCGCCCTTGTAGGGCACGCCTAGGCCGCCGCCCAGGTCCAGCCTTTCGATCTTCAGGCCGGCTTCGCGGGTGGCGATCACCAGGTCCGACAGGTGGCCGTAGGCGTCGTCGTAGGGGCTGATGTTCAGCAGCTGCGACCCGATGTGGACGGCATAACCCTTGGGCGCCAGGCCGGGCAGGCTGCTGGCCTTGGCATAGGCCGCCACGGCGTGGCCCAGGTCGATGCCGAACTTATCCTCCTTGCGGCCCGTGGCGATCTTGCCATGGGTGCCGGCGTCCACGTCCGGATTGATGCGCAGGGCCACGGGGGCGGTGCGGCCCAGTTCCGTCGCCACGGCCGACAGGGCCTCCAGCTCCGGCAGGCTTTCCACGTTGATCTGGTGGATGCCGGCCACCAGCGCCGCCGCCAACTCGTCCCGCGTCTTGCCCACGCCGGAGAACACCACCTTTTCCGGCGGCACGCCAGCGGCCAGCGCGCGGCGCATCTCCCCTTCCGACACCACGTCGGCGCCGGCGCCGAGGCGGGCGAACAGGCTGATGATGGATTGGTTGGAATTGGCCTTCAGGGCGAAGCAGACGTCCACCGGATCACGGGCGAAGGCCCGGGCGTAGGCCTGGTAATTGGCCCGCAGGCGGCTGGCGGCATAGACATAGACGGGGGTGCCGACGGCCTCGGCCAACCGGTCCAGGGGAACGCCGTCGGCGGTCAGCACGCCGGAAACATAGGAGAAGGCCATCGAAATCCAAACCGTCGCGTCTGCTGGGGCCCTTTACTGGGGCGTTGAGGAACCGGAGGTGGAGGGGGTGGTGGTGCCGCCCATCATCGGCCCGCTGTTGGTGATGACGGGGCTGTCCGGCATGACCCCATAGGGCGTGCCGGGCTGAATGGTGGCGGGCGACCCGGCCGGCTGGTCGGCCGAGCTGGGCAGCGCCTCTTTCACGTTGGGCTGCGGGTCCAGCTTGGGGCTGGGGTAGAAGTTCAGGGGATGATCCTCGCCATCCGGCGTGTCCAGGGTGTGGGCGATCTTGCCGCAGCCCGACAGCGCCAGGGCGGTGGCGGTCAGACCGGCGATCAGCAGAACCTTTTTCATATGGCTTACCCTCACAGGAACCGTTCCCGCGCGGCGGCCACGGCCGCGCGCACGCGTTCTGGGGCCGTCCCGCCGAAGCTGGTGCGGCTGGCGACGGAGGCTTCCAGGCTCAGCACGGCATAGACCTCCTCGGTGATGCGGGCGTCCACGCCGCGCATGACATCCAGTGGCACGTCTGACAGGCCGCAGGCCCGTTCCTCGGCCAGCCGGACGATGCGGCCGGTGACATGGTGCGCCTCGCGGAAAGGCAGGCCCAGGCGGCGCACCAGCCAGTCGGCCAGGTCGGTGGCGGTGGGGAAGCCCGCTTCCACCGCGCGGCGCATGGCGGCCGGGTCGGGCGTCATGTCCTGGATCATGCCGGTGGTGGCGGCCAAACAGAGGGCCAGCGTGTCGTCGGCCTCGAACACCGGCTCCTTGTCTTCCTGCATGTCCTTGGAATAGGCCAGCGGCAGGCCCTTCATGACCACCAGCAGGCCCGACAGGGCGCCGATGACCCGGCCGCACTTGGCGCGCACCAGCTCGGCCGCATCCGGGTTCTTCTTCTGCGGCATGATGGAGCTGCCGCTGGTGAAGGCGTCCGACAGGCGGATGAAGCGGAACTGGGTCGTGCACCACAGCACGATCTCCTCCGCCAGGCGCGACAGGTGCATGGCGCAGATGCTGGCGGTGGCCAGATAGTCCAGGGCGAAATCGCGATCGGACACGGCGTCCAGCGAATTGGCCGTGGGCCGGTCGAAGCCCAGGGCGGCGGCGGTGGCGGCCCGGTCGATGGGATAGGGGGTGCCGGCCAGGGCGGCACTGCCCAGCGGGCATTCGTTCAGGCGGGCGATGGCGTCGCGCACCCGGGCGCGGTCGCGGCCCAGCATCTCCACATAGGCCAGCAGATGGTGGCCGAAGGTCACCGGCTGGGCCGTCTGCAGGTGGGTGAAGCCCGGCATGATGGTGTCGACGTTGCGCTCGGCCTGATCGATCAGGGCGGCCTGCAGGGCCTTCATGTCGCCGTCCAGGCGCTGCAGGGCGCCGCGCACCCACAGCTTGAAGTCGGTGGCCACCTGGTCGTTGCGGGAGCGTGCGGTGTGCAGGCGGCCGGCGGGCTCACCGATCAGTTCCTTCAGGCGGGACTCCACGTTCATATGGATGTCCTCATGCTCCGTCTTGAAGACGAAGCGACCGTTGCGGATCTCCTCGGCCACCTGATCCAGGCCCTTCAGGATGGCGTCGGCGTCGTCCTGGGTGATGATGCCCTGGGCCGCCAGCATGGTGGCGTGCGCCTTGGACCCGGCGATGTCCTGCGCCCACAGCTTCTTGTCGAAGCCGATGGACACGTTGATGCGCTCCATGATCTCCGACGGGCCACGGCTGAAGCGGCCGCCCCACAGCTCGTTTACAGCGCCGCCTGCTGCGGCATTCTGGTCGGGCGTGGCGGTTTCCGGGGTCGCGGGAGTTGACGTCATCGGGGGTCGGGGACCAATTGTAGCGGGGCCGGCGTAGGGGCCCGGTGAACGAGGGTGATGGCAAGAATGGCGATTTTGCGGTTTCTCGCAAGGATTGGCGTGGTCGCGTCGGTCGTTTTCTGCGCTGGTGCGGCATGCGCGGCCGGTAATGCGGCCCCCGCGCTGAAGGGCGGCATTACCCCCTTCACCGAAACGCCGGACCATCCCCAGGTTCCCGATCTGGCACTGACCCGCCCCGACGGCAGCGGCATCCACCTGTCGGACCTCAAGGGCCACCTGGTCCTGCTGAACCTGTGGGCCACCTGGTGCGCCCCCTGCGTCCAGGAACTGCCGTCGCTGGACAAGCTCCAGGGCGCCCTGGGCGACACCTCCGGCGGCAAGGGGGGCTTCGAGGTGGTGGCCCTGTCGCTGGACCGGGGCGGCGCCCGGGTGGTGACGCCCTTCATCCAGAACCACGGCATCACCCACCTGGCGACCTGGCTGGACCCCAAGAGCACGGCCATGTCGGTGCTGAAGCCGCGCGGCTTGCCCACCACCCTGCTGATCGATGCCGAGGGACGCGAGATCGGCCGCCTGGAAGGCGACGCTGATTGGAATTCCCCCGAGGCGCAGGCCCTGATCAAGTTTTATAAGAAATAAAAAAACCCGCCTCCCTTGCGAAGGGGGCGGCGGGTTTTTTGTTGAAGTGGACTCGGTGCGTCGGGCCCCTTAACGGGTAGGCCGGGGCGTGTCGCCGGAATAGTCGTAGAAGCCGCGGCCCACCTTGCGGCCCAGCCAGCCCGCCTCGACATACTTCACCAGCAGCGGGCAGGGCCGGTACTTGCTGTCGGCCAGGCCCTCGTACAGCACCTGCATCACCGACAGGCAGGTGTCCAGGCCGATGAAGTCCGCCAGTTCCAGCGGGCCCATGGGGTGGTTGGCGCCCAGCTTCATGGCAGTATCGATGGCCTCGACCGAGCCCACGCCCTCATACAGGGTGTAGACCGCCTCGTTGATCATGGGCTGCAGCACGCGGTTGACAATGAAGGCGGGGAAGTCCTCCGACACGGCGGGGGTCTTGCCCAGCTTGAACGTCAGTTCGCGGATGGCCTGATAGGTCTCCTCGTCCGTGGCAATGCCCCGGATGATCTCCACCAGCTGCATCACCGGCACCGGGTTCATGAAGTGCATGCCGATGAACTTGTGCGGCCGGTCGGTGCAGGCCGCGAGGCGCGTGATGGAGATGGACGAGGTGTTGGTGGCCACCAGCGCGTCGGCCTTCAGGTGCGGCACCAGGTCCTTGAAGATGCCGCGCTTGATGTCCTCGTTCTCGGTGGCGGCCTCAATCACCAGATCGCAGTCGACCAGCGTCGACATCTCCGTGCCGGTGGAGATGCGGGCCAGGGCCTCATCCTTTTCCAGCTCGGTGATCTTGCCCTTTGAGACTTGACGGTCGAGGTTCTTCTCAAGGGCTTGCATGGCTCGAGAGAGCGACTCCGGGCTGGTGTCCATCAGCCGGACCGTATGGCCGGACAGCGATGTCACGTGGGCGATGCCCGTGCCCATCTGCCCCGAACCGATGATGCCGATCGTGCGTATCATGGTGTCTGTCCTTGCAAGGCCACCCTGGCGGGGTCCCCCGATACTGCCGGGGGACCCTTAACAAGAGATAGAGTAGGGTGTTGAACGGGCTTGGGTCAGCCCGCCTTGCCCAGTTCCTCGGTCAATTCCGGCACAGCCTTGAACAGGTCGGCGACCAGGCCGTAGTCGGCGATCTGGAAGATCGGCGCCTCTTCGTCCTTGTTGATGGCGACGATGACCTTGCTGTCCTTCATGCCGGCCAGGTGCTGGATGGCGCCCGAGATGCCCACGGCGATGTACAGCTCCGGCGCCACGATCTTGCCCGTCTGCCCGACCTGGTAGTCGTTGGGCACGAAGCCGGCGTCCACCGCCGCGCGCGACGCACCCACGGCGGCCCCCAGCTTGTCGGCCAGGGCCTCCAGCAGGGGGAAGTTGTCGCCCGACTGCATGCCCCGGCCGCCCGAGACGATCACCCGGGCGCTGGTCAGCTCCGGCCGTTCGGACTTCGACACCTCCTGGCTCACGAACTTGGACAGGCCGGCGTCAGCGGCGCCGGCCGCGGCCTCGACACTGGCGCTGCCGCCGGTGGCGGCCACCGCCTCGAACGCCGTGCCGCGCACCGTCGCCACCTTCACCGGGTCGCTGGACTGCACGGTGGCGATGGCGTTGCCGGCGTAGATGGGCCGGGTGAAGGTGTCGGGGCTTTCCACCCCGGTGATGTCGCTGATCTGCGCCACGTCCAGCAAGGCCGCGATGCGCGGCGCCACGTTCTTGCCGAAGGTGGTGCTGGGGGCCAGCACGTGGCTGTAGCCGCCGGCCTTCACCAGCCCCACCACCAGCGGGGCCACGTTCTCCGCCAGGCCGTGGGCCAGCTCGGCGGCATCCGCCGTCAGCACCTTGGCCACACCGGCGACCTGGGCCGTCGCCTCGGCCACGGCGCCCACACCCTGCCCCAGCACCAGCACATGCACGTCGCCGCCCAGCTTGGCGGCGGCACCCAGGGTGGTCAGCGTCGGGGCCTTCACGCCCTCGACCGAGGGCTCAGCGATAACAAGAGTCGTCATGGTCAGATCACCCGCGCTTCGGTCTTCAGCTTGGCCACCAGCTCCTGGACGGAGCCCACCTTCACCCCGCCGGCCCGCTTTGGTGGCTCCGCCACCTTCAGCGTCTTCAGCCGCGGCGTCAGGTCCACACCCAGGCTGGCGGCGTCCACCGTCTCCAGCGGTTTCTTCTTGGCCTTCATGATGTTGGGCAGCGAGGCGTAGCGCGGCTCGTTCAGACGCAGGTCGGTGGTCACCACCGCCGGCAGCTTCAGATCCACCGTCTCCAGACCGCCGTCGATCTCACGCGTCACGGCAACGGTCCCTTCCGCCGGCAC
>NZ_JARPAF010000002.1:769144-769572 GCF_029594735.1 Nitrospirillum amazonense
CACCTTGCTGGCGAAGGTGCCCTGGGCCCAGCCCAGCAGGGCCGCCAGCATCTGGCCGGTCTGGTTGGCGTCGTCGTCGATGGCCTGCTTGCCCAGGATGACCAGGCCGGGCTGTTCCTTCTCCGCCAGCGCCTTCAGCGCCTTGGCCACGCCCAGCGGCTGCGTCTCCGCGTCATTCTGCACCAGGATGGCGCGATCCGCCCCCATGGCCAGCGCCGTGCGCAGCGTCTCCTGCGCCTGCGCCGGGCCCACGCTCACCACCACGATCTCGGTGGCCTTGCCCGCCTCTTTCAGGCGAACCGCCTCCTCAACCGCGATCTCGTCGAACGGGTTCATCGACATCTTGACGTTGGCCGTCTCCACACCCGTGCCGTCCGCCTTCACGCGAACCTTCACGTTGTAGTCAACGACCCGCTTGACCGCGACCA